>JACQBG010000009.1 GCA_016194585.1 Gemmatimonadota bacterium
CTCTACCAACTGAGCTACTCGGGAATAGCCTGTAAAAAATAGGCCCCCCGGCAGGCTGGGTCAACCGCCGCGGTTACATCACTTCACCGCGTCGATCCCGATGACGCCGACGTCCGCGTGCCCATGGCCCGCCGCGATGAGCACATCCATCCTGGCGGCGATCCCCGGCAACGCAGCGAGCGGAAGCGGCCCCGCCGTCTCGATCATCAGCTTGAGGTCCTTGCGCGCCATCGCGAGTTCGAAGCTCGGCGTGAACGACCCGGCGGCCATGCTCTTGCCGCGTCCCTGCAGGATCGACGCGGGGTTGAACACCTCCATCACCTTCAGCGCTTCCTCGGGGGTGCAGCCGGCGCCCTTCGCGATGGTGAACACGTCGGCGACGAGCGCGCCCATGCCGAGGAGGAAGGCGTTGCCGAACAGCTTGTACGCGGCCGCGAGGTCGGGGCGCTCGCCGTAGTACTCGAGCTTGCCCGTCATCGTCGCGAGGTCGGCGCGGACGGCGTCGAACAGCGCCTGCGGGCCGGAGACCATCATCGACCCGGTGGCGCCGCGGGCGGCCGCCGGTCCCATGAACACGGGACAATGCAGGTAGCGCACGCCTTCGGCGGCGAGCCGCTTCGCGCGGGCGGCGGTGAGCGCGGGCTGCGTGGTGGTGTGATCGCAGACGATCGTGTTCGGCCCGAGCCCCGGCCGGGCGGCGGCGAGCACCTCCTCCACCGCGGCGTCGTCCTTGAGGATCAGGTGCACGCGATCGACGCCGCGCACGGCGTCGGCCGGCGACGCGGCGAGCGTGACGCCGAACGCCTCGAGCGGGCGCGCCCGGTCGGGGGTGCGGTTCCATGCGGTGACGGTCCAGCCGCGCTGCGCGGCGGCTTCGGCGAAGCCCGAGCCGAGGAGGCCGGTGCCGAGGATGGCGATGCTTGTCATTTGGGGTTCGATGCAGGGTGAGTGTTACGGCTGGCCACGGATCTCACGGATGAACGGCGGATACTCACTGATTCCCACGAAGAATGGGGAACGACTGCCCGCCGTTCCTGCTGTCGTTCCCCCAGAACGTCGCCGTCATCTGTGACGATCCGGCTGTTTTCCGTTAAAATCCGTGGCTCGGCCGTAGAACGATCCACGTCGCGAACCATCATCGTCGCTCCAGGAGCGGTGCCAGCCAGCGCCCGGTGTGTGAGGCAGGAACGGCCGCGACCTGCTCCGGCGTTCCCATCGCCACGAGCTTGCCGCCGCCGTCGCCGCCGTCGGGGCCCATGTCGATGATCCAGTCCGCGAGCTTGATGACGTCGAGGTTGTGCTCGATGAGCACGAGCGTGTGCCCCGCGGCGACGAGCCGGTCGAGCACGCCGGCGAGGCGGCGGATGTCCTCGAGGTGCAGACCGGTCGTCGGCTCGTCCATCACGTACAGCTTCTTCCCGCTCTTCTTGCCCGAGTGGATCAGTTCGCGGGCGATCTTGAGGCGTTGCGCCTCGCCGCCGCTGAGGGTCGTCGCCGGCTGGCCCAGCCGCAGGTAACCGAGTCCCACCTGCTGCACGTGCCAGAGGGCCTGGCCCAGTTTCTCCTCGTGCGGGAAGGCACGGATCGCCTGGTCCACGGTGAGTTCGAGCACGTCGACGATGCTCCGTCCGCCGACCTTCACCTCGAGCACCTCGGCCTTGAACCGCTGTCCCTCGCACTCCTCGCACGGCACGAAGACGTCGGCCATGAACACCATCTCGACCTCGAGGTAGCCCGCGCCCTCGCACTTCTCGCACCGCCCGCCCTTCACGTTGAAGCTGAACGTGCTCGCCGTGTATCGCTTCTGCCGCGCCAGCGGCGACTCGGCGAAGAGGCGGCGGATCTCGTCGAACGCCTTGATGTACGTCACCGGGTTCGAGCGCGGCGACCGGCCGATCGGCTCCTGGTCGATGAGCACGACGTCGGTGAACGACTCGTAGCCGGCGAGGTCGGTGAGTTCGCCGACGCGCTCGCCGAGGTGCTGCTTGGCGGAGTGCTCCCCGGTGAGACGCTGCTCGAGCGCGCGGTAGAGCACGTCGTGCACGAGCGTGCTCTTGCCGCTCCCGCTCACCCCGGTGACGACCGTGAGGGCGCCGAGCGGGAGCTTGATGTCGACGCCGTGGAGGTTGTGGGCGCGCGCGCCGGTGAGGGTGAGCCAGCGTGGCCCGGGTTTGCGCCGCTTGTCGGGGAGCGGGATGGAGCGCGCGCCGGTGAGATACTGACCGGTGAGCGGGCTCTCGGCGGCGCGCGCGATGGGGCCCGCGAAGACGACGTGGCCGCCCTTCTCGCCGCTCTCGGGGCCGAGTTCCACCATGTAGTCCGCGGCGCGCATCGCCTCGAGGTCGTGCTCGACGACGATGACGGTGTTGCCGCCGTCGCGCAGCCGCTTCATGAGCGCGAGCAAGCGGTCCATGTCGCGCGGATGGAGCCCGATGCTCGGCTCGTCGAGCACGTAGGTGGTATCGACGAGCGACGACCCCAGCGAGTTCGCGAGTCCGATGCGCTGCGCTTCGCCGCCCGAGAGCGTGCGGGTCGCGCGGTCGAGCGAGAGGTAGGTGAGCCCCACCTCGCACAGGAACCGCACGCGGCTCCGCGCTTCGCGCAGGATGTGCGCGGCGATCGCCATCTCGGTCGGCGTGAGCACGAGCGTGTCGAGCCACGCGCGGAGGAGGTCGACCGGCATCGCGCTCACGGCCGCGATGGTGTGGCCGGCCACCTTCACGTCGAGTGCGTCGGACTGGAGCTTCGCCCCGTGGCACGCGGCGCACGTGCGCGCCGACTGGTACTGCCGCAGGAACACGCGGATGTACTGCTTGTACTTCTTGGGTTCGAGCGACTCGAGGTGCTTCACGATGCCGAGGAATCCCTTGGCCTTGCCGTGGAGCAGTTTCTCGTGCTGTGCGGCGGTGAGGTCGCGCCAGGGGCGGTCGAGGGGGATCCCCTCGCGGCGGCAGAATTCGGCGAGGGCGCGGCGCTTGTTGTCGTAGCGCGGCATCGTCCACGGGTCGATCGCGCCGGCGAGGAGGGTGCGGTCGGGGTAGGGGACGATGAGCGCGAGGTCGTACTCGAGCGTGGCGCCGAATCCGTTGCAGGTGGCGCACGCGCCGCGCGGATTGTTGAAGGAGAAGAGCTGCGGGGATGGCGCGGGAGCGGTATGGCCGTCGTTGGGGCAGCGGAAGGCGGTCGTGAACGCAAGCGCGGTGAACGGTCTACCGTCGACGTCGGTCGCAACACCATCCGGCGAACCGATGGCGATCGCCGTCGCGTCGCCGTCCCCCTCGACGAACGCCGTCTCGAATGCATCGGTGATGCGCGTCCGCTGGTCGGCGGCGACGGCGACGCGGTCGGCCACCACCAGCAGTTCCTTCACCTTCGCGAGATTCGTCTTCGGCGGGAGCTCGTCGATGTGCAGCACGTCGCCGTTCGCGACGACGCGCACGAACCCCTTGGCGCGCAGGTTCTCGACGATCTGCGCATGCGTCACCTTGCTCGACGCGCGCAGCGGGAAGGCGATCATCGCGCGTATCCCCGCGGGGAGCGTGAGCACGCGGTCGGCGGCGGACTGGGCGGAGTCGGGCGCCAGTTCGCGGCCGCACACGGGACATATCGTGCGCCCGACGCGCGCCCAGAGGAGCCGCAGGTAATCGTAGATCTCCGTCGCCGTGCCGACGGTGCTGCGCGAGGTGCGGGTGGGGTTCTTCTGCTCGATCGCCACCGCGGGCGAGAGCCCGTCGATGAAGTCGACGTCGGGCTTCTTCATCCGCTCGAGGAACTGCCGGGCGTACGCCGACAGCGATTCGACGTACCGCCGCTGTCCCTCGGCGTAGATCGTGTCGAAGGCGAGCGACGACTTGCCCGAGCCGGACGGGCCGGTGATGACCGTGATCGCGCGGCGGGGGATGTCGAGGTCGATCCCCTTGAGGTTGTGCTGCCTCGCGCCGCGGATCTGGATGCGATCTTTCACACGGGTAAAGCTAGCGGGGGCGCGTGGATGTTTCCGCGCGCCCCCGTGTCGCGCCCAGCCGGCGGCTCAGGGCCGCCGGCCGCTCGGCGCTCGGCCGCCCTGCGCCGAGATCCCCATCGCCGTGGCCATCGAGCGCCAGTCCTCCTCGGTCACCACGTCGGTGACGTCGTCGCGGTACGCCGCGCCGGCCCGCAGGATCTCGGCGCGCTTGCGGTCGCGCGGCACGGCGGGGTTGGCGAGGATGTCGCTCACCACGTCGTGCATCGAGTGGAGATTGTCGAAGATGATGGAGAGTTCCGGGTAACGCGCCGCGAACGACGGCGCGACCGCTGGCGTCATCGGCATCACGCTCGGGAAGGCGTTCGGCGGGTCGCGCAGGAATTCGCGGAACCGCGCGACCGTCGCCGCGACCCCTTCCTGCCGCTCGGCCGCGGAACGCCCTGCGACGAGCGGCTCGTACAGCCCCATCTGCAGCCAGTGGTACGACCAGATGAGGCCGTTGAATCTCGGGTATCGCGTGCGGAAGGCGAGCGAATACGGCTGGCCTTCCATCAGGTTCATCGACTTCGGCAGGCTGCTGAACGCGAGGTCGCGGCGTGACTTGTAATAGCGCAGCGCGTCGGCGATCTGCGCGTCGCGCTCCACGGGCGTGAGCCGCTCGTCGGCGAGGATGTCGTACACCTGCCGGTGCAGCAGATGCGCCCAGTCGAACATCGCCTTCGCCTCGGGGGCGAGCTGGCTGTAGTGCGGTGCGATCGTCTGTTCGGGCATCGGCAGCGATGGCGGCGACACGAGCAGGGTGTCGACGAGGTAGCCGAAGATGCGCTGCTCGAGTGCGCTGACGGGGGCGCCCGGCGCGTCCCACAGCGTCTCGTAGAGGATCGCGTGCCCGTAGTCGAACGCGTTGAAGAGCCGGTCGGCCGACGGATACCGCTCGCGGAACTGCCAGTTGTGGCTCGCCGGGAGGTACATCTGGTCGACGGGGAGCCGCGGCGACGCCGCGGTGGACGGCGCGAGCGCGCGCAGACCGAAGGAGAAGGCGCCTCCCATCGTGACGAACGTGGCGGGCTCGACGCCGCGCCACCGGCGGCCGGCGCCGAGCGCCACCGACCATCGAGGCGCGAGCTGTGCGCGGACGCCGATGCTCGAGGTGTACGCCAGATCGCCGCCGGCGTACGGCTGCGCGGCGAACGTCTCGACGCCGACGAGCAGCGAGCGCAGCGGGAGCGCGTGGTCGAGCCCGACGCCGGCGCTCCACCGGTCGATCGTGCCGAGGTCTTTCGCGGCAGGTGCACCGACCGTGTAGTCGTAGTTCAGGTGGACGCGCACCGGACCGGAGAACGATCGCGTGATGCGGGCGCCGACGCTGCCGGTCGTATTGGAAGGCCCCGCGGCGCCGGCGGGGAGCCACGCCGAGGCGGCGAGCGCGATCGCCGGCCAGTGCTCGCGCTCGATCGTGAGGGCGTGCAGCAGCGAGAGGTCGACCCCGGCACCCGAGAACCCGGCGCCGCCGCGCGGCGGCTGAGTGACGAGCGGCATGCCCACCTCGAGCTGCGTCAGCGCGGCGATCCCATAGGCGAGCGAGGGTTCGATCCCCCACCGCTGCGTGCCCGCGCCGAGTCGCTCGAGGCGCACCGGCGTGAGTTGCAGGTCGAGCGCGAATCGCTCGAGCGGCGTGGCGTCTTCGATGCGCCAGGGGCGGCCACGGTCGGTGTCGACGTAGTCGCCCTGGGCCCGCAGAGCGAGCGGGAGCGCGATGCCGGTCAGGAGGAAGAGTCGCCGCATGGATGCAAAATAGCTGGACGGCGCCCGTTCCAGCGGTCGTGGTCGCGGGGCGTCCGTGCGGGCGGGGACGGCATTAGCATTCACGACGTGACCGCGCCCGCCACGCCGCACGAAGAGGAGGCCCTCGGCAAAGCCTTCGACGCTCGCCTCGCCCGGCGGCTGGTGCGCTACGTGCGCCCGTACGGACGGCTGATGGCCGGGGCGCTGGCGTTCCTCGTCGTCGAGGGGGTGCTGCAGCTCGCCCAGCCCCTGCTCACGCGGCACGTGATCGACGTCGCCGTCCCCGCCGGCGACACGGCGGCCCTGCGGCGCGACGCGCTGTTCTTCCTCGCCGTGCTCGCGGTACAGTTCGGCACCGAGTACGGGCAAGTGATGTTCACGACGCTGCTCGGCCAGCGGGTGATGCACGACCTGCGGCGCGAGATCTTCGCGCACCTGCAGCGGCTGCCCATCGCGTTCTTCGACCGCAACCCCGTGGGGCGACTCGTCACGCGCGTGACGTCGGACGTCGAATCGCTGAACGAACTGTTCACCTCGGGGGTCGTGGCCGGACTCGGCGACCTGTTCACGCTCGCGGCCATCGCGGGGCTGATGTTCAGCAGCGACTGGCGCCTCACGCTCGCCGCATTCGCGGTGGTGCCGTTCATCTACCTCGCGTCGCACATCTTCCGCTTGCAGGTGCGGGAGACGTACCGGCAGATCCGCGTGCGGCTGGCGCGCATCAACGCCTTCCTGAACGAGCGGCTCTCCGGCATCCGCATCGTGCAGCTGTTCGGGCGCGAGCGCTCCGAGGCGGCACGGTTCGCGGCGCTCAACCAGCACCATCTCGACGCCCACCTCCGCTCGGTGACGGTGTACGCGCTCTACTTCCCGGTGATCGAGATCCTGACGACGATCGCGCTGGCGAGCCTGATCGTGACGGCGGCGCCGCGGGTCGCCGGGCACGTGCTCACCGTCGGCACCGTCGCCGCGTTCCTGCAACTCGCGCGGCGGTTCTTCCAGCCGCTGCAGGACCTCTCCGACAAGTACAACACGCTGCAGCAGGCGATGGCGAGTTCGGAGCGGATCTTCGCCCTGCTCGATACGCCGGCCGGCCCGGCGGCGACGACGCTCGTGCCGGCCTCGGCCCGCAGCGCCCGGGCCGTGACCGTGGAGTTCGACCACGTCTGGTTCAGCTACGATCCGCCGGGCACCGCGGAACCCCGCTGGGTGCTCCAGGACGTCAGCTTCGTGGCGCGCCCGGGGCAGACGGTGGCGATCGTCGGGCACACGGGAGCCGGGAAGACGACCATCATCAACCTGCTCCTCCGGTTCTACGATCCGCAGCGCGGTCACGTGCGCATCGACGGGCGCGACGCGCGCGACCTGCCGATCGACGAATTGCGCGGCCTCATCGGTTACGTGCAGCAGGACATCTTCCTCTTCGCCGGCGACATCGCGTCGAACATCCGGCTCTCCAACCCGCTCACGGAAGCGCAGGTCGCGGAGGCGGCGGCACGCGTGGGGGCCGATCGCATCGTCCGCCGTCTGCCCAAGGGGTACGCGCACGAGCTGGGCGAGCGCGGCGCGAGCGTGAGCGTCGGGGAGCGGCAACTCCTGTCGTTCGCTCGCGCCATCGCCGCCGACCCGGCGCTCCTCCTGCTCGACGAGGCGACGAGCGCCGTCGACAGCGAGATCGAGGCCGACATCCAGCGGGCGCTCGCCGAACTGATGGCCGGCCGGACGACGATCGCCATCGCGCACCGCCTGAGCACCATCGTGGACGCCGACGAGATCCTCGTCATGCACCACGGTGAGGTGCGCGAACGGGGGCGTCATCGGGCCCTGTTGGCGGCCGGCGGACTGTACGCCCGCCTCTATAGGTTGCAAAGCGGCGACTTTCCAGTGGCCGGCGTGACATCGTGACGGTGCTTGCCACCCCCGTTTTCGGGGCGTAGTTTCCGACCCCAGATGCCTTACATCCAGTTCAACGACCAGCAGTTAGCGCTGGGTCCGACGGATCTCGCCATCGGCACGCACGATGGGGCGGCCTTGCGCCTCCCCGGCGACGATCCGGCGGCGCGCGCCCTGGTGCGCATCGGGGCGGACGGCACGGGGATCATCGCCAAGGGCGCCCCCGACGCGGTCGTGCTGGTGAACGGGGTGCACGTCGGGGTGGAGCCGAGTCCGCTGCTCCACGGCGACAAGGTGGAGATCGGCGGCCACGCCCTCCGCTACGCCGACGACCAGAAAGGGGGGAGCACCCAGTTCGTCTCGGCCGCGGAGATCGCGCAGCATCTCCAGGGGAAGGCCGGGGCGCCGAAGAAGCCGACCAGCGCCAGCGGCGGACGGCTCGTCTCGCTCGTGGATGGACGCGAATACGCGGTGGGCGCCGGCGTCACCTTCGGGCGCGAGGCCGGAAACGACATCGTCGTCGCGTCGACCGAGGTGTCGCGCAAGCACGCGTCGATCGCGCCGAATGCCGACGGCTACGAGCTGCACGACCTGAGCACGAATGGCGTGTTCGTGAACGGGAGCCGTGTCGAGGGAGCGCAGGTGCTGGGCCGGGGCGACGTGATCAAGGTCGGTCCGGAGGAGTTCCGCTTCTACGCCGACGCTGCCAAGCCGGCCGCGGCCCCGGCGCCTGTCGTCGCGGCGAGCGCGCCCCCGCCGGAGCCAGTACCCGAGGCTCCCGCGCCCGCCGCGGCCAGTGCGCCGGCCGATGTGCCGCTCGAACTCGACATGATCGAGCTCGAGGACGCGATGGCCGCGGCGACCGCGCCGTCGACCCCCGAGCCGGCCCCTGCGCCGGTCGCGGCCGCGCCGCCGGCTCCGGCCGCTCCAGCCGCTCCAGCCGTTCCCGCCGCTCCAGCCGCTCCAGCCGCGCCCGTTGCGCCCGTTGCCGCAGCGCCGCCGGCGCCGAAGGGTGCCCCGGCCGTCCCGCCGCTCGCCACCCTCGAGGTGATCAACGAGGGGCCGATGAAGGGGACGAAGTGGGAGATCCACTCGCCGCTCACCAACGTCGGCCGCGGCCCGCACAACGACATCGTCATCGCGGAGGAGAGCCTGTCGGGCTCCCACGCGAAGATCCTCAAGCGTGACGGCGCCTGGTGGGTGGTCGACCAGGGCTCGACGAACGGCACCTACGTTGGCGGCCGTCGCGTGCAGGGCGAACAGCAGCTCACGGGCGCGCCCGACCTGCGGTTCGGCAGCATCAAGGTGATCTTCCGCCCCGCGGCCGAAGGTTCGGCGGCGGACGGCACCGGCACGCGGGCGATCGCCGCGGTGCACGTCGATGCCGCGCGGAAGGTGGCCGCCAAACCGCGGGCCGCGGCGCCCGCCGCGCCCGAGGGCGCCAAGGTTCCCGCCGAGAAGAAGAAGGGGTGTGCGGCCATGATCGCGTTCCTGCTCACGATGGCCGCCGCCGGCGTCACCGGCATCGTCTTCCTGTTCACGACACGAGGCTGATCGTGCAACTCGCGGTTGGCGCGCGTTCCGACGTCGGGATGATCCGGTCCGGGAACGAGGACAACTTCTTCGCGGAAGCGAACGAGCGGCGCGGGGTGTTCGTCGTCGCCGACGGGATGGGCGGGCACGCGGCCGGCGAGGTCGCGAGCGAGATGGCCGTGCAGATCGTCGCGCGCCACCTGCTGCCGATGGCGAGCGTGCTCGACACCGACGCGGCCGACCGCATCGTGCAGTCGCTGCGCGACGCCAACCGCGCGATCTACGAGCGGATGCTCGCCGAGGTCGACAAGCAGGGGATGGGGACGACGGCGAGCGTGCTCGTGCTGTCGGACGACCAGTTCCTCATCGGACAGATCGGCGACTCGCGCATCTACCTGCTGCGCGACGGCGCCCTGAAGCAGGTGACGAAGGACCACTCCTACGTGCAGGAGCAGGTCGACGCCGGGCTGCTGACGCCGGAGCAGGCGCGTTATCACCCGTACAGCAACGTCATCACCCGCTGCGTGGGCGCGAGCGAGACGGTCGACGCCGACGTGTACCGCGGCCAGGTGTTCCCCGGCGACGTGTTCCTCGTGGCGAGCGACGGGCTCACGGGGATGGTCGACGACCGCCGGCTGCAACAGCTGCTCCTCGCGCGCAGCGGTCCGGGGCGGATCGTCGACGCGCTCATCGCCGAAGCCAACGGACGCGGCGGACTCGACAACATCACGGCGATCGTCGTGCAGGTGGCCGCGGTGGACGCGCAGGCGAATGGCTGACGACACGCCGACCGTCGGATCGGTCGCCGGTCTCTTCCTCGGCAACATCCTGTACGCGCTCGAGCGGTGCGCGCTCTCGCTCGAGGGGGAAGGGAAGCCCGACGACGCGGCGTTCTACCGCGGCATCGGACGGGAGCTCGCGGAGGCGCGGGGACGGGAGAAGGGCAACCGCGAGTGAACGGTGTGCCGTGCACGGTTCACCGTGAGCCGTGCACCTGGTTCAGCAGTTCTCCAGCACTCGCAAGACCACGGCGCGCTCCGCCACCGTCCGCCGCGCCGTGAAGACGCGCAGGTAGCGCGCCGAGCGGTACAGCTGGTCGGCCATGCGCGGCAGGTCGATCGCGCCCGGAAGCCCTTCGTGCGTGAGGTGCCGCACGCTGCCGTCGCGCGCGACGACGGGCAAGTCGAGCCCGAGCATCTGGGTCTTGGCGGGGAAGTCGAGCAGCAGTTCGCCGCGCGGCACCTTGAGTTCGCCGGCGAGCGCCTCTTCGGCGCGCCGCGTGCGCGGCCGGTCGTCGCTGATCCACTCGAGCCGTTCCATGGGGATGTGCGCGGCCGGCGCCTCGAAGGCGCGCTTGTGGAGCCGTCGCCGCCGCAGCGCGTCGAGCAGCCCGTGCGCCTCGGCGCTGGACCCGCTCTCGAGCGCGTGGAGCAGTCCCTCGTCGGTGTACCCCGCGACCTCGTCCACGCGCACCGACCCGTCGGCGACGGCGAGTTCGACGAGGCGCTTGTACATCGCCGTCGCCGAGCGGCAGGCGTGGTGCCAGTAGACGTTGCGGTACATCTGGTACTTGGCGAAGAGCAGCGACTCGATGGCCGAGAGCCCCTTGTCGCGCACGCCGATGCGGCGCCGCCCCGTGTTCGGGTCGTCGACGAGCACCATCGCGTGGATGAGGCGGTCCTCGTCGATCTCCCCGTACGGCACGCCGCACATGAGCGCGTCGCGCTTGAGGTAGTCGATCTTGTCGAGGTCCACGGAGCCGGAGATGAGCCCGGCGAGCGGGCTCGCGCTGAGGCCGCAGATGAGGAGGTGCACGCGCGCCGGGGCATCGGGGCCGATCCCGCTCCGCAGCACCTCGGCCACCTCTCCCTCCGTCACGAGCGGGCGCGCCACCACTTCGTGGTTCGGCACGCCGATCTCCTCGAGCGCGTGGGAGAAGGGGTAGTGGCCGACGTCGTGGAGGAGCGCCGCGGCGGCGACGACCGCCGGATCGTCCCCCGCGTCGGCGTCGAGCTGGCCGCTCTCGCGGAGGCTGCGCAGGGCGCGCAGCGCCAGGTGGTGCGCGCCGAGGGCGTGCTCGAACCGGCTATGCGTGGCGCCGGGGTAGACGAGGTGCGCCAGCCCGAGCTGGCGCACGTATCGCAGTCGCTGCACGACGGCGGTGTCGAGCAGGCGCTCGGCCACCGCGTCGATGCGGATGTTGTTCCAGAGCGGGTCGCGGATGAACGTCAGGCGTTCACCCCTTCGGTCCCGCCGCGACGATCTCCGCCGGCACCGCGCTCCCGAACTTCGCGATGTTCTCGCGGAACATCGCGGCGAGCTTGGCCGCCTGCGCGTCGTAGGCCGCAGCGTCCTTCCACGTGCCGCGCGCGTCGAGCACCTCGTCGGGCACCCCTTCGATCCCCTGCGGCACGGCGAGACCGAACACGCCGTCGACCTTCACCGGCGCGTGGTCGAGCTTGCCGGCGAGGGCGGCGCGCACCATGGCGCGGGTGTGCCAGAGCCGCATGCGCTGGCCGACGCCGTAGCCGCCGCCGCTCCAGCCGGTGTTGATGAGCCACACTTTGGCGTCGTGCCTGGTGAGCAGCTCGCCGAGCATCGTCGCGTACTTCGTCGGATGCCACACGAGGAACACGGCGCCGAAGCACGAGCTGAACGTCGCCTGCGGCTCGGTCACCCCCCGCTCGGTGCCGGCGACCTTGGCCGTGTAGCCCGAGAGGAAATAGTACATCGCCTGTTCGCGCGAGAGCCGCGCGATGGGCGGGAGCACGCCGAACGCGTCGGCGGTGAGGAAGACGACGTTCTTCGGGTGGCCGCCGCGCCCGCTCGGGACGTGGTTGCGGATGTAGTGCAGCGGGTACGAGGCGCGCGTGTTCTCGGTGATCGACTGGCTCTCGAACTTCACCTTCCGGGTGACCGGGTCGAGCTCGACGTTCTCGAGGATCGTGCCGAACATCTGCGTGGTGGCGAAGATGTCGGGTTCCTGCTCCATCGAGAGGTTGATGACCTTCGCGTAGCAGCCGCCCTCGAAGTTGAAGGTGCCGTGCTCGCTCCAGCCGTGCTCGTCGTCGCCGATGAGGAAGCGGTCGGGGTCGGCGGAGAGCGTCGTCTTGCCCGTGCCGGAGAGGCCGAAGAACAGCGCCGTGTCGCCGTCCTTGCCGATGTTCGCCGAGCAGTGCATCGAGAGCACGCCCTGCTTGGGCATCAGGTAGTTCATGACGGTGAACATCGCCTTCTTCAGCTCGCCGGCGTAGCGCGTGCCGCCGATGAGGATCATCCGCTTGGCGAGGTGCAGCACGATGAACGTGCTCGTGCGCGTGCCGTGCCGCGCCGGGTCGGCCTGGAACTCGGGGGCGTGGAGGATGCTGAAGTTCGGCGCGAACGCCGCCAGTTCGGCGACGTCGGGGCGGATGAACATGTTCCGCACGAAGTTCGCGTGCCACGCGTTGGGCGTGACGTAGCGGCAGCTCAGCCGGTAGCTCGCGTCGGCGCCGCAGTAGAGGTCCTGCACGAACAGCTCGTGCCGCTCGTTCAGGTAGCCGCGCACGTCGGCGACGAGCGCGTCGAAGTGCGCCTCGGTCATCGGCTGGTTGACGTTGCCCCAGTCGACGTCGGCCTGCGACGACGGTTCCTGCACGACGAACTTGTCCTTCGGCGAGCGGCCCGTGTGGGGCGTCGTCACGGCGACGAACGGTCCCATGTCGGCGAAGACGCCCTCGGCCCGGCGCGCGGCGGCCTGCGCGAGTTCGGGCGCGACGAGGTTCCAGTGCACGGTGCCGGTGGCGGCAAGTCCCTGGGCCCCGAGGCCGTGCGCGCTCTCGCGAGAGGGCGGAGTAGCTGTTGCCATGTCCTTTGGATCCCTGATGATGGAAGAGGTCAGTTGGTCTCGGCGAACGCCGCTTCGGCGCTCTCGCCCGAGACGCGGGCCTTGCCGTTGCCGCGCACACGCCACTGCGCGTCGATGACGGCCACGGCCGCCATGTTCACGATCTCCTGCACGTCGGCGCCCTGCTCGAGCACGTGCACGGGATGCGCCATGCCGACGAGGATCGGACCGATCGCCGTCGCCCCGCCCAGCTTGGCGAGCAGTTTGTACGCGATGTTGCCGGCGCTCAGGTTCGGGAAGATGAGCACGTTCGCCTCTTCCTTGAGCTTGCTGAACGGATAGCGCGACGCGAGGATCTCCGGGCTGAACGCGGTGTCGGCCTGCATCTCGCCGTCGACGACGAGCTCCGGCCGCCGCTCGCGCAGGATCTGCACGGCGCGCGCCATCTTCTCCGCCTCGGGGTGCTTCACCGACCCGAAGTTCGAGAACGAGAGCATCGCCACCTTCGGGATCTGCCCGAAGTTGGTGACGAGCCCCGCCGCCGAGATGGCGATCTGCGCCAGCTGCTCGGCCTTCGGCTCGATGTTCACCGTCGTGTCACCGCAGAAGATCACGTGCTTGTCGAACACGAGCATGTACAGCCCGCTCGCGAGCCCGACGTTCGGGTGCGCGCCGATCACCTCGAGCGCGGGCCGGATCGTCTCGGGGTAGTGCTTGCCCAATCCGCCGACGATCGCGTCGGCGTCGCCGACGGCGACCATCACGCTGCCGAAGTAGATCCCCTTGTAGAGCCGCTGATGCGCCTCGGCGAGGGAGAGTCCCTTCCGCTGCCGCAGCTGCCAGAGGTACTGCGCGTAGCGGTCGCGCTGCTTCGACGTCGCCGGGTCCTCGATGCGGATGCCGGTGAGCGGCACGCCGCCCGCTTCGGCGAGCTCTCGGATGGTGCCCTCGCGGCCGAGCAGCACCGGCTGCGCGATCCCCTCGTCGACGAGGATCTGCGCGGCGCGGATGATCTTGAGGTCCTCCCCCTCGGGGAAGACGACGCGCTTGGGGTCGTGATGGGCGCGGTTCATGATGCCGCGCATGATGCCGCGCGCGCGGCCCAGGCGCCCTTCGAGCTGCTCGCGGTAGTCGTCGTGGTCGAACACGTGGTTCGCGACGCCACTGGCGATCGCCGCCCACGCGACGGCCGGCGCCACCCAGAGGAGCACGCGCGGGTCGAAGGGGAACGGGATCAGGTACTCGGGGCCGAACTTCACGCTCTTGAGGCCGTAGAGCTGCGAGACGGCGTCGGGGACGTCCTCCTTGGCGAGGGCGGCGAGGGCCCTCGTCGCCGCCATCTTCATCTCCTCGTTGATCGTCGTGGCACGCACGTCGAGCGCGCCACGGAAGATGAACGGGAAGCAGAGGACGTTGTTGATCTGGTTGGCGTAGTCGCTGCGGCCGGTGGCGATGATGGCGTCGCTCCGCACGGCGCGCACCTCGTGCGGGAGGATCTCCGGCACCGGGTTGGCGAGGGCGAAGATGATCGGCTTGTCGGCCATCTTCTTCACCATCTCCCCCGTCACCGCGCCGGCGGCCGACAGGCCGACGAACACGTCGGCGCCCTCGAGCGCCTCGGCGAGGGTGCGCTGCGTGAACTTGCCGGCGAAGCGCGCCTTGTAGGGGTCCATGTGCTTGGTGGGGCGCCCCTCGTAGATCACCCCTTCGCGGTCGCACATGATGATGTGCTCGCGCGTGACGCCGAGGCGGATGTAGTGCTCCGCCGTGCTGATCGCGGCCGCGCCGGCACCCGAGAACACGACCCGGATCTTCGCGAGGTCCTTCCCCACGACCTCGACGGCGTTCAGCAGCGCGGCGCCGCTGATGATGGCCGTGCCGTGCTGGTCGTCGTGGAACACGGGGATCTTGAGCGTCTTGCGGAGTTCCTCCTCGACGTAGAAGCAGTCGGGGGCCTTGATGTCCTCGAGGTTGATGCCGCCCACCGTGGGCTCGAGCAGCTGGCAGAACTTCACCACGTCCTTGGGGTCCTCGGACCCGACCTCGAGGTCGAAGACGTCGATGTCGGCGAAGGTCTTGAAGAGGTTCCCCTTGCCCTCCATGACGGGCTTGCCGGCGAGCGCCCCGATGTTGCCGAGGCCGAGCACGGCGGTGCCGTTGGTGACGACGGCGACGAGGTTCCCCTTGGCGGTGTAGCGGTAGGCGTCTTCGGGGGTCTTCTGGATGTCGAGGCAGGGTTCGGCGACACCTGGGGAGTATGCGAGCGCGAGGTCGCGCTGGTTCCCAAGCGGCTTCGTGGGGACGACGGCGATCTTCCCCGGACGGCCCTTGGCGTGATAATCGAGAGCGTCTTGGCGTTTCATAGAACTGAAAGATAGTTGCTGAGAGAGGCGATGGCCTGCGGGTGGTTCGGGGTTTATTCAGGGGGAGGGAAAGGGGGAGGGGGAGGGAAAGGGAGAGGGGGAGGGAGCGACTTGAGGACACAGACGACAGCGAAAGAGGGCTCAGGGACGACGAGGGGGAGCCGATCGCTCACCCCTCCCTCTCCCTGAGCCCTCTCCTGCTGTCCGCTCGCCCCTGTAGTGATCCCCTCCCCCTCCCCCTTTCCCTCGCCCTTCCCCCTCACACTTCCAGATGATCCCCCACCCGCGCCGTCATCTGGTACAGCACCGGCATGAGCAGCACGCTGATGAGGAGGCGCGAGAAGAGCCCGCCGACGATGACGAGGGCGAACGGGCGCTGCGAGTCCGCGCCGACGCCGCTCGCGAACGCCGCCGGGAGGAGGCCGAACGCGGCGACGAGCGCCGTCATCATGATCGGGCGCAGCCGGCGCAGGGCCGCTTCGCGCGTCGCCTCCACCACGCCGTATCCCGAGAGCCGCAGCTCGTTCGCGTACGAGATGTAGACCACCGCCGTCTGTACCGAGACGCCGAAGAGGGCGAGGAACCCGATGCCCGACGATACCGAGAACGGCGTTCCCGTGATGGCGAGCATCGCGAGGCCGCCGAGCGGTGCCGACAGCAGCACGCCGACGACGGTGATGATCGGGAACTTGAAGTTGTGGTAGAGGAAGAACAGCAGGAGGAAGATCAGGGCGATCGTGATGGGCAGCACGATCTGCAGCTGCGCGCGCGAGGCGTTGTACTCCTCGAACTCGCCGCCGAACACGGCGCGATAGCCCGTCGGCAGGTGCACCGACTTCGCGACGGCCGCCTGCGCCTCCTTGACGGCGCTGGCGAGGTCACGCCCTTCGACCGAGTACTGCACGCCGATGTAGCGCGAGTTGTCCTGCCGGTAGATGAGCGCGGCGCCGTTGCTCACCTCGATCTTCGCGACCTCGCGGAGCGGGATCTGGCTCCCGGTGGGGGTCGCGAGCAGGATGTTCCCGATCGCCTCGGGGGTCTCCCGGTACTGCGGCTGCAGTCGCACGACGAGGTCGAACGTCTCCTCGCCCTGCACGACCGTGGAGGCGGCGCTCCCGCCGATGGCCGCCTGGATGAGGCTGTTGATGGTCGCCGCGCTCAGCCCATACCGCGCGAGGCGAGCGCGATCGACGGTGATCGTGAGCGCGGGCTGGCCGAGTTCCTGCACGAGCGTGACATGCGCGATGCCGGGGACCTTCTCGATGGTGTGCTTCACCTCGAGCCCCTTCTCCTGCAGCTTCGCGAGGTCGGAGCCGAACACCTTCACGTCGAGCGAGCTCTTGAGGCCGGTCTCGGCTTCCTGCACCGCGTCGTTCGCCGGTTGCGAGAAGTTGATGATCACGCCCGGGAAGGCCGACAGCTTGGCGTCGATGGCGTCGATGAGCGCTTTCTTGTCGTGGTAGGCGCCGTGCCATTCCGAGTACGGCTTGAGGCCGACGTAGAATTCGGCGTTGTAGAAGCCGGTCGGGTCGGTGGCGTCGTCGTCGCGCCCGTGTTCCGACGCGACGTCGGTCACCTCGGGGAACGACTTGAGGATCGCGCGGATCTTCGGCACGAGCTTCGACGACTCCTCCAGGGAGATCGTGTACGGCATCGTGGCGCGCACCCACAGGGCGCCCTCATCGAGCGTGGGCATGAACTCGGCGCCGATCGTCAGGGCGAGCGCGAGCGACGCGCCGAGGCCGGCGATGCTCCCCCAGAGGACGGTCTTCGGATGCGCCAGCGACCAGTCGAGCGAAGTCTCGTAGCGGGCGCGCAGCCAGTCGAAGGCCACGTTGCGCCGCTCGACCACGCCGCCGCGGAACACCCACACGCAGAGCACGGGGATGACCGTCAGCGTGAGCACGAGGGCGCCGATGAGCGCGAAGATCGTCGTGTCGGCCATCGGGTTGAAAAGGCGCCCCGACGGACCCGAGAGGACGTAGATGGGGAGGAACCCCGCGACGATCACCGCCACCGCATAGACGATCGGCCGGTCGACCTCGGCGGCGGCGTCGGTCACGATCTCCCGGATCGAGAAATTCGTGCCGTGTCGCTCGGCGAGCTGGCGGTACACGTTCTCGACCATCACCACGGCGCCGTCGACGAGGATGCCGAAATCGATGGCCCCGATCGAGAGGAGGTTCGCGGGGATGTTCTTGAGGTCGAGGCAGACGAACGCGAAGAGCAGCGCGAGCGGGATCGTCGCCGCGACGATGAGCCCGGACCGGAAGTTGAAGAGGAAGAAGATGAGCACGATCACCACGAGCACGATGCCGCGCAGGAGGTTGTCCTCCACCGTGCGCGTCGTGAGCGAGACGAGGTCGCTCCGGTCGTAGTAGGCGTGCACCTTCACGTCCTTCGGCAGGATCGAGTCGTTCAGCTGGCGCGTCTTGGCTTCCACGCGCTTCAGCACCGTCTGTGCCTGCTCGCCCTTGCGCATGAGGACGATCCCTTCGACGGCGTCGTCGCGGTCGTTGAACCCGAACTGGCCGAGGCGCGGCGCGTACCCGATCTCGACGCTGGCGACGTCCTTGACGAGGACCGGGATGCCGTTCTTGTTCGCGATGACGACGTTGCCGATGTCGGCGAGGGTGCCGACGCGCGCCAGCCCGCGCACGTAGTAGAACTGCCCGCCCTCGGAGTAGAAGCCGCCGCCGGTGTTGTCGTTGTTCGCGCCCAGCGCCGCGGTGACGTCGCTCACGGCGAGGCCGGCGCCGGCGAGCTTCGTGGGATCGACGAGCACCTGGTACTGCATCGTCTTGCCGCCGAGCATCGCGAGGTCGGCGACGCCGGGCACGCTCTTGTATTGCTTCGAGAGGAGCCAGTTATTGATGACCTTGAGCTCCATCGTGCTCCGGTCGGGACTCTCGACGACGTAGCGGTAGACGAGCCCCGACGGCGCGAACAACGGCGCCATGCCGGCGCTCACTCCGGGAGGGAGCGAGATGTTGGGCAGGTGCTCCAGCACACGCTGCCGGGCGAAGTAGGGGTCGGTGCCGTCGGTGAAGGTGATGCGCACGTCGGAGAGGCCGTAGAGCGAGATCGAGCGAACGACCTTCACCCGCTCGACGCCGTTCATCTCCTTCTCGATCGGCACCGTGACGAGCTGCTCGACCTCCTCGGCCGCGATGCCCGGCCACTGCGTGCTGATCTCGACCATCGTCGGCGAGAGGTCTGGATACGCGTCGACAGGGAGCCGCAAGAACGACCAGGCGCCGACGCCGATGATCGTGACGGCGAAGATGGCGACGAGGAACGGCTGGTTGAGCGACGCGCGGACGACGCGGTTCGCGAGCGACGGCGGGCCGTGGTGCGTGTTCGGCTCCGGCGCGGAGTGGGGTGCGGTCACTGGCTCTCCGCGAACTGGATGAACAGCGCGCCGTCGGCGACCACCTTGTCACCCACCGCGAGCCCGCCGGTGATCTCGTATCTCTGGTCGACGTGCGTGCCGAGCGTCACGCGCCGGCGCGCGAAGCTGCCCTCGGCCGCGGCGAGGAACACGAAGGGAAGGTTCTCGTCGTCGCGCAGCACCGCCGCTGACGGCACGAGGATCCCCTTCCGCTCGGTCGCCGAGTGGATGCGCAGCTGCACGAAGAGGTCGCGCTTCAGACGCTGTCCCGGATTCTCGGCGACGACGCGTACCGTCGTCGCCTTGGTGCCCGGGTCGACGATCGGCGCGACGTAATCGACGTGCGCGCGCACCGGGGTGGTCGTGCCGTCGGTGAACACGTCCACGGGCATCCCCGCGCGCACGATCGCGGCGTCGGCGCCGTAGACGCTGGCGATCACCCACATCGTCGAGAGGTCGGCCACGGTGAACGTCACCGTGGTGCCGGCCTGCAGCAACTGCCCGGGATTGATGAGCCGCTCGACGACCGTGCCGCTGATCGGCGCGCGGATCGCCGCCTCGAGGGGGGTCGTCTGCCGTCCTTCGCGCACGGCGGCGATGGTCGCGTCGTCGACGCCGAGGGAGCGCAGCGTGAGCACGGCGGCTTCGCGGTCGGCGGCCGCCGACGCCGCATCGGTGCGCGCCTGTTCGAGGTCGGCGCGGGCGAGCGCATCGTTCTGGAACAACGCTTCGGCGCGCGCCGCGATGCGCGCCGTGTTGGTCGCGGAGGCTTCGGCCTTGCGCAGCGCGGCGACGGCGGCGGCGAAGTCGGGGGAGCTCACGCTCGCGAGGAGCTGCCCCGGCGTCACCTGGGCGCCGAGCGGCGCCACCAGCCGGGCGACGGGACCGGAGATCGGGGAGAGCACCTGCGTCGACTTGTCGCCGTTGAAGGCGACGGTGCCGGTCACCTCGAGCACCGGATGGAACGACGTCACGGCCACGGTCTGGATGGTGAGTCGCGCCCGCTGCGTGTCGGTGAGCTTGAACGTCGTCGCGGTGGTCTCGTGCGCGCCCGCGGCCGGGGTCTTGTTGCAGCCCGCGAGCGCGAGCAGCGCGGCCGACGCGATGACGAGTGCGGCGCGCGCGGAAACGTGCTTATTCACGTGGTGCTCCAGGGATGGTAGCGAGCGGCGCGCCGGCGGCACGCTCGAGGTCGGACCGCGCCGAGTTGGCGGCGGCGAGGGCATCGGCATACTGGCGCTGCGCGTCGAGCAGGGCGCGGCGCGCATCGAGCACCTCGAGCGCCGAGAGGCCGCCGAGGTCGTAGCTCACCGTCGCGACGCGGAACGCCTCGCGCGTCGACGGCAACAGCTGGTCACGGATGAACACGGCCTGGCGCAGCGCGGCGTCGGCGGTCGCCCACGCGGCGCGGACGTCCTGTCCCACCCCGGCCCGCGCGTCGCGCAGCGTCGCCGCGAGTTCGAGCACGCGATGCCGCGATTCGGCGAAGTCGCCTTTCGTATGCAGCGGATAGAACAGCGGGAGCGGCATCGAGATGCCGATCTGGTAGGTGAAGAGGGGGTCGGCGGCCATGTCGCGGAACGCCCCCATCACGATGTCGGGCGCGATCGCCGACTCCCGCACGAGCGTCACGTTCGCCTGCGCGCCGCGCAGCTGCGCCTCGAGCGACGTGATCTCGGGGCGGACGCGCAGCGCCACCTGCTCGACCGCGTCGAGGTCGGGGAGGGGGGCCGGCGTGGCGAGCGAGTCGGTCGGCGCGAGCGGCAGAGCGAGCGGGCGCCCGAGCACGCGGTTGAGGGCCGCGTCGGCGTTGGCCACGTCGCGCGAGTTGGCGATGAGGTCGTTCTCCGACTGGGCGACGTCGACCTGCGCCTTGATGACGTCGAGCTTCGGCACGCTCCCGGCGTTGAACCGCGCCTGGGCGCGTTTCAGGAAGGCGTTCGCGAGATCGCGCGCCTCGAGCAGGTCGCGCCGGTGCTGCCGCGTCACGAGCACGGAGTCGTACGCGCGCCCCGCGGCCGACGCGATAGTCTGTTGTTGTAGCCGGAACGCCGACTCCGACGACTTGATGTTCTCGAGCCCGATGCGGTTACGCAATCGCAACTTGTCGGGAAAGGGCACCGTGATGCCGAGCGAGACGGGGCGCATGGGCGCCGAGCCGACGTTGCGCAGCGCGGACAACGAGTCGAACGATGCGCTCAGCGATGGATCGGGGATGCCGAGTCCCTCGACGCGCTGCGCGCGCACCTGCGCCGTCTGTTCGCGGGCGACGTCGAGCTGCGGGTTGGCGAGCAGCGCGCTCGCGACCGCCTGCCGCCGCGACAGGCGGAGCGTGTCGGTCGCGTGCGATGATGGCTGTTGAGCGGATGCCGCGCTGGCCAATGACGCCAGCGCCAACATCAGGACTGATGGACGCATGGGATTCCTTGCTGGGAGCTGGGATCCACGGCGCCGTGGAGCGGCGCGCGGGACGTGACGCGAATGCCGGCGGCGACGCCGGCGGAGGCTCAGCCCAGCTGCGGCGGCGCGCGCGTACGCTTGCCGGGGGCGAGGTCGCGTCCGCGCCCGAGTTCGAACACGCCGGCGGGAGCCGCGTGCTGGTGCACCCCTGCATGGAGGAGATAGTCCGGCGCCGAGGGCGCCGAGTCGAGCAGCCGCCATTGGCAGACGGCGCACGTCGCGTCGTCGTGCACGTCCAGATGACGCGCCCCGCTTTCCTCGATGTGCGTGACCGGCGTGACCGTGCTCGCCGGCTCCCACATGGGGGCCAGCACCAGCGCGCCCTGCAGCACCAGCAGCGCGAGGGCGGCGAAGCGACGGGTGGCCGGCGACAGCCGGCGCAGGTGGCCGAACACGGACATCCGGAAGAGAGTACGCGAGTCGGGGGTTAAACGCCAGAGAGGCGCCCGATGGGTTGTGCTACCCCGGAGGGCTAGAAGCGGTGCGGGCGGTGCGGGCCCAGCGCGAAGGCGCCCGCGAAGAGGATCCGGTCCTCCCCCCGGCGCCCGTCGACCTGCCGGCGCTCGTAGCTCGCCAGCACCTTCGCCGACGGCACGGGGAACCACTCGAATACGGCGGAACCGGCGTTGAGCCGGGCACCGAGCGCGGTGGGATCCTGCACGGAGTCGAACCGGCCGCCGGCGTACCAGCGTTCCGACAGCTGCCACCGCGCGTAGACGTAGCCGCCGTCATAGTCCCGGATGACCGGGGCGGCCGCCGCCTGCGGGTTCACCAGCCAGCTCCGGTCGTTGAGTTGCCGCATCAGCTCGCCCTGCAGCAGGAACGAGCGTGGGCGCGCCGGGTCGGCCGATCGCCAGCGGAGCGTCGCGTCCGCGCCGACGACGGTCTGCCTCGCGTTCACCGCGTCGACGCCGTGCGGATCGGTGAACCCCGTGCTCGTCGGACGGCGCCCGGTGACGGCGCTCCCAGACAGTTCGAAGTCGGCGTCGCGCGCGAGCGTCCAGTAGTTGCGCAGCCGCGCCGCGTATCCCATCCCGTCGACGTACCGGCTGGCAGGCTCGCGCGTCGTGAGGGAGTCGATGGCGTCGCCGAACCGGTCGACCCAACTGACCGTCAACTCCTGCTGGAACCCGAACGGCGCGAACGCTTTGCTCGCGGCGATGCCGGTGCCCCGGAGACCGTCGGCCTGCAGGAAACGCTGCACCACGTACGGGTACTCGACGGTGTGCAGGTCGTGCCGGTGCTCGGTGTTCTCCTTGCCGACCGGCATGAGGGCGCGACCGAGGCGCAGCCGCACTCCCCAAGGCAGCGCGTCGGTGCCGAGCGTCGCCTCGTCGATCGTCACCCGTTGCCGGTCGTTCGCGCTCACGAAGATGGTGGCGCGCAGCCGGCGTTCGAGCGTCGACTGCAGCCCCAGTTCGACCGTTCGTACGCCGAATCGCGCGCTGTCGGGCTGCGTGCTGCCGTCGGGCGACAGGTCGGCGACGAGCTCCCCCACGGCGCTGATGGCGGGCCGCCCGCCATCGGCCGGCAGCGCGGGCGCGCCGAGCTGCGGCGTGAACGTGAGCGAGTCCGCGCCGTGCCGCGGGGCGCGGGCGGGACGTTGCGCCCCGGCCGCCGAGAGGGCGAATGCGAGCGCTGACGCGCCGAGCAGGAAGGGCCGATGCATGCGCAGGTCTACCCGTTGGCGAAGGCGCGGAGCTTCTCGAGCGCGCGACGGTCGTTGGTCACCATGTCGTCGCCCTTGGGCGTCTCCAGCAGCTTGGGCACGGCGGCGAGTCTCGCGTCGGTCATCAGGCGCCGGAACGGCTCGTCGCCGAGCGCGCCGGCGCCGATCTCCTCGTGGCGGTCCTTCTTCGAGCCAAGTGGCGCCTTCGAGTCGTTGAGATGGATGAGGCCGAGACTCTCGTAGCCGAGGACGTCGGCGAAGCGCGCCCAGACGCCGTCGTAATCGCCTCGCAGATCGTACCCTGCCGCGAAGACATGCGCGGTGTCGAGGCAGACGCCGATGCGCGCCCGCATTCGGGCGGGGATCAAGTGGAGCAACTCGGCCATCTCCTCGAACGTCGACCCGATCACGGTGCCCTGGCCGGCCGTCAGTTCCATGAGCAGTCGCGTCGGGCCGAGCTCCTGTTCGAGCGCCTGCGCGATGGCGTCGGCGTTGCGGGCGATGCCGCTCGCGCGGTCGTCCATGAAGTTGCCGGGGTGGCTCACGAGCGCATCGAGTCCTAGCGCGTGACACCGCCGCAACTCGGCAGCGAACGACGCGATGGACCGTTCACGCAGCGCCGCATCGGGCGAGGCGAGGTTGATGAGATAGCTGTCGTGCGCATTGGTGAAGCGCACGCCGCTCGCCGCGAGCGCCGTGCGGAAGGCCGTCGCTTCGTCAGCACCCACCTCGCGTTCGGCCCACCGGTTCCCCTGCTTGGTAAAGATCTGCATCGCGGTCGCGCCGATGAGGTCGGCGCGGGGCGGGGCTTCGGGGGTGCCGCCGGCGGTGGAGATGTGGGCTCCTAATGGAGCAGGGGGAGGGGGAGGGAAAGGGGGAGGGGGAGGGGCTTGGACCTTCGACCCTTCCCTCTGCCCTCTCTCCTCGCTCGCCGAGCGGACCTTCGCGAGGCGCGACGTCGCGGGCGTCCGCGCGGCCGCGTTCGCGGGCGGGTTCGCCATCTTCTTCGCGCGCTGCGTCTTCGCGTTCTTCTGCTTCGCGCCCTTCTTGTTCGCGCTCTTCTTCTTCGCGCTCTTCTTGGCCGCGCCCATCCTCTTCTTCGCGGTCATTCGACGTCGTCCGCGCGGCCGCGCAGCCGGCGGCCGCAGCGTGGGCAGTACATCTCGTCGTGCTGCACCGCCAGCGCGTAGTCGAACCAGCGGCCGCACCGGCACTCCGCCTCGAGCGTCTCGTGCCCGCAGGTGACGCAGAAACGGTCGTCGTCGAGATACGTGTGGAAGCGGCCGCAGGTCGCGCAGCGCTTGATGATCATTTGCGACTCCGCAGCCATTCCAGCGGATCGACCGCCTGCCGGCCGTCGGGGCGGATCTCGAAGTGGAGGTGCGGGCCGAGTTCGGGGTCGGTGGTGCCGACCGTGCCGAGGATCTGCCCCTTCGCGATCTTCGCCCCCTTGGTGACGCTGATCTGCCCCAGCGAGCTGTAGATCGAGTAGGCGCCGGCGCCGTGCTGCAGCACCACCGTCGGACCGTAGGTGCCGAACGACTGGAGCACTTCGGCCACCGAGCCGGCGGCGACGGCGCGCACGGCCGTGCCCGCGGGGGCGCCGATGCCGACGCCGTTCCAGCGGATGGCGGTGTTGTTCGGGTTGACGGCGCGCCCGAAGCGATAGAGGATCTCGCCCTCGACCGGCCAGTCGAGGCGGCCGATGTCGGTCGTGCGGAGGGTGCTCGTCGTCGGGATCGAGCTGCCCGCGCGGCCGGCGGCGCGGCGCCGTTCCGTCTCGAGGGCGAGCACGATGTCGGTGAGGCGCTTCTCGTCCTTGCCGATCTGCTGCAGCCGCTGCTCGGTCGCCTTCTGCCGGGCCTGCGCCTGCGCGAGACTCCGACCGCGCTGCTCCTCGAGCGTGCGCAGCCGCTTCTCCTCCTCGGCCTTCTCCTGGCGCGAGAGCTCCACGTCGCCGCGCAGCCGCAGCAACGACTGCCGCTGCCGGTCGATGAGCATGCCGAGCGTCTCGACGCGCAGCACGAGCGCGCGGTCGCGCTGCGCGACGAGGTGCAGGTACTTGTAGCGCGCGATGAGTTCGCCGAACGACTGCGCCGAGAGCAGCGCCTCCGCCGAGTACATCGGACCGCGCTTGTAGATCTCCTTCACGCGGTGCTCGAGCGCGGCGCGCTTGATGGCGAGCTCGTCCTGGGCATGCACGAGGTCGGCCGTGGTGCCGTGCTCCTCCTCGCCGAGCGAGGAGATCTGGGCGTCGAGCGAACGCACGGCGCGCGCCGTCGCGTCGCGCTGCCGCTCGATGTTCGTGCGCTCCTCGGAGAGGTCGTGCACCGTGCCCTGCAGCTCGCGCATGCGTTTCTGGAGGTCGGCGCGCTCGTTGCGGATGCGGTCGAGCTCCTCGCGCTGCGCGCGGAGCTTCTCGTTGGCGTTCTGGGCGTTCTGGGCGTTCTGCGCGCTTGGCGGCGGGGGCGGCTGCTGGGCGGCGAGCGGCGCCGCCACGCCGAGCCAGACCGCGCCGGCGGCCAGCCGCAGCCGGCGGCCAGCCACCGTCAGACGTCCCTCAGGTGCCGTCCCACGCTCAGCAGGCTGCCGAGCAGCCCGATGAGCGCGCCCGCCAGCACGCCGAGCACGGAGAGCCGCACGTCGAAGAAGTCGGCGCGGAACACGTAGCGTCCGATCACCGCGTTGGCGCTCCAGGCGAGCAGGAGCGCGAGCAGCCCGCCGAGGAATCCCTTGAGCGCCCCTTCGATGAGGAACGGGCTGCGCACGAACGAGTCGGTCGCGCCGACGAGCCGCATGATCGCGATCTCCCGCGCTCGCGCGAGCACGGCCATGCGGATCGTCGACCCGATGATGATGATGGCGACGGCGGCGAAGGTGAGGCCGAGGAGCATGCCGGCGAGCGTCGACAGCGTGCGGATGCGGTAGAGCTTCTGCACCCATTCCTCGCCGTACCGCACGTCGTCGATGAAGTCGTAGGTCTTCATCCGGTCGGCGACGGCCTTCACGGTGGCCGGGTCGCGGAAGCCCTCCTTGAGCCGGACGTCGAGCGAGGCCGGGAGGATGCCGGGGTCGAACACGTCCTTGAACTCGCCGAGTTCGCGGCGGGCCCGCTCGAGGGCGGCCTCGGGGGTGACCATCGTCACCGAGGCGACCTCGGGGAACGCCCGCACGTCGGCGATCGCGGCGCCCGTCTGTTCGGCCGTCGTGCCGTCGACGATGAACGCGCGCACCTCCACGCGGTCCTCGACCTCGGTGAGCGCCTTGCGGATGTTGAGCGCGACGAGCCCGAACAGCCCGAACGCGAAGAGCGAGAAGGCGATCGTCGTCACGCTGAGGGCGCTCAGCATCGGCGCGCGCCGGAAGGCGAGGAGGGCCTCGCGCCAGGCGAGTCTCATGCGTCGTCCCCTACGGCGGCGGCCGGCGCCGGCGCGCCCGAGTCGAACACGAGCTGACCGTGGTTGAGCTCGATCGTGCGGAACTTCGCCTGCCGCACCAGTTCGAGGTCGTGCGTCGCCATCAGCACCGCGGTGCCCGCGGCGTTGATGTCGCGGAGGAGCTGGAACACGCCGCGCGTGGCGCGCTCGTCGAGGTTGCCGGTGGGCTCGTCGGCGACGATGAGCATGGGGTCGTTGGCGAGCGCGCGGGCGATCGCCACGCGCTGCTGCTCGCCGCCGGAGAGTTCGCGAGGGAGCGCCATCCCCTTCGACGCGAGGCCGACCTGGGTGAGCAGCTTGCCGACGCGCGACGCGATGCCGGTCGACGGCGCGCCGGTGACCTCGAGGGCGAACGCGATGTTCTCCTCGACGCTGCGGTCCTCGAGCAGCCGGAAATCCTGGAAGATGATGCCGAGCTTGCGGCGCAGCTTCGGCACGTCGCGGCCGGTGATCGTCACCGAGCTCGTCCCCGCGACCTTCACTTCGCCCGACGTGGGACGCTCGTCGAGGTAGGAGAGCTTGAGGATCGTGCTCTTCCCGGCGCCGCTCGGCCCCGTGAGGAAGGCGAACTCGCCGCGGGCGAGATGGAACGACACGTCCCGCAGCGCGAAGCCGGTGCGGGGGAACTCCTTCGTGACGTGCGTGAAGCGGATCATCCGTTACTTGAGCGCCTGTTCGATGTCGGCGATGATGTCGTCGGCGTCCTCGATGCCGATCGAGAGGCGCAGGAAGCCGTCGGGGATGCCCAGCTTGGCCCGCTCCTCGCTCGTCATCGAGGCGTGCGAACTGTAGCGCGGCTCGCTCACGAGGCTGTCGACGCCGCCGAGGCTCGCGGCGTGCTGGATGAGCTTGAGCCGGCGGAGGAACCGCTCGGCCGCCTTGCCGCCTCCCGTGAGCTCGATCGCCATCATGCCCCCGAAGCCGTCGAGCATGGCGCGCGCGATCTCGTGGTCGGCGTGGTCGGAGAGCCCCGGGTAGTGCACCCGCTTGATCTCCTTCCGGTCGGCGCACCAGTTGGCGATGCGCATCGCGTTGTCGTTCTGCCGGCGCACGCGCACGTCGAGCGTCTTGAGCCCGCGCTCGAGCAGCCAGAGCGCGAACGGGTCGGGGGCCTGCCCCCACACCATCATCTTCTGCAGCACTTCCTGGATGTACGGCTCGGTGCCGCAGACGACGCCCGCCATCGCGTCGTGGTGCCCGTTCAGGTACTTCGTGGCCGAATGGATGACGACGTCGGCGCCGTGCTCGATGGGGCGGAAGTTCACGGGGCTCGCGAACGTCGAATCGACGACGAGGGCGAGGCCGATCTCCTTGGTGAGGTACGAGATCGGGCGGAGGTCGAGCACGCGGCAGCTCGGGTTCACGGGCGACTCGACGAAGATCGCCCGCGTCTCCTTGCGCAGCCGCTTCCGCCAGGCGCGCGGCTCGAGCGGGTCGACGAGCGTCACGTCGATCCCCATGCGCACGAACTCCTCGGTGAACAACCGGAACGTGCCGCCGTAGATGTACGAGCTCGACAGGAGGTGGTCGCCGGGACGCAGGAGGGCGAGCATCGCGCACGCCGTCGCGCCCATCCCGCTCCCCAGCACGAGCGACGATTCCGCGCCGTCGAGCAACGCCAGGCGCTTCTGCAGCCGCTCCGAGTTCGGCGTGTTGCCGTAGCGCGTGTACTTGAGCCCGGCGCCGGTGCCGATCTCCTGAATGTAGTTCACCGACTGCACGAGCGGCGGCGCGACGGGGTCGCCCGGCTGATGGCGTTCGGCGGCGCCATGGATGGCGACCGTCGCGAGCCCGTGCGACGTCTTCTTCTTGCTCATGGGCGGGTCACCGTTTGACGAAGGGGATCTGGTGCGTGCGTTCGGCATCCACTTTCACGAGGTGCACGACGTCGGTGAGCACGATGCCCGCGAGGTCGCGCACCACCACGCCGCCCTTGGGCAGCGTGTCGTCGATCTCCACCGGGGCGAGCTCATGCCGCTTCGGGCCATAGACCCACACCAGCTCGCCGGCGGCGACGGCGCGGAGCCGCGCGTCGTCCGCCCGCAGGCGCAGCAGCGGGCCCCGCTCCGCGTCCGACACCCGCGTCGCGATGTAGCCGACCACCTGCAACGGCGGGTTGTACGCCACTAGTGATGGGCCACGTTCGGGGCGGAATACGACTCGCCGTCGAACCGCAGCAGCCGCCGGCGGTGCAGGGCGCCGAGCAACTCGGCGATCACCTCCGGTTCGCTCCCCGCCGCGCGCGCCACGTCGGCCGCACCGGCCGCGCCGAGCGCCCGCACGTGCTCCCACGTCTCCCGCTCGTCGTCGCTCACCGCGCCCACCAGCCGCGCCGCGCCGTCGGCGAAGTGCACCACCAGCGCCAGCCCGTGATGGTGCAGCACGTCCTCGATCGCCTCGAGGTGCGCGTCGGTGATGCCGTGGAACACCACGTAGCCGAGGTCGGCGTCGCGGTGCTTGTAGGCGAGCAGCAGCTTCGCCACCACCTCGTCGGCGCACGAGTAGTCCATCATGCCGATCTGCGAGAAGTCGAGTAACGCGACGTCGCCGCGATGCAGCCCCTCGAGCTCCCGCTCGATGCACTGCCGCACCGCCGCGCCCGTCGGCCGCGTCACGAGGTCCGCGTACGGCAGGTTCGCGGAATGCCGCAGCACCGAGCCCACGTCGATGCGCGTCATGCCGTCTTCCCCACGTTCTCGGGGATGGTGATCTGCAGCTGCGCGCCGGGGAAGTTGGGGAGGTTGTCGCGCCGCGGCACGTCGTCGTCCCAGGCGGGCACGATCGCGATGCGCGCCGTGCCGCTCCGCACCGCGAGCTTGCCGCCGCGACGGCCGATGTACCCGCGGATCCCCTTGATCCCCTGGCCGCGCCCCGGGTCGGAGTACCGGCTCACGCCGTTCACCACGGCGAGCTCGAGCGCCGCGCCGTCGCTCCACCGGTCGGTCACGGGGCGGCGCTGGCCGTTCTCGAGCGACTTCCGGAAGCCGATCCCCGCGTCGCACACGGCGATCTCCGCCGCCCAGCGGCCGAGCCGCTTGCGATAGTGATAGGCCTGCACCATCACCCAGCCGCCACGCCCCGCGTGCTCGACGATGTTCTGGCACGATTCCGACAGCGCCATCGAGAAACCCATCATGGCCCGCGGTTCGAGGTGCAGCTTGTTCGTGAGGATGACTTCGGCCTGCTTCTGGATGCGCTCGACCACGTCGTGCACGTCCTGGCTCCGATTCACCGGGGTGACCTCGAGCAGCACGTCACTCTCTCCGGACGACCGGGCGCGCGGGACGTTACCCTGCAGGTCGTACAGCTCCTCGGCGTACTTGAAGAATCCCGCCCGCACCCAGTAGGAGGACTTGTCCGTGTCCTCCGGGGTGAGGAAGGTCGGCTTCTCCTGCCGCGTCTGGGCCAGCGTCAGCAGCGCCGTCAGCCCGTACGGCGACGCCCACGTGCAGTGACGCGCGTCGAGGATCACCTTCTCCTCCGGCGGGTGGGGCGCCAGCTGCTCGAGGACCTGCTCAAACGTCAGGTCGTTGAGCGAGGATGGAAGGGTGATGACGGCCGTCACGCGCTGAGCTCTCCGCGCAGGTAATGGGCGAGTCCCGTGGCGCCACGGTGCTCGACGTTGCGCGCGGCCGCCTCGTGCGCGGCACGCATCGCGTCGGTGAATCTATCACCCGCGACCAGCCTTGAGTAATAGGTCGCGCCCCACACGTCGCCACACCCCGTGGGGTCGCCGTCGGCGATGCGCGCCAAGCTCGGCGGCACCAGCGCCGTCTGGATCGCGCCCCCCATCGCGGCGCGCGACGTCACCGGTGGGTCGCGCCGGATGTCCGACAGCCGCGCGAAGTCGGGCGCCGCGAAATAGGCCGCGCCACGCTGCCCGAGCGTGACCGTCAGATGCTGCACGCCGTTCGCGAGCGCTGTGGCGGCAAGCGCCATCGGATCGCTCGCCATCATCGCCATCTCCTCCTCGTTCACCTGCACGAGGTCGAAGCAGCGACACCACAGCGCCACGTCGGGAAGCGGACGCAGCGTGCGCAACCCGTCAGGCTGCACCGCCAGCACCAGCGAATGCAGGTCGCAGTAGATCGGGCCCCGGAAATGCTGCCGGAGCAACTGCGCCGTCTCGAGATCGAGCTCGAAACCGCTGATCAGGTTCACGTAGAGCGCGTCCAGGTCACGGACGAGCGGCGCAAGCCCGATCCAACTCCACCCGGGGATGCCTCCCGAGAGCACTTCACTGCGCCGTTCCGCGTCGGTGTAGAAGAGTTCGACGCGGTTATTCCGGTAGGGCACTACAATAGGATGCGCATCGGGCGCGATCCGGCGCAGCCGCCGCAGGAAGTCGCCCGCCTTGGAGGCGAGATCCTCGCCCACCTTCACCAGCGGGACCAACTCCCAGTCCTCGGGGAGCGCGGCGTCGAACGCGCTGAGCGCGTACGTGATTCCGCCCCACTCCTCCACGGGCGAGCGCGCCGGGTCGCGGCCGTGGATGACGTCCCACACGAAGGTGCCGATCACCCCCATGCGCTTGCGGCGCATGGCGCGCTACGCGGGCTGCTGCGACATGAACGTCGCGACCGCTCCTACCATCCCCGCGTTGCCCCCCAGCGCGCCGGGCACGATGCGGCAGGCGTCCACCGCCGGCTTGAACGCGCGGCGCTTCACTTCGGCCCTCAGCGGGCCGAACAGGTCCTCGCCGGCCTGCGCAACGCCGCCGGCCAGCACCACGACGTCGGGGTTGAACACGTTCAGCAGGTTGGCGATCCCCGTGCCGATGTAGCGCGCCGTCTCGCGCACGACTTCGCTGGCGATCCGGTCGCCCGTCTTCGCCGCCTCGTACACGGTCTGCGCGGTGACCTTCGAGAGGTCGCCCCCCGCCATCACCAGCAACGCCGACGGCTCGCCCCCGGCGAGGGCCTCGCGCGCCCGCTCGCCGATCGCCGTGCCCGAGGCGTAGGCCTCGAGACAGCCGTAGTTGCCGCACTTGCAGCGGCGTCCCTGCGTGTCGATGGTCGTGTGCCCGATCTCGCCGGCCACGTCGCTCGACCCGTGATACAGCTTGCCGTCGAGGATGAGCCCGCCGCCGATGCCCGTGCCGATCGTCATGCCGACGACGTTCCGCCCCCCCTGCGCAGCGCCGATCCACCACTCGCCGACCGTCGCGCAGTTGGCGTCGTTGTCGAGCGTCGCCGTCAATCCGGTCGCGGCCACGATCCGGTCGCGCAACGGATAGTCGTTCCAGCCGAGGTTGGGTGCCACGATCACCAGTCCGGCGTCGCGGTCGAGCGGCCCCGGTGCGCCGAGCCCGACCCCCCAGAACTGCTTCCGCGTCGCGCCGGTCTTCGCGATCGTCTCGGCGATCACCGTCTCGATGGCCGCGGCGATGCGCGCCGTGACGCCGTCGGCGCCGTCGGCGGCGTTCGTCGGCTCGGTCACCTGGGCGACGATGGCGCTGCCGTCGGCGGGCATGACGCCGGCCGAGATCTTGGTGCCTCCGAGGTCGACCCCGATCACGTAGCGCGTGTTGGACACGACATTCCTCTCGCTGGGAGTGGCACTCACGGGTGGAGCAGCGCGTGCACGGCGCCCTCAATATGGCTCACGTCGAGGTCGCGCATACAGCGCCAGTGGCCGAGCGGGCACACCGCCGGGCCGTGCGAGTCGCAGGGGCGGCACGCCAACCCTTCCACGCCCGCCGTGTCATGCCGCGGGGCCAGCGGCCCGAACCCGAACGCCGGCACCGTCGGGCCGAAGAGGGTGAGCGTCGGCGTGCCGACGGCGCTGGCCAGGTGCTGCGGCGCCGAATCGTTGGTGACGAGCGCGGCGCACCGCGCGAGCAGTTCGGCGCTCGCCAGGAGCGTGAGCTCGCCGGTGGCATCGACGATCCGCTCCGAGCCCGCCGCGGCGGCGATCTCGGCGGCGAGCGGGGCGTCGTCCGCTCCCCCCACGACGATGATGCGGTAGACCGGCGCCATCCGCTTCGCGAGGGCGGGGAAGTGCGGCCACCGCTTCGTTCCCCAGATGCTCCCGGGCGCGAGCGCGAGGTAGGGTGCGCCATCGCGCGGGACGTCGCGCAGCAACCGGTCGACGCTCGCGCGTTCGGCCTCGCCCGGGTACAGCCGTGGCGCGATGGCGCCGGCCGGTGCCTCGCCCGCGCGCGCGCCGAGCGTCCAGAGGCGCTCGGCGTGGTGCCGGTCCTTGGCGTAGCGCACGCGGCGCGTGTACAGGAAGCGCCCCGCGCTCGTGTTGAACCCGACGATCTCACGGATCCCCGCGAGCACCACGAGCGCGGCCGACCGCACGGAGCCCTGCGCCATGTACGCGGCGTCGTACCGGCCAGCGCGCAACGTGCGCGCCATGCGCCAGAGTCCGCCGAACCCCGCGTCGGCGCGTCGCTTGTCGTACACGATCACGCGGCGTACGGCCGGGTGGTTCGCCAGCAGCGGCGCCCCCGCGGGGGTCGTCACGACGTCCACCGCGCCACGCTCGGCGAGCGACGCGATCAGCGGCGTCGTGAGGACGAGGTCGCCGAGGAAGGAGGTCTGGACGACGAGGAAGGACAAGGGCGGGTGAACGCTGGACGGTGGACGGTACACCGTGAACGTACTTGGCTTGAGGCGCGCCGGCGAGCGAATGCGTGCGGGCCGCTGCGGCGCAGCAGTGAACCGTTCACCGTGAACCGTTCACCGCACGTTCGCGGTCGCCGTCACTCCACCTGCAGTACGGCCAGGAACGCCTCCTGCGGGATCTCGACCGACCCGACCTGCTTCATCCGCTTCTTTCCTTCCTTCTGCTTCTCGAGGAGCTTCCGTTTGCGCGTGATGTCGCCGCCGTAGCACTTGGCGAGCACGTCCTTGCGCAGCGGCTTCACCGTCGTGCGGGCGATGACCTTCACGCCGATCGCCGCCTGGATGGCGACCTCGAAGAGCTGGCGCGGGATCAGCTCCTTGAGCTTGTCGGCGATCTTCCGCCCCCAATCGTACGCCTTGTCGCGGTGCGTGATCACCGAGAACGCGTCGATCGCCTCGCCGTTGATGAGCATGTCGAGGCGCACGAGGTCGCTGCGGCGGTACTCGAGCATCTCGTAGTCGAGGCTCGCGTAGCCGCGGCTCACCGACTTCATCTTGTCGAAGAAGTCGAGGATGATCTCGGCGAGCGGGAACTCCCAGTCGAACTCGACGCGGACGGTGTCGATGTACTTCATCCCCTTGTACTCGCCGCGCCGGTCGGTGCCGAGCGTCATGATCGCGCCGATGTACTCGGCCGGCACCATGATGCGCGCCTTCACGTACGGCTCCTCGACGTAATCGATCACCTGCGCGCTCGGCATCAGCGCGGGATTCTCGATGAGCTCCATCTCGCCGTCGGTGCGGTACACCTTGTATTCCACGCTCGGCACCGTGGTGACGAGCGAGAGGTCGAACTCGCGTTCGAGGCGCTCGCGCACGATCTCCATGTGCAGCAGGCCGAGGAAGCCGCAGCGGAAGCCGAAGCCGAGCGCGGTGGAGGTCTCCGGCTCGTACTGCAGCGACGCGTCGTTGAGCTGGAGCTTCTCGAGGGCGTCGCGCAGCGTCTCGTACTGCTGCGTGTCGGTGGGGTAGACGCCGGCGAAGACGAACGACTTCACCGCCTGATAGCCCGGCAGGGGCGCCTCGGCGTGGCGCTCGGCGTCGAAAACCGTATCGCCGGCGCGGGTCTCCTTCACCGACCGCACGGCGGCCACGACGTAGCCGACTTCGCCGGCCGTGAGGACGTCGGTGGGCACCTGGCGCAGCTGGTTGTAGCCGACTTCCTGCACCTCGTACACGCCGTCGTTCGCGCCGAACGTGATCTTCGTCCCCTTCCGGATCGCGCCGTCGACGACGCGGATGCTCGGGATGGCGCCGCGGTAGCGGTCGTAGTACGAGTCGTACACGAGCGCGCGCAGCGGCGCCTCGGGGTCGCCGCTCGGCGCCGGCACCTTGGCGACGATGTCTTCGAGCAGCTCGGGGATGCCGATCCCCTCCTTGGCGCTCACGAGACGGATGCTGTCGGGAGCGCAGCCGAGGAGGTCGACCACTTCCTGCCGCCGCTTCTCGGGCTCGGCGCCCGGGAGGTCGATCTTGTTGAGGATCGGGATGATCTCGAGCCCCGCCTCCATGGCGAGGAAGAGGTTCGAGAGCGTCTGCGCCTGGATCCCCTGCGACGCGTCGACGACGAGGATCGCGCCCTCGCACGCGGCGAGCGAACGGGACACCTCGTACGTAAAGTCCACGTGCCCCGGCGTGTCGATCAGGTTGAGCTCGTACGTCTGCCCGTCCTTGGCGGTGTACGACATCAGCACGGCGTTCAGCTTGATCGTGATGCCGCGCTCGCGCTCGAGGTCGAGCGTGTCGAGCACCTGCTCCTTCATCTCGCGCTTCTGGAGCATGCCCGTGGCCTCGATCAGCCGGTCGGCGAGCGTCGACTTGCCGTGATCGATGTGGGCGACGATGCAGAAGTTGCGGATGTGGTCGAGCTTCACGGATGGACCAGGTTCGGGACGGTTTGGCGTAGCCTTTCAATATAGTTGCCGTAGCTGCCAATCCGAACGCCCGGCGCTAACTTTCCCTCCCCTCCATGGCTCTCTCCCGTTCCCGCGCCGACCAGATCGATCCCGCCTCGCTGGCGGCCCTCGGGCGCATCGAGATCATCGCGCGCTGGGTGGTCGAGGGGTTCCTCACGGGACTGCATAAATCGCCCAAGAAAGGGTTCTCCGTCGAGTTCGCGGAGCACCGCGCCTACCAGCCGGGCGACGACCTGCGCTACCTCGACTGGAAAGTCGTCGCGCGCGCCGACAAGTGGCTCATCAAGCAGTTCGAGGAGGAGACGAACCTCCGCGCCACGATCGTGCTCGACGTGAGCAAGTCGATGGCATGGACCGGCGACCCGGCGCGCCTCACCAAGCTCGCGTATGCCGAGCTCGTCGCCGCCGCCGTGGCGTGGCTGCTCCTCCGTCAGCGCGACGGCGTCGGCCTCATCCGCTTCGACGACGAGGTGCGCACCGTCATCCCGCCGCGCGGGCGCAGCGCGCAGTGGCGCCGCATCGTCGGCGCGCTCGACGATCCGGGCGCCGGCGCGGGATCCGACGCGAAGAGCGCGATCCTCCAGGCGGCGCAGCTCGTGTCACGCCCGGGCATGGTCGTCATCATCAGCGACCTCCTCGTCGAGGAGCAGGCGATGACCGACGCCGTCTCGGTGTTGCGCGCCGTCGGCCACGACGTGACCGTGCTGCACGTGCTCGACCCCGTGGAGCGCGACCTGGGCCTCGCCGCGAACGAGGTCGAGCTCGTCGACACCGAGGGCCCCGCGTCGGTGCACGCCACGGTGAGCGAGATGCGCGAGGCGTACCGCGACACCGTCGACGAGGCGATCGAGGAATGGCGCGGCCGGCTCGCCGCGAGCGGCGCGTCGTACATGCCGATCTACACGAACCAGCCCTTCGGCGTGCCGCTGCGCGCGGCGTTCGCGGCGCGCCAGGCGCTGCCGTGAGTTTCCTCTCCCCGTTCGCGCTGCTGCTCGCCTCGGCGGCGGCCGTGCCGCTGCTGCTGCACCTGCTGCGCCACCGCACCGGCGAGCGCATCGAATTCCCGGCCGTGCGCTACATGCTGCGCGCCGAGCGTGAGCACTCGCGCGAGCTGAAGATCCGCAACCTGCTGCTGATGGTGCTGCGCGTCGCGATCGTCCTCGCGCTCGCGCTCGCCGCGTCGCGCCCCATCGGCCGGCTGTGGGGCGGGAGCCACGCGCCGACGGCGCTCGCGATCGTGCTCGACAATTCGCTCAGCACCTCGGTCGTCGTCGACGGAGCGCCCGTGCTCGCACGGCTCAAGGACGCCGCGCGCGGCGTCGCGGGGCGCGCCGCCACGGGCGACCGCGTGTGGCTCGTCACCGCCGACGCGCACGTCGCCGGGAACTCGCCCGCTGTGGTGCGCAACGCGGTCGACCGCGCCGAGCCGCTCGCCGGCGCGGGCGACCTCGCCGCCGCCGTGGCGCGCGCCGTGCAGCTCGTGAAGGCGTCCGGGATCCCGGCGCAGCAGGTCGCGATCGTCACGGATGGGCAGGCGACGAGCTGGTCCTCCGCCGTCGATCTCGACGGCGTGACGGCGACCGTGCTCGCGCCCGCGCTGAAGCCGCCGCGCAACCGCGCCGTCGTGCGCGCCGACGCCGAGCCGCCGCACTGGACGCCGCGTGGCGCCGTGCGCGCGGCCACGTCGGCCACCGACTCGGTCACGTTCCGCATCGCCGTGGGCACGCGCGCCACGGCGCGCGGCACTGCGGCGCCGGGGAGCGACATCGTCGTGCGGCTCGAGCCGCCCGAGCGCGGCTGGCTCGCCGGCACGGTCGAACTCGAACCCGACGAACTGCGCGGCGACGACCAGCGGTTCTTCGCCGTGCACGTCGGCGCGGCGCCGGCCGTCGTCGCCGAAGCGGGCGCCGGCGCGTTCGCGCGCACGGCGGTCGACGCGCTCGCGCAGTCGGGACGCATCGCCAAGGGCGCCGACATCGCCGTCACCGGCGCCGAGTCGGCGCGCAAGCCGGCCGTGCTCTTCGCGCCGCTCGATGCGGTGCAACTGGGCGCCGCCAACCGCGCGCTCGAGCGCGCCGGTATCCCGTGGCGCTTCGCCGCGGCGCGCACCGGTCCCGCGCCCGTACGCGGCAACGGACTCGTCAACGTCACGGCGACGCGCTGGTTCGCGCTCGAGACGCGCGGCACGATCGAGGCGGGCTCCGTCGACACGCTCGCCCTCGTCGGCGGCGAACCATGGGCGGTGGCCGGCGACGGCTACGTGCTCGTGGCGTCGCCCCTCGCCGCCGATGCCACCGACTTGCCGCTGCGCGCGAGCTGGGTGCCCTGGCTCGGCGCCGCCATCGCCGACCGCCTCGCCGGCGACGCCGGCGGCGTGACCGAGGCCGCGCCCGGCGCGACCGTCGCCCGCCCGGCATGGGCGCGCGAACTCGAGGCGCCCGACGGCTCCCTGCGCGAGGTGCGCGCGGCGCGCATCGAGGTGCCGTCGCGCGCCGGCGTCTACTTCTGGCGTCGTGGTTCGGCGCGCGCCGGTGCCGTCGTCGTGAATCCCGAGGCCGCCGAGAGCGACCTCGCGCGCCTCCCGATCGAACAGCTGAAGGCGCGCTTCACGGGGGGCGATGTGACCGCCGTCGCCGACGCGTCGCGCTGGGTGGCGAGTGCCTTCACCGTGTCGGGGCGGCGCACGCTCGACGCGGCGTTCCTCTGGCTCGCCCTCCTCCTGCTCGCCGCCGAAGCCGTCGTCGCGCGCGCGCCGACCGAGCGGCGCGCGGAATAGCGATGGCGCTCCCGTCGCTCGTCGAACGCCTCTCGGCGCTGCCGGCGTTCACGCAGTTGGTCGCGACGCTCCCCACCCGGGCGGGCGTGCAGCGCGTGTCGGGGCTCGTCGGCTCCAGCGACGCCGTGCTCGTGTCGGCGCTCGCGGCCCGCGACCCGAACCGGCTGCTCGTCGTCGTCGCCGACCAGCTGCCCGAGGCGGAGCGGCTCCTCGCCGACATCCAGAGCGTGTTCGGCGACGGCGCCGCGGCGCTCTACCCGCCGCGCGAGGGGTTCGGCGAGGTCGAACCGCACGCCGAGATCGCCGGCGAGCGCGTGGAGACGCTCGAGCGGATGACGCGCGGCGACGTGCGCCTCCTCGTGACGACGGCGCGCGCCCTGCTCGAGCGCACGCGCCTCCCGGCCGCGCTCGCCGCCTCGCGGCTCGAACTGCGACGCGGCGACGTGTGGCGCCTCGACGCGCTCGGCGCGCACCTCGACGCCGTCGGTTTCGAGAAGGTGCCGCTCGTCGAGGACGTCGCGCAGTACTCGGTGCGCGGCGGCATCGTCGACGTGTACGGCTTCGGCATGGCCGAACCGGTGCGCCTCGAGTTCTGGGGCGACGAGATCGCCGAGCTCCGCCACTTCGACCTGCTCACGCAGCGCACGACGCGTCCGGCCGAGATGGCCCTCGTGCTCCCCGTCGACGCCGGCGCGCCGGCCGACGACGAGGCCGTGGTCGCGCGCACGACGCTCGCCGCGCTCTGGCCGGCGAGCACGCTCGTCGTCGTGCCGCGCGGCGTGCACCTCGCGCCCGAGATGCGGCGCACGTGGGACGAGGCGGCGCACCATCTCGAACTCGCGCGCCGCCGTGGCGAGGACGTCACGCGGCGCGAGGAGCTGTTCGCCGCCCCCGACGACACGCTGCGCGCCCTCGCCGCCTTCCCGACGCTCGAGCTGCACGAGGGGGACGACGCGCCCGGCGCGCTCGTCTTCCCGCTGCGCCGCGCCGAGCCGATCGACCGCGACATGAAGCGGCTCGCCGCGCTCGTGCGCGACGGGATGCCGACGATCATCCTCTGCGACAACTCCGGCCAGGCCGAGCGACTCGACGAGCTCCTCTCGAACGGACCGGGCTATCCCTCGCCGGCCGGACTCGTCATCGGCGTGCTGGGGGGCGGCTTCGTCATCCCGCCCCCCGCGGGGCGGGAGCGCGACGAGGGGCTGCGCGTCCTCACCGACCACGAGATCTTCCGGCGCGAACGGCGCATCCGCCGCGCACGCCGCTACGCCGCCGGCACGGCGCTCGAGGCCGTCACCGCGCTCAAGCCCGGCGACTTCGTCGTGCACCTCGAGCACGGCGTCGGCATCTACCGCGGCCTAAGCACCATCTTCGCCGGCGAGACGTCGGTGGAGGTGTGCGTCATCGAGTACGAGGGCGGCGACCGACTGAACGTGCCGCTCTACCGCATCGACCAGGTGGAGCGCTACCGCTCCGCCGGCGACGTGAGCGAGGACGCGCCCCCGCCGCGGCTGCACAAGCTCGGCGGCGGCCGGTGGAAGGCGCAGCGCGACAAGACGCGCGCCGCCATCCAGGAGATGACGGTCGAGCTGCTCGACCTCTACGCGCGCCGCAAGATCGCCAGCCGCCCGCCGCATCATCCCGACTCGGCGTGGCAGCGGCAGCTCGAATCGAGCTTCCTCTTCGAGGACACCCCCGACCAGCGCACCGCGACCGACGACGTCAAGCGCGACATGGAAGGGCCGCGCCCGATGGACCGCCTGCTCGTCGGCGACGTGGGCTACGGCAAGACCGAGATCGCCGTGCGCGCCGCCTTCAAGGCCGTGCAGAGCGAGCGGCAGGTGGCGGTGCTCGTGCCGACGACCGTGCTCGCCGAGCAGCACGCGCGCACGTTCGGCGAGCGGTTCGCCGATTTTCCCGTGCGCATCGAGGTGATGAGCCGCTTCCAGACGCACAAGGCGCAGAAGGAGGTGCTCGAAGCGCTCAAGGCGAAGAAGGTCGACATCGTCATCGGCACGCACCGGCTCCTCTCGGCCGACGTGGAGTTCGCCGCGCTCGGACTGATCATCGTCGACGAGGAGCACCGGTTCGGCGTGAAGCACAAGGAGCGGCTCAAGCAGCTCAAGCTCGAGACCGACGTGCTGACGCTCACCGCGACGCCGATCCCGCGCACGCTCCACCTCTCGCTCGCCGGGCTGCGCGACATGACGCTCATGCAGACGCCGCCGCGCGACCGCTCCCCCGTGCTCACCTTCGTCGAGCCGTGGGACGACGGGCTCATCGAGGAGGGGATCTCGCGCGAGCTCGACCGCGGCGGGCAGGTGTTCTTCGTGCACAACCGCATCGAGACGATCGAGGCCGTGAGCGACCACATCCGGCGCATCGTGCCGCGCGCCCGCGTCGCCGTCGCGCACGGCCAGATGCGCGAACACCAACTCGAGAAGGTGATGTCGGCCTTCGTCGGCGGGGAGATCGACGTGCTCGTCTCGACGCTCATCGTCGAGAGCGGACTCGACGTGCCGAACGCGAACACGATGTTCGTGAACCGCGCCGACCACCTCGGCCTCGCCCAGCTCTACCAGCTGCGCGGCCGCGTGGGGCGCTCGCATCGCCGCGCCTTCTGCTATCTGATGGTGCCCGACCAGGTCGACGACGACGCGGAACGCCGGCTGAAGGTGCTCGAGCACCACACGGAGCTGGGCGCCGGCTACCGGGTGGCGCTCAAGGACATGGAGATGCGCGGGGCGGGGAACCTCCTCGGCCCCGAGCAGTCGGGGTTCGTGCACGCGGTGGGCTTCGACCTCTACCTGCGGATGCTCGAGGAGACGGTCAAGCGGGTGATGCGTGGCGACAAGGCGCCGCCACCGCCACCGGCCGACGTGTCACTCGATGCCCCCGCGTTCCTCCCGGACGACTACATCCCGAGCCACGAGGCCAAGCTCGACCTGTACCGCCGCCTCACGACGCTCGACGAGCAGCCCGCCATCGCCGCGGTGCGCGACGAGGTGCGCGACCGGTTCGGGCCGCTCCCGCCGGCGGCGGAGGCGTACTTCCAGGTGGCCCAGCTCCGGGTGCTCGGCGCGAAGCTCGGCATCGAGGGAATCCTTGTGCGGGGGGAGGAAGCCCGTGTTACCTTTAGAGATTCTGCCCTACCGCGCATGAAACCGCTGTCCGCCGCCTTCCGCGACGTGCAGTTCCAGGTCGATGTGCGGCGCGTGCAGCCGCTGTCGCTCAAGCTCACGCGCCTGGGCGGGTCTCCCATCCTCGAGGGACTCACCCGCGCGCTGCGAACCATCGCCCCAGACCCCGGGTAGAACTCCACGGGTCCGTCACTCGCCCTTCCAACCACTGTCATGACCCGCCTTCGCTTCCGCGCCACAGCGCTCATCGCCGTCCTCGCCCTCTCCGCTTGCGCCGGCCTCAGGGACGCGCTGACCGCGCACGTCGACCTCGTCGCCAAGGCGGGCTCGCAGGAACTCTCCGTCAAGCGCCTCGCCGAGATGATGGCGGCCGCCCAGGTGCCGCCGCGCAAGGACGTCGCGCTCGCGATCAGCAACCTCTGGGTGAACTACCAACTCCTCGCGCAGTCCGCCGCGACGGGCGACACCTTCACCGACGCCGCCGTCGACGAGGCGATGTGGGCGCAGATCGCCCAGATCAAGTCGAAGAAGTACTACGACCAGGTGTCGAAGTCCTTCCCGCACCCCGACTCGTCGCAGTACGAGGCCAAGTACAACGCCGGCGAGATGCTCGCGGCGCGCCACATCCTGTTCATGGCGAGCACCGCGCCGGGTTCGCCCAACGCGATGAAGCCCGCCCAGGTCGACTCGGTGCGCCGGGAAGCGGAGAAGGTGCTCAAGATGGTGAACGCGAAGAACTTCGCCGAGATGGCCAAGAAGTACAGCAAGGACGGCTCGGCGGCCCAGGGCGGCGACCTCGGCGTGTTCCCCAAGGGCGCGATGGTGCCGGAGTTCGAGAAGGGGGTCCTCGCCCTCAAGCCGGGCGAAGTCTCCGGGCTCGTGCAGTCGCAGTTCGGCTTCCACATCATCGAGCGCGAGTCGTGGGCCGAGGCCAAGGACAAGTTCACCGCCGAGTACGCCAAGACGGCCATGCGCGGCGCCGACAGCGCCTTCATGGCGAACCTCGAGAAGTCGGCGAACGTCGAGGTGAAGCCGTCGGTCGCCAAGACCATCAAGAGCGTGGCCGAGGACGTCGACGCCTTCCGTGACGACAACACCGTGATCGCCACGTCGCGCAGCGGCAACCTCACGGCGGGCCGCCTCGCCAAGTGGATCGCCGCCTTCCCGGCCCAGATGCGCATCCGCGAGCAGATCGCCTCGGCGCCCGACTCGGCGATGCCGTACTTCGTGAAGAACGTCATGCGCAACGAGATCATCCTGCACGCCGCCGACTCGGCCAAGATCGGCGTCGATTCGACGGACGCGGCCGGCATCCGCAACGCGTTCCGGTCGTCGCTCGCCAACACGCTGACGGCGCTCAAGATCACGGCGAAGGACCTTGCCGACAGCGCCAAGACGTCGTCGGAGCGGGAGCGCCTCGCGGCAAGCCGCGTCGAAGCGTATCTCGACAAGCTGCTGAAGAATCAGACGCAGTTCGTCGACGTGAGCGAGCCGGTGGCGATCGCGCTGCGCAAGAAGTTCGACGCGCGGGTGGTGCAGGCCGGCATCGACCGCGCCGTGACCGAGAGCGGGAAGCTGAAGGCCGCCGCCGATTCGGCGAAGGCCGCGAACCTGCCGAAGTCGGTCGTGCCGATCCCCGGCGCGGCGGCAGCGCCGGGTGCGGCCGCCGCACCCGCCACGCCGGCGCCCGCGCCGGCCGCGAAGGCCGACACCGCCAAGCCCACCGCCAAGAAGCCGAATTGATGATGCGTCGCGCCGTCCTCTCGCTCTCGCTGGTCATCGGGGTCGCGGCGAACGCCGCGGCCCAGGTGACGCCGCCGCGGCTGCCGCAGAAGCCCGCGGCGGCCCAGGCGTCCACGGAACCCCGGGCCAACCCGGTCGACCGCATCGTCGCGGTCGTCGGGACCAAGCCCATCCTGTGGAGCGAGGTGTTGGAGGTGATCTACTCGCAGGCGGCCGGCAAACCGCTTCCGACCGATTCGGCGGAAGCGCTCGCGCTCGCCCGTACCACGCTCGACGGCATGATCGACCAGGAAGTGCTCATCGCCTCGGCGAAGCAGTTCAAGATCGACGTGCCCGACGCCGACCTGCAGGACCAGGTCGACAAGCGGTACAAGGACGTGCGCACGAAGTACAAGACCGACGCCGAGCTGCGCGAGGCGCTGCGCGGCAGCGGTTTCGGCACCGAGACGGAGTTCCGCAAGTTCATGCTCGACCAGGCGCGCCGCGAGGAGCTGCAGCGGCGTGCCGTCGACTCGCTGCGCGCGCGCGGCCGCCTCTCGGCGCCGGTCGCCGTGACCGAGGACGAGATCAGCGAATCGTTCGACCGTCGGAAGGCCGACCTCCCGAAACGTCCCGCGTCGGTGGCGTTCCGGCAGATCGTCGTGCGCGCCGAGGCGAAGCCTGGCCCGCTCAAGGAGGCGCGCGAGCACGCCGAGTCGCTCATCGTCGAGCTCGGGCGCAAGGGCGTCGATTTCGAGACGGTGGCCAAGCGCGAGTCGATGGATCCCACGACGAAGGACGTCGGCGGCGACCTCGGCTGGAACCGCCGTGGCGTGATGGTCCCCGAGTTCGACCGCGTGATGTTCGCGCTCCCGCCCGGTGTCATCAGCCCGTATCCCGTGGAGACGTCGTTCGGCTTCCACATCATCCGCGTCGACCGCGTGCAGCCCGGCGAGGTCAAGGCGCGGCACATCCTCATCATCCCGAAGATCGACTCCGAGGACGTCGCGATCGCCAAGCTGCGCGCCGACACCGTCCTCATGAAGTGGAAGGCGCACGTCCCCTTCGACACGCTGGTCGCGCGTTACCACGACCCCGCCGAACTCCGTAGTCAGCTCGAAGGGGTGGCGGTCGACCAGATGCCGGCGGAGTACAAGGCCGCCCTCGGCGACGCCAAGAAGGGGGACTTCGTGGGACCGTTCGCTATCCCCGACCCGCGCAGCGGACACCCGAAGTACGTCGTGATGGAAGTGATCGAACGCACCGACGCCGGCGAGTACACCGTCGCCGACCTGCGCGACCGCATCCGGCAGAACCTCAAGGAAGAGAAGCAGTACCGCCGCCTCATCGACCAGCTGCGCAAGGAACAGTTCGTGCAGATCAAGTTCTAGCGATGGCGCGGGCACGGCTCGCGGTCACGCTGGGCGACCCCCGCGGCATCGGAGCGGAGGTGGTGGCGAAGGCGCTCGCGACGGAGTCGGTGCGCGCCGCGTGCGACGCGGTGGTCGTCGGGCCCACGGGGCTAGCCGTCGCGCCCGATGTCGCCATCGGCGCCTGGACCGCCGGCGACGACGAAGCCCACGCCGGCCGGCTCGCGGGGCTCGCCATCGAGCGCGCCGTCGCGATGGCGATGGCCGGCGAGGTGCAGGGGATCGTCACCGCCCCCATCGACAAGCACGCCCTGCTCGCCGGCGGGTTCGATTTCCCCGGCCACACCGAGATGCTCGCCGCGCTCACGAAGAGCGACACGGCGATGATGCTCGCCTCCGACCAGTTGCGCGTGGTGCTCGCGACCACCCACATCGCGCTGCGCGACGTGCCGGCCGCCGTCACCGCCCAGGCGATCGAGCGCGCGGCGACGATCACTCGCGACGGGCTGCGCCACTGGTTCGGGATCGCCGAGCCGCGGCTCGCGCTCTGCGCGATGAACCCGCACGCCGGCGACCATGGCCGCTTCGGCGACGAGGACGACCGCGTGCTCGCCCCCGTGGCACGCGCGCTCGGCCTCGCCGGCCCGCTCAGCGCCGACACCGTGTTCGTGCGCGCCATGCGCGGCGCCTTCGACGCCGTCATCGCTCCGTACCACGACGTGGGGATGACCGCCATCAAGGTGGCGAGCTTCGGCAGCGCCGTGAACGTGACACTCGGGCTGCCGTTCCCGCGCACGAGCCCCGATCATGGCACGGCGCTGGACATCGCGGGGCAGGGAGTGGCCGACGTGGGGTCGATGGTGGCAGCGATGCTCTGTGCCGCGGCGATGGTGAGAACGACCACGGCGAGTGGGCGGTGAACGGTCCACGGTGAACGGTCCACCGACCACCGCTCACTTGGCTTTGTCTTTCTCCACCGCGACCGACTCGATCCGTCGCCCATCCATCGCCCGAACGACGAAACTGGCCCCGCCCCCGTTCACCCGGTCGCCCACCGCGGGGAGCCGGCCGAGCAGCCCGAACACGTAGCCGCCGACGGTCGTGTACCCGTGCTCCGGCACGGCGAGTCCGTACGCCTCGTTGAGCTCGTCGATGTCCATCGCCCCCGGCACGATCAGCTCCCCCGACTTGGCCGTGACGGGCTGCGGCGCGACCCCCTCGTCGTACTCGTCGAGGATCTCGCCGACGATCTCCTCGAGCAGGTCTTCCATCGTGACGAGCCCGGCCGTGCCGCCGTACTCGTCGAGCACGATCGCGAGGTGCTCCTTGAGCCGCTTGAAGTCGGCGAGCACGTCCTCGACCTCGCGCGAGCCCGGCACGAAGTGCACGCGTCGCAGGATCGTGCGCAGCGAGAAGGCGTCTCCCGGCGTGCGGCGATGGAGCACGCGCAGCAGGTCCTTGGCGTGCACCATCCCCACGATGTTGTCGATCGTGTCGTCGTACACGGGATAGCGGGAGAACCCGGCCTCGTCGACGGTCTCCACGGCCGCGTCGAGCGAGGCGTCGACGTCGAGCGAGACCATCTCGGTGCGCGGCGTCATCACCTCGCGCGCGTTCTTCTCCGAGAACTCGAACACGGCGTCGATGAGCTCGGCGTCGGAGCTCTCGAGCGCCCCCTGCTCCTCGCTCTGCTCGACGAGCATCCGCAGTTCGTCGGGCGAGTGCACGGCTTCGTGGCCGACGTCGGTGCGCTGGCCGAGCGCCCGAACGACCAGCGTCGCCGAGGCGTGGAGCACGCTGATGAACGGCTTGGCGAGCCAGGCGAACGCGAGGAGGGGGGGCGCGAGCCACTTGGCCGCGACCTCGGGTTGTGCCAGCGCGATGGCCCGCGGCGCCAGCTCCCCGAACACCACGTGCAGGTAGGTGATGGCGAGCAGCGCCACCATGGCGCCGATGCTCACCCGGAGCGATTGTTCGATGGCCATCGGGAGCACGGCCAGCACGCCGTCGAGGGCATGGCCAAGCGCCGATTCGGCCGCCCAGCCCAGCCCCAGGGAGGCCAGGGTGATCCCCAACTGGCTGGCGGAGAGGACGCGGGCGAGATTACCTGAGGCGGAGAGCGCGAAATGGGCGATCGGATCGCCGGCGCGCACCATCGCCAGGAGGCGCGTGCGGCGACTCCGCACGAGCGCGAACTCCACCGCCACGAAATAGCCGTTGAGGACGAGCAGGACGACGATGAGCGAGATGCGGGCGAGCACGGAGCCAAGTTACGCCGATTGTCCGGCGCCACGCCAGCGCGGGCGGGCTGGCCACGGCCACGACCACGACCACGGCGAGCACGCGCACGGGCATCATCATCACCATGCAGCCGGTTCGCGCGGCCTCAAGGGCGCGCTCGCCATCACGGCCGTGTTCTTCGTCATCGAGGTCGTCGGCGGCTTCGCCTCGAACTCGCTCACCCTGCTCGCCGACGCGGGGCACAACCTCACCGACGTCGCCGCGCTCGCCTTCTCGCTCTTCGTCGCCTGGCTCGCCCAGAAGCCGTCGACCCCCGAGAAGACGTACGGCTACCTCCGCTGGGAGATCCTCGCCGCCTTCCTGAACGGCGCGACGCTCCTGTTCATCTCCTTCGCCATCATCTACGAGGCCGTCCAGCGGTTCCGGTCGCCGGAGCCCGTGCAGACGGGGCTGATGCTCGTCGTCGCCGCGGCGGGACTGGTCGCGAACCTCGTCGCCGCGTACCTGCTGCACGCGGGGTCCAAGGACTCGCTCAACGTTCGCGGCGCCTACCTGCACATGATCGCCGACCTGCTCGGCTCGGTGGCGGCGGTGATCGCCGCGCTGTTCATCCGGTTCAAGGGATGGACGCTCGCCGACCCCATCGCCTCGGTGGTGATGACGCTGCTCATCCTCCGCGGCAGCTGGTCGCTGGTGAAGGAGAGCGTCGACGTGCTGCTCGAGGCGACGCCGTCGCACATCGACCTCGGCGACGTGCGCGCCAAACTCGAGGCGGTGCCGCACGTCGCGTCGGTGCACGACCTGCACGTCTGGACGCTCACCTCCGGCGTCGTCGCGATGAGCGCCCACGCGCTCGTCCCCGACCCGGCGCTGCACCAGGCCGCGCTCGAGGAGATGAACGCCGTGCTCGGGCGCCTCGACATCCACCACGTCACGATCCAGATCGAGGGGCGGGCGCTCGCCGACTGCGCGCCCGGCACCCTCGTCCACTCGCACGCGAACTAACGGACCGCCCCCATGGCACAACTGGACCGCCTGCTCAGCGTGATGATCAGCAACCGCGCCGACGAACTCGTGCTCCGCGAGGACGACGCCGCGAACCTCAAGGTCGACGGCCAGTCGCGCCCCGTGACGAAGGCCCTCGCCGGCCCGCAGGTGGTGGCGCTCCTCCGCGAGATCGCGAACCCGGCCGTCGCCCAGCAGCTCGACGCGAAGGCCCCCGTCAAGTTCCGCTACGAGTGCCCCGACGGCGTCTTCTCGGTGCGCGCGATGATCGCGGGCGACAAGTGGAACGTTTCCATCGTCGTCGACGACAAGGGGGAGTTCCAGCGCCGCACGGGGATGTTCACGCCGATGAACCTCCCGCCGGAGGAGGCGGTGACGCGGCCCGTGGCGCGCAAGAGCGTGAAGATGGCGGCGGCCAACCCCGAGGAGGCGCGCAGCGCCATGGAGCGGCTGCTGCGCACGCTCGTCGCCGAGGGTGCGTCCGACCTGCACTTGCGCGTGAGCGAGCCCCCGATCCTGCGCAAGCACGGCGAGATGCACCGCATCGAAGCCGAGGGCAAGCTCGCGAACGACGAACTCGAGCGGCTGCTCTTCGCCATCATGCCGGAGCGCAACCTCAAGGAGTACGGCGAGCACGCCGACACCGACTTCGCCTACGAGATCGCCGGCGTCGCGCGGTTCCGCGCCAACGTGCTCAAGGACCGCAAGGGGATCGCGGCGGTGTTCCGCGTGATCCCGAGCACCATCGTCACCGCCGACCAGCTCGGCGTGACGCAGGAGGTGCAGAACCTCTGCTACCTCACGAAGGGACTCGTGCTCGTCACCGGGCCCACCGGCTCGGGCAAGTCGACCACGCTGTGCGCCCTCGTCGACCTCGTGAACCGGTCGCGTTCCGACCACGTCATCACGATCGAGGACCCGATCGAGTTCGTGCACGAGAACAAGAACTGCATCATCACGCAGCGGCAGGTGGGGGTGCACACCGACTCGTTCAAGAGCGCGCTCCGCGCCGCGCTGCGCGAGGACCCCGACATCATCCTCGTCGGCGAGTTGCGCGACCTCGAGACGGTGGCGATCGCCATCGAAACGGCCGAGACGGGGCATCTTGTCTTCGGGACGTTGCATACGACCACGGCGGCAAGCACGATCGACCGCCTCATCGACCAGTTCCCGGCCGACCGGCAGGAACAGGTGCGCACGATGCTCTCCGAGTCGCTCAAGGGGGTCGTCAGCCAGGTGCTGTGCAAGAAGATCGGCGGCGGCCGCGTCGCGGCGCGCGAGATCCTCCTCGTCACGCCGGCCGTGTCGAACCTCATCCGCGAGGGGAAGACGTTCCAGATCCCCAGCATCATGCAGACGTCCAAGCGCATCGGCATGATCACGATGAACGACACGCTGCTCGACCTCGTGGAGCAGCGGCTCGTCGAGCCCAAGGAGGCCTACATGAAGTCGGTCGACAAGGGTTCGTTCGTGGCGATGCTGAAGGCGAAGGGGCACGACGTCAGCTTCCAGGAGACCGACCCGCTCAAGGATCCAGCCGGCGGCACGCCCGCGGCCGGCACGACGAAACCCGGCGGCACGACGCCGGTGGGCGGGGCGAAGCCGGGCGGCGCGCGCCGCTGACGCCCAGACCGCGCGCCAGCGCTCGGCGCGCCCGCTAGCCCTCGCCGCGCTCGGCGCGGAGCTCCGCGGCCACCTGCGGGTAGTGCAGCGCGGTGCACTCGGGGCACACGCCGTGCGAGAAGTCGGCGTCGCTGTGGTCGCGCACGTACTGCTCGAGCTGCTGCCAGTCGCCGACCTCCGTGCGGATCTTGCGGCAGTGCGAGCAGATCGGCACGACGCCGCGCAGCACCCGGAGCTCGGAGAGCGTCCGTTCGAGGGCGCTCCGTGCGTCCTGCTCGGCCCGCCAGAGCCGCGCCTCGCTCGCATAGAGCCGGTCGCGCCGCCGAGCGACGACGACCCCCATGACGTTCGCGAGGACGAGGATCATCGGCACGAGCACGCGGTCGGCGGCGCTCACGTGCGACGGGCGCAGGGCGAGGATCGCCGACGTGGTGATGCTGAGCGTCACCGCCGGGATGAGCTGGAGGATCATCCGGTTGGGGAACACGACGTACATCCCGACGACGGCGAGCATCGCGAAGCGCACGATCGCCTGGCTGTCGGGAGGGCGGATCCACTGGAGGAACAGCACCGAGACGACCGTGCAGAGCGCGAGGACGAACACCTCGCGTTCGAACGCCGGCCGCGACGGCGCGCGGCGGAAGCGCCGGATGAAGAGGAGCAGCCCGAGCACGAAGGCGATGCGGACCAGCACGAACGGCTCGAGCGCCGACGGTGAGCGGGTCATCATCGCGTCGGTGCCGAGGGTGAGCACCGTCGGCACGAGGTTCACGAGGAGCATCGTGCGGACGAGCCGGCGGTCGCTCTCGAGGCGGAGGGCGTCGAGCGAGGCGACGGTGTCGACGGCGGGCGCGCCGGTCGGGACGGGGGCGGACGTCACGGTGCAGAAATACCGCCTCACCCGCCCCCGGCGCAATCGGCCGGTACCCCCCGCCGGCCGCTTTTCGGGCCGCAATTGGGTTATCTTTCGATGCTATGGAAATCCGTAACATCGCCATCATCGCCCACGTCGACCACGGCAAGACGACGCTCGTCGACAAGATGCTCCGGCAGGCCGGCGCCTTCCGCGAGAACCAGGTCGTCGCCGAGCGGGTGATGGACTCGAACCCGCTCGAGCGCGAGCGCGGCATCACGATCCTCGCCAAGAACACGTCCGTGCACTGGCACGGTACGAAGATCAACATCGTCGACACCCCCGGGCACGCCGACTTCGGCGGCGAGGTGGAGCGCATCCTCCGCATGGTCGACGGCGTGCTCCTCGTGGTGGACGCGTTCGACGGACCGATGCCGCAGACGCGCTTCGTGCTGCGCAAGGCGCTCGCCCTCGGCCGCACCCCGATCATCGTCGTCAACAAGATCGACCGGCAGGGCGCCGACCCGATGCGGGTGCACGAGGAAGTGCTCGACCTGCTCATCGAGCTCGAGGCCACCGAGGCGCAGCTCGACGCGCCGTTCGTGTACGCGAGCGGGCGCACCGGCGTGAGCACGCTGTCGATGGACGAGCCCGCCGTCGACCTCGTGCCGCTCTTCCAGACGATCGTCGACACCGTGCCGCCGCCGCCACGCGACGCGGCCGGCACCTTCCAGATGCTCGTCTCGACGATCGACTATTCGCCCTACCTCGGCCGCCTCGCCATCGGGCGCATCGAGCGCGGCACGGCGCGGGTGGGCGAGCAGGTGGCGCTCCTCCCGCTCGACCAGACGGCCAAGGCGACGACGCACAAGATCACCAAGCTCTACGGCTTCGAAGGGCTCGAGCGCATCGAGGTGGAGAGCGCCGTGGCCGGGGAGATCGTCGCCCTCGCCGGGCTCGAGGGGGTGGAGATCGGCCTCACCCTCACCGACCCCGAGCATCCCGAGCGGCTGGAGGGGATCGCCGTGGAGGAGCCCACGATCTCGGTGGACTTCCTCGTGAACAACTCCCCGTTCGCGGGCACCGAGGGGAAGTTCGTGACGAGCCGTCAGATCATCGAGCGGCTGCACAAGGAGCTCGAGCGCAACGTCGCCCTGCGGGTGGAGGAGACGGAGGCGACCGACTCGTGGACGGTGAGCGGGCGCGGCGAGCTGCACCTGACGATCCTCATGGAGACGATGCGGCGCGAGGGGTTCGAGTTCCAGGTGTCGCGGCCGCGCGTGATCCTGCACGTCGGCGCCAACGGCGAGCGCCTCGAGCCGTACGAGGAGCTGGCGATCGACGTGCCCGAGGAGTACATGGGGATCGTCATCGAGGCACTCGGCCCCCGCAAGGCGCAGATGCTCGAGATGAAGAACCCCGGGCAGGGGACGGTGCGCCTGCTGTACAAGATCCCGGCGCGCGGGCTGTTCGGGTACCGCTCGGAGTTCATGACGAGCACGCGCGGCACCGGCATCATCCACCACCGGTTCCTCGAGTACGGGCCGTGGGCGGGCGCGCTCGAGGGGCGCAATCGCGGGGTGCTCGTGAGCATGGAGCACGGCACGATCATCGCGTTCGCGCTCAACAACCTGCAGGACCGGTCGATCCTCTTCGTGGCGCCCGGCGACGCGGTGTACGAGGGGATGATCGTGGGGGAGAACTCGCGTCCCGGCGACATGGACGTGAACCCGTGCCGCGAGAAGAAGCTCACGAACATGCGCAAGAAGGGCTCCGACGACCACATCATGCTCGAGCCGCCGCGGGTGTTGACGCTGGAGGGCGCGCTGGAGTATATCGAGGACGACGAGCTGATCGAGGTGACGCCCAAGTCGATCCGGCTCCGCAAGCGGACCCTGGCGCAGAGTGACCGAAAGAAGACGACCCGCGACTTGAAGAAGGACCGCGCCTCGGTCTAGCTTGCAGGCGGCGGGGAACACAGTCCGCGACGGCCGGTCGCGGACCGCGCATCAGGTGCACCATCTCACGGAGAACGGGACCATGTCGGGCAGTATGGCGTCGACGGCGACGGAAGACTTCGAGGTCTTCGCGTTCGAAGCCGGCGATCCCTTCGAAGGATTCGCGTCGACGGAGCGCGCCTGGCGGATGGCGCGGGTCGACGACGACAAGGACCCGGAAGACGAGCCGCTCGACGACGACCTCGATGACGACGAGGACGACGACGAGTTCGGCGACGACGACCTCGACGAGGACGACGACCTCGGCGACGACGCGGACGACGCGGATGAGGACGACCTCGACGAGGACGAAGCCGACCTCGACGACGACGAGTTCGAGGACCTGGACGACGAGCTGATCGACCTCGATGACGAATACGACGCCACGGACGACGAGGACCGCCCGCACCCCGGGCACGAGCGCTTCACGGAATAGCCGGGCGGCGCGCGCGGCGTGGCTCGCCGCGTTCCTCGCGCTCGGCTGTTCGAAGGTGGGGGGCATCGACGCGACCTCGGCCACGGTGAGCAACGACGACGCCGTGTCGACGCTCAGTTACCTGTGGAACGGCACGCGCGAGGCGATCAGCGGGGCGAAGGAGAGCCCGAACGCGACGTTCACGATCCCGCTCAAGCTGAGCGGCGCCTGCTCCGGCGGCGGCACGCGCAACTACACCGGCACGCTCACCGGCACGGCGTCGAACGGCTCCGGCTCGGCGACGGTGAACATGACGGCGGCGCTGGCCAATTGCGGGTACGACCAGACGAGCAAGATCACGACGATCACGGCCGCGTCGGCGACGATCACGGGGACGATCGCGATCACGAACGACGCGTTCGGCGCGACGACGCTGACGCTGACGGCGCCGGTGGTGACGGTGAACGGGGTGGACTGCACTGGGGGGATCACCATGCAGTTGACGGCGTCGAGTCCGTTGGCGCAGCCCGTGGCGACGGGGACGATGTGCGGGCGGACGGGGGCAATACCGGTTCCGTAAGAGGGGGAGGGGGAGGGAAAGGGGGAGGGGGAGGGAAAGGGGGAGGGGGAGGGAAAGGGGGAGGGGGAGGGCGCCGGTCGATCGGTTTGATTGACTGAGGGTCGTCGGGTGGTTTTATTTAGAGGCTCGGGGCCATTAGCTCAGGTGGTTAGAGCGCACGCCTGATAAGCGTGAGGTCCGAGGTTCAACTCCTCGATGGCCCACTTGCTGGTAAACCCTGGTAAACCATTGCCCCGTTGGCGCTTCACGCGCTGGCGGGGCCATGTGTTTGCTAGGCGACGCGGCCCGTGGTGTCAATTCGTGCGTCGATCGAGTCGGACACCTCGCGCCTACCGCCGGTAGACCTCACGGCGGTTGCCGACGCGCACGACGGTCACGATCAGTTCCGCATCGACGATCTCATACAGAATACGGTAGTCGCCCTGACGGATCCGGTACTTGTCGTCGCCGCTCAGTTTCTCGGCCCCCGCGGGACGCGGGTTCTCGGCGAGCGCTGCGATCCGCGTGACGATGCGCTGACGATCCTTGGTCGGCACGCGCTCCACTTCCTTCGCGGCCGACTTCGTCAGCAGGATGCTATAGCTTGCCACGCTTCTTCAGATCGCGGACGACCGCCTCGAAGCTCACCCGAGGTTCCTTCGCGCGCTCACGGAAGGCTGTCAGGTCATCCGCGTCCTCGGCGAGGCTGCGCCGTACGGCGGCGTTCACGAGTTCGGACACGCTGGAGTCCGTCTCCGCGGACTTGAGGCGCAAGGCACGGTGTATCGGCGCGTCGAAATAGACGGTCGCTCGTTTGGTCGGTGGCATGAGTGAAGGATGAAGATATGACGCTATGACGTCAAGTCGTCATGGTCGTCCTGCCTCTCCCACCCAGGCGGCGTCGGCCGGGTCCGCCGATGGCCGCCGCCTCGCGTGGAACGTCCACCGGAGTGGACTGGTCGGCGACATCGCCATCAAGCAACTCGCCGTGATGCCGTTCGCCCTCACGCCGCTCACGTTCGATGGGGACAACTCCAACCCCGTCTGGACCGCGGACGGGCAGTCGATCTTGTACAGTGCGAACAGGGGAGACTACGCCGCTGGGACATGGCTCATCCGGCGTCGCGCCGATGGAACGGGCGTCACGGACACGCTCGCGCGCTCGGTGGGTGGCCGCGAGATCATGGAGGTCGAGCCCACGCGCGACACTGCGCAGTTCATCCTGCGCTTGCAGTCGGGAGGGCCGACGCGCGATCTCATGCTGCAGCGACTTGGTGACGGAACCTTCACTCCGCTGGTCGCGGATTCGACCTTCGCCGAGGTGTTTCCTGCCCTGTCGCCGGACGGGCGCTGGCTCGCGTACGCGTCCAACGAGACCGGACACTTCGAGGTGTACGTGCGGCCGTTCCCCGACGTGAACGCGCGCCGCGTGCAGGTGTCGCAAGCCGGGGGAACGGAACCACGCTGGGCGCACAGCGGGAAGGAACTGTTCTTCCGGAACGGCACGGGCGCGCTCGTCGCCGCGACGGTGGTGCCGGCTGCGACGTTCGCGCTCGGCGCGCAAACCGTGCTCTTCGATGGAGGTCAGTTCTACAGTGTCGGCAATCAGGAAGCGAGGTCGTACGACGTCGCGCCGGGCGACCAGCGGTTCGTGTTCATGCGCACGGTCGCGCCGGTGGGTCCGTCGGCCGCGACCCTCGATAAACTCGTCCAGGTGACGAACTGGGCGGCCGAGGTACAGAGGAAGCTCGCGGGGACGGCGCTCCGATAGCTCGGCCGTGGCGTCCCTTCAGGCGCGCAACGTCATGGGCGAACGAGCCTGCATGTTCGTGGCCTCGCTCCCGCTATTGATGCGGATTCGAGCGACGATCCGTCCCTGAACGCCGCTCGTTCTTGCGGCGATCCTCCCCGCGACGCCGTTCGACGCCCTTCCAGTCCGCCTGCGGTTTGCGACGATCCGCCACACGGCGATCCTTGCCCGACCGCCTCGTGCCAACGATCGCCGGCACGGGCAATCTCTTCGCATGGAGTTGCCGCTCGATGTCTGCACCGAGACGCGCGGTCTCGGCCGATGGCTGGCTGCCGAACTCGGCGAGAAGCGACTTCTGCAGACCGTGGAACGCCCGCATCGCACCGGCGAGATCGCGCACGCGCACCAACAGCCGGAGCAAGCGCTGCACTTCCGATTCACTGAACGGCGAAAGGGCCAGCGCGCGTTTGCCCCAGAATGCCGCTCCCTGCAGCTCGCTCCGTGCCTCGCACTCCGCCGACAGGTCCCACGCGGCTTTGGCCGCTCGCCGGCTGAGGTGATGGCGCCGGGCGTCCAGCCATTCCTCGAAGGCGATCGTGCCTCCCCCATGGAATCCGGGCAGCAACTCGCCTTCGTAGATGCCCAGTGCCTCCTCCTTGCGGTTCGCGTCGAGCAGTTCCTCGAACCGCAGCGCATCGCACATCACGGTCTCGGCCACGGCGACGCCATGCGCGCCGATGCTGAGGATGGCCTGGTCGCCGAGGCACGTGCGGAGGAATGAGAGCGCCTGCCGGAGCGAATTGCGCGCCCGCGCTGAATCCGACTCGGGCCAGAAGGTGCCGACGATCTGGTCGCGCGACACCGAACCGCCGCGCTGCGACATCAGCACGTAGATCAGAAGCGCCGCGCGTTTCGGCTGGCTGAGCAGCCGCGTGGCTTCGGCACTCCCCACCCCGACGAAACCGAGCCGGCCGAGCGTGACCACGGTCGGCGGGTTGATGCTGGCAGGTGGCGGTCGGATCAATCCGCGTCGGGTGCGGGAATGCAGGGACTCGGTGCGGCACGAGTCCGCACAACGATGAAATTCGCGCCGAGGAACCATGGGCCGCAAGCACTTGCGGGATGCGATTTGTCCCTACGTACGATTCCCTAACCGATCATCAGGTAACGGGTGGATAACGCTGGGCGTGTAAGCTCTCCTCTCGCCCGGACGAGTAACCTCCGCCCCGGCGACGAGATCCGAGGTGCTCAATTCCAGACATCCATCGAGTGCGCTCGGTCGTACCCGCAGTTCGCCGTCGCAAAGCGACGTAGCTCGATGGCTGTGTGCAGGCTGCTCCCCCCGTTTTGGGTCCGATACGGTCCCAGGAGTCCGTAGATGAAGCGCCGCGGCATCGCGTCACCCACCCACACTGCCGGAGACCTGGTACGATGAAAGTCCTGTCCTCGCTCGCGTCGATCGCGATGGTCGCGATCGCCGCCACAGCCTGTTCCCGCGACGCGCGAACGCCTGTCGCACCGGACGCGCCAAGTCTCGTCGCGACGCACAAGACGTCCAACGCGACATTCTCGCCGGTGATCTTCACGCGCACCACCGCGACTGGTGAACAATTCGCACCCTACTCGGCGACCTTCACGCCCACGGCGACCGGCAACTACACGCTCGGCTTCAACCTCACGGCCGGCGGCCCCTCGGGTGACAACTCGATCTTCATCGACGCCGTGAATGTCACGAGCGATGCGTCGACCGTGTTCTCGGACGGCTTTGAGAACCCCGCCTTGTCGGCGAACACCGGCGTGTCGGCCAACGGAGGCTCGGCGACGTTCGGCGCGTGGGCGTTCACCAACTACGGCGGCATTCTCAACGGATCTCCGCCGCACTGGGGTCTGGCTGGGCCGGCGTCTCTCGGCGGAGGGTCCGGTGCGTTCACGCTCGCGTCCGCGGATGGAACGCATCAATACGCGTACCTCCAGGCCGTCGCCGGGACGTTGGGAGCGATGCAAGCCGTCAACACGCTGCCTTTGGTCGCGGGCACGACCTACACGGTCTTCTTCTATCAGGCCTCCCGCTACGATTTCGGCGGCACGACCACGTACACGGTGACGCTCACGCCAGTACAGGCGCCCACGACGACCACGGTGGGCTTCGGCGCGGGTCCGTTCGTATACACGGGCTCGGCCTTCAGCGCAACGGCATCGGTGAGCGGCGGCGGCATCGGCGCGAGCGCGACCGTCGCCTACTCCGGCGACTGCACGAACGCCGGCAACACCTGTACCGCGACGGCCACGTACGCGGGCGACGCGACGCACGCTCCGAGCAGCGCGACGGCGAGCATCACCATCACCAAGGCGCCGACGACGACCACGGTGAGCTTCGGCGCGGGTCCGTTCGTCTACACGGGCTCGGCCTTCACCGCGACGGCGACCGTCAGCCCGGCCGGCACGGCGGCGATCACGTACACCGGCGACTGCACGAATGCCGGCAGCACGTGCACGGCGACGGCCGCGTACGCCGGCGATGCGAATCACACGGGCAGCACCTCGGCGCCCACGACTATCACCATCGCCAAGGCGCCGAGTACGACCACGGTGAGCTTCGGCGCGGGTCCGTTCGTATACACGGGCTCGGCCTTCACCGCGACGGCGAGCGTGACGCCGAGTGGCACGGCGGCCATCAGCTACGCCGGCGACTGCGTGAACGGCGGGACGACCTGCACGGCGACGGCGACCTATGGTGGTGATGCCAACCACAACGGGAGCAGCGGCAGCGCCTCGATCACGATCACGTACGCGATCTGCGCCGCCAATGACGAGGATGGCGGCGAGCATCGCTACAACATCGAGGGGGGCAGCACCCTGGTGGCGCGGGTCCGCGTGTGCAACGCCGCGGGCAAGAGCATCGGTTCGCGCACCATCGCCGTGAAGGCCGTCGGCGTGAGCCCCACGGGCTCGCTCCTCGCCTCGGCCAAGCGGAATCCGGGATACCTGTTCAGACTCGACGACGGCTCGTACCAGTTCGAGTTGAGCACGAAGGGCTTCGGAAGCGGGAGCTATACGCTGGATTACACGGTCGGCAACGACCCGACGGTCCACCACTACGCGTTCAGCATCCGCACGTCGAAGGGCGAAGGCGACGGCAAGGACGGCAAGGACGGCAAGGACGGCATTTAGCGAGTAGCGACTGCCGAGGCGTTCCAGCGCTGACGTGGATCGCAAGAGCGCCCCGCACCGACTTGTTCGGTGCGGGGCGCTCGGTCTTCGCGCCGTGCGTCCGGCGCGTGGGCCACGCATTCGGGGTTCGCGACGCCAAATGACGTGGTCGCCGTCAGACCAAGACCGCGACTTGCGACATCCACGCCACCGAGCCATGGTTTCATGCTCCGACGGTGGATCGCTCTCACAGCACACGCCTATGACCTACACCGCTGCCCGCATCGCCGAACACCTCGAAGGCGAGGTCGTCGGCGACGGTAACGTCGCCCTCACCGGCTTCAGTTCCGCCGACCGGGCGGGTCCCGGCGACCTGATCTTCGCGGAGAAGGACACCCACTTCGCCGCCGCCGATGCGAGCGCGGCATCCGCCGTGCTCGTGTCCGGTCCGTACTCCTCGACCACCAAAGTCGTCATTCGCGTGCGGAACGCCCGCGTGGCCGCGGCCCGCGTGCTGCCGCTCTTCTTCCCCCCGCAGGAGTTCGCGCCCGGCATCCACCCGAGCGCGAGCGTCGCCCCATCCGCCGACGTGCACGTCTCGGCGCACGTGGGCCCCGGCTGCGTGGTCGGTGAAGGGGTCACCATCGGCGCCCGAACGGCGCTGCTTGGCGGGAACCACGTCGGTCGCGATTGCCAGATCGGCGACGACGTGCGGCTCTTCCCGAACGTCGTGCTGTACCATGACGTGCGGATCGGACACCGCGTCGTGATCCACGCCGGCACCGTCGTCGGGTCGGACGGCTACGGCTACGTCTTCGACCAGGGGCGCCACCGCAAGGTGCTGCAGATCGGCAGCGTGCGCGTCGAGGACGACGTGGAGATCGGGGCGAACTCCGCGATCGACCGCGCGGCGCTGGGCTGCACGGTGATCGGCGCCGGCACGAAGATCGACAACCTCGTGCATGTCGCCCACAACGTCGAGTTCGGGAAGCACTGCCTCATCATGGGCCAGTGCGGCTTCGCCGGCAGCACGACGTTCGGCGACTACTGCGTGATCGCGTCCCAGTCGGGCGTCGCGGGGCACCTCACCATCGGGAGTCAGGTCACCATCGGCGGGAAGTCGGGAGTCACCCGCGACGTCCCGGACAAGCAGACCGTGCTCGGCTATCCCGCGGTGCCCGACAAGCAGGCCAAGCGGCAATGGATCGGCGTGCAACAGCTGCCGGAGCTCATCGTGCGGATGCGCGAACTCGAGCGGCAGGTCGCTGAGCTCACGGCCAGCCGCGCGTCCGTGCCCGTGAGTGCGCCAAGTGACACGGCGGTCGCTGGCGAGGTGGCGAACTGAGGACTCTCAGCTCGCCCCTCGCGCCGGACTCACTGCAGGTCGAAGCGATCCAGCTCCATCACGTTCGCCCACGCCGCCACGAAGGCGCGCACGAACGCTTCCTTCGCGTCGTCAGAGGCGTACACCTCCGCGAGCGCGCGGAGCTGCGAGTTCGACCCGAAGATGAGGTCCACTCGCGTCGCGGTCCACTTCACCGCGCCGGTCACGCGATCGCGCCCCTCGAACGCATCGTGCGCGTCCGAAGTCGCTCTCCACGCGGTGCGCATGTCGAGCAGGTGCACGAAGAAGTCGTTGGTGAGCGTCCCGGGACGATCGGTGAAGACGCCGTGCTTCGACTGCCCGTGGTTCGCATCGAGCACGCGCAGGCCACCGACGAGCGCCGTCATCTCAGGCGCGCTCAGCGTGAGCAACTGCGCCCTGTCGATCAGCAGTTCCTCGGCCGACACGGTATACGCCGCCTTCTGGTAGTTCCGGAAGCCGTCGGCGATCGGCTCGAGCACCCCCATCGACGCGACGTCCGTCTGCTCCTGCGAGGCATCCATCCGCCCCGGCGTGAACGGCACCGTCACTTGAACGCCGCCCTGTTTCGCCGCGGCTTCGACGGCCGCACAGCCGCCGAGCACGATCAGGTCGGCGAGGGAGACTCGCTTCCCGCCCTGCTGTGCGGCGTTGAAGTCGCGCTGGATGGTCTCGAGTACCTCGAGTGGCGAAGCCAACTTCGCCGGTTCATTGACCTCCCAATTCCGCTGTGGCGCGAGGCGGATGCGCGCGCCGTTCGCACCGCCGCGCTTGTCGGAGCCGCGGAAGGTGGACGCCGACGCCCACGCCGTCGCGACGAGCTGCGAGACGGAGAGCCCCGACGCGAGCAGCGTGCGCTTGAGCGCGGTGATGTCGTTCGCGTCGACCAGCGGATGATCCACCGTGGGGATGGGGTCCTGCCAGAGCAGCACTTCGTTGGGGACGAGCGCGCCGAGGTAGCGGGTGCGCGGCCCCATGTCGCGGTGCGTGAGCTTGAACCACGCTCTCGCGAACGCGTCGGCCAGCTGTTCGGGGTGCTCGTGGAACCGCTTGGAGATCGCGAGGTAGGCCGGGTCGACGCGCAGCGCCAAGTCGGTGGTCATCATCATCGGCGCGTGCCGCTTGGCCGGGTCGTGCGCGTCCGGCACCGCGGTCGCGGCGGCGGGATCCTTCGGCGTCCATTGGTGCGCGCCGGCGGGACTCTTCGTGAGCTCCCATTCGTAGCCGAGCAGCGTGTCGAAATATCCGCTGTCCCACCGCGTCGGGTTCGGCGTCCACGCGCCCTCGAGGCCGCTGGTGATCGTGTCCGCGCCCTTCCCGGAGCGGAACGCGTTCTTCCATCCGAGCCCTTGCTCCTCGATGGCGGCACCCTCGGGCTCCGGACCCACCAGCTTCGGATCGCCGGCGCCGTGCGTCTTGCCGAAGGTGTGTCCACCGGCGATGAGCGCGACCGTCTCCTCGTCGTTCATCGCCATGCGGGCGAAGGTCTCGCGGATGTCCTTGGCAGCGGCGAGCGGGTCCGGCGTGCCGTTCGGTCCCTCGGGGTTTACGTAGATGAGCCCCATCTGCACGGCGGCGAGCGGGTTCTCGAGTTCGCGGTCGCCGGCGTAGCGCTTGTCGCCGAGCCACTCGGCTTCGGGGCCCCAGTAGATGTCGGTGTCGGGCGCGAAGACGTCCACGCGTCCCCCGGCGAAGCCGAACGGCGTGAGCCCCATCGACTCGATGGCGCAGTTGCCGGCGAAGATCATGAGGTCGGCCCACGAGATGCGCTTGCCGTACTTCTGCTTGATCGGCCAGAGGAGGCGGCGGGCCTTGTCGAGGCTGGCGTTGTCGGGCCAGCTGTTGAGGGGCGCGAAGCGCTGCGTACCCGAGCCGGCGCCGCCGCGGCCATCGGCCGTGCGGTAGGTGCCGGCGCTGTGCCACGCCATGCGGATGAAGAGCGGTCCGTAGTGGCCGTAGTCGGCCGGCCACCACTCCTGCGACGTCGTCATGAGCGCGAAGAGATCGCGCTTCAGCGCCTCGAGGTCGAGCTGCTTGAACTCCTCGGCGTAGTCGAAGTCGGGCGCCATCGGCGCCGACACCGGCTGGTGCTGATGGAGGATCGCGAGGTTCAGCTGATTCGGCCACCAGTCGCGGTTCGAACGCCCGCCCGCGGCGGATGCCATGCCGCCTCCGTGCATCACGGGGCATTTGCCTGCGGTCGTCGGCGTCTTTCCGTCCATGATTCGCTCCGATCGGGTCTGCATTGAGTGGGCCTGCGGATCTCGACACAACGCGCCATCGTCGGAAAACGATCCTGGGTCGCGACGCCGCATCGCTGCTCCTTGAAGTTAGCGGGGACGCGGCATGCCGCCCCGGCCCGGGCGGTCTAATGCTTTCGGGCGATATCGCACGCGACCGCCGCCGGGCATCCTTCGATACCGCCGGATGCGCGCCAATCCTGGCCGCGGTCCGGTTCCGGATGCGAGGTGGGCATGGCTGCGATGCGAACACGAATGGTCGTTCCGACCGAGCGCACGGCACGGAGATCGTGACCACGGCGCACGCCAGCGCGCAGGCCGAGATCCGTCGCGACGGCGAGGGGTTCGTCGCCGTGGTCTCGGGTGACTGGAATCTGGAGCGGGCGGCGCCACACTTCGCCGCCCTGATGGAAGCGGCGCTGGCGAGCGCGCCGCCCAGTGCGTCCGACGCGCGCGCCGTCACCGTCGATGCCAGCGCACTCGGCGCGTGGGACAGCAGTCTCCTGATCTTCCTGCGGCAAGCGCAGGATTACTGTGACGCGCATGCGCTCCGGTTCGCGACGGACGGCCTCCCCGAACGCATCGCGAGTCTGCTCGCGCTCGCTCATGTGGTGCCTGAGCGGGTCGCGGAGCGCGACGAGCCGCGCCCGTCGCCGATCGCGCGGTTCGGGCTCGCCGGCCTCGCCACCTGGGATGTGGCCACGGACGCGCTCTCCTTCGCCGGCGAGGTGGCGCTACGTGGCGCCCTGTTGCTCCGCGGGCGCGTGCGCATGCGGTGGCGCGAGTTCTGGGTCGTCGTGCAGGCGAACGCGTCGGGGGCGCTTCCCATCGTGACGCTGATCGCGCTGCTCGTCGGCGTGATCATCGCGTTCCTCGGTGTCGTCGTGCTCAAGCGTTTCGGCGCGGGCTACTACGTCTCGTACCTCGTCGGGTTCGGGATGCTCCGGGAGATGGGCGCGCTCATGACCGGCATCATCATGGCGGGCCGCACCGGCGCCGGGTTCGCCGCCGAGCTGGGCAGCATGAAGATCACCGAGGAGATCGACGCGCTCACGACGCTCGGGATCTCCCCCGTCGATCATCTCGTGCTGCCGCGCGTGCTCGGCCTCTTCGTGATGATGCCGCTCCTCGTGCTCTACGCCGATCTCGTGGGCATCGCCGGCGGCATGGCCGTCGCCGTGGGGATGCTCGACCTCACGGCGCGGCAGTTCGTGAACGGGATGCTCACGGCCGTCGAGCTCTCCGACACGCTGCTCGGCCTGTTCAAGGCGACGGTCTACGGCCTGATCATCGGCATGGCGGGCACCATGAAGGGCTTGCGGACCGGATCCGATGCCGGCGCGGTGGGTCGTTCCGCGACGTCGGCCGTCGTCGTCGGCATCACGTTCATCATCCTCTCGAACGCCGTGATCGACTGGCTCGCGGCCCTCCTGCAGCTATGACGCACGCCGCGCTCACCACGGGCCCCGGCGACGTGTCGCCGATCGACGTGCGCGGACTGACCATGCGCTACGGCACGCGCGTCGTGATGCACGACCTCGACTTCGCGGTGAAGCGCGGCGAAGTGTTCGTGATCATGGGCGGCAGCGGCAGCGGCAAGAGCACGCTGCTCAAGCACCTCATCGGGCTCAAGGCGCCGTCCGAGGGGACGATCCTGATGGACGGCGAGGACTTCGGCGCCGCAAGCGAGGAGACTCGCAAGCAGGTGCTGCGGCGCATGGGGGTGCTCTACCAGAACGGCGCGCTCTGGAGCGGGCTGACGCTGGCGGAGAACGTGGCCCTGCCGTTGACGGAATTCACGACGTTGGGCCGCGACGCCATCGGCGAGATCGTCCAGCTCAAGCTCGCGCTGGTCGGGCTGCGCGGGTTCGAGGAGTTCTACCCCGCGGCGATCAGCGGCGGGATGCGCAAACGGGCGGCGCTGGCCCGGGCGATCGCGCTCGATCCGGAGCTGCTGTTCTTCGACGAACCGTCGTCCGGTCTCGACCCCGTGAGCGCCAGCCGCCTCGACGACCTGATCCTGCAGATCAAGGCGAGCTTCGGCACGACGATCGTCGTGGTGAGCCACGACCTGGCCAGCATCTACCGGATCGCCGACCGCGCCCTCTTCCTCGACATCGACCAGAAGACCATGACCGCGCTCGGCAGTCCCGCCGACCTGCGCGACCGGCCGCCGAACGACGCGGTCCACCGTTTCCTCACCCGCAGCAGCGAAGGCGTCACGTGAGCATCCGCGCGAATCCCACGTCCATCGGTCTGTTCCTGGTCGGCGCGATCGTCATCGCCGTGGCCGGCACCGCGATGCTCGCCGGCCAGTCGTGGTTCCGCAACAAGACCACGTTCGTCAGCTATTTCCGTGAATCGGTAAACGGCCTCGAGGACGGCGCGCCGGTGAAGTTCCAGGGGGCACCGGTCGGCAAAGTGACCAAGATGCTCATCCAGATCGACGAGCACGACAAGACCTTCCAGGTGCCGGTGGAATACGAGATCGACATCAAGCGCCTCCGCACGGAGCAGGGCACGTACGTCGACCTGGGCGAGGATCTCGTGCTCAAGCAGCAGATCGCCAACGGATTGCGGGCGCAGCTCCAGATGGAGAGCATCGTCACGGGCCAGCTGTACATCGAGTTGAGCTACAGCAAGGATGTGAAGCCACCGAAGCTCGAGCCGCGCGAGACCCTCTGGCCCGAGATCCCGACCACACCGTCGCTCATGGCCGCGCTCGGCACCGACGCGGGGAGCATCGTGGCCGACATGGTGAAGGTGCTGTACAAGGTCAACGAGATGCTCGCGGCCATCGACATGCCGGCCATCAACAAGGCGGTCGTCGGGTCCGCGCAGTCGGTGCAGCGGCTGGTCGATGCGCCGGAGCTCCGCGCGACGCTGAAGGAGCTGCCCGCCATGACCGCGCAGTTGAGCCGCACGCTGGCCCGCGTGGACACCCTTGCCGCGACGGCGGGCGCCGCCATCGACCCGATGGCCGGCGACCTCAAGAGCGCGACGAAGGAGATGAACGCCACGATGCTGTCGCTGCACCGGACGATCGACGACGCGCACGGCATGCTCTCGACCGACTCCGGCATCGGCTACGGCCTGCAGGAGGCACTGGTGAACCTCACCGACGCGACCAGCGCGCTCCGCCGGCTCCTGAACGCGCTCGAACAGAATCCCGACATGCTGCTACGCGGCAAGAAGCCGCCGGAGAAAAGATGAACGTTCGTTCGGAATCCAGGATGCCGAGGGTGCTCCGCCGGCTCGGCCGCGCCACCGTCGCGGGTGCTTCGTTCGCCGTGGCGGGGTGCTTCACGCTCGCCCGCCCGACGCCGCCACTCGAGGAGTACGTGCTCGGCGCGGTCCCGCCGGCGGCCGTCGCCGCGCCGGCGCGCGAGAGCGGCGCCGTCACCGTCGGGCTCCGCCGGATCGACCTCGCGCCCTATCTCGCGACCACGGCGATCGTCGTACGGCGCGGCTCCCGCATCGTCACGTCCGGCTTTCGCCGGTGGGGCGAGGAGCCCGGCGCGGGGATCCTGCGCGCGGTGGCATCATCGCTCGGCACGGCGCCGTCGATCGCGGCCGTCGATGCCGCGCCGTGGCCGGTGGGGGCGCCGCACGATTACCTGATCCAGCTGCACGTGTCGCACCTCGAGGGGGTCGCGTCGGAGGATGCGATGGCGACGGAGGGCGAGGTGCAGCTGTCGGCGTCGTGGGAGATCATCCGCTCGCCGGATGGCGCGCTGGTCGCGCGGGGGGAGACCGCGCGGCGCGAGAAGGGGTGGAAGGTGGGCGACTACGCCGGCCTCGTGACCCGCGTCGACTCGGGGCTGGCCGGGCTCGCGAGTGACTTGGCGGCCTGCCTCTCGCGAATCACCTCGGCGAAGGCGCCGCCCGACGCCCCGTCCGTGCCTCTGGTGTGCGCCACGCGCTGACATCCACCGACGCGCTCATCGTGTTATCCTGTCAGTCGTCCGCATCCCCGTTGGGACGTGCAACCCGGCGACGACCGGCAGAGCAGGGAAGGTTTCGTGAAGACGAGAGCACCGCACGACGGCGTCTATGCCCGCATCGGCCCTTCGCGCATCCACGGCGTGGGGGTGATCGCGATCCGCGACATCCCCCGCGGCACGCTGGTGTTCGACGGCGAGAGCGAGCGCGTCGTCTGGCGCTCCCGCGCCGCCGTGCGACGGCTTCCCAAGGCGATCCGAGCGCTGTACGAGGACTTCGGGATGGTGTGGGGTGACCGGATCGGCGTGCCGCCCACGCTCAACATGCTGTCGGTGGGCTGGTACGTGAACCACTCCGACACGCCGAACGTCGAGGCAGGTGACGACGCCCGTTTCCGTGCGCTCCGGCGCATCCGCGCCGGCGAGGAACTCACCGCGGACTATCGGACGTTCGTCGACGAACCGCTGCCGTTCAGGCCGCGCTGAGTCAGCGCGGATCGGCCATCGCGGAAGCGGCGAGCACGACGAGTTGTCCCGACATCATCGGCAGGTGGCTCGCCACGGCGCACATGATCGGATAGATCCCCGCGCGCTTCGCGACGTACGTCGCGACCGTCGTCGCGCCGCCCGGAAGCGACACCGAGAAGTCGGGGAGGACGAACGAGTGCGCGTCATCCTCGGGGTTGATGATCGTCAGATGGAGCGTATCGCCCTCCACCACCGTGATCGTGCTCGGCACGAAGGCGTAGACTTCCTTGCCGTCGAGCACGCCCCCCTTCGCGAAGGCGGGCCTGAGAAACGGGTACAGCGCGCGCTGTTCCTTCACCAACAGCGGCACCGTCGTCACCGTGAGCTCTCGGGTCCGCGGGTGGTACGCGGCGGGATGCGCGTCGACGCCCGGACCCCCGCACGCGGCCGCGGCGAGGGCGATCAGAGCGAGATGCGATCGTCCCACGAAGCTATCGCTGAAAGCGCATCGTCAGCAGCGGGAACGCGAACGCGCTGCCAGGCGGTTCCGTCTCGAGTTGGAGGTCGGCCGTCACCGCCGCGCCGGCCGCGGAGATGTTCGAGATCCCGATCGCCGAACCGCCCTGGCGCGACAGCGTGAGTCGCGTGCCGTCGTACGTCCAAGTGCCGTTGCTCGCCTGGATGCCCGAATAGGTGCTCGTCGTGTTGACCCCCGACGGGCAGACGATGCGCCACGAGACCGAGAGCTGAAACGAGAGCTTTCCGTCGAGGGTCAGGAAGCCGCCGTCGATGAACCGGTTGCACGTGACGTTGCCGATCGGATAGCTCCCGGCGCTCGCGGGCACGGCCGCGCCATTCGCACTCTGGAGGTTGTACTGTCCGACCTCGGCCGACTCCACCGTCGGTAGCGGCGTGTCCTTGGGCGCCGTCGTGTCACCGCTGGGGCACGCCGTGAGAAAAGCCGCCGAGAGGCCGACGAGAGTGATCCGGAGTCCGCGCATGTCGAGTCGCATCCGTGAGGGAGGAAAGCGAACGTAGCACCGTCGGGGCGCCGGGGATAGCGGCCGCGGCGAAGGTGTTACGCGCGGAGCCGGTGCGCGCTCAGCGGCCTGCCGACGGCTCGCCCGCGTCGCCGTACTTCAGGGCCAGCGTGAGGCGCACCACCCCATCGGCAAGCACGGTGATGCGCTCCTCCCGAGTCGCGAGCCAGCGGTGCCAGGTGCGCAATCGATAACTGCCCGGCGCCACGCCCTCGATGCGGAACCGCCCCTCGTCGTCGGTCACGGCTCGGTACGGCGTCGCGACGACCACGACGTATCCCACCATCTCGGGGTGCACGTTGCAGAGGATGACGTACGCGCCCTGCGCCTTGAACGTATAGCGCCGCGACTCGCCGGGAGGCCACGTGCCGAGGTCGAACCCGTCGTTGTGCTGCATGGGGTGGAAGACGTTGTGCCGCACCTGGTCGGTGTTCGAGAAGACGACCGTGGAGCCGGGGGTGACGACGACGACGCGCGGAAGGAAGCGCAGGTCGCGCTGATCCATCCCGGCGTCCGCGGGCTCGACCGCTGGCGCGGCCGGCGCGCTGTCGGGCACCAGATATACGACGACCCCGGTGATGCGTGCGCTCGGGACGGTCACGGTGCCTTCGACGGTGCCGCGCTGCGCCTGCGCCGCGGCCGCCGCGCCGAGCGACGCCAGCGTGAGCGCCATCATGTCGCGCGAGAGCCTTCGCATCAGTTCCACTCCGTGGCGACGGGTTCATGCAGCGCGGCGAGCCAGCGGTGCAGCGTGCGGCGGCTCACACCCGCCGTCGCCGCGGCGCGGGAGACGTTCCCGCCATGCGTCTCGAGCAGGCGCGTCACGTACGCCCGACGGAATTCGTTGAGCGCCTCCTCCAACGCTTCCGCATACGCCACGGGGCGCGCCGCGGCGACCACGTCGGGCGCCTCGTCGACGCAGCGGCGCAGCGCGCCGCCGAGGTCCTCGGGGGTGATGCGACCGTCGGTGTCGAGCACGACGAGCCGCTGGGCGGTGTTGCGCAGTTCGCGCACGTTGCCCGGCCACGTGTGCCGCTCGAGGATCGCCCATGCCTCCGGCGTCACCTCGGGCGCCCGGCGCCGCGCCGTGGTCGCGAACTCGTGCAGCGACGCGTTCATCAGCAGCGGGATATCCCCCTCTCGGGCGCGCAGCGGGGGCAGGTGGAAGTGCACCACGTTGAGACGATAGTAGAGGTCCTGCCGGAAACTCCCGCTCGCCACCGACGCTTCGAGGTCACGGTTCGTCGCGGCGACGACGCGGATGTCGAGGTCGATGAGCCGCGAGTCGCCCACGCGCCGCATCTGCCGCTGCTCGAGCACCCGCAGGAGCTTCACCTGCAGCGCCGTGCTCAGTTCGCCGATCTCGTCGAGGAAGACCGTGCCGCCGTTCGCCTTCGACAGCAACCCCTCGGTGCGCTGCACGGCCCCCGTGAACGCGCCGCGCTCGTGCCCGAACAGTTCGGACTCGAGCAGCCCTTCGGGCATCGCCGCGCAGTCCACGGTGATGAACGGCCGGTCGTGCCGGAGCGAGCGCGTGTGGATGAGCCGCGCGACGAGCTCCTTCCCCGTGCCGCTCTCGCCGGTGATGAGCACGTTCGCGTCGGTCGGCGCCACCTGCGCCGCCTGCTCGAGCAACCGCGTCAAGACCGCGCTCACGCCGAGGATGCCGTCGCCCCCGCTCGTGCGCGCCACCTGCTGGCGGAGCGAGCGGTTCTCCACCGACAGCCCGCGATACCGCACCGCACGGTCGATGGCGACGAGGAGCTGGTCGGCCGTGAACGGCTTGGTGATGTAGTCGAACGCGCCCTCGCGCACGGCGGCCACCGCCGACGCGACGGTGGCGAAGGCGGTCATCACGATCACGGGGCGCGTCGGGTCGTCGGCGACGGCCGCGGCCAGGATCGTCATGCCGTCGACCCCTGGCATGCGCAGGTCGGTGAGGATCAGGTCGGGCTGCAGCGACGCGGCCACGCTGCGGAAGCGCGACGGGTCGGCGAGCGTCGTGCACGCGTAGCCCTCCCGCGACAGCAGCCGGTCGCAGTTCTCCAGCATCGCCGCTTCGTCGTCGATCACGAGTATGCGTGCGCTGTCCATGTGGCTCCGAGAGGATGAACGGGAAGGGTGACGATGAACCGGCAGCCGCCGTCGCCGGGGCACTCGACGCGGATCGAGCCGCCGTGACCGTCCACGATGCTGCGGCACACGGTGAGTCCGAGTCCCGTGCCATGGCCGGTCGCCTTCGTGGTGAAGAACGGTTCGAACACGCGCTCGCGCAGCGCCGGCGCGATGCCGGGTCCGGTGTCGCGCACCTCGATCTCGGCGGCCTCGCCGCCGTCGCCGCGCCGCAGCGCGAGCGTCACGGTGCCGCCGGCCGGCGTCGCGTCGGCGGCATTGAGCAGCAGGTTGACGATCACCGTCTCGATCGCCTGGTCGTAGCCCAGCACGCTGGGCACGCCGGGGTCGACCACGAGGTCGAGCCGCAGGCGGCGCGTCGCGAGCGTGCGGCGGAGCAGCGCGACCGTCCCCTCGGCGAGCGCGGCGAGGGCCACGGGGCGCGCGTCCGCGCGCTCGTCGTCACGCGCGAACCGCAGCAGGCTCGAGGTGAGCTCGCGGAGCCGCGACACGTGCTGCTGCAGCACGTCGATGTCCGCCGCGAGCGTGGCGTCGCTCCCGGGCTTGTCGCGGAGGTCTCGCTGGATGCATTCGATGCGGTTGCCGATGATGGCGAGCGGATTGTTGATCTCGTGCGCGAGCCCCGCCGCCATGACGCTGATCGCCGCGAGGCGCTCGGAGCGCCGCATCTGGTCGTCGAGGCGCGACTGGAACCGGTTGTCGCGGACGATGAGCGACGACCCGAGCGGCCGTCCGTCGGACGCGGTGATCAGCGTCTCCGTCAGGCTGATCTGGATCGTCGACTCGTCTCGCGCCAGCACTTCGGTGAGGAAGTTCACCACGGCGCCGTCGCGCATCAGCTCGCGCTGCAGTTCGCCGCGCTCCCGCTCGGCGCGCTCGCTGGCCGGGCGGAGCACGCGGTCGACCGGCTGCCCGATCGCCAGCGCGCTCGGGTACCCGAACAGCCGCTCGGCGCCGTGGTTCCAGATGCGCACCACGCGGTGGGCATCGAGGCCGACGATCCCGTCGGCCGAGTGCTCGAGGATGTCGGTGAGCTCGGCGTGCGTCTGCTCCAGTACCCGCGACCGCTCGGCGATGAACTCCTCGCGTTGCGCGCGGTGCGCCGCCACGCGGTCGGCCACGGCCGTGAAGTCGCGCGCCAGCTCCTCGAACTCGTCGTTCGTCGTCACGTTGAGCGGCCGCACCGTATCGCCGCGCGCGAGTTGCCACGCCGCGTCGCGGATGAGGAAGATGGGGCGCGTGAACTGGTCGGCGGCCACGATCGCCAAGCCGAGCACGAGGAGGGTCACCAGCGCCGCCGCGACGAGCACGGAGAGGAGGAAGGCCCGCGCTGGCGCGGTGAGCGCGGCGAGCGGGACGACGCGATAGAGGAAGAGCTTCCCGCCGAATGCGGCCCCGAGCGAGAGCGGCCGGAAGCTGACGAGTTCCTCGTCGGCGGTGACGAGCGACCCCGAGCGGCCCGACACGATGGCCTTGGCGTCGGCCTCGCGGAAGTCGCTGCGCACCGTCACCTGGTCGCGCGCCGCGAGCAGCGTCGTCCAGTCCCGCTTGCGTATGGAGTGGAAGAGGAAGCGCCCGTCCGCGTCGACCAGCCCCGTGACGCCGCCGAAGCCCGGCGACGTGTTGTCCATGTGCGAGAAGAGCGACGACGCGTACGCCTCGCCGACGACCACCCCCACGAACTCTCCGGTCGAGCCGGAGAGCGGCAGGACGATCGCCACCGCTGGCACCGGACGCTCCTTCCCGTCCTGCTCCGGGCCGGCCACCTCCACCGCGAACACCAGTTGCTGCCCGGGCTTCAGCGCGCGGGCCCGCCACGCGTAGTACTCGCCCCCCTCGGCGTCGGGCGTGGTGCCGGCCAGCCCCGAGGCGCGCATGATCAGGCGGTAACGCCCCGCCGCGTCGATCAGCTTCACCTGGTAGAGCGAGCGTTCGGTGGCGAGGAGCGACTGCACCACCCACTCCGCCTCGGCGAGCGCCCGCTCGGAATGGCGATCGTCGACGAGGATCGGCCCGAGCACGACCTGCGCGATGAGCTCGATGTGGTTCTGCGCCGAGTTGAGCGCCTGCGCGGTCTGCGTCTCGGTCATCTCGAGGTCGTGCTGCGCCGCCGCGCGCGCCTTCGCCTCGATCTGCCTCACGGTCTCGCGCGCGCCGATCGCCGACACGACCGCCAACGGCCCGAGCGCCACGATCGCGAAGGCGATCGCGAGCTTCACGCGAATACTCAGTCTCGGGAAAAGCTTGTTGACGTTGAGCATCAGCCGCACGCCCCGCGTGGGGCAACGGCTGCGTCGCGCGTTGCGCTTTGGAACTGCCGGAACTCGTTGTTATGAAGTGATGCGCGAACGGGTTATGGGCGACAGGAGGGGAACGCCTACTCGATGTAGGGTGAATCGCCGTCGTAGCGGTTCTCGCCTAACCGAGATGTGAGTTGCGCTACTCGGGCGACATGCGACGTCACAGTGTGACGTCGCGTGTCGCAGTCGCGGCGCCTGCGCCCGGTGCCGCCGCCGCGTGACGCACCTGGCCCGATATCGCCAATGCGTTGCCGTACCGTCACATACGGGGTGCGCGTCGCCCGCTCGTGACGACCGCGCCACCCCGGCACGCATCCTGCCTTCGATGACAGCACACCTTCGGAGGCCGGGCAACACATGGAACGTCGTGATTTTCTGCGAAGAGGGCTGCTCACGGCCGGCGGCGTCGCCGCTGGCGCCGCTGGCGTGGCGACCGTATCGAGAGCCGCGAACTCCAAGCCGTCGCCCGAGTCGGGGATGGCCACGCTGGCCCTCACACCCGACGGCGATTTCGTCGTGACGCCAGGCCGCGCCGGCGCCTCCGCGAAGCCGACGTCGGAGGAGGTGCGGCGCGGCATCCCGGGACGGCGCTGGGTGATGGTGATCGACCTCGCCGCCTGCGACGGCTGCGGCAAGTGCAGCGAGGCGTGCACCAAGGCGCACTTCGTGCCGGGCGACCGCGAGTTCATGCGCCTCTACAAGATGCAGGACTCGAACGACGAGGCGCCGTACTGGTTCCCGCGCGCCTGCATGCACTGCGACAACCCGCCCTGCACGCGCGTGTGCCCGGTGGGGGCGACGTTCAAGCGCGAAGACGGCATCGTGCTCATCGACAACGAGCGGTGCATCGGCTGCCGGTTCTGCATGGCCGCCTGCCCGTACTCGGCGCGCAGCTTCAACTGGAGCCGCCCCGACACGTCGAAGGAAGACGCGTCGCGCGGCTACTCGCCCGAGTGGGGATACCCGCGCCGGGTGGGGACCGCCGAGAAGTGCGACTTCTGCGCCGACATGGCGCGCGAAGGTCAGTTGCCGCACTGCGTCGGCCACTGCGCCATGGGCGCCATCTGGTACGGCGACGAGAACGAGGACGCGGTGACGAATTCCAAGGGCGACACGGTGCGCCTCTCGAAACTCCTGCGCGACAACGCCGGCTTCCGCTACATGGAAGAACTCGGGACGAAGCCGCGCGTCTACTACCTCCCGGCGGCGAACCGCCGGTCGGCGGCGCCCGGCGAGAAAGGCGCCAACAGCGGCGTCGTGCCGAACAAGGGAGAGCAGCGATGAACGCCCAGATGATCGAACGCGACCTGCTGGCCACGCTCGACCCGATGGCCGGGCGCGGACGCCTGTGGGTCGGCAGTCTCCTCGCCGTCATCGCCCTCGGCGCCGTCGCCTGGGTGGTGCAGCTCGTCTACGGCCTGCGCGTCACCGACATGCGGAACTACGTGTCGTGGGGCGTCTACATGACGAACTTCGTGTTCTTCATCGGCATCAGTCATGCCGGCACGCTCATCTCGGCCATCCTCCGCGTGACCGACGCGGGGTGGCGCCGCCCGATCACCCGCATGGCCGAGGCCATCACCTGCATCGCGCTGCTCATCGGCGCCAGCATGGTGATGATCGACATGGGGCGCCCCGACCGCCTGCTCAACGTCATCATCCATGGCCGGTTCCAGTCGCCCATCCTCTGGGACCTCGTGTCGGTCACGACCTACCTGACCGGCAGCTTCCTGTACCTGTACGTGGCGATGATCCCCGACATGCCGATCCTCGCCGCGCACGCGCGCTCGATGGGCCGCTCGCCGCGGCTCGTGCGCCTGTACGAGATCATGGCGCTCGGCTACCGGGAATCGCCTGAGCACCGCCGCCTGCTGGCGCGCGCGCTCGGCGCGATGGCGGTCATCATCATCCCCGTGGCGATCTCCGTGCACACGGTGGTGAGCTGGGTGTTCGGCATGACGCTGCGTCCCGGCTGGCACAGCACCATCTTCGGCCCCTACTTCGTGATCGGCGCGATCTTCTCGGGGACGGCCGCGATCATCACGGCGATGGTGCTCTTCCGCAAGGCGTATCGACTCGAGCGCTACCTGCGCCCCGAGCATTTCCACAAGCTCGCGAAGATCCTGCTCGCGCTGTCGCTGCTCTATGCCTACTTCACGCTGAGTGAATATCTCACCACGTGGTACGGCGGTGCGGAGACCGATTCGCGGCTGCTCGACCTGCTCGCCGGCCGCGGCCCGGTCGGCACGACCTTCTGGCTCTGGGCGGCGTTCGGGCTGTTCATCCCGATCGGATTGCTGCTCTTCCCGAGCCGCCGGTCGATCGGTTCGATCCTGACCGCGTCCGTCTTGATCAACATCGGCATGTGGGTGAAGCGCTACCTGATCATCGTGCCGACGCTGCAGACGACGTTCCTCCCCGCCGAAGCGGCCGGGATCCATCCGCACTACTTCCCGAGCCTGGTCGAGCTGACGATCACGCTCGGAGCGGTGGCCGCGTTCCTGCTGCTCTTCACGCTGTTCTCGCGCGTGTTCCCGATCCTGTCGATCTGGGAGACGGTGGAGGACGCCGAGGAAGCCGAGCACCTGGCGGTGCGGTCGGCGACGCCGCCGATCGAGCTGTCGCCCGCTCGGGAGCGGTGGGTCGCCGCGGGTGCGATGCTGCTCGTGGCCGGACTCGCGGCCGCCACGCCGTTGCGGAGCGTTCACGCGCAGGCGCCGGCGCCGGTGGGTCTGCCGGTGGCGGCGGGTGCCGCCTCCAACACGCCGGCCGCACCGGTGGCGATCGCGCTCAGGCGAGCGACGGAAGACGGGCAGGACATGCTCGTGGCGACGGTCACCTCGGCTGGCCATCCCGTGCAAGGCGCGACGGTGGCGTTCTCCGTCGCGCGCACCTTCGGCGTGATGGCGCTCGGGGAGGATCAGACGCTCGGCGACGGCACCGCGGCGGTCGCCTATCCGAAGGGACTCCCCGGCGACGCGCAGGGTGTGCTGCGCTTCACGGTCGCGACGCGATCGCCGGCGAACCTCGCCGGCGTCACGGTGCAGGTGCCGATCGGCGGTGGCGAGCCGCAGCGGGCGCCGGTCGCGGAAGTGCCTCGCGCGTTGTGGTCGTCGCGCGCGCCGCTGCCGATCGTCGCCACGATCAGTCTGCTGCTGCTCTGTGTGTGGACCACGTATGCCTTCGTCGTCGCGCAACTCGCGCGGATGTACCGTCTTCAAGAGGAGGGGTGAACGATGTCGATCATTCGGAACGGCGCGTCGCGCAGCGGGCGGGTGAGCGCGCTGTCGATCGCTGCCGCGCTCGTGGCGCTCGCGTTCGTGGCTGCGCCGGCGCGCGCGCAGAGTCCGTCGGACAACTCGTGGGTCGCTCCCGAACGTGCCGCGCACCGGCCGAACGTCCTCCCGTCGACCACCGACGCCGTCAAGCGCGGCCAGTCGGTGTTCACGCGCGAGTGTGAGCAGTGCCATGGCAAGGCCGGGCATGGCGACGGACCGCAGGCGATGTCGCTGAAGCCGCGTCCCGCCGACCTCGCGTCGGCGCGCGTGCAATCGCAGACCGACGGCGCCCTGTTCTGGAAGATCTCCGAAGGGCGGGGGATGATGCCCAAGGCCGCACTGGGCGAGAGCGACAAGTGGGCGGTGATCGACTACCTGCGCACGCTGGCCGCGCCGAAGTAGGCGCACCACGGGGCCGCGCGCGCACGTGCGCGCGCGGCCCCAACTGATCCGGAGTGTATGCGATGCCGCAACATCAGGATGCGATGACCGAACCGGCCGCGAGCCGGGGCAGCCCCGATCCGCGCGCCATGGCGGACGAGATCGGCGAGTACGAGTGCTACTGCGGGCTGGGACCCGCCTGTCCGGTGTTCCTGCTCATGACGCCCGACGAGCGGACGGCCTGCACGCGCGACAAGCGTCGCACGGCACAGTCGTACTACCGGAACGGACTCGACGTGTAGGCGAGACCTTGGTCACGGCACCAGCGTGCCCCGGGCGTGCTCCAAGCGCGCCAGGGGGCACGCTGCTCACATGTAACGGCCGACCGCCATCGCCACCGCGGTCAGAACCAACAGGCCTGCCGAGATCGTCGACGCCTTGGCGACTCGCGCGCGGATGGCAGCCATCTCGGCGAGGATGGGCGCGCGCTCCGGCTCCGGCGTCTGCGTCAAACGCTGACTGAGCCGAGTCATCGCGCCGATCGAAGGGTGGTTGACGGTGAGGAACAGCGTGAACGCCACGAGGGCGAGAACGGCGCCCGTCGCATACGTGCGGCCACCGGTCGACGCGAAGTACGACGCCGCGAACCCCGTCGAGTTGATCCACATCAGCCGGAGCCCCGCGAGCAGCGTGGCGACGGCGACGACCGGGACGATCGTGAAGAGTCGGCGTCGGATGAGCGCGCCCATCACGACGCTCGACGCCGGACCCGCGGCGCCCATCGCCGGCAGGAGGAACGCCGCCACGAAGACTGCCGTGCCGACCCAGAAGATGCCGCCGAGGACGTGGATGAGGCGAAGCGCGACGATCTCCATGTGCATGCGGGACTCTCGGGGAAAACGGTGGTCGATTGGATCGGGGCGGCCATACAGTAACCGACCATTGAGATACTCGCGAGGGGTGAAGGGTTTGTCGTGGTCGGACGCAAAGCGCCCCGCGGCCTTTCGGCCGCGGGGCGTCGCCCTGCCGGGAGCGCCGGACCCTCAGCGCTTCGTCGGCACGAACGAGAACCCGATGAGGAACGACGTCTCGCTCATCGTGTTCTTCACCGTCGTCCCGGGCACGGCGCCCGTCGGGAACTGCATCGGTCCGCTGATGCTGTTCTCGAACGCCTTGTAGGCCGCGACGTTGATCTCCACGCCGGGGCGCAGCTTGTAGCCGACGCCCACCGTCGCGTGGTGCTGCACGATCGCCGGCGCCGGGATGTTGTACATCGAGAGCGCGTCCGGGATCGGATTGCCCGAGTAGTTGTAGCCGCCGCGGAGCGTCCACTCCGGCGACGCGTCGTACTCGAGCCCCGCCGCCACCACCAGGATGTCGTTCCAGCCGAACCCCTTCACCGAGCCGTCGCTGTTGTAGCCGCTCTGGTCGAATCCCTTCGTGCTCTTGTAGCCCATGTACTTCACGTCGAGGGCCGTGCGGACCGCCGTCGTGGGCGCATAGGCGAGCCCGGCGGCGTACACGGCCGGCGCATCCATGCGGAACTTGAAGGTGCGCGGCGTATTGTAGCTCGCGAGGTACGGGTCTTCATAGACGCCGTTGTACGAGAAGTCGCCGAAGAACTGCGGGCTCGTGTACGACGCGCCGACGCTGAACTTGTCGTTCATCTGGTACTGCATGCCGATCTGCGCGCCGAACCCGAACGCGGTGCCGGCGTGCGCGGCGCTCGAGTAGTACGCGCGATCGTCGGCGGTGCGTGGTACTCCGTCAGGACCCGGATCCACCGCCGGCGCGGCCGTCGGCATCGGGTCGACGGCGAGCGACGCCCAGTCGACGTTCAGCGCGACGCCGAGGCGCAGCTTGTCGCTCGCCTTCCACGCCAGCGCGGGGGCGATCTTCATGAGCTGGAAGTTGGAGTAGACGCTCCCGAACCCATACGGCCGTGGCATCATCATCGGATTCGACGGATCGGCGGCATAGTCGACGCCGAAGCCGCCGATGCCGAGGCCGGCGACGCCGAACACGACGCCGTCACTCAACTCGGTGCTCCAGCCGAAGGCGGGAATGGGGGTGAACGCACTCACGCTCATGGTGCTGCCACTCATGTTGCCGTAGCTGCTCGACACGCTCCGTTCGGGCTTCATGAGCTCGAATCCCATCTCGAGATGCGTGCCGCTGAAGCTCGCGAGCCCGGCGGGATTGACGAAGAACGCGCCGAGCAGGCTCGAGTTGGCGGCGACACCGGCACCGCCCAAGGCCGAGTTGATCGCGCCGACGCCGTGCAGGAAGTGGCCGTCGGTGGCGCGCGCCGTGCCGGGCGTGGCGGCCACGAGCGCGGAGAATGCGATCAGGTGGATGGATCGTCGGAAAGACAACTGCATGGTGCCTCCAGTGGTACAGGGGACCTAACGGACATCGTGAGCCGCGAACGCGCGCCGCAGTGCCGCGTCGATCGCGGCGTCCTCGGCGGCATTCGGCGGGAAGGCGTCGGTGTAACGTCGTGCCCCCGCGTGCCACGCCCAGAGCACGCGGTAGGCCGCCGATCGCGCCGGCAAGGCGCGGTCGAGGAGTGCCGCACCGCAGCGCACGGTCGCGCGGCCGGCGGCCGCCGGATCGTCGCGCCACACGCGATGGTCGGCCGCCAGTTCGGTCACGAGCGGCGCGCACGTTTCGCGCACCGCGGCCAGCAACGGCGCCTCGTCGACGGCGCTCCCGCGCGCCACGCCCACCGCGAGCACGTTGTCGTGGCGGTCGGCGGGCACACCCTCGAAGATCCGCCCTTCGGCGCCGAGCGGTGGGGAGACGAACAGCACGCCGCCGTCGAGGCGGCGCGATGCGAGGTACGGAGCCAGCGCCGGCGCGTACGCGGAATCCCACACGGCTTGCAGCGAGGCGAGACGGGTCGCCGGAACCCCCGGCACCTCCGCGCTGTCGACGAGAGCCGCCACGCGCAACAGGGCCGCGCGATCTGCCGGCGCGATCGACCGGCGCAGCGCGGCGACGAGGAACGCCGCGCGGGGCGTGGGCTCCGCGCGGTCGAGCGCCGCGGCGCGGACGGCCGCGGTGAGGTCCGTCGCGGTGCCGCTCGGATACCAGAGCGGCACGAAGTGCAGCACCTCGAACGCCGGAGTGCGCGCGACGCGCGCGCGCCAGGGCGGAGGAGCGGCCGCCGGCTCGTAGTACGCCAGCGCGCCCGGCGTGGGGAGCGCGAGCCGCGCCATCGCCGTGAACCATCGATCCGCGGCGGGGGAACTGGTCACGCGCCACCGGGCCCGCGCCTGCGCCGCGGTGGCGGCGAGGCACAGGGCGAACAGGGCGACACGTGGGCGCATCGTGGCTCAGGTGAAGATGATCTGGCCGCCGGCCGCCATCTCGTAGAACTGCCCCACCGTGATGATGTCGTCGATCGAGTCGACGAAATCGCCCTTCTCGAGCTTGAACATGTCCACCGATGCCTTGCACGCGTACAGGTGCGCGCCGCTGTCGGCGACGAGCTGGATGAACTCCGGGATGGGCGGGATGTCGAGCCGCTCCATCTCCTTCGCCATGAAGTGCGTGACGAGTGACGACACGCCGGGCAAGCCGCCCAGCATCGTCGGGATGTGCAGCCCCGGGTTGCCGACCGTCGCGACCTTCACGTGCTGCTGGTTCTTCCGGTGGATGGCGTCCATCCCGAAGAAGGTGAAGAAGAGGTTGGCTTCGATCCCCTCCATGCGGGCACCGTTGGCCATGATGAGCCCGGGGTAGATCCCCTCGAGCGAACCCTTGCTGACGATGATGCTGACTTTCGTGATCGGTTGCGGCGCGTCGGCGACGCTGGCGCCGCCGGTGGCGAATGGACTGGTCATGTTGGCGTCCTGGTCAGATGCAGCCGTGCGGCTTGGGGATGCCGCCGATCTTGGCGGCGAGTTTCGCGGGTCCCTTCGGGAAGAGCTGGTAGAGTTCCTTCACTTCGACGCCCGACTCCTTGCCGAGCGACCGGATGGTCGGGGCGCTGCCCGTGGTGAGGAACCGGTCGCGCATGAACTTCACGACCTTCCAGTGGCGCTCGGTGAGCGTGATGCCGTGCTCGGCGGCGATCTCCCGGGCGACGTCCTCGGTCCATTCCTCGGGCTTCTGCAGGAAGCCCTCGGCGTCGAGGGTCAGCGTGTGATAGACGTTCGTGGCGGTGGCCATGGGGATCCTCTCCGGTCGGCGGGCTCAGCGGCCCGCGGGTAGGCGCGGCGCGGCGGGACGCCGCTTGCCGCGCATCTGCATCTGCGCGCCCACGAACGGGATCTCGCGGCCCGGCAGCAGCAGGTTCCAGTAGACCCAGCGGAAGGCGAGCTTGCCGAGGTGGTTCAGCCGGCTCTCCTTGAGCAGCGACATCGGCCCCAGCGCGAACGGGAAGTGGCCGGGGAGCGGTTCGACGTCGTAGTTGAAATCAATGAGCAGCGCCTTCGCGTGCCCTGTCTCGATGAAGCAGTTGGCGTGACCGTCGAAGTCGGGCTGCAACGGTTTCCCCGCGAGGAACCGCTGCACGTTGGGCGCGAGCAGCTCGGCCTCGAAGTGGGCGACCGATCCGGCCTTCGACGCCGGGACGTTCGTCGCGTCGCCGACCACGAAGATCTCGGGCGCCGCGGTGCTCTGCAGCGTCTTCGGATCGGTGAGGACGAAGTTGAGCTCGTCGCCGAGTCCGGGCGTGCGGCCGACGAAGTCGGCGCCCTTGTGCACCGGGATCGAGACGAGGAGGTCGAACGGCACCTCGCGCTCGTCGTACGAATGGATCACGCCGGCCGCGCCGTCGATGCGCGCCGTGTTGAACTCGAGCACGAGATTGATCCGCTTCTCGTCGAGCAGGTGCTTCAGTTCCTTCGTCGCCACCGGCTTCGTGAAGCAGCCGTCGAGCGGCGTCACGAATTGGATGTCGACCTGGTCCCGGATGCCGCGTTCCGCGAAATACGCATCGGCGAGGAAGGCGAACTCGAGTGGCGCGACCGGGCACTTGATGGGCATCTCGGCGATGCTGACCACCAGCCGGCCGCCGTCGAACTTCGCGAGCGCGTCGCGCAGCGCCATCGCGCCCTCGAGGGTGTAGAAGTCGAACACCTTCTCGCGCCATCCCGGGCCGAGCATCCCTTCGGTCTCCTCGGGCGCGACGTGCGTCCCGGTGGCGATCACGAGCACGTCGTAGGGCAGTCGGCGGCCGTCAGTCAGCAGCACCGCCTTGCCGGCGATGTCGAGGCGGTCGATGTCGGAGCGCACGTAGCGCGCGCTCGGTGGCAGGAACCGCTGCCGTGGCTTGGTCAGCTCGGCCGGGGTGTATTGACCAAAGGGGAGGAAGAGCAGCCCTGGCTGATAGAGATGCGGATCGTCGCGGTCGACGACGGTCAGCTCCATGGTGCCGGCACGGAGCGCCGGCCGGTGCAGGTGGGCGAGGCGGTTCGCCATGATGGTGCCCGCCGTCCCGCCACCGAGGATCACGATGCGTTGCACAGTCCCTCCGTGCGCCGTGTGAGGGTTGATAACAGCTCACGGCGTCACGGAAGCACGATGCCACGCCAGCACACGGCGCGGCATCGGCCATACTACCATATGGTTGTAGGGAGAAATGCTAACCGGTTCTAACTCACCGCCCGGCGACTGCGGTGACGGTGGTTATCTGAACAACGCCGAGAGTTCCGGCACGCTCCCCGCCGCCGCCCACTGCGCCATCCCGTCCCGCCACACGAGCGTCTCCGGCGTGAGCGACTTGTCGGCGACGCTGGCCCGCAACGTCGCGACGTCGAACGGGCCCTTGGGCGCCCCGGCGACCGCGACGAAGAACTGCGGCGTCTGCGGGATCGGCGGTGGCGTGGGTATGGCCGGCGGCGTCCCCGCCGCGGGCGCGGCCGGATTCGGGTGGAGCGCGTTCGCGCCCGCGTTCGCCAACTGGCCGGCCATCGCGATGCCCACGCCGACCGCCGCCCCGGCGCCCCCCGTGCCCGGATTGCGCGCCGCGTCGCGGATCGCGTCGGCGGCCTGCAGCGCGGCGTACGCGCTGACGTCGCCGATGAGTCCGATGCGCGTCTTCTGGTCGAGCGTCGCCGCGACTTCGTCCGGCAGGGCGATGCTCTCCACCACGAGCCGCGTGAGCTCGAGTCCGAGCGGCACGAGGTCGGGGGCGAGCCGCGTCGCCGCCTTGTCGCCGATCTCCGAATAGCGCGACGCCAACTCGAGGATCGGCGTCTGATCCTCCCCGAGCTGCTCGGCGAACCGCCCCACGATCATGTCGCGGATCTGGTCGGCGATCTGCTCGATCTCGAAACCGGCGTTCGCTCCCACGAGCTGCGTCACGAACATACGCGCGTCGTGCACGCGCACGATGAAGGTGCCGTATGCGCGCAGCCGCACCGCGCCGAGCTGCCGGTCGTTCACCATCACCGGCGTCTTCGTTCCCCACTTGTGGCTCGGGAACTGCCGCGTGCTCACGAACGTGACGTCGGCCTTGAACGGACTCTCGAAGCCGTACTTCCAGCCGCGCAACTTCGACAGCACCGGGAGGTTGCTCGTCGTGAGCTCATGGCGGCCCGGCTGGAACACGTCGGCGACCGTCCCCTGGTCGACGAACACCGCCACCTGGCCGGGGCGCACGATCAGCTGCGCGCCGTTCTTGATCTCGTTCTGCGGGCGGGTGAACCGCCACACCATCGCGTCGGGCGAGTCCTCGATCCACTCGATGACATCGATCAACTCACCACCGATCAGGTCGCGCAGCGTCATGGCCGCCTCGTCTGGGAAGTCCAGCGGATGGATAGCATGCTCACGGCCGGAGGAACAGGCCGAGGGCGTCCTGGAACAGGCGTTCGACCGGCGTGTCGGCGGTGGTGCGCAGCCGCGCGCCGATGGCGGCACTCTGCAGGTCGCTCAGCGAGGCGGCCGATGCCGCCGATGCCGCCCGCGCCGCATCGAGCCGCCGCCGTTCGTCGGCGAGCTGCTCCTTCTCGTGCTCGCGCGCCGTCTCGAGGCCGCCATGCTCGACGAAATCGACGATGCGCTGCAGCTCGCCGCGGTCGAGCCACACGCCGTCGGTCTTGCACACGTCCATCACGACGCCCGACGAGTGCGCGAAATTCACGCGGTTCATGAGCTTCCGGCAGCGCGGGCACGGGATGTAGCGCACGGTGTCGGGCGACGCGGTCGCCGTCGGTGCGTGGGCGGCCAGTGTCGCGACGACGCCCGCGTGTTCCTCTCTCGCGTCGCACAACCGCTGCAACGCGTCGGGTGCCATCCAGAGGCCGCCGCAGGCGCCGCACTCGTGCACCGTCGTGGCGCCGAGCTTCAGTCCCTGCAGTGGTTCGTCGCAGCGCGGGCACGAGAGCGTGACTCCGTCGTCGACCTGTTCGCGCGTCGCCTCGGCGCCGCACCGCGGGCAGAACCGGCTTCCCGCGAACATCGGAGCGAAACAGGACGGGCAGGTGACGGTCGCGAGCGCGGCGCCGCAATACTCGCACGTCGCGGCGTCGGCTGCGGCGGGGGCTCCGCAGCCGGGGCAGCGGAGAACGGAGTCGGACACGGGAGGCAAGGGGTCGAGGGGCGAGGTGCGTCCTTCAAACTGCGCCGTCGCCCCCCGATACGGAAGCCGCGGGTGGCGTTGCCTAGTGCTTGATGGCGATGAACCACGCCGCGATCATCGGGCCCCGCGGGCCGCCGCGTCCACCCGGAGGTGGTGCCGCCGCGCCCGGCGCCGGCGCCGGCGCGGGTCCGAACTCGGGCGTGAACAGGTACGCCATGTGGCGCACCGGATCGACCGCGATCGTCTTCGCCCCCATCATCGTCGTGACCGTCGCCACGGTCGTGTACGTGTCGGGCGCGTCCTGGCGCACGACCGTCACGTTGCCCGAGCGTCCGGCGGGGATGTAGATGAGCTTCTCGCTCGCGTCGTAGCCCAGCGCGTCGACGCCTTCGCCGTTCGCCACCGTCGCCACGACCTTCCCCGACGTCGCGTCGATCACGACCGACGTCTTGCCGCACCCCGAGAAGATGCGCTGGCTCTTCGCGTCGTAGGCGATCCCCGTCGGCCCTTCGCACGGCGCGGCCGGCCAGCTCGCGACCGCCTTCATCGACTTCACGTCGATCACCTGGATGGTGTGCTTGCTCTCGTTGTTCACGAAGACCCGCCCGTTGCCGTCGGCGGCCGCGCCCTCGGGGGCGTTGTCCTCGAGCTCCACCTGCCCCTTGATCTCGCCGCTCACCGGGTCGATCGCGGTGAGCGTGCCGATCGGCCGGCTGTGGTTCGTGAGGATCACGAGGCCATCGTGCTCGTCGTACATGATGCCGTCGAGGCCGCCCGCCGGGACCTTGATCTTCTTGATGACGGCGAGGGACTTGAGGTCGAACATCGTGACCGTCGAATCGCCGCCGTTCGTCGTGAAGCCGTGGCCGCTCTTCGCGGCGAGCGCGATGCCGTGCGTGCGCGGCGTGTCGGGGATGTCGCCCAGCACCTTGCCGGAGGCGCCGTCGACGACCATCACGTGCATGCCGCGCGACACGAACACGCGTCCGGTCCCGGGCTCGGCGGTGAGGTAGTCGGTGCCTCCCTCGCCGCCGATGTTCCACTTCTGCACGGTGAACGTCTGCGCGCGCGCCGCGCCGGGCGCGGCGACGGCGGCGGCGAGGATGACACAGGCGGCGATCGATCGGCGGGTCATGCGAACCTCACGGAGAAGGCGGGACGGAGCGGTCCGGCGAACCACGACAACCTATGATGCTACGCGCGCTTTCTGACGGTAGCATTACAGACACCGCGCTGGCGGCTCCGCGCGCCCGCCGACAACTTGACCGTGTGCCGCCGGCGCCCCGAGTCGGGTCGGCGGCGCGCCCGTCCGTCCTCCGACCCGCCCAGGAGTCGTCCGTGCCGTCATCCCCTCGCCGTTTCCGCGCGCTCACCATCGCCGCCATTGCGGCCGCCGCCGTGTCGGCCGCGCCACTCGCCGCCCAGGTGCGCACCCTACCCAGCGAGACCCCGGCCAAGCTCGTCCCGACCAACGCCGGCTTCGACCACGAACGCCGCGACGTCATGATCCCGATGCGCGACGGCGTGAAGCTCCACACCGTGATCCTCGTGCCGAAGGGCGCCCACCACGCCCCTATGCTCCTCACGCGCACACCGTACAACGCCACCGAGCTCACGACGCACGCGAACAGCGCGCATCTCGCCTCGGCGCTCGACGGCTACGACAACGCGCTCGACGTGATCATCGGCGGCGGGTACATCCGCGTGGTGCAGGACGTGCGCGGCAAGTACGGCTCCGAAGGCGATTACGTGATGAACCGCCCGCTGAGGGGCCCACAGAACCCGACCAACGTCGACCACGCGACCGACACCTGGGACACCATCGACTGGCTCGTGAAGAACGTCCCCGAGTCGAACGGCAAGGTCGGCATCCTCGGCATCTCGTACGACGGCTTCACGCCGCTCATGGCGCTCGTGAACCCGCACCCCGCGCTCAAGGTGAGCGTGCCGATGAACCCGATGGTCGACGGCTGGATGGGCGACGACTGGTTCCACAACGGCGCGTTCCGCGAGCAGAACATGCCGTACATCTACGAGCAGGCCGGCACGCGCGACAACTCCGCCAAGTGGTGGAGCACGAACTGGGACGACTACGACATGTTCCTCCGTGCCGGCTCGGCGGGTGAGCTCGGCCGACAGCGCGGCCTCGAGCAGGTCGGCTTCTGGCAGAAGATCCTCGCGCATCCGTCGTACGACGCCTTCTGGCAGGACCAGGCGATGGACAAGGTCCTCGCCGCGCAGCCGCTCGCCATCCCGGTGATGCTCGTCCACAGCCTCTGGGACCAGGAGGACATCTACGGCGCGATCGCCGTCTACAAGGCGCTCAAGCCGAAGGACGTGAACAACGACAAGGTGTTCCTCGTCATGGGTCCCTGGCATCACGGGCAGGAGATCATGGACGGCAGCGCGCTCGGGCCGATCAGGTTCGAGAGCAACACGTCGCTCACCTTCCAGCGCGAGGTGCTGCGGCCGTTCCTCGACCATTATCTCAAGGATGACGCGCCGATGGCGGACGTCGCGCCGGTGACGGCGTTCGAGACGGGGACGAACGCCTGGCGCCGCCTGCCGTCGTGGCCCGCCGGCTGCGCGACCGGCTGCGCGATCAAGCCGACGCCGCTCTTTCTGCAGGCCGGCGACGCGCTCGGTTTCGCCGCCCCCAAGGCGGGCGACGCCGCGTACGACGAGTACGTGTCCGATCCGGCGAAGCCCGTGCCGTTCCGCGCGCGCCCGACGCTCCCCACCGGCTACGACGAGGTACACAGCTGGCCGCGCTGGCTCGTCGACGACCAGCGCGAGGCGTCGGGGCGCACCGACGTGCTCACCTTCACGTCGGCGGTGCTGGCAGAGCCGGTGAAGATCAGCGGCCAGGCCGTCGCGAACCTCGTCGCGTCGACGAGCGGCACCGACGCCGACTGGGTGGTGAAACTGATCGACGTGTATCCCGACGAGGTCGCGGCGCAGCCCACGCTCGGCGGATACCAACTGATGGTGGCCGCCGACATCTTCCGCGGGCGCTATCGCGAGAGCTTCGCGGCCCCGAAGCCGATCGAGGCGAACGCCGCGCTCACCTACCGCTTCGCGTTGCCCACGGCGAACCACGTGTTCCTGCCCGGACATCGCATCATGGTGCAGGTGCAGTCGAGCTGGTTCCCGCTGTATGACCGCAACCCGCAGACGTTCGTGCCGAACATCTTCTGGGCCAAGCCGGGCGACTACCGGAAGGCGGTGCAGCGCGTGTTCCACGCGCCCGGGCAGGCGAGTTACGTGGAATTGCCGCTCGTGGAAGCCCGTCGGTAGTACGTCGAAGAACGGAACGGCACCGAGGGCACCGCGCGACCGGGTCGACCAAGGGTCCCGGTCGCCGGTGCCCAAACGCGGCGGTCACCCGAGAGGGGAACCCCAGCCCCGGTGGCCGGATTCGGCCGGGGGGCTGGCGTTTCGGCCCGGGGCATGCCATTATTCATGCTAGGGTGCCCGCGCACAGGGCGTGGGTGTCCGACTGACCAGGGCCATCGCTCTTGCGTTGGCCCTTTTTTGTTGGTCAGGCGTCTGCGGACGTACGGCTTGCCGGACTCCGACGACTACACAACACGTGAGGAGTTTGCAATGCGTACGACGGGAACGGTCAAGTGGTTCAATGATGCGAAGGGCTTCGGGTTCATCACGCCCGAAGGCGGCGCCAAGGATTGCTTCGTGCATCACTCGGCGATCCAGGGCTCGGGCTTCAAGTCGCTCGCCGAAGGCGAGCGCGTCGAGTTCGACGTGGTGCAGGGCCAGAAGGGCCCCGCCGCGGAGAACGTGACGAAGCTCGGCCAGTAACCACTGACTGACCACAGAGGGCCGGCCTGACCATTCGGTCGGGCCGGCCCTCTGTCGGCTTCACCTTCCGCGGAGACGCACTGATGCTTCAGGGTTTCACGTTCGATCACGACGGCCGCACGTTCGTGTGCACGGTGGAGCGGCGCACCGCGGCGCCGGCCGGCTGGTGGTGGTGGTTCGCGGTGTCGTCGGACCAGCAGCGCTATGCGCCGTTCGAAGTCGCCGACAGCGACACGCAGAAGAACGTCCAGAAGCGGATCGCGGCGTACTACGACAACCTGCTCGTCGTGCGCGCGCGCCCGGTGGAAGCACGCCATCATTTCTCGCGGCCCGGACGGCCGAAGACGGTGGTGGCCGCGCCGGAGGATTGAACTCGGCACGCGACCGGCGTCGTCCGGTCGTGGCACGGATCCGCGAAGGCCCCGCCGCTCGATGCGGCGGGGCCTTCGTCGTTCGCGGGCGCGGCCGCCTTGCGCCGCTCCCTCGCACGGCGTTGTTTCTGCGCCGGGGCGCGCCCGGTGCGGGGCGTCTCCCGTCCGCGCAGGTCGTTCTTCCCCCGGAGGTACCCGGTGCCCGTCCGTCGATCCATCATCGCGCTCACCGCGCTCGCGCTCACTCTTCCCTTCGCGGCGCGACCGCAGCCCAAGCCGGCGTCCGCCGCCGATTCCGCGCCGCCGGGCGGCCCCTTCGACCGGCTCCACTTCCGCTCGATCGGTCCCGCCGTGATGAGCGGGCGCATCGACGACTTCGCCGTGCTCGAGCGCGATCCGCGCATCTTCTACATCGCCGCCGCGACCGGCGGCCTCTGGAAGACGACGAACGGCGGCATGTCGCTCACCTCGGTGTTCGACTCGTCGAGCATGGCGTCGATCGGCGCGGTGACGATCCCTGCCGACGACCCGAACCTCGTGTGGGTCGGCACGGGAGAGAACAACAACCGGCAGAGCTCGAGCTGGGGGGACGGCGTCTACAAGTCCACCGACGGCGGCAAGAGCTGGAAGAACATGGGGCTCCGCGACTCGAAGCAGATCGCGCGCATCGTCATCGATCCGGTCGACCACGACGTCGTCTACGTCGCGGCGCTCGGCGACCTCTGGAAGGGCGGCGGCGACCGCGGCATCTACAAGACGACCGACGGTGGGCTCACGTGGGCCAAGGTGCTCGACGCCGGCCCCGACGCCGGCGGCACCGCGCTCGTGATGGACCCGACGAACGACAAGACGCTCTACGCGGCGACCTACCAGCGGCGCCGCGCGAGCTGGGGGATGAACGGCGGCGGCCCCAGCAGCGGCATCTGGAAGTCCACCGACGCCGGGCGCACGTGGACGCGGCTGTCGAAGGGGCTGCCCGAGGGGCCGATGGGGCGCATCGGACTCGAGGTGTGGCACAAGGATCCGAGCGTCGTCTTCGCGCGCGTCGAGCACGAGAAGCAGGGCGGCGTCTATCGCTCCGACGACGCGGGGGTGACGTGGCGCAAGATGGGCGGCACCAACATGCGGCCGATGTACTTCGGCATCATCCGCGTCGATCCCGACAACGACCTGCGCGTGTACCTGCCGGCGACGCCGCTCCAGCTCTCCGATGACGGCGGCAAGACGTTCCGCTCCGACGGCGCGAACACGATCCACGTCGACCTGCACGCGATGTGGGTGAACCCGCACGACGGCGACCACATGATGATCGGTGGCGACGGCGGCGTGGGGATCACGTACGACAAGGGGAAGCACTGGATGTGGCTCCCCCATCTCCCCGTGGGGCAGTTCTACCACGTGGGCTACGACATGCAGGAGCCGTACAACGTCTGCGGCGGCCTGCAGGACAACAATTCGTGGTGCGGCCCGAGCGCGACGCGCTCGACCTTCGGCATCGGCAACGACGCGTGGCTCTCGGTGGTCGGCGGCGACGGGTTCGTGAGCCTCATCGACCCGACCAACCACCGCATCGTCTTCTCCGAGTCGCAGGACGGCTTCATGGGCCGCATCGACAAGGTGACGAACGAGAGCAAGAGCATCCGTCCCGAGGCGCCGGCGAGCGAGAAGCCATATCGCTGGAACTGGGACACCCCGATGATGCTGTCGCACGCCGACCCGGCGACGGTGTACGTGGGCGCGAACAAGCTCCTCAAGTCGACCGACCGCGGCCACTCGTGGACGGCCATCAGTCCCGACCTCACGACGGGGCTCGACCGCGACACCGTCGAGCTCATGGGGCTGAAGGGGAAGGACATCAAGATCGCGAAGAACGACGGCGTGGAGGCGTACGCGTCGCTGTTCACGATCGCCGAGTCGTGGGTGCGCGCCGGCGTGCTGTGGACGGGCTCCGACGACGGCCTCGTGCACGTCTCGAAGGACGGTGGCGCGAACTGGACGAACGTCACGCCGAAGATCCCGGGCGCGCCGAAGTTCGCGTACGTCTCGAAGGTCGAGCCGTCGCGGTTCGCCGAAGGGACGGTGTACGTCTCGTTCGACGCGCACCGCAGCGGCGACTACGGCACCTATCTCTACACGAGCACCGACTTCGGCGCCTCGTTCAAGTCGATCGCCGCGAACCTCCCCAAGGGCGAGGTGGTGCGCACGGTCACCGAGGACCAGCGCAACGCCGACGTGCTGTACGTCGGCACGGAGACGGGACTCTGGGTCTCCATCGACCGCGGGCGCGCCTGGACCAGGGTACGGGCGAACCTGCCGACCGTACCGGTCTACGAGATCACGCAGCACTCGCGCGACAACGCGATGATCCTCGCGACGCACGGACGCGCGATCTGGATCCTCGACGACATGACGCCGTTCCAGCTGGCCGCCAAGGCGCAGGCGACGGGCGACTTCGTCTACCCGGGCCGCCCGGCGACCCTGCGGCTCCCGACCACCGACCAGGAGCGGGGCTTCCAGGGCGACATGCTCTTCCTGGGCGAGAATCCGCCGATGGCGGCGTTCGTCACGTATGCGCTCAAGAGCAAGCCCGACAGCGTGCGCATCGTCATCACCGACGCCGCCGGCGCCAAGGTGCGCGAGCTGAAGGGTGACACGGCCAAGGCGACGCGGCCGGCGGCGGGACTCAACCTCGCGAAGTGGGACCTGCGCGTGGAGCCGCTCCCCGAGGACAAGCCGGCGACGGGCGGCGAAGGGTTCGGCCCCGGGCGCGACGGACCGCTCGTGCTCCCCGGCGACTACACCGCGACGGTGTACGCCAACGGCAAGTCCGTCGGCGCGACGACCGTCACCGTGCGCGCCGACCCGGAGTCGCAGATCAGCATGGCCGACCGCCGCGCGAACTTCGCCCTCCAGCAGGAACTGCACGCCCTCAACGGGCGGCTGACGGCCGCGGTGAAGGCGGCGCGGCAGGTGAATACGCAGCTCGCGGCGATCAAGAAGGAACTCGCCGACTCGACGAAGGTGCCGGCGTCGTACCGTGCGACGCTCGACTCGCTGGGCAAGCAGCTCGCGCCGCTCAAGAAGAAGTTCTTCATCCAGGACGAAGGCGAGGAGGTGGAGTTCACGGCGGAGCTGTTCCGCGCGGTGCTGCCGTTCAAGCTCGGCGGCGTGGCCGACAACCTCTCGGGTTTCCTCACCGGCGCGAGCACGCAGGACCTCCGCATCCTCGGCGAGCTGCGCACGGAAGTGCCCGCCGCGGTCGACGAGACCAACGCCCTCGTGTCGCGGTTCACCGCGTTCGTGAAGCAGCTGGCGGAGGCGGGGCTGTATCCCCCGATGCCGAAGCCGGTGAAGTGAGTGGATGGACGTCACGGCGGGCGCCTCGGCCCGCCGTGACGCGTTCCAGCGAGACGGCGGACACACGCGCCGAACACCGAGTCGTGTGGAAGTGGATCCCCCCAACCGGAGTCGCACATGCCCCACCCGGTACGTGCACTATCAGTGGTCGTGCTCTGCTGTACCATCGCCGCATGCGCCAAGACCCCCGAGCTGGCCGAGGTGAAGGGGCCGTGCGCCGATGTCTACAAGGGACAGGTGTGCACCTGGGCGAAGATGCAGGGTGCCGATCCCGTCGAGATGGGTGCCACGGTCGCGATGGCGAGCATCGAGAACGCCCCGTCGACCGAAGGGGAGATGAAATGGCCGCCCGTCCCTGAGACGGTGCTCGACATCCCCGAAGCGGCGCGGCAAGGCAGCGGATTCACGCACTTCACGATGTACTGGGAGGCGAGCGGCCACGCGCCGGCGCCTTTCATGCAGCCGCACTTCGACTTCCACTTCTATCGGGTGCCGAACGCCGAGCGGATGGCGATCGACTGCGTCGACACGAGCAAGCCCGCGACGCTGCCCGCCGGCTACGAGCTGCACGACGAGCCGTTGCCGCCGGACATGGCGAAGATGATGGGCGTGAGCGCGCTCGTCGGCATCTGTGTGCCGGAGATGGGGATGCACGCGCTTCCCGCCGACGAGGTCGCGGGCAAGACGCCGTTCAGGGGCGACATGGTGATCGGCTACTTCAAGGCGAAGCCGGTGTTCATCGAGCCGATGATCACCAAGGCGATGCTGATGGAGAAGAAGTCGTTCGACCTGCCGATCGCGGCGGTGCCGGGGCTGACCGGGGTGCACCCGTCGAAGTTCCACGCGGAGTACGACGCGGCGCAGCAGAGTTACCGGTTCACCTTCTCCGGATTCACGCCGGCGACGTAAGCGGGCGGTGACGCGCGGCAGCGTACGCGCGGCAGCGTACGCGCCCAGGGTGCTCGACGCGGCCCTTCCGGCATTCCGCCGGAGGGGCCGCGTCACGTCGCGGGGCGCAGCCGACCGAGTCCCACCGCGAGCAGGGCGAGCACGGGCGCCATGAACGCCACCGCCATCAGAGAGAGGGTGTCGAGGTAGAAGCCGAACCCCCAGAACACGTTCGGCACCTCCCAGTGCATCACGACGCCGTACCGCGCGTGGGTGGCGAGCGCCGCGACGCCGAATGCGTACGCCGTGCCCGCGGCGACGCCGAGCCCGAGGCGCGCGAGCGCCAGTGCGCCGGCCCGCTCCGCTCCGCGAACGCGCCACCACGTCGCGGCGGCGACCCCCACCGCGCCGCAGGCGACGGCGAGCGCCATCGCGCGGCCGAAGAAGGCCGGGAGCCGCTCCTCGGCGTTGACGTCGCTGAACGAATAGCCAAGGCCAGCGGCGCGGAAGAACACGCCGTACACGGCGAGGGCGACCACCGTGCCGAGCGCGGCGTGGCCGATCTCCGAGCCGCTCACCGCGCCGGCTCGCCAGGCGACGGCGAGGAGCCCGAGCGGGAGGAGGGCGAGCGCCGCGGCGAGCGGCACGCGCGAACTCCGCTCCCGCGCTTCGCGCGCCGCGCGCCACCGTGCGACAGCCGCGTCGAGATGCGCGATATGCGCCGAGTCGGTCATCGGCGGAATCGTGACGACATCGTCCGGATCGGGTGGTGGCGCGTCGGTGCGGCCGATCACGTGGTAGAGCCGCGCGTACGAGCGGCCGCGCTGCGCCGCGAGCGCGCGCCAGGCCTCGGCGCGCTCGGCGGGGGAGAGCGTGAGCGCGTCGAGCAGCGGCTTCCCCTCGGCCATCGCGGGGATCTCGACGCCGAGCAGCACGGCGAGGGTCGGCGCGACGTCGATCTGCTCACCACGTGCGCGCGCGCCCGCGACGATCCCGCGGCCCGCCATCACCCAGGGGATGTCGAGCACTTCGGGTTCGGAGCCTCCATGCCCGCCCACGTCGAGGTGCCCGTGGTCGGCGGTGACGACCAGCGCGTCCTGCGAGAGGTCGAGCGTCGCCGCGATGGCGCGGATCTCGCCGTCGGCGAGACGCGCGGCGCGCCGGTACTCGTCGGAGTTCGCCCCCCAGGCGTGCGCGGCCTCGTCGGTGATGGAGAGGTCGATCTGCATGAAGTTGGGGCGGTCGCGCACGAGCATCGTGCGCGCGCTCGCGGCCGCGTCGTGCAGTTCGCGCTCATAGGCGGAGAAGTCCGGCGCGCCGGGGCCACCATGGTGCGGATAGGCGAGCACCACGGAGAGGTGTCCGGTGCCGAACAGCGTATGCGTGGCGGCGCCGGCGGCCAGCGCGCCCGTCATCCCCGCGCGGTGCAGGGCGTCGAACAGATGCCCGACGGCGACCGGCCGCGGAGAGAAGTTCGTCATCTGTCCGTGCACTTCCTGCCAAGCGCCCGTGAGGAGCGTGGCGCGTCCGGGGAGCGACAGCGAGGGCGTGCCCGCGTGGGAGTGGATGTCCGCGCCGATGGCGCGCAGCGAGTCGAGGAAGGGGAGGCCGCGCGACGCATCGTCGCGCAGGCCGTCGACGAGCACCAGCACGACGTGCCGCGTCTGCGCGGTACGCGGCCGCGCCTGGGCGAGCCCGTTGTCGAGGGCGTAGGGCGAGTCGTATCGCGTGAGGGCGTCCCACGCGCGCGCGGCGGCGCGCCGCGCCCAGAGACCGGTCGCGACCAGGGCGCAGCAGAGGAGCAGGGGGAGCGCGACTTTTCTCATCGTCGTGGCGTGGCGGTGATGGGACGTCACCGCATGATGCGCCGTGGGCGCGTCCGAAGGCAACCCGGGCGAAGGCCCGCCGCGCGGCGTCTTGCGCATGGCTTCTCGTCGCGGCGACGTCAGCCTACTGAGCGGCTGACGCGCCCTTCACTCGAAGCGCAGTGCCTCGATCGGGTCGAGCCGCGCCGCGCGCATCGCCGGCCACACGCCGAACAGCACGCCGATCGCGCCCGAGAAGGTAACGGCGATGCCGATCGCGTCGAGGCCGACGCTCGTCGTCCAGCCGAACCAGCGCTGGAAGCCGAGCGCGCTGCCGACGCCCGTCGCCGCGCCGAGCAGGCCGCCGAGCACGCACAGGACGACCGCCTCCGTGAGGAACTGCGTCAGGATGATCCGGCGCGTCGCGCCCAGTGCCTTGCGGATCCCGATCTCCCGGGTGCGCTCGGTGACGACGACGAGCATGATGTTCATGATGCCGATGCCGCCGACCAGCAGCGACACCGCGGCGATGCCACCCAGCAGGATCCGGAACGTGTTCGTCGTCTCGCCGAGCGTGGTCAGGAACTCCTCCGACGACCGGATGCGGAAATCGTCGGGCTTGTCCTCCCGGATGTGGTGCGCCTTGCGGAGCAGCTGCTCGGTCTCGACGAGCGCCTGCTTCACATGCTGCTCGTCGGCGGCCGTGACGAACAGGTCGTTGAGGTACGGCGTGCCGAACAGCCGGAACCGTCCGGTCTCGAACGGGATGACGATCTGGCCGTCCGGCTCGCCGAAGCCGCCTTGAGCGCCCTTCGACTTGAGCACGCCCACGATCTCGAACTGGAAGCCGCCGATCCGGATGAAGTCGCCGATCACCGCGTCGGCGGACGGCATGTTGAGGTTGGCGATCACGTCACCGCCGAGGACGGCGACCCGCTTGCGGGCCGCGTCCTCACGCGCCGTGAACATGCGGCCGACGTCGATCTCGTACCGCCGCACCTGCAGGAAGTTGGCGGCGGCCCCGGTGACCTGGGTGTTCGTGTTCTGGTTGTGCCACACGATCTGGACGTTCCGGTCCTGCTGCGGCTCGATGAGGTCGAGCAGCGTGGAGCGCTCGGCGAGGTACTGCGCGTCCTTCTCCGTCAGGCGGACCGGGTTCGCGACGGCGACGCCACCCTGGGAGACGCGCGCGCCGTCGATCTGGAGCAGCGTCGTGCCCAGCGACGCGATGCGGTCCTGCACCCGGCGCTGCGCGCCGTTCCCCAGCGCGGTCATCGCGATCACGGCGCCGACGCCGATCACGATGCCGAGCATCGTGAGGAGCGATCGCATCAAGTTGAGGCGGAGCGAGTCGAGTGCGACCCGCAGGGTCTCGCCAAACTGCATGCCAGTGAGTGGAGGGGGGGATGGTCGTCGCGGCGTGGTTGCGCGCCATCCAATCGTAGCCGTCGCACCTGTCACGGCGATGACACCACCGTCAGTGTCGCACTCGCGCGAGGGGTTACGAGCCCGCGCGCGACTGAAGCGATGCCGCCGACACGATATCAGCGTCCCCCTGACGGACGGCGCGCCGCCCGCATCACAACATCGAACACGCGCTTTCCGGGCGCGCGTTCATCCGATCGTGGGGACCGCACCATATGCCGAACCAGTCCGATCTTGGCCCGTTCTGCCAGAGCTGCGCGATGCCGATGACCCGCCCGGAGGATTTCGGCACCGACGAGACCGGTTGCCGCGTGAACGACTATTGCCACTACTGCTTCGCCGCCGGCTCCTTCACCGAGCCGCGCGTCACGATGCAGCAGATGCTCAACCGGTGCGTCGCCATCCTCGCCCGGCAGCAGCACATGCCCGAGGAAGAGGCGCACGCCGTGCTCTCGGACGTCCTGCCGGGACTCAAGCGGTGGCGGCAGCCGGCCGTCAGGTAGGCTTCGGCGTGCGGCGGGCCATCCGCCGCACGCCTCTTCGTCACGTCAGCCCGCCAGTTGGTTGCCGATCGGCAGCGACCGGATGCGCTTCCCCGTCACCGTGAAGATCGCGTTGCACAGCGCGGGGATGACCGGCGGCAGCGCCGGCTCGCCGAGTCCCGTGACCGGGTTGTCCGTGATGAGGAAGAACACCTCCACCGGAGGCGCCTTGTCCATGCGGACGAGCGGGTAGGCGTCGAAATTGTTCTGCATCACGCGTCCGGCGCTGATCGTGATCTCCTGGCCCAGTGCCTCGCTGATGCCGTCGATCGCCGCGCCCTGACCCTGGTTCTCGGCGCCGCTCTGGTTCACGATCTGCCGGCCGATGTCGCCGGCGACCCACACCTTGTCGATCTTGAGCGCGCCCTTCGCGCCCACCGTCGCCTGCACGACCTCGGCGAAATAGCCGCGATGCGAGAAATGGAAGGCGACCCCCATCCCCGTGCCCTTCGGCAGCTTCTTGCCCCATCCCGACTTCTCACGGACGAGTTCGAGCACCCCCTTCATCCGCTCCGGGTCCATGATCCCCTGGTCTGCGGGACCCGTCGCCGGCAGGAGCGGCTGGCTGAGGAGGTCGAGGCGGAACTGCAGCGGATCCTTGCCCGCCGCGTGCGCGAGTTCATCGATGAACGACTGGATGACGAAGGCGAGGCCGTTGCTCCCCGGCGCGCGCAGCGCGCCCGTCGGCACACCATGCGGGAGCGCCGACGTCTCGAGCGCGTAGTGCGGGATGAACCGGGCGGGGAACTGGTTCGCCGCGACGTTGTCCATGATGAAGTGATTGCGCCACGCGACGAGCCGGCCATTCGCATCCACGCCACCCTTGAGCCAGAAATATCCGGCTTGCCGGTAGTGGTCGTGATGCATGTCGTCTTCGCGCGTCCAGAGCAGCTTCACCGGCATGCCGGCCTGCCGCGCGATCCACGCCGCTTCGACCATGTAATCGTTCTTGAGCCGGCGGCCGAAACCGCCGCCGATGCGCGTCATGTGGATCGTGATGTCGTCCTCGGCGATCCCCATCGTCTTCGACACGAGCTGGCGGCCCGGCTGCGGCATCTGCGTGGGCGCCCAGATCTCCAGCTTGCCATCCTTGAAATGGGCGGTGCAGTTCTGCGGTTCGAGCGTCGCGTGCGAGATGAACGGGTAGAAGTAGGCGCCCTCGGCCGTCGCGGCGGCCCCCTTCATCGCCCCTTCGAAGTCGCCGTCGCGCCGCACGACCTTCTCCGGCGGGAGCGCCGACAGTTCGAGGGCGCGCTTCGCGTACCCTTCGCTGCTCTGCGTGGCCGTCGGGCCTTCGTTCCACTGCACCTGCAGTTGGTTGCGCGCGGTGCGCGCGTTCCACCACGTATCGGCGACGATCGCGACGCCGCTCAGCAGGCCGTCGAGCGCCGCGCCACCGTCGACGACGAACGCCGCCTTCACCCCCGGCATCGACTTGATGCGATCGAGGTTGGCACTCACGACCTTGCCGCCGAACACCGGACACTTCTCGAACACGGCGTGCGCCATGCCGGGCACGACCACGTCGATGCCGAACAGCGGCTTGCCGGTGACGATGCGCTTGTCGTCCACCTGCGGCACGCGCGTGCCGAGGAGGCGGAACGACTTCGGATCCTTGAGCGCCACCGGCGTGCCGTCGGCCGCCGTCGCGACCTCGGCCGTTCCACCGGCCGCCTTCGGCAGCGCGGGAGGCGTGATCGTCGCGACGGCGCCGAGCAACTTGCCGTACGCGAGAGAGCGCTTGGTCGACGCGTGCCGTACCGTGCCGTGCGAGGTCGTGCACTCGCCTGCGGGGACGCCCCACGTCTTCGCCGCGGCGGCGATGAGCATCCAGCGGGCCGCCGCGCCCACGCCGCGCATCGCCTCGTAGTTCATCGGCGTCGAGAGACTGCCGCCGGCGAACTGCACGCCGTACTTCCGCTGGTCGCTGATCGCCTGCTCGACGGTCACCATCTTCCAGTCGACGTCGAGTTCCTCGGCGATGACCATGGGCAGCGAGGTCTTGATCCCCTGGCCGACCTCGGGATTCTTCCCGATGATCGTGACCTTGCCGTCCGGGGTGATCTTGATGAAGGGGTTGAACGTGTAGCCGTCCGGCGACGCATCCGGCGACGCATCCGGCGACATCGCGTTCAGGGTGCGGACATACGAGCCGAAGAGCATCCCGCCCCCGGCGATGGCGACCACGCGCAGGAAGGCGCGGCGGTCCACGGTCACGCTCGTCGTCATCGGGTGGCCTCCATCTGCTCGTCGTCGGTGGCGCCATGCGCCTTCGTGGCCGGGGCGCCGCCGAGGGCGGCCGCGCGATGCACCGCCTTGCGGATGCGGTTGTACGTGCCGCACCGGCAGATGTTGGTCATCGCCGCGTCGATGTCGGCGTCGGACGGGTTCTTCTTCTGCGCGACGAGCGAGGCGGCGACCATGATCTGCCCCGCCTGGCAGTAGCCGCATTGCGGTACGTCGATCTCCTGCCAGGCCTGCTGCACGGGGTGCGTGCCGTCCGCCGAGAGCCCCTCGATGGTCGTGATCTCCATCCCCTGCATCGAGGAGATGGGCATGGAGCAGGAGCGGACGGGCACTCCCTTGAGGTGCACTGTGCACGCGCCACACTGCGCGATGCCGCACCCGTACTTGGTGCCCTTGAGGTCGAGGACGTCGCGCAGCACCCAGAGCAGCGGCATGTCGGGAGGGACGTCGACGGTGACGGACTTTCCGTTGACCTTGAGCGAGAACGACATGGGGAGATGCTCCCGAGGGGGTGAGCGGCCACGAGCGCCTCGGCAGAGCGGCCAAGGCGCGGCGGAATGAAGTTGTCTGGACCGCGTCACCCCCGCCAGCCGGGCGCGACGGGCGCGCGAGGCGCCGGCGTCGCCGTGACTGGCCCCGGGGCGCGCGTCGTCATATCTATATACACTGTCTAGTAACCTTGCCTGCCGCCGCGCGGGCGGATGAATGCGCTCCAGGAGCCCGATGATGCGCAAGTTGTGGCCGCTGATGCTGCTCGTCTTCACCAGCGCCTGTCTGTCCGATACGAGCCCGAATCCGACCGGGACGAGCTCGTCCGGCGCGACGCTCACCGTCACGCCGCCGACGAGCACGCTCGTCGTCGGCCAGTCGGTGCAGTATGCGGCGACGCTCTCGAGTGGGAGCAGTTCGGCGACCGTGGCCTGGACCGTGAGCAACCCCGCCGTGGCGACGGTCTCGTCGACCGGATTGGTGACGGCCAAGAGCGCCGGCACGGCCACGCTGACGGCGTGGGTGGGCTCGCTCACCAAGGATCTCGCGATCACGGTCGCCAACGGCGCGGCGGACCAGGTCACGGTGTGTGATCGCTCGCAAAGCGGATGCGCGTCGTCCGCCGTGGTGCAGCTCAACAGCACCGCCGTCGAAGTGCGAGCCACGGCGTTCAACGCCTATGGCGCCGACATCACCAGCAGCTGCGTCTTCCAGTGGACGCCGCTGGTGCAGAATCTCGTCTCCGTCCAGACCTCGTCCGACGCGTCGAAGCGCGATGCGCTCATCACGCGTGTCGGGACGGGGAGCGTGTCCGTGATCGTGACCTGCGGGTCGGCCATCGGCGTCTTCACGGTCAACTGAACGGCGCGCCCCCCCCCCGGGGGGGGGGCGCGGACGACGAGCGCCCTCCCCGGGAATCGGGGAGGGCGCTCTTTTCGGTCCATGCTTGTCCATCTATGGAGGACGCGGCATGCCGATCCGGCCGCTGGCCGCGCCGCTGGCCGCGCCGGGGGCCGCGCCGGGGGGCGCGCCGGGGGGCGCGCGCCGGAGCGGCGCGCAGTAGTATCACGGGGACATGCCGATCGACATCAACAATCTCCAGGTCCTCTCGTGGACGATCCAGAGCGCCATGGCGCTGATCCTCCTCTGCGCCCTGGTGGGGGTGGTGCTGTCGTTCGGCCGCACGGCGATGCGAGGGCTGATGGTGGGTTGGGCGATCTGGTCGGTCGCGATCTTCGCCGACCTCGCCGGCAGCGTCGCGCTCACGGCCGACAAGGATTCGCCGTGGCTCGCGCCGGTGAGCGCGCTCGTCCTGGCCGCCGCCGTGATGATGGCGCCGTGGTGGATGCACGCCGCCGACGTCCTGGCGGGAGTGCGGCACGAGCGCTGGCCGTCACGCCGGCAGCGCTGGCCGTGGATACTCGGCGCGATGCTCGCTGGGGGCGGCGTGCTGGCCGGCGTCGTCAGCGGCAGGACGGCGTTCTACTTCGCGCAGCCGCTGTTCGTCACGGTGGTGTCGCTTTTCGTCGCGGTCCACGCGTGGCGCCGCAGCCGGGGCGCGTCGGAGAACCGGCTTCTGCTCCGGCTTCTCGCCGTGGCGGTGGCTCTCATCGCGGTGCGCATCGCGCTCATCTGGCTGCTGCGGAACGGGATCGAGCTGCGTGAGCAGACGGTACAGTCGCTCGCGCCGATCGCGGTGGGGCAAGTGACGCAGTCGTTGGTGACCGGTATCCTGATCGTCGTCATCGCGCTCAGCGAGGAGCGGAGCGCCGTCATCGCGCAGGAAGCGCAACTGCGCGACGCCGAGGCGCGGCTGCTCGACACGCGCCGCTTCGAGAGCCTGGGCCGTCTCGCCAGCGGCGTCGCGCACGACTTCAACAACGTGCTCACCGTCGTCATGGGCGGTCTCGACTCGATCAAGCACCGCATCGCGCTCTCCGACGACGTGCAGGAGGATTTCCGGCTGATGGAGTCGGCGGTCGCCCGCGCCGGCGACCTCATCCGTCAGCTCGTGTCGTTCGCCCGCCGCAAGGAGGAGGGCGCCGCCACGTTCGACGCCGGCGCCCGGTTGCGCGAGACCGTCGAACTGCTCCGCCGGCTGGGCGGGGTGCGCGTCGAGCTCGGACTCGACGTCGCGCGTGAGGGACTCCTCGTCTCGATCGATCCGACGCGCTTCGACCAGGTGCTGATGAACCTCGTCGTGAACGCACGCGACGCGATGCCGGCGGGAGGGCGCGTGACGATCGCGGTGGGGGACGCCCTCCGGCTCGCGACGCGTGGCACCGACGGGACGCCGCTCGCCGGCGGGCACTACGTGTGCATCAGCGTCACCGACACGGGCGCCGGGATCCCGGGCGACGTTCGCCCGCACATCTTCGAGCCGTTCTACACCACCAAGCAGGGCGCGGGGAGCGGACTCGGGCTCGCCACCGTGCAGCGCATCGTGCGCGAGGCCGGAGGCGATGCCATCGTCGCCTCGTCGTCGAGCGAAGGGACGCGCTTCGACATCCTCTTGCCGATGCAGCGCGCCAGCGCGGCGGGCACCGCGGCCGCATAGTGCGGGACGGAACGACACAGGGGCCGGCCGCCTTTCGGCGACCGGCCCCTGTTCGTCCATCGAGTCACACCGGCGCGGTCACTCCTCGCCGTCGTCCTTGCCCGACTTGCCCTTGAGAGCGTCGGCGATGCGATGCCGGAGGTCGGCGACGTGCGCCTTCGTCACCTTGTCGGCGATCTTCCCCTCGGCGCCCTTCAGCTCCGCGTCGAGCGCCCGCAGGTCGGCGCGCACGGCGGGATTGATGTCGGACAACTTCTGGTCGAGCACCGGCGCGACCGGCCGTCCGGCCCCGGCGCCACCGAAGCGGCCCGCCGTGGCCGTGGCCGGCGGCGGGTTGAGCTTGGCGTTGAGGGCTTCGACGTAGGCGCGCTGCAGCCCGCGCCGGTAGACGTCGACCTTCTCTCCCTTCGCCATCTCGCTGAAGATCCCCTGGTGCAGGTCGTCGAGCAGGTCGCCCACCGAGTAGCCGGTGCCCTTCGCGGCGCCGTCGTACTCCGCCACGCGCAACAGGCGGTTGTTCTGCAGGAGCGAGTTGAGGATCGCGCCCTGCGCGTTGACGATGCGCGCCACCGCGCCCGCCGGCTCGATGCGCCGCAGGATGTTCTCGTCGAGGAAGTACGTCGGCGTGGCGAACGCGTTCTCGTTCAGGAACTTCACGGCCGCCTGCTGGCGCGCCTTCCCGACCGGCGTGAACCGCACCCCCTGCTGGCTCCCGTACTTCTCCTGCGACTCGGCGCCGCCGACGACGTTCGTCACGTGCGTGAGCTCGGTGCGCCACTGCCCGATGAGCCGGCCGTAGAGGTCGTCGAGATCGTCGTACGGTTCGGTCGGGTTGACCGTCGCCGGGATCAGGTACGCCATCTCCCGCTTGATGTTCTTGAGTCCCCAGCCGGTGGCCTTCACGGCGTCCTGGTCGCCGACCGCCTCGGTCTCGTCACCCGGATCGGAGCCGGCCTGCCCCTGCGTCGAGAAGCGCAGCCAGGGCTTCGTGTCCTGCTCGCGCGCCCAGGCGTCGAGTGTCGCGCGCTCGGCCTCGGGGCTGTTCGCGTCGGGGATCGGCTTGTATCCCCACATCGTCGCCCACTTGTCGTAGGGGCCGATCACCGGCGTGAGCAGCTCCACCGGCACGTTGTCCTCGGGCTGCACGAGATAATTGAAGCGCGAGTAGTCCATGAGCGTGGGCGTGTGTCCCCACTGCCGGAGGAAGCTCGCGCTGCGCAGCGAATCGGTGGGATAGAGGCTGCTCGCCTTCATGTTGTGCTGGAAGCCGAGCGTGTGCCCCACCTCGTGGGCGAGCACGTACTCGAGCAGGCGCCCCATCAGCGAGTCGGGGAAGGGGAACTTCCGCGCGCGCGGGTCGACGGCGGCGGCCTGCGTGAAGTACCAGCTGAGCTGCAACCGCTGCACGTTCTGGTAGAACTGGATGTGCGCGTTCAGGATCTCGCCCGAGCGCGGGTCGTGCACGTTGGGGCCGCTCGCGTTCTCGGTGGTCGAGGGGAGCCACCGCACCACGGAGTAGCGCGCGTCCTCGGGCGACCAGTCGGGGTCGTCGGGCGCTTCCTTGGCGATGATCGCGTTCTTGAAGCCGGCGGCCTCGAAGGCGGGTTGCCAATCCTCGATCGCCTTCTTGAACCACGGCACCCACTTCTTCGGCGTGGCGGGGTCGATGTAGTACACGATCGGCTTCACCGGCTCCGAGAGCGCCGCCGAGGGATCCTTCTTCACGAGGCGGTAGCGGGTGATGAAGCACTTCGCGTTCACCTTGTCGTTGACGTCGGTGTAGTCCGTCGTCCGCATCATGAAGTAGCCGACGCGGTCGTCGCAGTAGCGCGGCTGCATCGGCACGTCGGGGAGGCGGTGGAAGCTCCACGACATGACGACCGTGTTCGACGGGTTGGTGTTGGTGGGCGCGCCGCCACGCCCGCCGGGGGCCGGCGCGGGCGCGCCGCGTCCGCCGAGCGCCGCCGCGTTCTGCGCGAACGTCAGGGTCGCGTACACGTTGACGTTGTCGACGAACGGCGTCGCGCTCTCGATCCACGAGCGCTGCGCGTCGACCGTGCCGGGGATCCGTCCGCCCGGACCCAACTCGGCGGGCGGCTGCGTGAACAGCCGCGTGACGTCGACGATCATCGAGCTGTCGGGCCCGTACGCGTCGACGTTGAACACCGCGACCACCGGGTTCACGTTCGCGTCCTGCACCGCGCGGTACTCCGTCGTGTTGCGGTCGGCGATCGCCTCGTAGCTTACACTGCGGAGGTACACGCGGTTGTCGCGCAGTTCCCAGCGATACACGCGGTTGCTCACCGCCTGGCCGCCGTACCCGGCGCCAAGCACGTTCTTCGCGATCTCGGTGACGAGCAGTTGGTCCTTGTCGAGCTGGTTACGCGGGATCTCGAACAGCAGGCGCTGCCCTATCCTTATAGTCTTGAAGAGGCCACCGCGCGCGTGGGCGTCGCGCCCCACCACACGGTTGTAGGGCTGCGGGTTCGGTTCGGCGAGCGCGCCGCCGGCAGCAGTGCCGCCAGCCGCTCCGCCACGTCCACCGCCGCGACCGGCGGGCGGCGTCTCGGGAGAGGTACTGTCGGGGCGTGAGGGCGGCCCACCGGCGCGGGCGCCGGCAGCGGCCGGCGTCGGGGTGGGTGCGGGCGCGGGAGCGGGTTGCGAGCACGCCACGAGCGCGAGCGCGGCGGCGGACGAACGGAGGAGATGGCGCATGGGCGATCTCGAAGAGAGAGGATGCGGAAGCGAGTCCGTCGCGCCGACAGAGGCGGCGACCCTACCTGAACGCAGCCACCGTCATCAGCGTTGCGCGCCACTAGCGCAGTCAGGTAAATGCACGTATCGTTGTACAGGAAACTCCTACCCATTCGGAGAGCCGTGATGCCTGTGCGTTATGGCGCCTCTTGGCGCGCCCAGACTCTCGTGACCCTGCTCCTCGCCGCCGCCTGCTCCAAGCCGGCGGCCGCGCCCCCCAAGGCCCAGGCGCTCCACTTCGACGAGGCGTTATGGAAGCCGCCCCTCGAGGCGGACATCCCGAACGACTCCCTGGGCAAGAGCATCAAGCGCGGGCTCTACCTCATGCGCTTCACGCCGGAGAGCCTCCCGAAGTACGTCACCTCCGGGCTCCGCTGCACGAGCTGCCACCAGGTCGACGGCCTCAAGGCGAGTGCCGCCCCGCTCACCGGCGCGGCCGCCCGCTTCCCCAAGTACATGCCGCGCAGCGGCGCCGTGATCGCGCTCGCCGACCGCGTGAACTACTGCTTCACGCGCTCGCTCGCCGGGCACGCGATCCCCACGGGCAGCCGCGAGATGGTCGACATCCTCGCCTACATCACGTTCATCTCGAAGGACGTCCCGGTTGGCGCGCACATCGCCGGCACCGACGGCCTCATCTCCATGAAGGACACGCTCGTCGGCGACACGCTCCGCGGCCGCACGAAGTTCGAGGCCACCTGCGTCGTCTGCCACCAGAAGGATGGCAGCGGCAACGGCCCCATCCCGCCGCTCTGGGGCAACCGGTCGTATTCGATCGGCGCGTCGATGGCGCGCGAGGAGCGCGCGGCCAGCTTCATCTGGCACAACATGCCGCAGACGGCGCCGGGGACGCTGACGCCGCAGGAAGCGTTCGACCTCTCGGCGTACATCAACTCGCACGCGCGTCCCGACTCGCCCGGCAAGGAAGGCGACTGGCCGACCGGCGGCGCGCCGCCCGACGTCCCGTATGCCACCAAGGGGCACCAGCCGCATCGTCCGCCGGCGACGCTCATCCCGCGTCCGGTCGAAGGTTCCCTCGTGCCGAACCCGCCGAGCGTCCTCACGGGGAGCGACAAGAAGTGACGACACGGAACGACCCAAGGGACGACGCGACGCGTGAGCTGACGCGCCGCGAGTTGCTGGCCGGCGCCGCGGGGTTGATCGGCGGCGCCGTGCTGGCCGGCGTGCCGTCGGCGATGGGGGCGCAGCAGGTCGCGGCGCCCGCCGCCCCGGCGATCGTCGTGCCCCCCGACGCGACCAAGCTGCAGGGCGCGCCGACCTCCCCCGTCGGCGCGCGCTCGCCGTTCGTCGCGCCGGTGCGCACCCCCACCGGCGAAGTCACGGGCTTCTCGCTCACGCCGCTCCAGGACCTCACCGGCACGATCACGCCGGCCGACCTGCATTTCGAGCGCCATCATGCCGGCGTGCCGCGCATCGATCCGGCGCGCCACACGCTCATGCTGCACGGGCTCGTCGAGCGTCCGCTCGTCTTCTCGGTGGACGACATCAAGCGGTTCCCGCAGGTGACCCGCATCCACTTCATCGAGTGCTCGGGCAACAGCAGGGCCGCGTACCGTGAGCCGAAGCCCACGATGACGCCGCAGCTGTCGTCGGGCATGATCGGCAACACCGAGTGGACGGGCGTGCCGCTCAAGGTGCTGCTCGCCGAGGCGGGGGTGAAGAAGGACGCCACCTGGTTCCTCGCCGAAGGAGGGGACGCGTGCGTGCTGACGCGCTCGATCCCCATCGAGAAGGCGATGGACGACGCCCTCGTCGTGTGGGCGCAGAACGGCGAGCCGCTCCGCCCGGAGCAGGGATTCCCGCTGCGCCTCCTCCTCCCGGGCTGGGAGGGGAACACGAACGTGAAGTGGTTGCGCCGCCTCGAGCTGATGACGGCGCCGGCGATGACGCGGTGGGAGACGTCGAAGTACACCGACCCGCTCCCCGACGGCACGGCGCGCGAGTTCAGCTTCGACATGGACGCGAAGTCCGTGATCACCTCGCCCGCGCACCCGCAGACGATCGTCCGCGGATGGCGGCCGTTGACGGGGCTCGCCTGGAGCGGGCGCGGCGCGATCCGCCGCGTCGAGGTGAGCACCGACGGCGGCGCGTCGTGGACCGACGCCGAACTGCAGGGCACCCCGCTCCCGAAGGCGCTCGTGCGCTTCACGCACCAATGGGAGTGGGACGGTCGCGAGGCGGTGCTGCTCTCGCGCGCCACCGACGAGTC
>JACQBG010000003.1 GCA_016194585.1 Gemmatimonadota bacterium
GCAGCTTGGCCTGGCGGTCGAGATGATGTGAGTCGGGCACGGCGGGGTGGCGCGCGAGCGCCTAGGCGCGGTCGCGGCGGAGCAGGCCGACGAGTCCGCGCAGCGCGAGTTCGTAGCCGTCGGCGCCGAAGCCGCAGAGCGTGGCGCGCGCGGCGGCGGCCAGCATCGAGTGCCGGCGCTCGGGCTCGCGCGCGTGGATGTTGGAGAGGTGCACTTCGGCGAAGGGGAGCCCCACGCCGGTGAGCGCGTCGCGCAGGGCGAGGCTCGTGTGCGTCCACGCCCCCGCGTTCACGAGGGCACCGTCGGCGCGCTCGCGCAGTTCGGGGGCGACGCCGGGCGCCGAGTGGCGGCCGCCGAGCGCGTGGATCGCGTCGATGAGATCGCCTTCGTGGTTGAACTGCGCGCAGACGACGGTCACGTCGAGCACGCTCGCGACGTCGTGCAGCCGGGCCTCGATCTCGGCGAGAGTCGTCGTGCCGTACACCGCCGGCTCGCGCGTCCCCAGCAGGTTCAGGTTGGGCCCGTTGAGGACGGCGATCCTCATTTGTCCTTCAGCCCTTGCAGCCAGTCGGAGAACTGCGCGATGTCGCCCGCGCTCCCCGGCTCACCGGCCGGTGGCGCGGGAGGCACCGGCGGCTGGTCCTCTTCTGCCGGGGTGAAGAACTGGTCGAAGCGCAACATCTGCGACTGGCGCGTGAACGGCTTCTGCGTGCCGGTGGGCGTCAGTTGCGGCTTGGAGTCGCGGAACACCGAGTCGAGCGAGAGTTCGCTCGCCGCCGGCTGCGTCGGCTTTCCCTTGATCACGGGCGCCATCGGCTCGACGGCATCGCCGATCGCGGCGTAGGCCTGCGCGATCCGTTCCTCGTCGTCCGACGGGGCGACGTTGCCGAAGAGCTGGTCGAGCGTGCCCCCCGGGGTGACGTGCGACGCCGGGACGGGGACCGAAACGAGCGGCGTGATGGCCGGCGATATGACCGGCGTCGGCGCACTGGCGCGCGCCGCCGCCTCCGCGGCCGCCGCGGTCGCGACGGCCGCGGTCGCGACGGAAGTGTCCGCCGGGGGCGCCGCGGCCGGGACGACCGCGATGGAGCCGGTGGGCATGGCCGGTCGGACGGCGAAGCTAGCAAAGAACGTGCGTGCCGAAACCCCAGCCGGAGCGACGGGCGCGGCAGGCGCTTCGAGCGCGGCGAGCCGCGCGGCGAGGGCGACATCGTGCGGACGCTGCGCGACGAGCTGTCGGTAGACGGCGATCGCCTGCGCGGTGAACCCCTGCTTCACGTACAGCTCCGCCATCGTCTCGGTGACGAACGCGGGACGCGGCGCGGGAACCTCAGGCGCGTGCGCCTCGGCGACCGGTTCGGGGATGGGCGGAGCGAGGTCGATCTCGGCAGGCGGCTCGACGACGACGCTCGGCTCGACGGCGGTGCTCGGTGGTTCGGATGCCGCGGGCGGTTCGATAGCGGCCGGCGGCTCGAGCGCGGCCGGTGGCTCGAACGCGACCATCGGCTCGGCGGCCGCAGCTGGCTCGAGCACCGCCATCGGTTCGATCCCGGCGAGTGGCTCGATCGCGTCCATCGGTTCGAACGCGGCCGGTGGTTCGATGGCGGCAGGCGGCTCGACGGCCGTCGGCATCGCGAGCACCGGAGGCTCCGGCACCTCGATCTCGGAGATCTCGAACAGCGAGTCGCTCGGCCGGAGCCCAGCGATGGGCGCGACCGTCGCTTCCATCGACTCCGGCGTCTCGAGCCCCTCGAGCGGCGCGACCGACGGCGGCGACGAGAAGTCGACGTCGCCGAAGAGGAGTTCCTCGGTCGCGTCGTGCGCGCGCGGCTCCGGCGCGGGGGCTGGCGCGGGGGCCTCGGACACGGTCTCGTCGAACGTCGCGCCCGTCGTGGACGCGGCGGCGGTGATGTCGTCGGCCGTCTCGAGCGGCGGGAGATCCTCCGTCGCGTGGAGCGCGGCGCCCGTGCCGAACGGCGACGTCGTCTCCTCGTAGGGGACCGCGGAGGGCATCGCCGTCTCGACGGGAGGCAGGTCCCCTTCCCCGATGTCGATCATCGGGAGGCCGGACGTCGCCCGCGGCTCCGACGGGGGCGGCGTGTGATCGAACGCCGCGGGCTCCTCGAACGGGAGGGCGGCGTCCATCGGCGCGCCCACGTCCATCGCCGGCGAAAGATCCATCGGCTCGACGTGGTCCATCGCGCCCTGCACGTCGAGCGGGGCGCCGTGGTCCATCGCGCCGGTGAGGTCGAGCGGGATCGGCGGCGGCGAGGCTGCTGGCGGGGTGGCTGGCGCCGCGAACGCGGCGATCCCTTCGTCGAGGTTCTGCGCCGGCTGCCCCGTGAAGTCCATGCCGAGGTCGATGAGTCCGACGGTGGCGCGCGGCTTGGGCGGCTCGACGGCCTGCATGGGGATGACTGGAGTCGGCGCCGACGGCGCCACGCGCACGGGCTCGATGGCGATCTCCGGCGTCGCGCGGTTGGCGGGCGGGCCGTGTTCGAGCTCGTCGAGGAAGGCGATGATCTCTTCGTTGCGCGGGTCGGCGTCGAGGACGCGGCGGTACCACTCGCGCGCCTTGTCGTTCTCGCCGTCGGCGCGGGCGATGTCGCCCAGATAGCGCAGCGCGATGAGGTTCTCGGGGTCGAGGCCGATCGCGGTCTCGAAGGTGCCGCGCGCCTCCTGATAGCGCCCCGCATCGTAGAGCGCCTGCCCGTAGACGACGTGCCCGTTCATGTTGCCGGGCTGGTCGGCGAGGTGCTCGGAGCAGAGCTTGATGGCCTCGTCGAGATCGCCGAGCTTGCGATACTCGTTGGCGAGCGGCGCGAAGAACCGGCGGGGGTTCTCCTCGTAGCGTTTCTTCAGCTCATCGATTCGGGCCGCTGGGCTCATCTGCTATTGATGCGGGATGGTCGGGGGAGGCAGTCGCAGCGGCCACCGATGCAAGGACTGTGCGATAATACCACGCGCCGAAGGGCGAAGTCAATCAGAAGTGCCGAAGTCACTTGCTTTTAGCTACTGCGTGCCGGTAATTTTCGAGGCTCTGTCGAACCCCTGAACACCACCGCTTTCTGCAAGGGAGTACCGCCTCGTGCTGCATCAGATGCGGAGTGCCGCGAAGTACATCTGGATCATCATGGCCGTCGCGTTCATCGGCGGCTTCCTGCTCGCAGAGACTTCGGGACTCCTGGGCCGCTCGGCCGTGACGACGTCCACGGTCGTTGCCAAGGTCAACGGTACCGAGATCCCTTACCTTACCTGGGCGAACGCCGCCCAGCAGATGGCCCAGCAGCAGGAGCAGCAGTCCGGGCACGGCCTGACGCTGGACGAACGCCGCCAGGTCGACGACCAGGCGTTCAACCAGCTCGTGGCCGACGTGCTCCTCCAGCAGGAATACGAGAAGCGCGGCATCCGCGTCACGGATGAGGAGATCATCGAGCAGGCGAAGTACAACCCGCCGCCGCAGTTCCAGCAGGCCGAACAGCTGCAGACCGACGGCCGGTTCGACCCGGCGAAGTACCAGCGCTTCCTCGCGAGCCCGGCGGCGCGCCAGCAGGGCGTGCTCGCGCAGCTCGAGCAGTTCTATCGCACCGAACTCCCCCGCCAGAAGCTCATCAACCAGCTCGGCGGTGACGTGTGGGTGTCGGACACCCGCCTCTGGCAGATCTATCAGGACGCGCACGACTCGGCGGCGGTGTCGTTCGTCGAGTTCCGCCCGGCGGTGACCGACTCCATGAAGAAGGCGGTCACGGACGCCGAGGCGCAGGCGTACTTCGACACGCACAAGAAGGAGTACGACCGGCCGGGCCGCGCCGTGCTCTCGCTCGTGACGATCCCGCGCCGCCCCACCGCCGCCGACAGCGCGGCGGCGAAGGCGAAGATCGAGGCGCTGCGCGCCGAGATCGTGAAGGGGGCGAAGTTCGAGGAAGTCGCCAAGCGCGAGAGCGACGACTCGGTGAGCGGCAAGAACGGCGGCGACCTGGGCAAGGGCCCGAAGGGGCGCTTCGTGCCGGCGTTCGACGAGGCGGCGTTCAAGCTCAAGCCGGGCGAGCTCTCGGGGCCGGTGCAGACGCAGTTCGGGTACCATCTCATCCGCGTCGACTCGCGCAACGGCGACACGATCTCGCTGCACCACATCCTCAAGCTGGTGAAGCAGGGCGATTCGGCGGCGACGGTGACCGACCGCAAGGCCGATTCGCTCTCGAAGATGGCGGCGAGCGCGGACGTGCCGGCGAAGTTCGATGCGGCGGCGAAGGCGCTGAACCTGCTCGTCTCGAAGATCGAGGTGCACGAAGGGGAGCCGGCGTTCTACGTCGACCGGCAGGTGCCGAGCGCGAGCGCGTGGGCGTTCGGCGGCGCGAAGGTGGGCGAGAGCAGCGACCTGTTCGACGACGACGCGGGTTACTATCTGGTGCGTCTCGACTCGCTGCGCGACGGCGGGCCGGCGACGCTCGAGTCGGTGAAGGACGAAGTGAAGACGGCCGTGGCGCGCGCCAAGGCGGTCGACGCGGCGATGGCGGGCGCGAAAGCGTTCGCGCAGGCGGCCGCGGGCTCGTCGCTCGAGGCCGCGGCGAAGGCCAAGGGCTTCGACGTGAAGGCGCAGCCGATGTTCGCTCGCTCGAGCGTGGCGCCGGCCCTGGGCGCGCTGAGCGAGGCGATGGGCGCGTCGTTCGCCCTTCCGGTGGGCGTGGTCTCGGCGCCGGTGAAGACGGAGACGGCGGTGTACGTGCTGCGCGTCGACAAGCGCGTGCAGGCGAACCACGACGAGTGGGAGAAGCAGAAGAACATCCAGCGCGATCAGGTGACGCGCGGGCTCCGCGAGCAGCGCGTGCGGATGTTCCTCGACGGGCTGCGCCGCTCGGCGAAGATCGTCGACAACCGCAAGGAGATCCAGGCGGCGCAGCGCCGGCAGTCGTAACGGCAACGGCTGGCCACGGATCAGACGGATAACGGCCGGAGCTTCACGGATCAAAAACTGGGGGAACGACTTCGCGTTGCTCGCGCGGTCGTTCCCCCAGTTCAGTTTCGCTTCAGATCGCTGTTCCGATCCGTGAGATCCGTGGCCAGCAGTTCCCCGGCCGTGCTTCGAACTACATCAGGCGCTTCGGCTCCGACGGCGGCGCGCTCTCGGCGGGCGTGGATTCACGGGGCAGCGCATCCTGGCGCGTCGTCGCGGCCGGTTCCTGGATCTCGCGCTGCACGTCGTTCATGTTCTTCTTGAACTCCTTGATGCCCTTGCCGAAGGAGCCGGCGATCTCGGGGATGCGCTTCGCCCCGAAGAGCAGAAGGATCACCAAGAGGAGCAACATCATCTCCTGCACACCCATTCCGAACATAACCGCCTCCTAGAACAGCGAACGCGCGATCAGGTAGGCCACGAGGACCCCGACGAGGCTCAGCAACGACACGTCGAGCGCGATGGGTCCCAGCCCGAACTTCAAGATAACCAGATCCAGTTGCAACTGTCCGATCGACGGGGTCACCGCCGTCGTCAGGAACTCCTTCACCGCCCCCGACGGGAGCCACTGCCGGGCCGCGGCCTGCATCAGCCCCCCCGACACGAAGCCGACGGCGAGGACTATGGCATGAAACCCCGGACGATGCTTGGACGATCCCTTGGGTGCCATCGTTACGACCGCCGGTCGAGCACGTAGTTGATCGCGTCGGCGAGCGACTGGCGCGCCTCGGAGTCGGGGATGCCGTCGAGCGCCGCCTCGGCGCGCACCGCGTACTCCTCCCCACGACGGCGCGCGAACTCCAGCCCGCCGCAGTCCGCGACGACCGCCACGACCTCGGCGATCTCCTGATCGTCGGGGGTGGGGTTCGCGAAGAGCGCCTCGACGCGCGAGCGCTGCCCCGCGCTCATGTGCGGCAGGGCGGCGATGAGCGGCAACGTGACCTTGTGCTCGCGCAGGTCGGTGCCGCTCGGCTTGCCGGTGACCGACTCCACCTCGGTATAGTCGAGGAGGTCGTCGGCGATCTGGAACATCATGCCGATGCTCTCGCCGTACGTGCGCATGCGCTCGCGCCAGCGCGGCGCGCCGGCGAGGGCGCCCATCTCGCACGCCGCGCCGAGGAGCGACGCCGTCTTGGCGCGGATGAGGTTCCAGTAGTCGTCCTCGCCGAAGCCGAGCGCGTCGTAGGTCGCGAGCTGGCGCAGCTCGCCGAGCGTCATCGAGTTCGACGCGTAGGTGAAGGCGCGCAGCGGCTCGAGGTCCCCCTGCCGCACCAGCTCGGCGATGGACTTCGAGAAGATGTAGTCGCCCATCAGCACGGCGACCTCGTGGCTGAACAGCGCGTTCACCGTGGGCTGGCCGCGGCGCAGCACGGAGTGGTCGACCGAGTCGTCGTGGACGACGCTCGTGAGGTGCACGAGCTCGGCGACGGCGGCGAGACTCACGGCGCGCTCCTCGGGAGCGCCCTCGAGCGAGGCCGCGAGCAGGAGGAGCGTGGGGCGCACCATCTTCCCCTTCATCCCCTGCAGGTGGCCGTTCACCGCCTCGATGATCGGCGCCTCGGCCTTCACGATGCGCCACATCTCGCCGGGCACGCGGTCGAGCATGGCGCGCACGGGCGCCTGAATGTCGAGCAGCGCGGCGGCCACGGGGAGGTGGAGGCGGGCCTCGAGCGTCACGGCGACTTGTCGACGGCGTTCAAGCGGTCGCCCACGTCGCGGAACTGGATGTCGACCGCGAACACGCGCTCGTAGAACGCCTTCGCCTCGGCGTGCTTGCCGAGCGACTCGTTGACGTAGCCGAGCAGGTAGAGCACGCCGACGAGCTGCTCGTCGCCGATGCCCGGCTCGTTGAGGGCGCGCTGCAGGATGGTGACGGCGACGGGGAGCTGCTTCTTCTCGAGGAAGCACTGGCCGAGCGCCTCGAGCGTGCGCACGCGGTTCTGCGACCCGCGCAGCGCCTTCTGGAACTCGGCGATCGCCTCGTCGAGCAGCCCCATCTCCTTGAAGGCGACGCCGAGGTCGTAGTGCGACTCGTGGTCCTCCTCCTCGACGTTCTCGGCGACGCCCTGCTTGAACTTCTTGAGCATGTCGTCGAAGTCGGCCTGCTCGTCGCCGGTGGGCTGCTCCTCGTCGACGACCATGCGCGTGCTCTTCGGCGCCTCGTCCTCGCGGAGCCAGTCGCCGAGCGAGATGAAGTCGTCGTCGCTCGTCTTGGCGGCGGGGGTGGCGGGCTCCGGCTCGGTGGGCGCGGCGACCTGCGCCTCGGTGAGCGACGCGGTGTACCGGCGCGTGGGACGCTTCGGCGCCGCCGGCGGTTCGGCGGCCGCGGGCTTCACGTGCTTGGGCGCCGGACCGAACGCCTCGAGCGCAGCGAGGGCGCGCACGTCGTCGGGCACGATGTCGAGCACGCGCTGGTAGACGACGCGCGCCTTGTCGGCCTGCCCCTCGCGGAAGAGCGCGTCGGCGAGCGCGAGGTACGCCTCGACGAGGCGCACCTTGTCGTTGGCGCGGAACGCGTACTCGACGCGCTTCTGGTGATGGCGCACCGAGCCGGGGTTGAGCCGGATGATCTCGTCGGCGACGTCGCGCGCATGGTCGAGCTCGCCGACCTTCTCGAAGCCGACGAGCGCCGTCTCGAGCTCGCGCAACCCGCCGTCGCGGTCGCCGTCGTCGAGGAGCGCTTCGGCGTACTGGCGGCGCAGCTCCCAGTTCTCGGGCTCGTCCTCGAGCTTCACGAGCAGCCCGATGGAGCTCGAGAGCAGCGACTGCGTGCGCCGCACGGCGGGGGGCGCCTCGATGGACTCGGCGCTCACGACGTCGAACTGTTCCGCTTCGACCGGCGCCGCCGCTTCGGCTTCGGCCGCGACCGGCGGCGGTTCCTCGCCGAGCTCGATCATCGGCAGCTCGGCGCTCGCGCGTGCCGGCGGCGGCTCGGCCGCGGGGGGCGCACCCAGGTCGATGAAGTCGAGCGACGCGCCCGCGCTCGGCGGCGCGGCCTCGGAGGTCGGCTCGATCTCGAGCGTCTCGATCGTCTCCATCGTCTCGATCTCGAGCGGCGCGACCGTCTCGACCGACTCGGCGGGCTCGGCGGCCTCGGCGGGGGCGCCGAGGTCGAGCAGCGGGATGTCGGCTGCGGACGCCGGCATCTCGATGATCGGCAAGTCGCCGCCCAACGCGAGTCCCTTCTCGGAGGGGCGCGGCGCCGTCGGCGCTTCCTTGATGGCGCCGAAGTCGAGCGCGGCGAACTCGCTCGGTTCCATCGGCGCCGGCTCCGCAGCCGGTTCGGCGGCGAACGACGTAGGCTCGAGACCGAGCAGCGGCGCGGTCTCGGGCGCCGCGGTGTGCGCCGTCTCCTCGGGCTGCATGCTCGTCGGCTCGAGCTCGATCATCGGCGCCGCGGGCGGAGGCGGCGGCGGCGCGTGCACTTCGGGCATCGCCTTCGTGCTGCGCGACAGACGCGACGGGGGCGCGTCGAGGTCGATGAAGACCAGCCCTTCGCTCTTCGCCGACGCGCCGCCGCCCGACGACTTGGGCACCGCGTCTGGGTCGATCGCCTTCATGCGCTCGACCGTCGCGGCGGCTTCGGCATCGCGCCCGTCGGCGGTGTAGCGGCTGTAGAGGATCTGCAGCTGCTCGAGCGCCTCGGATTTCTTCTCGGCCTTCGTCAACTGCTCGGCGAGCATCAGGCGGATGTCGTCCTGATCGGGCACGAGGTCGGCGAATTCCTTGAGCGCGCGGAACGCCTCCTCGAGCTTCCCGGCCTTCTGCATGCGGTCGGCGTACTCGAGGAAGTTGCTCTTCGCGTCGGCCTTGAATCCCTTGGCGGCGCTGATCTTGCCGAGCTTGTAGTAGACGGAGCTCCGCCCCGGCGAGGTGCGCAGGATCTTGTTGCAGAGGGCGATGGCGTTGTTGAAGAAGCCCCCCTCGGCGTACAGATCGACGGCGCGCTCGTAGAGGAGCACACCGTCGGGGACGTTCCCCTGCCGCACGAGCATGTCGCCGACGCGATTGTAGAGCGCGACGTCGATGTTCTCCTCGCCGCCGGCATCGTAGGCGTCGAGCACCTCCCGATACGCCGCGATCGCCTTGTCGAGCTGCTTCTTCTGCTCGAAGTCGGCCGCTTTCTTCTTCAGCGCGGTGACGTTGGCCATGGTGAGGGCGGAGGGGCGAGGGGGTGCGGTCGAACGCCGTGCGGATCACGGGCAACAACAGAGAACGGTGCGCGGAGCCGTTCCGGAGCGAGCAGCGGCCGGGCGCACTTTCGCGGAAGTAAAGCTACCGCGTAAACCTCAGCCGTGACAAGCTTTCCCGCGCACCCAACTTCGGGTGCAGCGATGGTCGCCGTACCAGTAGGGGAGCTCGCGCAGGTCCCCGATGTCGAACAGGGCGAGGTCGGCGGAGAAGCCGGGGGAGAGCTGGCCGGTCTCCGCGGCGAGCCCGAGGGCGGCGGCGCCGTTGGCGGTGGCGGCCACGAACGCCTCGGCCACGCTCATGCGCAACTGGCTCACGGCGAGGGTGAGCATGAGCGGGAAGTTGACCGTCGGCGAGGTGCCCGGATTGAAGTCGGACGCCAATGCGACCGCGGCGCCGGCGGCGATCAGGTCGCGCGCGGGCGCCTGCCGGGGGCGCCCCAGGAAGAGCATCGTGCCGGGGAGCAGCGTGGCGACGGTGTCGGAGGCGGCGAGCGCCTTGATGCCCGTGTCACTGATGGCGGCGAGGTGGTCGGCGCTCGTGGCGCCGAGTTCGGCAGCGAGTTCGGCCGCGCCGGAGGGCTCGAGTTCGTCGGCGTGGAGCTTGAGGAGGAGTCCGTGCCGACGGGCGGCGCCGAGGATGCGGCGGGTCTCGTCGAGGGTGTAGACCCCTGGTTCGCAGAAGATGTCGGCGAAGACGGCCAGTCGCTGCGCGGCGACCTGGGGGATCATCTCGTGTTCGAGTAGGGCGACGTACTCCTCGCGTGTGCGCGGGGCGGCGCGGAACTCGAGGGGGATCTCGTGGGCGCCGAGGAAGGTGGGGACGATGCGCATCGGCAGGGCCGTCTGGAGGCGCTGGATGACGCGGAGCGATTTGAGTTCGTCGTCGAGGGTTAGTCCATAACCACTTTTGATCTCTACGGTGGTTACTCCGTGCGCCGCCAAACGTTGAAGTCGAGGCAGCGCAAGGAGATAGAGGTCGTCCTCGGTACGGGCGCGCAGGTCCTTCACGGAGCTGTGGATCCCCCCGCCCCGCCGCGCGATCTCCATGTAGCCGACGCCGGCGGCGCGGAGTTCCTGTTCTTCGAAGCGCGCCTTGCCGAAGATGCCGTGGGTGTGGGAGTCGACGAGTCCCGGGGCGAGCACGCCGAGCGCACAGTCGACGCGTTCGGCGGCCGGGAAGCGTCCCTCGAGCTCGGCCTGTCGACCCACGGCCACGATGCGGTCGCCTTCGACGGCGACGGCGCCGTTGGGGATGACGCCGGCCTCGTTCATCTCGGGGCCGCGTCGCGCGCGGGCGGGGCCGGCGCAGGTGACGAGCTGGCTCGTGTTGACGAAGAGGAGAGTCATTGCCGTCTGAAGTTACGGCGCGGAATGGGCAACTGCGACTGTGGATCTACCACGGAGGACACGGAGGGCACGGAGGACTGCCACTGCGTTCTACCGCAGAGGACTGCAACTGCATTCTACCGCAGAGGACGCGGAGGACGCAGAGGACTGCCACTGCCACTGCCACTGCCACTGCCACTGCCACTGCCACTGCCACTTCATACTACCACGACTGCCACTGCCACTGCCACTGCCACTGCATACTACCACGGAGGTCACGGAGGGCACGGAGGACGGCCACGGCAGGCAACGACAACAAATTGGGGGAACGACGGCGCGCGCGAGACTTCAGTGCGCAGCCGTCGTTCCCCCAGTATTGCAGTTGTGCCGTGGCCGTTCAGCAGTCCTCCGTGCCCTTCGTGTCCTCCGTGGTAGACAGCAGTGCGGTCCGGTGCTCCACGGTAGGCAGCGGTGGCAGTCCTCTGCGTCCTCCGCGTCCTCTGCGGTAGAACCTGCCGTCCCTCCGACCTAGGACTTGGCTCGCGGATCGACCGCCTGCGCGATGCGCAGCGCCTCGGCGGCGCGCGCGTTCACGTCGACCGGACGCGCCGCGCCCTCGCTGAGCAGCTTCGTCACGAAGCGCTGCCCCTCGGACATGCGCTCGATCTCGATGGCGACGGCCTCCATGCCGCGCTCGAGATTCTCGAGGCGCGCGTTCATCTCGCGGCTCTCGGGGAGCGCGGCGGGGCGGCCCATGCGACGGAGCAGCCCGCGCGCGAACGCGAGCGACAGCGGCATCAGCACGGCGATCGTGAAGACGATGGAGACACCCGTCGTCTGACCCGGCGTGAGTCCGCCGCGCTGAATAGGATCCGACGATGTGCCCGCGATCAGTTGCCCCGGCGCGGACGCGAGCTGTTGCCCCGTGATGTCGATGTCGCGCTCGAGTCGAGCGATGCGCTCGTCGAGCACGAGGAGGCGCTGTTCGAGGCCGGTGCGTGCGGGCCCAGGCGGCGTGAGGCTGATCTGCTTCGCGACGTCCTTGCGACGCCCGATGGCGCTGTTGAGCTGAGACGACAGTTCTTCGCGCCGGACGCGGAGCCCTACCACGTCCTGCATGGTCCACGTCGTGGGCGCTGGAGGGATCGTCGAGGCGGTGCCGAGCGCGCCCGGCGTCGCCGTGCTGCGGGCTCCGGGCGCGACGGGTGTCTGCGGAGTGGCCTGATAGCGTGACATATCCATCAAACCTACGCCACGAGACCGGGTTCTGTTTCCGGTTCGGGCGCGAGCGGCAGCGGCACGGGGGCGCGCCGCCGCCCGGTGCTCCCGAAGAGATCCTGGAACCGCGTGATGGTCAGCGGCGCCTGCGCCTCGCCGCGGCAGGCGTAGTAGCACCGGTCGCAGGCGATCGGCTGATAGCCCTGGTAGGTGCTCCAGTGCTCGTCGCTCGGGAAATCGGGGCAGCGACGCACCCGGCCCACCGGGTCGATGTGGATCGTCGTCTCGCCGGAACGGCACGGCTCCGTGAGTTCGCCGCGCACCCAGCGCGGGATCTGCGAGACGTACCAGTCGGAGTTGCTGATGACGCCGCGGCGGGCGCGCTTGAAGGCGAGCAGGTCGCGCACGAGCGCGTCGAGCGCGCCGCCGTGCGCGGCGCCGAGGCGGTGGCCGGCGTTCCCGTTCTTGAAGTCGGTGTAGACGGAGAGGTTCACCCCCGCCCCGACCTCGTCGGCGAAGCGCACGATCGGCAGCACGCTGTCGAGGTTGTCGTTCTTGATGACGGTGTTGAACCGCACGGTCATGCCGCGTTCGACCATGGCGGGGACGGTGCGGAGGATCTTCGCGGCGAGGCCGGGGATCTTCCGTGCGTCGTCGTGGCGCGCGTCGAGGTAGTCGAGCGAGACGCAGAACTGCGCGAGCCCCGCGTCCCAGAGCGATTCGGCGCGCTCGAGGGAGAGCATGCCGCCGTGCGTGATGAGGCTGAGCCACGTGTACGGCACGGCGCGGTCGACTTCGGCGACGATCTCCTCGAGGTCGCGCCGCAGCAGCGGCTCGCCGCCGGTGAAGGTGATCATCATCGGCGCGAAGTGGCGCGCCGCGTCGGCGAACGACGTGAGCTCGCGCGCCTTCTCCGAGGGATCGGTCTTCCAGTAGTCGCAAAAGCCGCAGCCGGCGTTGCAGCGCATCGTCACCTCGAAGTGCACGAGCACCGGACGGCGGAGCAGCCGCAGCTTGGCGTAGCGGAGCGAGAAGGGGACGATGTGCCAGGGGCGGAACTTCTTGCTCAGCATCAGCCCATCGGGATGTTGATGCCCTTCGCCTTCGCCGTGCGCTGGGCGATCTCGTAGCCGGCGTCGGCGTGGCGCGCGACGCCGATGCCGGGGTCGTTGGTGAGGACGCGCTCGAGGCGCACCCGCATATCTGACGAGCCGTCGGCGACGATCACCTGCCCAGCGTGCAGCGAGTTGCCGATGCCGACGCCACCGCCGTGATGGAAGCTCACCCACGTCGCGCCGCCGGCGACGTTGAGCAGCGCATTGAGGATCGCCCAGTCGGCGATGGCGTCGCTGCCGTCCTTCATCCCCTCGGTCTCGCGGAACGGCGAGGCGACGGAGCCGGTGTCGAGATGGTCGCGGCCGATGGCGATGGGAGCGCTCACCTTGCCGCTCGCGACGAGGTCGTTGATGGCGACGCCGAACTTCGCGCGGTCGCCCTGCCCGAGCCAGCAGATGCGCGCCGGGAGTCCCTGGAAGTGGATCTGCTGCTGCGCCTTCTCGATCCAGGTGCGGAGGTGCGTGTCGTGCGGGAAGAGGTCGAGCACGAGGCGGTCGAGCCGCGCGATGTCGGCGGGATCGCCGCTGAGCGCGGCCCAGCGGAAGGGCCCCTTCCCCTCGCAGAAGAGCGGGCGGATGTACTCGGGGACGAAGCCGGGGATGTCGAACGCGTCGGCGAGGCCGGCGTCGAAGGCGACGGTGCGGATGTTGTTGCCGTAGTCGAAGGCGATGGCGCCGGCCTTCTGCATGGCGCGCATGGCGCGCACGTGGGCGACGGCGCTCGCCGTCGACTTCTTCACGTAGCCCTTCGGGTCGGCGGCGCGGAGCGCGGCGGCCTCGGCGAGCGACATCCCCGCGGGGACGTAGCCGTTGAGCATGTCGTGCGCGCTGGTCTGGTCGGTGACGACGTCGGGCGTGATGCCGCGACGAACCAACTCCGGCAGCACCTCGGCGGCGTTGCCGACGAGGCCGACGCTGAGCGGGAGCTTCCGCTCCGTCGCCTCGTGGATCCACGCGAGCGCCTCGTCGAGCGACGCGGTCATGCGATCGGTGTAGCCGGTGTCGAGCCGCTTCTGGATGCGGGCGGGGTCGACCTCGACGCCAAGGATGGCGGCGCCTTGCATGGTGGCGGCGAGGGGCTGCGCGCCCCCCATGCCGCCGAGCCCGGCGGTGAGGATGAAGCGGCCGGCGAGCGAGCCGCCGAAGTGCGTGCGGGCGACGGCGCCGAACGTCTCGTACGTGCCCTGCACGATGCCCTGCGAGCCGATGTAGATCCACGACCCCGCGGTCATCTGGCCGTACATGATGAGGCCGGCCTTCTCGAGTTCGCGGAAGTGGTCCCAGGTGGCCCAGCGGCCGACGAGGTTCGAGTTGGCGATGAGGACGCGGGGCGCGTGGGCGTGCGTGCGGAATACGGCGACGGGCTTCCCGCTTTGCACGAGCAAGGTCTCGTCACCTTCAAGTGCACGGAGCGCCTTCACGATGGCGTCGAAGCACTCCCAGTTGCGCGCGGCCTTGCCGGTGCCGCCGTAGACGACGAGGTCACCCGGGCGCTCGGCGACTTCGGGGTCGAGGTTGTTCATCAGCATGCGGAGGGCGGCTTCCTGGGGCCAGCCTTTGCAGCTGATCTCCGTGCCGCGCGGGGCGCGGATGGTGCGAGTGGGAGGAGCTGCTGCTTCTACCGCAGAGGACGCAGAGGACGCAGAGGACTGCACCTCTGGGGGGAGCGTGGATCCGGATGGGGCGCGGGGAGGGCGGGTCATGCGGGGTCCCTGGAGTTGCCGAAGTTCTTCTTGCGTATGTGAATGCGTCGTGCTCGTGAATCCGTCGTCTGCGCGACTTCGCTGTCGTCGTGAATTCGCGCCTTTGTAGTCCTCTGCGTCCTCCGCGTCCTCTGCGGTAGACCCTGCAGTCCTCCGTGTCCTCCGTGTCCTCCGTGGTAGAACCCGCAGTTCTCTACGCCGAGAATTCTCCAGAGGCGATCGCATCGGCCAGCGCGATGATGTCACCACTCAGCACGCGATCGTCGCCGAGCGGCGCCACGTGGGCGCGCACGCGCGCATACGCCTGCTCGACGCGCGGCCCCGACTTGAGCGGCCGCCGGTAGTCGAGCCCCTGGGCCGCTGCCATGAGTTCGATGCCGAGGATGTGCTGCACGTTGCGGATGACGCGGCGCAGCTTCCACGCCGCGCCCATCCCCATCGGCACCACGTCTTCCTTGCTGCCGTCGGTCGGGATGGTATCGACGCTCGCCGGGTGCGAGAGCACCTTGCACTCGCTCGCGAGCGCGGCGGCGGTGACCTGCGCCATCATGAAGCCCGAGTTCACGCCGGCGTCCTTCGCGAGGAACGGGGGCAGCCCCTGGTTGAGGTCGGGGTGCACGACGCGGTCGATGCGGCGCTCGGCGATCGTCGCGAGGTTGGTCATCGCGATGGCGAGGAAGTCGAGCGCCATCGACACAGCCTGGCCGTGGAAGTTGCCGCCGCTCAGGATCTCGCCGTTCTCGAAGACGAGCGGGTTGTCGGTGGCGGCGTTGATCTCGCGCCCGATCACCCCCTCGGCGAAGCGGATGGCGTCGAGCACGGGGCCGTGCACCTGCGGCATGCAGCGGAGCGCGTAGGCGTCCTGCACGCGCGGGTCGCCGTCGCGATGCGACTCGCGGATCTCGCTCCCGGCGAGCAGTTCGCGGAGGAGCGCCGCGGAGTCGCGCTGCCCTTCCTGGCCGCGCGCGTCCTGGATGCGCGCATCGAACGCGGTCGGCGTGCCGAGCAGCGCCTCGAGCGACATCGCGCCGGCGACGTGCGCCGCCTGCCAGAGGGCGCGCGCGTCGGCGACGGCGAGCGCGGCGACGGCAGTGTGCGCCTGCGTTCCGTTGATGAGGGTGATCCCCTCCTTGGGCGCGAGCGTGAGCGGCGAGAGTCCCGCCTCGGCGAGCATGGCGGCCGCGGGGCCGGTGCGATCGCCCCGGTGCAGCTCGCCTTCGCCGATGAGCGAGACGGCGAGATGGGCGAGGGGGGCGAGGTCGCCGCTCGCGCCGACGGAGCCTTGCTCGGGGATCGTCGGCCAGAGGCCGGCGTTCAGCATGGCGCAGAGCAGTTCGGGCACGTCGGGGCGCGCGCCGGAGAAGCCCTTGGCGATGACGTTGGCGCGCAGGAGCATCATGGCGCGCGCCTCGCGCTCGGGGAGCGCGGGGCCGACGCCGCTCGCGTGGCTGCGCACGAGGTTCACCTGCAACTGGGCGAGCTTGTCGTGCGGGATCGACAGCTCGCTCAGTTTGCCGAAGCCGGTCGTGACGCCGTAGGCGACCTCGTCGCGCGCGACGATGCCGGCGACGATGTTGCGCGCGATCATCATCCGGTCGCGCGCCGCCGGGGCCAGCGTCACGCGCCTGCCGTGGACGGCGACCGCCTGCACGTCGGCGATGGTGAGCGAGCGGCCGTCGAGGGCGAGGGTGGCGCTGGCGGTCATGGGACGGTGGCTCCCTGATCCCGATAGGTGGCCCGGTTGTAGTCGAACTTGAGGTCGGGCTCGGCCTTGAGCGAGATGTTGAACGTGAACGAGAAGGCGCCGTTGGGCGCCTGCACGAAGCCGAAGATGGCACGCCAGTCGTGCATGTCGCGCACGAGGCTGAGCGACTGCGACGCGGCCTGGTGGCGCACGACGTCGTAGCTCGTCGACCACGCCGCCGACCATTTCTCGGTGAGCATGAAGCTCGTGCGCGCCTGGATGTTCTCCTGGGGCGGGTACTGGATGATCGATCCGCCCGCGGTCGTCTCGGTGTTGGTCGGCGGCACGGGAGGCGCCTGGAGCGCGTTCTGCACGCAGAGCTGGTACTGGAGCGGGTTGACGTCCCTCAATGTGGCGCACTGGATGGTGGCGTCGTACTGGATGACGTTGCCGCCCACCGGAGGCCGCTGCTGCGCGAGGGAGAAGGAGAGCGACATGTCGAAGCTCTTGCCGTTCGGCATGTCCATCTGCTGGCCGCGGAGGCCGGAACCGGCGACCGCGGGGGAGCCGCCCAGCCGCGAGTCGGGCGCGGTCGACGCCGCCGCGGCGGCCTTAGACGTGTCGCGCTGGGCGGTACCGCCACCGAAGAGGCGGCTGATCCAGCCGAGGAAGGGCGAATCGGCGCCGAGGTTGAGACTGGCGCGGATGGAGGTGAGGTACGGGCTGAACTTCGCCGAGTCGTTCTGGACGCTCCCCTGGAAGAGCGAGTAGTCGGAGCTGAAGTCGAATCCCGGGAGGAGGTCGGAGCGGAGGGTGTAGCCGAACATGTCGGTGGCGAACCCCGACTTGGTGTGGCGCGCCTTCTCGAAGTCCCAGGTCAGCGGCTGGAAGGTGAGGGAGAGGAGTTTCACCTTCTCGCCGCCGTCGGGGCGCATCTGGGCGGAGTCGCCCTTCTGGCGGAGCTTCATCTCGACGTTGGTCGAGAGCGTCATCGTGACGCGGTTCTGGGCGAGTCCCGTGAGGTTGCCGACGGGGGTGCGCCCGAGCGCGGCGAGGTAGTCGTTGCTGACCGCCGCCGCCGGCGAGTAGCTCCAGTCGAACTTCGGGTTGATCGAGTGGCGGATCTTCTCGACGGGACCGATACCGATGTTGAACAGCCCGAAGAAGGTGGGCGACGCGCTCATGCCGTACGAGAAGCGCTTCCCCTGCGACACCCACGCCGATCCCGTGCGCTCGGAGCGCACGAACTCCGGGCCGCCGTCGACGTTCGCCATCGCGATGGTGGGCACGAGGTTCCACTTGTCGAGGCCGAACCCCTTGAGCCGCAGGTTCGGGAGCGCGACGTCGAAGATGAAGTCCATCGACGTGAGGTAGGTGCGCTTGTAGATGCGGTTCGACTTCTTCGACGTGTCGGTGGGGTCGACGATGACGCGCAGTTCCGGGAAATCGTTCTCGCGGTCCTGCATCTTCACGCCGGTGTTGATCGTGAAGTCGCCGATCTTGATGGGGCTGTTGAACGTGAGGTTGCTGGTGCGGGTGCTCTTGTCGACCTTGACGCTGTCGAGCGTGGCGTCGGGGCGGGCGACGAAGGCGGTGGCGAAGTCGCCCTGCGAGTCCATGTGCACGCTCTGCGACGACGCGAACTGGAAGGTCGGCGTCCAGAGCAGCCACTTGTTCACCTCGATGGGCTTCGACGTGAGGTTGATGCTCGGGAAGTCGCGGTCGATCTGCGGGCGGCCGGGGTACTGCCGCTGCGAGCCGCCGACCTGCAGCTGCACGGTGCCGAAGTCCTGCTGGAAGTTCGCCTGCGACGCGATGGTGGCGACGGCGGCATTGGTCGTCAGCGCCGTCTGCCGCTGGACGGTGGTGCTCGTGACGTAATTGAAATTGACCGTGAGCTTGGAGCGGATGGAGAAATCCTGCTGGTGGGCCCACGAGATGGAGGTGTTGCCGTTGCCGGTGCTGAGCGACTGTTGCGACACGGCGAGGCGGCCGGAGAGGAAGCGGTCGCGCCACTGGTAGCGGACCTCGCCGTTGAGCCGCGTCCAGCCAGGGTCGAAGGCCGTCGCGTTGGCGGAGCTGCGCCAGTCCATCGCGACCGATGCGTCGTAGTAATCCGAGAGCGCGAAGTAGTAGCCGAGGTTCTCGATGTTGCGCCGGTAGGTGGGGCTGTTGCGGAGCAGTTCGGCGAAGCCGAACCGCGGCGTGAGGATGCCGCTGCGGCGCCCCTGGCGCGCGTCCTGGAAGATGAACGGGAACCAGAAGACGGGGACGTCCTGGATGTACATCACCGCCGAGCGCGCCACCATCGTGTTGTTGGTGATGCGCTTGAACTCCTTCACCGCGAAGTGGTAGTGGAGGATGGAGTCGTCGCAGCTGGTGATGGTGCCGTCGACGCCGTAGACGGCGTTCTGCTTGGCGTCGGTGGAGTCGCCGACGAAGCCGCCGACGTGCCCCGCGACGTACCACGTCTCTCCGGACTTCGTGGAGGTGGTGAAGTCGCGCATCTTGCCGACCTGCGCCTTGAAGTTGTAGGTGAGCTCCTTCTCGGCGGCGAGGTCGTCGTTCCGCGACGGGTCGCGGAGGACGATCTTGTCGCCGGTGGCGTAGACGTCGCTCGTGGAGTCGTGGAACTCGATGACCTTGGCGACGAGCGTCGACGGTTCGCGCTGCACGGCCGAGCGTTCCTTCTCGCTCGAGCGCAGGGTGATGACGTGTGACTTGGCGGCGAACTCGACGGTGTCGGCTTTGTAGCGGACGAGGTGGTAGCCGTCCTTGCGCATCAGCGCCTCGCCGACCGAGTCGGCGGGCTCCCAGGTGGCGAGCGGCTGGTTCTTGAGCGAGTCGCGCTTGGCCTTGGCGGAGTCAGCGGCGGTGAGGAGCTTCCGCGGCGCCTTGGGCACGCGATCCGCGCCCTGGCCGCCCCGTCCCTGCCCCGCGAGCGGCGCGGCCACGCCGAGCAGCATCACGGCGAGCGCGGCGGCGGCGCGCATCAGTCGGCCGGCTCCTGCGCTTGCCGGGCGAGCCGCCGCTGTCGCGCGCGGTAGACGAACCACGACACGATGATGCTCAGCTCGTACAGCCCGTACACCGGGATGAAGAGCGCGAGCGTCGAGATGATGAGGTCGCCGGGGGTGATCACTTCGCAGATGAACAGCAGCACGACGAAGGCATGGCGCCGGTACTTCGTCATGAACCGCGGCGTGATGAGCCCGAGCGCGGTGAGGAGGAGCACGAGCACCGGCAGCTCGAACACGGCGCCGAACGCGAGCGCGGTGGTGATGACGAACCCGTAGTACTCGCTCGCCGTGAGCAGCGGCGCGAGCATGTCGGTCTTGATCCCCTCGAGCAGCTTCATCGTGATCGGGATGAACACGAGCACGGCCATCGCGACGCCGGACGCGAAGAGGAGGAGCGCGAAGCCGAACACGGGGATCACGACGCGGCGTTCCTTCGCCGTGAATGCCGGCGAGAGGAAGGCCCACACCTGGTACAGCACCACGGGGCTGGCGAGGGCGAGCGCGAGCCCGACGGCGACCTGCATCAGGATCGTGAATTTCTCGACCGGATGCGTGTAGTAGAGCGGCGCGCCGTGGAGGTACGGCTTGATGGGCGCGGCGAGGAGGGCGAAGACGTCGACGTTCGTGCAGACCCACATCGACACGGCGAACGTGACGATGAGCGCCGCGAGGCTCTTGATGATGCGCCAACGCAGCTCCTCGAGGTGATCGAGGAACGGCATCTCGGCCGATGCGGTGTCCTGTTGGTCCAGAGCCACGGTATGTCCGCGCCCGTGGCGCGCCCCGGACGGGGCGCGCCTACTTCAGCGTCTTGAGGTAATCTCGCGCGAGTGCGACGAGATCCGACTTCGGATAGTTGTCCACCAGTTGCTGGAACATCGCGCGCGCCTGCGCGGTCTGCCCGGCCTGGCGGTAGATCATCGCCCGCTTGTAGAGCGCCGTGGGGGCCTGCTCGCTCTTCGGGAACTTCTGGCCGACGAGCTGATACGCCGAATCGGCGTTGGCCATGCTGCCATCGAGCTCCCACGACTGGCCGATCTTGAGGATCGCCGCGGGCGCCAGGTCGTCGTTCGGGTACTGCTGCAGGAAGTCCTCGAAGGCGCTGCGCGCGGCCGAGGTGCGGCCACCCTGCAACTGCACGACGGCGAGCTGGTACAGCTGGTTCGGGCCCGGCTGCGGGGGGACGGACGGTTTCACGGTGCCGGGCGCCGCGGCGCCCCCGCCCGGGGGCGGCGCGGGGGAGGTCACGGCCGCGGGCGGTGCCGCGGCGGCAGCCATCTGCGCGGCCGCGGCCGCCCGCTCGGCGTCACGCGCCTCGAGGTCGGCCCGCATCTCCTGCATCTTCTTCGCGCTCTGGCCGAGCAACTCCTGGATCGTCAGGAGCTGCTGGCCGAACGAGTGCATCTGCAACGAGACATCGCCCTGGAAGCGGGCGATGAAGCTGTTCGCCGCGCGCAGCGTGTCGCCGACGGCGCCCACCTGGCGCGCCACCTGCCGCATCTGCTCACGGTGCATCGAGTCGGCGCGCGCCGCCTCGGCGCGCAGGACGGCGATGTCCCCCTGGAGGACCCGCACGTCGTTGCGCGTCGCAAAGCACCCGCTCGCCGCGACCGCGGCGAGCGGGATCCACGCGAGTCGGCGCGCGCCACGCATCACTTCGGCGCCTTGATCGAGTCGCCGCCGCCGATGATCTCGAACTCGGCGCGACGGTTCTGCGACCAGGCCTCCTCGTTCTCGCCCGACGCGACCGGACGCTCCTCACCGAACGAGATCGTCTCGATGCGCGTGTCGGCGATGCCGCGGGCGGCGAGGTAGCGCTTCACCGAGGCGGCGCGGCGCTGGCCGAGGGCGATGTTGTACTCGTCGGAGCCACGGTCGTCGGTGTGGCCGGCGACGCGGATGCGGAGCGCCGGGTTCGACGTGAGGATCGGCACCTTGGCTTCGAGGGTCGCCTTCTGGTCGTCGCGGATCTCGTCCTTGTCGTAGTCGAAGTAGACGACCTTGGCGAGCGTCGCCTTCACGGCGGCGAGGGCGGCGGCGTTGCGGCGGGCCTCTTCAGCGGCGGCGGCAGCGGCGGCCGCGGCGGCGCGGGCGCGCTCGGCGGCGTCGGCCGAATCCTTGTTGAACGCCGGCTTGGCCGGGGCGGCGGGCGCCGGCGCGGGGGCCGGAGCGGGCGCCGGCTTGCTCTTGCACGCCGAGAGCGCGACGACGGCCATCAACAGCGCAGCGGTGGAACGACGGGGGACGAACATGGACGTTCTCCGTAAAGTGGGGGTCGAATCGGTCCTGCTACTTCGCATTGTCGAGGCGGGGCGACCACGCGCCCTGTCGCGCCGACCCGACGCGGGTCAGCTGCCTCATGCGATACGTCTCAGTGTCGAGGACCCAGAGCTGCTTCGCGCCGGAACGCGTCGACGTGAAAACGATGTGGCGGCCATCCGGTGCCCACGTGGGATCCTCGTTCCGTCCCTCGCTCGTGAGCGCCTGCACGCTGCGGTCGCGTGCATTGATGGTCATCACCTGGAATACACCGTTGATCTGCGATTGGAACGCCACGCGGCGCCCATCGGGAGACCAATCGGGATTCGAGCGGTACAACTGGTCGCCGAACCCCGTCGACGTCAACACTTCGACGTTGGCGCCGTCGGCATCCACAATATACACCTCGGGATGGCCCAAGCGATTCGAGGTGAAGGCGATATGCTGGCCGTCCGGGCTGAAGGTCGGCGAGCTGTCCTGCTGCCCCCGCGAGACCGTCACCCGGTGGGGCTGCTCCCCCGTGAACGGGTTCACCGCGAAGATGTCGGTGCCGTCGTCCCCGGCCGCGAAGGCGAGGGTGTTGCCGTCGGGGGAGAAGGCCGGGGTCAGGTTGCTCCCGGGGCGGGCCGAGATCCGCTGGGACCGCCCCGTCTGCAGGTCCTTCATGACGATCCGCGTCCCCTGGTCCCCCATCTCGCAATAGGCCACGTACCGGCCCGACGGATGCCAGGCGGGCGAGAGGGCGGTGACCGCCGTGGAGCCACCGATCCCGATCGGCTTGGCGTTGGCCCCGTCGGAGTCGACGATCCAGAGCCCCTTGTCGCGCACGAAGAGGATGCGGCTCTGGGCGATGCCGCGCGTCCCGGTGACCCACCGCTCCACCTCGTCCGACACGCCATGCACGGCGAGGCGCCACTCGGGGCTCAGGGGCGTCTGCGGGAGGGGGAAATCGCCGACCATGCTGACCTTGGCGGCCGCGATGTCGTGGAGGGCGACGTGGAGCGACCCGGACGGCGTGACGCTGGCCTGGACGACCGCCTGGGCGCCGAGCCGTGCGTAGAGGGGGTAGTTCAGCGCCCCCGTGAGCGGATCGCCGCCGTCGGGGGTGATGGCGGTGACCCGGTCGCCGTAGTCGAGGTCGCGGCTGAGCATGGCGCGCACCGAGTCGGCGAACGCCCCGGCCACCGGCGCCACGTAGACGCCGGGACGGGTCCCGGCCGTGTAGGTGAGGCCGATGCGCACGCCGCTCGTCGTGTCTTGCGCGGCGAGGGCGGCCGGGAGGAGAGCCGCGAGGGCGAAGATCGCGGGCCGCCAGCGGCGGCGGGCACACGGTCGTGGACGGGTCATCGCAGGCGGTCGGGGACGAAGTCGAAGATCACGGGGAGCGCGTCGTTGGGGAAACCAGAGGGGAGCGGACCGAAATTCTTCGCCGCCGCTTCGACGGCGCCCTGCGCCTCGAGGTCGAACGCGTACACGCCGCTGCGCGTGATGAAGCGGAACAGCGACACCGAGCCGTCGCGGCGGATCATGAAGAACACCTGCGCGCGCAGCGCGCCGATGTTCCCCTTCGGCGCGAAGTTGAGCCGGATCTGGCGGACGATGTTCTGGAGATACCCCGGAAAGGGGAAGTCGATTCCCTCGGTGTGCACGTTCGCGACGTCCGTGCCCGCGCCACCGACCTCGCCTCCACCGGCCTTCGGCGCGTTCTTCACGACGGGCTGCGGCGTGCTCTTGGGCGTGGCGTTCGGCGTGGCGCGCACCGGCGCCTTGGGGATCTTCTTCCCCTTCGTCGGCGCGGTCGGCGCCTTCTCCTTCGACTCGGCGCGCGGGGGCGTCTTCGTGGCGGGTTCTGGAGGCGCAGGCGCGTCGCTCACGACGCCGACGGCGACGGGGCCCTTCGGCGCCGCGACGAGGTCGACCCGGTAGACCGGGGGCATCGGCGGCTGCGGAGCGAGCTTCATCCAGACGATCGTCGCCACGAGCGCGATATGGCCGAGCGCCGACACGCTGATCGGCAACGCCATCGACGTCGTCGGACGGCGCGGCGTCCTCACTTCTGGATCTGCTCCGGCTCGGCGACGAGGCCCACGTTCACCGCGCCCGCGTTGCGCATGATGGCGAGCACCTCGACGACGATGCCGTAGCGGGCGCGCTCGTCGGCGCGCAGGTACACGCCGTCCTTCCCCTGCTTGCGCGCGAACATCGGGAAGCTCGCCCGGAACTCGGCGAGCGACATCACCGTCTCGTCGACGAAGATGCGGCCGTCCTGCGTGACGCTCACGACGAGGCCGCTCTTCGACTCGAGCGGCTTCGCCTCGGCCTTGGGCAGCGAGACGTCGACGCCCCCCTGCATGATCGGCGCGGTGATCATGAAGATCACCATGAGGAGCATCATGACGTCGATCAGCGAGACGACGTTGATGTCGGCGTTGAGCGGCGTGCGCTCACCGCGACGGCGGCGGTGGCTCATCGCGTACCCCCGCGCGTCGCGCGGGCCGCGCGGTGCGCCCTGCGGCGCGCCCCGACGCAGCCTGTCGCCGTCGGCCCGTGCCGCATCAGATGCGTCCCTCGCGCGCCATCATCGCGATGACCTCGGAGCCGAACCCCTCGAGCTCGCCGTCGAAGCGGTTGAGCTTGTTGGCGAAGATGTTGTAGCCGAACACGGCGGGGATGGCGACGCTGAGCGCCGCGGCCGTCGCGATGAGCGCCTCGGCGACGCCCGGCGCGACGGCGCCGAGGTTCCCGGCGCCGCTGCGCGCGATGCCGAGGAAGGCCTCGATGACGCCGAGCACCGTCCCGAGCAGTCCCATGAGCGGGCTCGCCGACCCGATCATGGCGAGCGACGGGATGAAGTGCGCGAGCGCGTCGCGCTCGGCGTTGGTCTCGGAATCGAGCACGAGGCGGAGCGCCTCGACCTGCGAGGCCGACATCGGACCGCGCGGGTCGGCGGTGCCGTCGGCGCCGAGCGGGCGCGTCTCGTGGAGGAAGTCCATGGCCCGCGCGAAGACGCGCGAGTAGGGGTTCGGCCGCGCCCGCTTGGCGAGCGATTGCACCTGCTCGAGGCGCGAGGCGCGCGCGAACTCGCCGAGGAAGCCGCGGCTGGCGCGGGCCACGCGGCGGAACTCGAGCCACTTGCCGAGCATCACGCCCCAGCTGAAGAGCGAGAGCAGGGCGAGCAGCACGAGCACGACTTGCGTGACGATCGTCGCCTTGAGCACGAGCTCGACGGGCGTCGACGGGATCGCGGAAGCGGCTTGCAGCAGTGGCATCGGCGTCAGGTGAGGGTCGGGGGGTGCGAGTGCGTGGTGTCGAGTCGGGCAAGCGCGGCCGGCGCGCTCACCCGCGGTGCTGCGAGCGGAACCAGGCGTACGTCGTGGCGAGTCCGTCGGCGAGCGAGTACGCCGGCCGCCAGCCGAGCACGCGCGCGCCCTTGTCGTTGGCGATGAACGAGCGCGCCTGCTCGCCCGTGCGCGGGGGAAGGTGCTCCACCGGGAGCGCCGTTCCCGCCACCTGCTGCAGCGTCGCCGCGAGGGCGAGCACCGAGGTGCCGACCCCCGTGCCGACGTTGAATGCCCGCGCGTCGACGCGGCCGGCGGCCGGCAACGCGGCGCGCGCCGCGCAGACGTTCGCCGCGGCGACGTCGCCGACGTACACGTAATCGCGGGTCTGCGTGCCGTCGCCGAACACCGTCAGCGCGCGCGCGTCGAGGAGCCGGCCGCAGAAGATGGCGACGACCCCCGCTTCGCCGTGGGGGTCCTGCCGCGGACCGTACACGTTCGAGTAGCGCAGGGCGACGGTCTCGAGCCCGTGCTGCCGCGCATAGTACGCGAGGTAATACTCCACCGAGAGCTTCGCGATCCCGTACGGCGATTCCGGGTCCTTCGCCTCCTCCTCGCGCGACGGGGGCACGGCGAGGTCGCCGTAGATCGCGCCGCCGGTGGAGGAGAAGACGACGCGCGGCGGGCGGGCCGCGGCGCGCGCGCCCTCGAGTAGGTTGAGCGTGCCGAGGATGTTGCGCGACGCGTCGGCGACCGGGTCGGCGACGCTCACGCGCACGTCGATCTGCGCGGCGAGGTGGCAGACGACGTCGTAGCCGCCGTCGCGGACGAGCGCCGCGGCCTCGGGCGACCGGATGTCGAGTTGGTGGAAGGCGGCGCCGGCGGGCACCTGGTCGCGACGACCGCGCGAGAGGTCGTCGACGACGTCCACGGCGAAGCCGGCGGCGATCAGGGCGTCGGCGACGTGCGAGCCGATGAACCCGGCGCCGCCGGTGACGAGCGCGCGATGAATAGTGGGCACGCCGGAAAGCTAATCGCGAGTCTCCGACGCACCCACCGTCACGGCATCTTGGCGGTGACGCGCACCTTCATGCCGGCCTCGATCGAGGGGCCCGTCTGCTTGACGAGCACCGCCGACGCGCCCCACGGCGTCACGCGGGTCACCTGGGCCACCCCCATCACCTGATCGGCCACGGGACGACCGTCCAGGTCGGTGCCCCCGTCGTGCAGCAGTGCGACCTGGTCGCCGGCGACGAGGCCGTCCTTCGCCCCCGCCGCGAGGATCAGGAAGTTCCCCTGCGTCGGGATCACCGGCTCGCCCGAGATCCACTTGACGCGCGACACGAGGCCGAAGGCGACCGCCTCGGGGAAGACGTTGGGACGCGACACGAGCGTGTCGAGCACCGTCACCGGCTGGCCGAGGAAGACGTCCTCGTACTTCTGCTGCAGCATGGCCCGCGCCCGCCCATTCGGAGTCGTCTCCACGACCTTCACGATGCCCGTGGGCACGATGATCTGCCCCTGCCCCGCGAGCGCCGGCCCGAGCCGGTACACGAGCAGGCGGTCGTTCGCCTTCGACGTGACACCCTTCGGCAGCCGGATGATGACGTCCTCGCCGATCTGGACGGGGCGGTTCTCGATCGTCAGGTCGATCCCCTGCGACTCGTTGGTCCACTCGAGGCGGCCAAGATCGGTGAGACCGCCCGGCGCCCAGACGAACGGCGCGGCGATGAAGTCCCCGGGGCGCACCGCCGTCGTACGCGCGCCAAGGATGAGCGACTCACGCGTGCGCACTTCCTGCTTGCGCGTGGCCGGATCGAAGATGGTCGGACGTTCGTTCGGACGGCGCAGCCCCGATGCCACGTACTCCTCGGCGCCGGGTTGGGCGGCCGCGGCGACCGCGGCGGCTGCCGCATCCTTGGATATCGTCCCAGGCACCTTGAGCGTGCTCCCCGGATAGATCCAGTGGGGATCGGCGATGGCGCCCACGTTCAGCCGGTAGAGCTCCGGCCAGAGGTATGGGTCGCCGAGGAGCGCCTTGGCGATGCTCCAGAGCGTGTCGCCCTGCTTGACCGTATAGGTGCGGGCCTCGCCCGCCTGCTGGGCGTCGAGCGGGCGCCCGCCGGCGAGAAGGCCGGCGAGGAGTGCCGCGAGGAGCTGGATTCGTAGACGAGGCATGACACCGCTCGGGTTGGGTGTGGCCGACCCCGCGCACCGCCCCAGCGGTGCGCGCCACTACGGAGATAGACGAGCGGGGCAGGTTTGGGAAACAGCGCGGGCCCGGTGCGCGCACCGGGCCCGTCCCCTGCCCTTCCCGGCCACGCCCTAGAACGGCAGGTCGTCGTCCTCGCCCTCGAGCGCGTTCGGGAACTCCTCGAACTCGCCACCGCCGGCCGCCTTCTTCTCGGCCGGGCGCGCGCTCCGCGCGCCGCCGCCCGAGAAGTCGCCGCCGCCCCCCTTCCCGCCGATGAGGAGGATCTCGCGCACGTTGATCTCGGTCACGTAGCGCGTCTGCTTCTCCTTGTCCTCGTACTGGCGGTACTCGAGGCGCCCTTCGACGTAGAGCTTGTCGCCCTTGTGGACGTACTTCTCGATGATGTCGGCGAGGCCGGTGCCGCGCGTGCCCTGGTTCCAGGCCACGCACTTGTGCCACTCCGTCTTCTCCTGCTTCTCCCCGGACGCGGAGTTCCACTGCCGCGTCGTGGCGAGGGAGAACTGCGCCACCTTGTTGCCGCCGGTGGTGGTCCGGATCTCGGGATCGTTCCCGAGGTTCCCGATCAACGTCACCTTGTTCAAGCTCCGGCTCACGACTCCTCCTGAAAGAGATCCGAACGAAAGGTCAATCTAGCGCTCGCGCGGTGCGTCACCAAACGCGCGCGCGCGGTGCCGCGCGAACGCGTCAGAGCGCGCGCCGCAGTATGAGCGCGTCCTCGACCGGCTTGCGGTAGTACTGCCGCCGGCGCCCCGCCTGCACGAAGCCGCGCGAGGCGTACAGCGCGCGCGCCGCGAGGTTCGACTCGCGCACTTCGAGGTACACGGCGCGCACCCCGGCCGCCGGCGCGCGCGCGAGGAACGCGTCGAGCAGCGCGCGCCCGATGCCACCGCGCCGCGCGTTCGCGTGCACGGCGAGGTTCGCCACTTCCGCCTCGTCGGCGGCCCGCAGTGCGACGAGGTACCCGAGCAGCTCCCCCGTCTCCGATTCGGCCACGTCGAAATCGACGTGCGACTGGTCGAGCAGTTCACGGAACCCGGCGAGCGGCCACGGGTCGCTGAACGAGGCGACCTCGAGCGCGTGCACGGCTTCGAGATCGCGCGCCTCGGCGGAACGGAACCGTGCCGTTCCCAAGCCCGTCATGCGCCGAGCGGCCGACCGTGCGCCGCCTCCCACTTCACCTGCGCCTCGGCGAGCCGGCCGTACTCGGGCTCCCACGCGTCGAGCGCGACCCGCCGCACGAGCGTGCCGCCGTCAAGCCGCGCGACGCCGCGCGCGTGCGGCGCCACGTCGAGCGGCTGATGCGGCCCGATCGCGCTCGCGCCGAGCCGCTCGCAGGTGGCGGCGACGGCCGCGTCGGCGACGAGTCCCACCCGCTCCACCTCGTGCACCGCCCCGCCGGCGCTCACCTCGTACGCCACCGCATACCGTTCGCCGCGCATGGCGTCGAGCATCGCGAGGTAGCGCCCCGCGGGGAGCGGCGTCGCATGGCCGGCGACGATCAGCGCGAGCGACGACACGGCCCACAACTCGGCCTCCGTGCCGAGCGCGATCCCCTTGGCGATCGCGCCGGCGATGCGGAGCGAAGTGAAGCTCCCCGGCCCCGCGCCGCAGACGACGCGCGACACCTCGCGCGGCGTGCACCCCGCCTCGGCGAGCGTCGCCACGACTGCGGGCATGAGCCGCTCCTCGCGCTCGCCGCGCATCGCCGCGTCCCCCTCGGCGAGCACGACGCCGTCGCGCAGCACGGCGACGGTGCCGACGTACGTGCTCGCGTCGAGCGCGAGCGTGAACGCCGCGCTCACCAGCGCAGGCGCCGGCGGTCCGGCGCCTCCGGGATGTGCGACAGCTCGATCGCCGCCGCCGGTGCGGGGAGCGTGTCACCGGCGCGGTCGGGCCATTCGACGCACACCACCGCCCGCGCCGAGAGCACGTCGTCCCATCCGATGTTGGCGAGCTCGTGCGGCCCCTTGAGCCGGTAGAGATCGAGGTGATACACCGGCGCGGCCGGCGCCGCGTACTGGTGCACGAGCGCGAACGTCGGGCTCGTGACGGGCTCCGTCACGCCGCGGCCGCGGCAGATCGCCTGCACCAGCGTCGTCTTGCCGGCGCCGAGGTCGCCCGCGAGCGTGACGAGCGCCGGCGCCTCCAGCGAGGCGCCGAACCGCTCGCCCCAGGCGACGAGCTCCGGCAGGGTGAGGTCAGCGGTGGGCACGCGTCCGCCGCGTCTCGTGGCGCGTGCCGTCCATCTTCGCGCGGATGTCGAACAGCTCGTCGCGCAGCCGCGCGGCGGTCTCGAAGTCGAGGTTCTTCGCGGCGTCGCGCATCTCCTGCTCGAGGCGCATCACGAGTCCCGGCAGGTCGTCGGTGCCGTAGTGCGCCGCCGCCTCGGCGACGCGTTTCTGCTTCGTGCGCGACGACCGGTCGTCCTCGCGCGCCTCCCGCTCCTCGCGCGCGTCGGCGACGCGCGTGCCGAGCCGCACCTCCTCGACGCTCTTGAGCACGCCCTTCGGCGTGATGCCGTGCACCCGGTTGTACTCCTCCTGGATCGCGCGGCGGCGCCCCGTCTCGTCGATGGCGCGCTGCATCGAGCCGGTGATCCGGTCGGCGTAGAAGATCGCCCGCCCGCTCACATGGCGCGCCGCGCGGCCGATCGTCTGGATGAGCGACCGGTCGCTGCGCAGGAACCCCTCCTGGTCGGCGTCGAGGATCGCGACGAGCGACACCTCGGGCATGTCGAGCCCCTCGCGCAGGAGGTTGATGCCGATCAGCACGTCGAACTCGCCAAGCCGCAGCCCGCGCACGATCTCCATCCGCTCGATGGCGTCGATGTCGGAGTGCATGTAGCGCACCCGCACCTTCACCTGCTGCAGGTAGTCGGCGAGGTCCTCGGCCATCCGCTTCGTGAGCGTCGTGACGAGCACCCGCTCCCCCTTCCGCTCGCGGATGCGGATCTCGTTCAGCAGGTCGTCGACCTGCCCGCGCACCGGACGGATGTCGATCGGCGGGTCGACGAGCCCCGTCGGCCGGATGATCTGCTCGACGACGGCGCCCTCGGACAGCTTGAGCTCGAGGTCGCCCGGCGTCGCGCTCACGTTGAGGGCGCGCGGCGTGAGCGAGAGGAACTCGTCGAACATCAGCGGCCGGTTGTCGAGCGCGCTCGGCAGCCGGAACCCGTACTCGACGAGCGTGTTCTTGCGCGACCGGTCGCCGTTGAACATGCCGCCGATCTGCGAGAGCGTGACGTGCGACTCGTCGACGACGACGAGGAAGTCGTCGGGGAAGTAGTCGAACAGCACCGCCGGCCGGTCCCCCGCGTTCCGCCCCGCGAGGTGGCGCGAGTAGTTCTCGATCCCCGGGCAGGTGCCGATCTCGAGCATCATCTCGATGTCGAAGTTCGTGCGCGACTCGAGCCGCTGCGCCTCGAGCAGCTTGTTCGCGGCGCGCAGCTCGGCGAGCCGCTCGGCCAGCTCGGCGCGGATGCGCACGAGCGCCTTCTCGAGCGTGGGCCGCGTCGTCACGAAGTGCTTCGCCGGGTACACCGCCGTCTTCTGGAGCGCGGCGATCGGCTCGCCGGTGAGCGGGTTCACCTTCGAGATGCGCTCGATCTCGTCGCCGAACATCTCGATGCGCACCGCCTGCTCCTCGTACGCCGGGAAGATCTCCACCGTGTCGCCGCGCACGCGGAACGTGCCGCGCTCGAAGGCGACGTCGTTGCGCGAGTACTGGATCTTCACGAGCGCGCGCAGGATCTCGTCGCGCGCGATGCGCTGGCCCACGGTGAGCGTGACGAGGGTGCTCCGGTACGCCTCCGGGTCGCCGAGACCGTAGATCGCGGAGACGGTCGCGACGATGATCACGTCGTCGCGCTCCATCAACGACATCGTGGCGCGGAGCCGCAGCCGGTCGATGTCGTCGTTGATGCTCGCGTCCTTCTCGATGTACGTGTCGCTCGACGGCACGTACGCTTCCGGCTGGTAGTAGTCGTAGTACGAGATGAAGTACTCGACGGCGTTGTTCGGGAAGAACGACTTGAGCTCGCCGTAGAGTTGGGCGGCGAGCGTCTTGTTGTGCGAGAGGACGAGGGTCGGCCGCCCCCAGTTCCGGATGACGTTCGCCACCGTCATCGTCTTCCCCGAGCCGGTGACGCCAAGCAGCGTCTGGAACCGGTCCCCGCGCTCCAGGCCGGCCGTCAGCTCCGCGATGGCTTTGGGCTGGTCACCGGCGGGCTCGAACGGGGCGCGCAGATCGAAGGCGGCTCGTGGCATCCCTGATAATAGCGCTATCGGTGTTTCTTCGGTAGGCAGGCGGCGGCCGCCGTCGCCTCCCCCTGACCGCTCCCCAGGCTCAGGAAACGGCCATCCGCCACCACGGGATGCCGGCGAGGATCAGCCCGGTCGCCGCGGCGAAGGTCACCGCCGAGCGCACGAACTTGGCCCGGTCGAGCTCGGCGCGCTTCGTGAGGACGCTCCCCACGTGCACGAGCACGAGCGCCAGCAGCATGAACACCGGATGCTCGGCCACGATGAAACGCGCGTGGGCGTCGGCCATCGCCGTCGCCATGTCCTGCATCGCGCCGCGCGTCACGGGGCTCACCCCGTAGAGCACCACACCGAGCAGGAACTGCGTGTCCATGGCGATGGTGAAGACGAGGGCCGACGTCTTGTCGGCGGGCGAGTATGCGCGGCCGCTGGTGAGCCCGGCGACGGCACGGGCGACGGCGACGAGGGCCGCCAGCACGACGAGCCAGCGGACGTACGAATGAACGATCAGGAGGATGGACGCCATGCGCTCAAACTATCGCAGCGGCGCGCCCCGTGGGAGCGCCGCCGCCGGGGTGTCACTCGTCGGCGGTGATCCGCTCGCGGCGCGCGACCTCGGCGATCCCCTTCACGCGCCGTACCGCCTTGATGATCTTCTCGAGGTGCGCGAGGTTCTCGACCTCGACGAGCGCCGCCCCGGTGACCCGCCCGTCGGTCGTCTTGAGCTCGAGCGACCGCACGTCGGTCCCCGTCTCGCTCACCGCCTGCGCGACGTCCGCGTAGAGCCCGCGGCGGTCCGACCCCTCGATGGCGAGCCGGATGACGAACCGCTCCCCCTCGCTCTCCTGCCAGTCGATGTCGAGCCGGCGCTCCGGCTCGTGGGCGAGGGTGAGCACGTTCGGGCAGTCGCTGCGATGGATGCTGACGCCGCGCCCGCGCGTCACGTACCCCACCACCTTGTCCCCCGGCACCGGTTGGCAGCACTGCGCATAGCGCACCATCACGCCGTCGACGCCGCTGATGCGGATCCCCTTCGACGTGCCGGTGCGCTTCATCCGGTCCATCAGCCGCTCGAGCGGACTCGCCTTGAGCGCCGAGTCGTCGCGCGCGTCGAAGTCCGGATAGATCGCGCGGAGCACCTGCGTGACGTTGACGTCGCCCTGCCCGACCGAGGCGTAGAGGTGCGCCGCGTCGTTCAGCTTGAGCTCGCGCGCGGCCGCCTCGACCTGCGCGTCGGTGAGCTTCGGGTGGCGGCGCCGCTTGAGTTCGCGCTCGACGATCTCCTGTCCGATCTTGATGGAGGTCTTCGACTCCTCCTGCCGCAGCCACTGCCGGATGCGGTGCCGGGCTCGGCCGGTGCGCACGTGGGCGAGCCAGTCGCGGCTCGGCCGCGCGTTGGGCGAGCGGATGATCTCGATCGTCTCGGAGTTCTTCAGCTCGCGCGACAGCGGCACGATGCGCCCGTTGATCTTCGCGCCCTGCGTGTGCAGCCCGACCTCGGTGTGCACGGCGAAGGCGAAGTCGATCGGCGTCGCGCCGCGCGGCAGCTGGATCACGTCGCCGTTCGGCGTGAACACGAAGATCTCGTCCTGGTACAGGTCGAGCTTCAGGAACTCGAGGAACTGGTCCGGCGTCTCGGCGTCGAGCTGGAGCTCGAGCACCTGGCGGAACCAGTGCAGCGCGCGGTCGAGCTCGTCGCCCGTCTGCGCGGCGTTCTTCTCCTTGTAACGCCAGTGCGCCGCGATGCCGTTCTCGGCGGTGCGGTGCATCTCGCGCGTGCGGATCTGGATCTCGAACAGCGTCTGCCGCGGGCCGAAGATCGTCGTGTGCAGCGACTGGTAGCCGTTCGACTTGGGGCTCGCGATGTAGTCCTTGATGCGCTCCTGCAGCGGCGTCCACTCGCCGTGGATGACGCCGAGCGCGTGGTAGCAGTCCTGCACCGAGTCGACGAGCACGCGGATGGCGAGCAGGTCGTAGATCTCGTCGTAGGGCTTGTCGCGCTTCTGCATCTTCTTGAAGATCGACCACAGGTGCTTCGGACGGCCGCTCACCTCGTACACCGTGATCCCGGCCTCCGTGAGGCGCTGCCGCAGCGGGTCGGCCATCTCGGCGATGAGCGCCTCGCGCTCGCCGCGCTTCTGCACGATGAGTTTCGCGAGCTGCTTGTACTCCTCGGGCTCGAGGAACTTGAAGGCGAGGTCCTCGAGCTCGGCCTTCAGGTTGGCGAGGCCGAACCGGTGCGCGAGCGGCGCGTACAGGTCGCGCGTCTCCTGCGCGATGCGGCGCCGCTTGTCCTCGGGCATGAACTCGAGCGTCCGCATGTTGTGCGTGCGGTCGGCGAGCTTGATGAGGATGACGCGCGCGTCCTTCGCGATGGAGAGGAGCAGCTTGCGGTAGTTCTCGACCTGCCGCTCCTGCGAGCTCGTCATCGGCAGGTGGCCGATCTTCGTGAGCCCGTCGACGATCTGCGCGATCTCGCGGCCGAACTCGCGCTCCACGTCCTCGATCGTCGCCGCCGTGTCCTCGACGACGTCGTGGATGAGGCCGCTCGCCACGGTCACCGCGTCGAGTCCCAGCTCCGCGAGGATCTTCGCCACCTCCACGCAGTGCGTGACGTACGGGTCGCCGTTGCGGCGCGTCTGCCCGGCATGCGCGCGCTCGCTGAAGCGGTACGCCTTGGCGAGCAGCTCGGGATCGAGCCGCTCGGCGTTCGCTTCCGCTCCCAGGTCCCACCCAGGGATGATGTCGGCGAGCACGGAGGTCGTCACCCCGCTATATCGCCAGCGCTCCGCACCGGTGTCAAGCTCGACAGCCGGCGCGCTACAGCAACCCCGCCTCGGCGAACGAGATATACCGTCCCCGCCCGACGATCACGTGGTCGGCCACGGGGATGTCGAGCAGCCGGCCGCCGGCCACGAGCTGGGAGGTGATGGCGCGGTCGTCGGCACTGGGGGTCGGGTCGCCGCTCGGGTGGTTGTGCACGAGCACGATCGCCGCCGCGCGCTCGGCGATGGCCTCGCGGAACACCTCCCGCGGGTGGACGAGCGAGGAGTTCAGGATGCCGCGGGTGATGGTGATGTCGCGCTCGAGCCGGTGCTGGGCGTCGAGTACGGCAACGTGGAACTCCTCCACCGGGAGGTCCTCGAGGCGCGGCGCGAAGGCGGCCCAGACGTCGCGCGGGGAACGCAGTGGGGCCCCGTCGTCGCGCGCCTCGGTGGCGAGGCGGCGACCCAGCTCGAGCGCCGCGTGGATGGCCACGGCGCGCGCCGCGCCGAGCCCTGGCACGGCTGAGAGCGCGGCGACGGGCTGCCGTGACAGCCGCCGCAACGAGCCCTCCGAGCGTGCGAGCGCATCGTGGGCGACGGCGAGCGCGGAGCGGCGGGCGCACCCCGTGCCGATGAGGATGGCGAGCAGTTCGCTCGCGCTCAGCGCTTGGGCGCCGAGCGACTTGAGCCGCTCGCGCGGACGTTCGGCGCGCGGCAGCTCGCGCAGCTGGATCGAAAGTTCAGGGGGCACGACCCGACGATACCGTCGGGTCGTGCCCCCAGCGCCATCGAAGCGATGCGTCTGGTAGCGTTAAGGTTTGCCGGTGGACGGCCTCGACGGTTCGGCGCGCCCCGCCGACGACGAAGCGGGCGCCGGCGACGGCGACGATACGGTGGGCGAGCCTCCGGTCGCGCCCGGCGACATGCCGCCCGACGGGCTGCTCGAGGGGCTGCCCATCCCGGCGCTGGAAGGCGGCGAGAAGAAGCGCGGCGACGGCATCGACACTGCCCCTTCGAACGAGCGAGCCGAGACCGGTGCGGCGCCCGGCGACGACGGAGACGACGGGCTCGACGGACGGAACGAACGGCCACCCGGGTTCGACGGACTCGGCATGGCGCGGTGGTTGTCGTTCGGCCCCTGGGCCGCCGCGCCACCGCTCCCGAAGCTGCCGGTCGAGCCGGTGGAGCGACCCGGCGAATTCGACGAACCCGTGGGCGAGAAGACGCGGCGCGAGTTATCCCCCGCGTGGCGGTTGGCCCCCTCCGGACCGCCCATCCCCGGCGTGTAGATCGTCATGCCCATCGAGCGGTTCGCGTCGTACTCGCGCAGCCGGTCCATGACGCGCCGGATCTCCTCGGGGTCGCTCGTCTGGTTGGTGCCGTCCTTCATCTTGAGCGGGATGGCGACCATCTCCTCGGTCGTGCGCTGCGGCGGGAGCGGCTGCGCCGGAGTCGGCGGGAAGTACGGATTGAGATAGTACGGATTGCAGTAGTAGTCGCTGAACTCCCACGGCATCCAGTCATAGATCGAATCGAACCGGCCCGGGCAGTAGAGCGACAGCCCCGTCGCGCCCGACGCGTCGTACGCGTTGGCACCCCAGACCTGCGACGGGTCCACCATCATCATGTCGACGGCCACCTCGTCGTCGCTCGCGCCGGGCGTCACGAGCGCGACGAGCGCGTCGATGCCGCTGTCACGGTCGAGGTCGAAGGCGTGTCCCTGCCGGGCGAGCGTCCACTGCAGCCGGTCGGCTTCGAGCGGCGAGCCGATGTTGAGGGGGCGCGTCGAAGCCACGAGGAGGAGCGTGTGCATCTCCCCCAGGTACGAACGGCCGGGGTAGGTCGCGTAGCTCCACATGCGGTCGTAGTAGATCTGCCGCTGGGCGAAGTACAGGTTCGGCCGGCCGTAGGTCGCGGCCGACGGCGCGTACGCGGTCGTCAGCGCGTCCTGCCCCTGGCGTCCCCATGTCGGGTACAACTGGTACAGGTTCTGGCTCGACAGCTCGAACACCGCGAAGTAGGCGGGGCGGTTCGAGTCGAACCACATGTCGCCGTACGAGGCGAAATGGAGGGTCGCGGTGAGGGGCGCCGTGGAAGCCGGCGTCACGTCCTGCGCGCGCAACGGTGCGCCGAGCGTCAGCGCGAGGAGTGCCAGGCGTGCGAGTCGCATCGAAGCCTCGGGGATGAGGGCCTTCACCCTACTGTAGACTATCGCGACGCCCGGAAGGTTCCGCAATGGCCGGCCGCCACGGCGCGCTCAGGCATTCACGCCGTGGCACTTCTTGAACTTCTTGCCGCTGCCGCAGGGGCAGGGGTCGTTGCGGCCGACGCTCGACCAGTCCACCGGGGGAGGCGCCTCGCCGGAGAGCGAGCGCGCCCGTCCGGCGCCGATGATGGTCGGGTCCTTCCGGACCGCGGAGGTGTGCTTGGGCGACTCGTCGGGGCCGACGTCGAGGGCGGTCCCCTCGGACGCCGGGACGTCCTCGGCCATGCCGAGGGCGTTGAAGCGGCGCTTCGGCGGCTCCGGGAGCGGGGCGGGCTCGGGCGCGTTGAACTCCACCTGCACGCGCAGGAACCGCTCGGCGAAGGTGTGATGCACGTCGTTCATGAGCTCGACGAACATCGCGTACGCCTCCTGCTTGTACTCGAGGAGCGGGTCCTTCTGCCCCCACGACCGGTAGTGGATGGCGTTGCGGAGCTGATCGAGGTCGTAGAGGTGGTCCTTCCACTTCTCGTCGAGCACGTTGAGCATGACGAGCGCGAGCACCTGGCTCGCGAACTCGCCGAGCGAGGCGAACTTCAGGTGGAACGCCGCCGCGCCGGCCGCGCTCCCCTGCTCCTTCGCCTCGGCGATCGTCGCCGGGCGCGTGCCGTGCTCCTCGAAGCACGGGACGGTGAGCAGGTAGTGCATGAGGAGGTCCTGCCGTACGAGCGGCACGTCCCAGTCGAGCGGGTCGACGACGTCGGCGAGGTCGGTCTCGACGCGCCGCGCGACGGCCCGCTCCACCATGCGGATGGCCTCTCCCTTCAGCTCCTCGCCGCCGTCGAGGGCGAACGAGCGGAGCGAATAGATGACCTCGCGCTGCTGGTTCATCACGTCGTCGAACTCGAGCAGCCGCTTGCGGCTCTGGAAGTTCTGGAGCTCGACGCGCTTCTGGGCCTGCTCGATCGACCGCGTGATGAGCGGGTGCGTGAGCACCTCGCCCTCCTGCGCCCCCATCCGGTCCATCAACCGCGCGATGCGGTCGGACCCGAACAGGCGCATGAGGTCGTCCTCGAGCGACAGGAAGAACTGCGACGCGCCGGGGTCGCCCTGTCGACCCGAGCGGCCGCGGAGCTGCCGGTCGATGCGCCGCGACTCGTGGCGCTCCGAGCCGATGATGTGCAGGCCACCGCACTCGTCGACGTTCACGTCCTTGCCGTCGGGGTCCTTCACGACCGACGGCTTCGATTCCTTGACGCCCGGTCCGAGTTTGATGTCGGTGCCGCGACCGGCCATGTTCGTCGCGATCGTGACGGCGTTCGGCTGGCCGGCGAGCGCGACGATCTCGGCCTCGCGCTGGTGGTACTTCGCGTTCAGCACGTTGTGGACGATGCCGGCGCGCTGGAACAGCCGGGCCAGCGTCTCCGACGCCTCGACGCTCGTCGTGCCGACGAGCACCGGGTAGCCGAGCGCCGTCAGCCGCTTCGTCTCCTCGACGATGGCGTTGTACTTCTCGCGCCGCGTCTTGTACACGAGGTCGTGCCGGTCGTCGCGGATGACGTCGGCGTTCGTCGGGATGACGGCGACCTCGAGCCCGTAGATCTGGAAGAACTCCGTCTCCTCGGTCTCGGCGGTGCCCGTCATGCCGCCGAGCTTCTCGTACATGCGGAAGTAGTTCTGGATGGTGATGGTGGCGAGGGTCTGCGTCTCCCCCTTCACCTGCACCCCTTCCTTCGCCTCGACGGCCTGGTGGAGCCCCTCGCTCCAGCGGCGCCCCGGCATCGTGCGGCCGGTGAACTCGTCGACGATCAGGACCTGCCCTTCCTGCACGACGTAGTTGACGTCCTTCTCGTACAGCGCGTGCGCCTTGAGCAGCTGGTGCACGATGTTGAGCTTCTCGCTCTTGAGCGCGTACTCCTTCTCGATGAGCTGGCGCGCGGCGAGCCGCTGCTCGGGCGACATCTCATGGTCCTTCTCGATGCGGCCGATCTCCCCCGCGATGTCGGGGAGCACGAACGCGTCGTGGTCGCCGGGCGACATGAACTCGACGCCGCGATCGGTGAGGTGCACCGTGTGCCCCTTCTCGTCGAGCACGAAGAGGAGGTCGTCCTCGATGTCGCGGAAGAGCTGCTTCGCCGCCGGCAACTTGCGGTCGGCGATGTGCTCGAGCTCCATCTTCTGCACGAGCTGCTTCACGCCCTGCTCGAGCATCGCCTTCATGAGGCGCTTGTTCTTGGGATTGCCGAGTTGGGCCTTGTAGAAGGCGAGCCCGGCGCCCTGCTCGTCGCCGGCGGCGAGCGCCTTCTCGCCGGCCGCCACGAGCTCGCTGGCGAGCTCCGTCTGGCGGCGCACGGCGCGCGCCACGGCGGCGTTGTGCAGCGCGTACTCGGCGTCGGACTCGTTGCCCACCGGCCCCGAGATGATGAGCGGCGTGCGGGCCTCGTCGATGAGCACGGAGTCGACTTCGTCGACGATCGCGAACGTGTGCGGCCGCTGCACGCGCTGGTCGAGCGAGACGACCATGTTGTCGCGCAGGTAGTCGAAGCCGAACTCGTTGTTCGTGCCGTACGTGATGTCGCACTCGTACGCGGCCCGGCGCTCGGCCGTGCCGGGCTCCGTGTCGTCGATGCAGCCGACGGTGAGCCCGAGGTACGTGTACAGGTGCCCCATCCACTGCGAGTCGCGGCGGGCGAGGTACGAGTTCACCGTCACGAGGTGGGTGCCGCGCCCCGGCAGCGCGTTCAGGTAGAGCGGGAGCGTGGCGACGAGCGTCTTCCCCTCGCCCGTCGCCATCTCGGCGATGCGCCCGAGGTGCAGCTCGATGCCGCCGATGAGCTGCACGTCGTAGTGCACCATGTCCCAGGTCATCTCCTGCCCCGTGACCGACACCTTCGTGCCGACGAGGCGGCGCGCCGCCTCCCGCACCGTCGCGAACGCCTCGGGGAGCAGCTCGTCGAGCGTCTCGCCGAGCGCCTTGCGGTAGTCGCGCTCGAGGCCGCCCATGCCGTCGGCGCCGCCCAGCTCGCGGTCGATGCGCTCGCGCTCCTCGGCCTCGGCGGCGCGCTTCTTCTCGTCCTTGAGCGCGGCGATGCGGCCGCTGAGCGCGGCGGTGCGCTCGGCGATGAGGCCGCGGAACTTCGCCGTCTGCGCCTTGAGCTCGTCGTCGGAGACGGTCTGGAGGCGCGCGTATTCCGCATTGATCTCGTCGACGATCGGCTGCACGCGCTTGCGCTCGCGCTCGTGGCGCGTGCCGAACATCGAGGACAACAGGGTCTTCAGCATTCCCAGCCTGGCTCCTTTATCGGTACAGGTCCGCGGCGGCGATGTAGTCCGCCACCGCGTCCGGAACGAATCCGCGAATCGACTTCCCTTCCCTCACCCGCGCCCGCACCTCCGTGGACGACACGTCCACGCGACGCGTGGCCAAGGTCCGCAGCCCGGCCGGCAGCTCCGCGCTGTCGCCCACCCGCGTGAGCACGACGATCTGGGCGAGCGCCGCCACCTCCTCCGGCTCCCGCCACTTCGGCAGGGAGGCCACCACGTCCCTTCCCAAGAGCAGGAAGAGTGCCACGTCACCCGTCCACCGGCTGCGGAGGGCCCGCAAAGTATCAACCGTGTAAGATAACCCGCCCCGCTCGATTTCGATGGCGTCGACGGCGAAGCGGGGATCCCCCGCCACGAGGCGCTCGACCATGGCCGCCCGGTGGTGCGCGGCGGCCATCACCAGCCCGGCCTTGAGCGGCTGTTGGGCCGCCGGCACGAAGTAGAGGCGGTCGAGGGCCAGCCCCTCGTAGGCGTCGCTCGCCGCGAGCAGGTGCCCGAGGTGCGGCGGATCGAAGGTGCCGCCCAGGATGCCGATGCGCTTCATCGGCGCGTCATGCCGGTCCGCCGCTCAGCGCGGCGGCGCGGCGGGCTTGCGGACGCCCGGCAGCGTGGGCACGGGCAGTTTGGGTTTGGCCTTCGACGTGTCCGCCGCGACCTCGGCCGGGCAGAGCTTCGCCACGTCGGCGTCCCCCGGATAGGCGCCGTTGAGCGCGACGCACATCTCCTTGGCTTCGTCCTTGTAGTTCATCTCGGGACGCCGGTACACCTCGACGATGCGCAGCATCGCGTCGCGCGAGCGCTGCGTGCTCGGGTAGTTGCGCACGACGTCCTTCAGGTAGATGAGCGCGGAGTCGAAGGCGCGGCGGCGGACGTAGTGCATCCCCGTCTCGTAGTCCTTCGTGGCGAGCATCTCGTCGACCTTGGCGGCGCCGGCGACGGCCTTGTCCTTCAACGGCGAGTCGGGGTACACGCTCACGAGCAGGCGGTACTGGGTCTGCGCCATCGTCGCGTAGGTCGGGTCGAGCGACGGGTCGCGCCACATCTTGAGGTACGAATCGCCGGCGGCGAGCAGCGCCGCCGCGGCGAGCGAGTCGTCGGGGAACGACTCGGCGAGGCGGGCGTAGCTCTGCGCGGCGAGCAGGTACTCGCCCTTCCCCTCGTGCGCCTTGCCCAGGTAGTAATGCGCGAGCGGCAGCAGCGTGTCGCGCGCCGAGAGGTCGGTCGTCAGCTTCTCGAACCCGGTGATCGCGTTGTCCCACTTCTTCTTCTGGAACTCGGCGAACGACGCCTTGTAGAGCGCGTTGTTGGTCGGGTACTTCTTGAGCTGGAAGCCGCGGCTGCACGCCGCGACCGCGAGCGTCGCGACGACGGCCACGAAGGCGAGGCGGCGGGTGGCGGGCATGCGCGTGATACCCCCGGCCACGCGTCCGGTTGCAGCGTCGCGCTCGTCGAGGGTCCTCATCGGGGCGCCATCCGCGACGACCCGGCGAGGGTGCGGAAGTACTCGATCGTGCGGCGCACGCCGTCGCGCACGTCCACCTTGGGTTCCCATCCCAGCATCGTCCGGGCTCGGGTGATGTCCGGCTGTCGCACCTTGGGGTCGTCCTCGGGAAGCGGCTTGAAGATGATGGGAGACTTCGTCCCGGTCTGCTCGACGACGATCTCGGCGAGCTGCTTGACCGTGTACTCGACGGGGTTGCCGATGTTCGTCGGCATCGCGTCGCCCTGCAGGAAGAGGCGGTAGATCCCCTCCACTTCGTCGTCGACGTAGCAGAAGGAACGCGTCTGCGACCCGTCGCCGTAGATCGTGATGGGCTCGCCGAGGAGCGCCTGCACGATGAAGTTCGAGACGACGCGCCCGTCCCGCGGACGCATGCGCGGGCCGTAGGTGTTGAAGATGCGGACGATGCGCGTGTCCACCCCGTGGTAACGGTGGTACGCCATCGTGATCGCCTCGGCGAACCGCTTCGCCTCGTCGTACACGCCGCGCGGGCCGATGGGGTTCACGTTCCCCCAGTAGCTCTCCGGCTGCGGATGCACGAGCGGATCGCCGTACACCTCGCTCGTCGAGGCGAGGAAGAAGCGCGCCTTCTTGGCGAGGGCGATGCCGAGCGCGTTGTGCGTGCCGAGCGAACCGACCTTGAGCGTCTGGATCGGGAGCTCGAGGTAGTCGATGGGGCTCGCCGGGCTCGCGAAGTGCAGCACCCCGTCGAGGTCGCCGGCGACGTACGTGTATTCGGAGATGTTGTGCCGGACGAACGAGTACCGCTCATGACCGAGCAGGTGCGCGATGTTGTCCGGATGCCCGGTGACGAAGTTGTCGAGACCGACGACCGAGTGGCCGTCGGCGAGGAACCGCTCCGACAGGTGCGACCCGAGGAAGCCAGCCGCTCCCGTGATGAGGACCCTCACTCGCGCCCCCGCCCCACGGACCGGTACGTGAATCCCAGCTTGTGCATCTTCTCGGGGTCGTAGAGGTTGCGGCCGTCGATCACCACCGGCGCGCTGAGCGCGAGCCGGATGCGCTCGAAATCGGGGAAGCGGTATTCGTTCCAGTCGGTGACGATCACGAGCGCGTCGGCGCCGGTGAGCGCGTCATAGTTGGTCTTCGCGTATCCGATGCGGTCGCCGAGCCGGCGCCGCGCCTCGTGCATCGCCTCGGGGTCGTGCGCGACGACCTTCGCCCCCGCGGCGAGCAGCGCCTCGATGAGCGTCAGCGAGGGGGACTCGCGCATGTCGTCGGTCTGCGCCTTGAAGGCGAGCCCCCACACCGCGATCGTCGCGCCCTTCAGCTGCGCGCCCATCACGCCCTGCAGCTTCTGGAACAGGCGGTGCTTCTGCGCCTCGTTCGCGTCCTCCACGGCGCGCAGCACCTGCATCGGCGCGCCGCGATCCTCCGACGTGTGCAGCAGCGCCTTCACGTCCTTGGGGAAACACGAACCGCCGTAGCCGGGGCCGGGGAAGAGGAACGACGACCCGATGCGCGAATCGCTGCCGATCCCCTTGCGCACGAGGTCGACGTTGGCGCCGACCTTCTCGCACAGGTTCGCGATCTCGTTCATGAACGTGATGCGCGTCGCGAGCATCGCGTTGGCCGCGTACTTCGTCATCTCGGCCGACGGGATGTCCATGAAGATGATCGGCTTTCCCGTGCGGACGAACGGCGCGTACAGCTCCGCCATGACGCTGCGCGCGTAGTCGCTGTCGACGCCGAGCACCACGCGGTCGGGCTTGAGGAAGTCGTCGACCGCCGCGCCCTCCTTGAGGAACTCGGGGTTCGAACAGACGTGGAACGGCAGCTTGGCGTGCTTGGCGACCGCGGCGTGCACCTTCTCCGCGGTGCCCACGGGGACGGTGCTCTTCGTGACGACGACGAGTTCGCCCGTCTGGTTCTTGCCGATGACCTCGGCGACGTCGAGCACGTGCGTGAGGTCGGCCGAGCCGTCCTCGTCGGGAGGCGTGCCCACGGCGATGAAGACGACCGCCGCGCCGCGGATGCTCGCCGCGACGTCGGTGGTGAAGTGCAGCCGCCCCTGCGCCTGGTTGCGCTCGACGAGCGAGTCGAGCCCGGGCTCGTAGATGGGGAGCACGTTCTGCTTCAGCCCGTCGATCTTCCTCTGATCGACGTCGGCGCAGGTGACCGAGCTGCCGGTCTCCGCGAAGCAGGCGCCGGCCACGAGGCCGACGTATCCGGTACCGATGACGGTGATGTTCATGTGTGGAGGGCCGACAGCGAGACGACGCGCGCCTTGGCGCGCGGCACGTTCGCGAGGGCGTTGCGGGTGTCGACGACGAGCGATGCGTGGCGCACGACGCGCCCGTAGTCCACGGCCCGATGGTCGGTGACGATGACGACGACGTCGGCCTTCTCGAGCTCGTCGTCGGTGAGCGCGACGCCGGTCCGCTCGTGCCCGTCCTCCCGGTACTTCGGCACGTGCGGATCGTGGAACACCACCGTCGCGCCGCGCTCCTCGAGCAGGCGGATGACGTCGAACGCGGGGCTCTCGCGCATGTCGTCGATGTCGCGCTTGTAGGCGACGCCGAGCACGAGCGCGCGACTCCCCTTCACGGCCTTCGACACGTCGTTCAGCGCCCGCGCGACCTTCTCCACCACGACGTCAGGCATCGCCGAGTTGATCTCGCTCGCGAGGTCGATGAAGCGCGTCTTGTAGTTCAGCGTCCGCATCTTCCACGCGAGATAGTGCGGGTCGAGCGGGATGCAGTGGCCGCCGATGCCGGGGCCCGGCGTGAACTTCATGAAGCCGAATGGCTTCGTCGCGGCGGCGTCGATCACTTCCCACACGTCGACGCCGAGGCGGTCGCAGATGATCGCCATCTCGTTGACGAGCCCGATGTTCACCGAGCGGAAGGTGTTCTCGAGCAGCTTCGCGAGCTCCGCGGCCTCGGGCGACGAGACGGGGACGACCGTGTCGATGCACGTCTTGTACAGCGCCGAGGCGACCTCAGTCGACGACGGCGCGATGCCGCCGATGATCTTCGGCGTGTTCTTCGTGTGCCACGTCGGGTTGCCCGGATCGACGCGCTCCGGGGAGAAGGCGAGGAAGACGTCCTCGCCGATCGTGTACCCCAGCGCTTCGAGGCGCGGCTGCATCAGGTCGCGCGTCGTGCCGGGATAGGTCGTGCTCTCGAGCACGACGAGCATCCCCTGGTGGGCCTGCCGCTCGACGCTCTCGGCGGCCGCGATCACGTACGACATGTCGGGGTCGCGCGTCTTGGCGAGCGGCGTCGGCACGGCGATCGAGATGGCGTCGGCGCGCTTGAGCTGCGACTCGTCCGTCGACGCGACGAATTTGCCGCTCTTCACGTGGCGGGCCAGCGTCTCCGACGGCACGTCGAGGATGTGCGACGTCCCCGCCATCAGGTTCCGGCACACGGTCTCGCTGACGTCGAACCCGACCACGGTGAAGCCGGCCTCGCAAAACTCCATCGCCAGCGGGAGTCCGACGTAGCCGAGCCCGACGACCCCCGACACCGCGGAGCGGTCGGCGATGCGGTCGAGGAGCTGCTGCTTCCAATTCGTCACGTCGCTCGCCTCAACGGCCGAAGAACGAGCGCACGCCGGCGACGACTTCGTCGAGCTGCGCGGGGGTGAGTTCGGGATAGATCGGCAGCGAGATCACCTCGTGCGCGGCGCGCTCCGACTCCGGGCAGCTCCCCTCCTGGTAGCCCAGGTACTTGAAGCAGGGCTGGAGGTGCAGCGGGAGCGGGTAGTACACGGAGTGGCCGATCCCCAGCTTCGCGAGGTGCGCCTTGAGCTCGTCGCGGCGCGGCACGCGCAGCGTGTACTGGTTGAAGATGCTCTCGTTCTCGGGGTCGATGTACGGCGTCCTGACGTCGGCGAGGTCGGCGAGGTCGGCGAACGCGGCGTCGTAGAAGGCGGCGTTCGACCGGCGCTTGGCGCTCCACTCGGCGAGGAACGGCAGCTTCGCGACGAGCGCCGCCGCCTGCAGGGCGTCGAGCCGCGAGTTGTAGCCGACTTCCTCGTGCAGGTAGGTCGTGAGCCCGCCGTGCACGCGCAGGCGCTTGAGGCGCGTCGCCAGCGCGTCGTCCTGCGTCACCATCATGCCGCCGTCGCCGTAGCCGCCCAGGTTCTTCGACGGGAAGAACGAGAAGGTGCCGATCGTCGCCGTCTCGCCGGCCATCGTCCACGTCCCGCCGATCCTGCGGCGCGCGCCGATCGTCTGCGCGGCGTCCTCGATGATCGGCATCGTCGGGAGCAGCCGGCGGATCTCCTCGACCGGCGCGATCTGGCCGAACAGGTCCACCGGCATCACGGCCTTCGTCTTCGACGTGACGGCGTTCGCGACGAGTTCCGGCCGCACGTTGAACGTCCGGGGGTCGATGTCGACGAACACCGGTGTCGCGCCGACGTTGTGGATCGTCCCCGCGGTGGCGAAGAAGGTGAACGGCGTCGTCACGACCTCGTCGCCGCGCCCGATGTCGAGGGCGCGCAGGGCGAGGAGGAGCGCATCGGTGCCGCTCGCGCAGCCGATCGCGTGCTTGACGTGCGAGAGCGCGGCGACGTCGGCCTCGAGCTTGGCCACGGGCGCGCCGAGGATGAAGGCCTGGTCGTCGATGACCGGCATGAGCGCGGCGAGCACGGCGTCCTTGATGCGGGCGTGCTGGGCGCGCAGGTCGAGCAATGGGACTGACATATGGACGGGTGTCGAGAGTTCGGAGACGTCGGGACCTGCCGGCCCGGGCGCGGCCATGGCGCGCCGCCCGCCCGGTGGGGAACACCGCCTGGAGTCCCCCGGACACAACTGTTAAAGCTCGCCGTCCGGCAGGGCGAAGTCAACGAAAAACGGCGGGTTTCTCCTCGGAGAACCCCGCCGTCACCCGGCTGGTCACTGGGGGCGCGCGCCGCGCCGCTCGCGCTACCCCTTGAGCGGGAGCGCCACCTCGGCCCCGGTGCGCGCCGACTCGTAGATCCCGAGGATCAGCTCGAGCGACTTCCGCCCGCCCCGCCCGTCGGTGTCGGCCTTGGCGTTGCCGCGGAGCACGGAGAGCACGTTGCGGTAATAGCCCTCGTGCCCGAAGCCGTAGACGTTCGGCGGGTTCGTTGCCGCAGTCTCGATCGCCTTGTCGTCGTCATCGTATTCCGAGAAGAGCCAGTGGTCGACGCGGTTCACCGCGGTGCCACCGATCTTCACGGTCCCCTTCTCGCCGAGGATCGTGATCGACCCTTCGAGGTTCTTCGGGTAGGTGAGCATCGACACCTCGATCGTGCCCAGCGCGCCGCTGCGGAACTTGAGGATGGCGATGCCGCTGTCCTCGGCCTCGATGCGGCGGGCGAGCGTGGCCGTCTTCGCCATCACGCTCTCGACGGGGCCGACGAGCCACTGCACGAGGTCGACGTAGTGCGACGCCTGGTTCATGAAGGCGCCGCCATCGAACTCCCACGTGCCGCGCCACGGCGCCTGGTCGTAGTACTCCTGCGGGCGCGTCCAGCGCACGGTCGCGTTGGCCATGTAGATGCGGCCGAACCGTCCCTTGTCGACCGCCTTGCGCAGCAGCTGGATGGCGGGATTGAGGCGGTTCTGCTTCACGACGAACAGCTGCACCCCGGCGTCGTCGCACCCCTTCACGAGCGCGTCAGCGCCGGCGAGCGAGATCGCCATGGGCTTCTCGCACACGACGTGCTTCCCCGCCCGCGCCGCCTGCTGGCCGTGCGCCGGATGGAGCCCGCTCGGCGTCGCGACCGTGACGATCTCGCAGGGCACCTCCTTCAGCATCCGCTCGTACGAGGTGAACCAGGGGACGCCGAGCTCCTCCCCTGCCGCTCGCGCGCGTTCCTCGACGACGTCGCACACGCCCGCCATGGAGAGGCCGTCGACCTTCGCGACCGCGTCGAAGTGGTGGCGGCTGATGCGGCCGCAGCCGACGAGCGCGATGCGGAATGAGGCGCCGGTGGTCATCGTTCCTCGTCGGTGATGCGGGCGACCTTCTCGCCCTTCTTGGAATACGTCTTGCCGCACGCCGGGCAGGAGAGTTCCATCAGCCCGTCGTCGAGGCGCACGCCGCATTCGCAGATCCACCCCGAGATGCGCGCCGGCACGCCGACGACGATCGCGTGCGCCGGCACGTCGCGGCTCACGACGGCCCCCGCCCCGACGAAGCAGTACTCGCCGAGCGTCGTGCCGCAGACGACCGTGGCGTTGGCGCCGATCGACGCGCCGCGGCGCACGAGCGTGCGCCGGTACTCGTCCTTGCGCGGCACGTGGCTGCGCGGGTTGATGACGTTGGTGAACACCATCGACGGACCGCAGAACACGTCGTCCTCGAGCTCGACCCCCTCGTACACCGAGACGTTGTTCTGGATCTTCACGTTCGACCCGATCTTCGTGCCCCCCATCACCACCACGTTCTGGCCGAGCGAGCACCGCGCGCCGATCACGGCGCCGGGCATCACGTGGCAGAAATGCCAGATCTTCGTGCCGGCGCCGATGACGGCGCCGTCGTCGACGTACGCCGACTCGTGGATGAAGGGGGCGTCGGTCATCGGCGGATGCTCTCCTGCCATTCGTGGATGGACTTCACGCTCGCGGCGCGCGACTTGAGCGACACGATCGCGTCGCAGGCGGCGTTCGCCGCGCTGAGCGTCGTCGTATAGGCGATGCGCTGGCCGATCGCCGCCTGCCGCAGCGAGTAATCGTCCTTCTGCGCCCGCTTGCCGAGCGGCGTGTTGATGAGCAACTGCACCTCGCCGTTCTTGATGAGGTCGATGCCGTTCGGACGGGCGACGCTGACCTTGTGCACGCGCTCGCTCGGCACCCCGCGCTCGCGAAGATAGTGCATCGTCCCCTCCGTGGCGACGAGCCGGAACCCCATCTCGTGGAAGCGGCGGGCGAGCCCCACGGCGGCGGGCTTGTCGTGGTCGTTCACCGTCACGAACACGGTGCCCTCGAGCGGGAGCCCGTTGCCGGCCGCGAGCTGCGCCTTGGCGAACGCCGTCCCGAAGCTGTCGGCGACCCCCATCACCTCGCCGGTCGACCGCATCTCGGGCCCGAGGATGGGGTCGAACTCGCGGAACTTCGTGAACGGGAACACCGCTTCCTTCACGGCGACGTAGGGCGCGATCACTTCCTTGGTGAACCCGAGGTCGTCGAGCGTCTCGCCGAGCATCACGCGCGCCGCGAACCCGGCGAGCGGCACGCCGATCGTCTTCGAGACGAACGGCACCGTGCGGCTGGCGCGCGGGTTCACCTCGATCACGTACACCGTGCCGTGCTTGATCGCGTACTGGACGTTGATGAGCCCCACCACGCCGAGCGCCTTCGCGAACGCGACCGTGTGGTCGCGCATCACCTGCTGCTCCTTCGCGCCGATGAGGTACGGCGGGAGCACGCAGGCCGAGTCGCCGGAGTGGATGCCCGCGTCCTCGATGTGCTGCATCACGCCGCCGATCACGACGCGCGTGCCGTCGCTGATCGCGTCGACGTCGGCCTCGAACGCGTCCTCGAGGAACGAGTCGACGAGCACCGGCCGGTCCTCGCTCACCCGCACGGCGCGCGTGAAGTACTCGCGCAGGCTCGGCTCGTCGTACACGATCTCCATCGCGCGCCCGCCGAGCACGTAGCTCGGCCGCACGAGCACCGGATACCCGATGCGCCCGGCGATCTCGACGGCGCCGTCGACGCTCGTCGCCGTGCCGTTCGGCGGCTGCGCGATGCCGAGGTCGCGGGCGATCTGCTCGAAGCGCCGGCGGTCCTCCGCGGCGTCGATCGCATCGGGACTCGTGCCGAGGATCCGCACGCCAGCCGCCTCGAGCGGACGCGTCAGCTTGAGCGGCGTCTGCCCGCCCAGCTGCACGATCACCCCCACCGGCTGCTCGCGGTCGACGATCTCGAGCACGTGCTCGAGGGTCAGCGGCTCGAAGTAGAGCTTGTCGCTCGTGTCCCAGTCGGTGGAGACGGTCTCGGGGTTCGAGTTCACCATGATCGTCTCGTAGCCCTGCTCGCGCAGCGCGATCGCCGCCCGCACGCAGCAGTAGTCGAACTCGACCCCCTGCCCGATGCGGTTCGGCCCGCTGCCGAGGATGACCACCGACTTGCGTCCGCTGCGCGGCGCCTCGCTCTCGTCGTCGTACGTCGAGTAGAGGTAGGGCGTGCTCGACGGGAACTCGCCGGCGCAGGTGTCGACCATCTTGTAGACCGGGCGCACCCCCTCTGCCCAGCGCCGCTCGCGCACCGCCTGCTCGGTCTCGCCGCGCAGCTTCGCGAGCTGCGCGTCGCCGAACCCCATCCGCTTCATGGCGCGCGTCGCCTCCGCGTCGACCGACGGCAGCGCGACGTACGCGCGCTCGGCCTCCACCAGCTCCCGCATCTGCTGCAGGAACCAGGGATCGACGGCGGTGATGCGGTGCAACTCCTCGATCGTCACCCCGGCGTCGAGCGCGCGCTTCATCTGGAAGATGCGCTCCGGCGTCGGCGTGGCCATCGCGTCGCGCAGCGTCTCCAGCGACTCGTCGGCGAGGCGGTCGTCGATCGCGCGGTCGGCGGCGGTCCACCCGATGCGCCCGCTCTCGAGCGCGCGCAGCCCCTTCTGGAACGCCTCCTTGAAGGTGCGCCCGATGGCCATCGACTCGCCCACCGACTTCATCTGCGTGGTGAGCCCCGGGTTCGCCCCCGGGAATTTCTCGAATGCGAACCGCGGGCACTTCACCACCACGTAGTCGAGCACCGGCTCGAAGCTCGCCGGCGTCGTCTTGGTGATGTCGTTGGGGAGTTCGTCGAGGCGGTACCCCACGGCTAGCTTCGTGCCGATGCGCGCGATCGCGAAGCCGGTGGCCTTCGACGCCAGCGCCGACGACCGCGACACGCGCGGGTTCATCTCGATCACGACCATGTCGCCGTTCGCCGGGTTGACGGCGAACTGGATGTTGCAGCCGCCGGCGTCGACGCCGATCTCGCGGATCACGGCGATCGCCGCGTCGCGCATCGTCTGGTACTCGCGGTCGGTGAGCGTCATCGCCGGCGCCACCGTGATCGAGTCGCCGGTGTGCACCCCCATCGGATCGATGTTCTCGATCGAGCAGACGATGACGACGTTGTCGTCCTTGTCGCGCATCACCTCGAGCTCGTACTCCTTCCAGCCGAGCAGCGACTTCTCGATGAGCACCTGCGAGATCGGGCTCTCCGAGAGGCCGCGGCGCACGATCGTCTCGAATTCCTCGCGGTTGTAGGCGATGCCGCCTCCCGTGCCGCCGAGCGTGAACGCCGGCCGGATGATCGACGGGAACCCCGTCCACTCGCCGATCGCCAGCGCCTCGTCGAACGTCGTCGCGATGCGCCCCTCGGGACAGGTGAGCCCGATCTTCGTCATCGCCTCGCCGAACAGCTTGCGGTCCTCGGCCACGGCGATGGCGCGCGCGTTCGCGCCGATCAGCTCCACGCCGTACTTCGCGAGCACGCCCCGCTCGTGCAGCGCCATCGCGACGTTGAGCGCGGTCTGGCCGCCCATCGTCGGGAGGAGCGCGTCGGGCTTCTCGCGCTGGATGATGAGCTCGACGAACTCGGGCGTCACCGGCTCGATGTACGTGCGGTCGGCGATCTCGGGGTCGGTCATGATCGTCGCCGGATTGGAGTTGACGAGGATGACCTCGTACCCCTCCTCGCGCAGCGCCTTGGCCGCCTGGGTGCCGGAGTAGTCGAACTCGGCGCCCTGCCCGATGACGATGGGGCCGGAACCGATGAGCAGGATGCGATGGATGTCGTTACGACGCGGCATGGATCAGGTCGTGTATGATGTCGGCGCGGCTGCGCTGCGGCAGCCAGCCGGTATCGGCGCGGAGCTTGTCGTTGCGGCCGACGAGGAAGGGGACGTCGACGGCGCGGCGGAGCGCGGCGTCCGGCGCGAGCGCGGCGTCGGCGCCCACGGCGCGCAACACCTCGTGGGCGAGCGCCTCGACGGCGACGCCCTGGCCCGAGCAGACGTTGTACACCTCGCCGGCGAACCCCTGGTCGGCGAGCAGCGCGTAGGCGCGCACCACGTCCTCCACGTGCAGGAAGTCGCGCACCGTGTCGGTGTTGCCGATCGTGATCTCGCGCGCCTTCGTGCGCTTCGCGTCGAGCGCGCGCCGCACGAGCGCGGGGAGGAGGAACGCCTCGCGCTGCCCGCGACCGCTGTGGTTGAAGCTGCGCGTGCAGATCACCTGCGTGCCGTCCTCGCGGAACGCCTCGAGGCCGAACACTTCCTGCGCCATCTTCGTGGCCGCGTAGAAGTTGCGCGGCCGGCACTCCGCCTCCTCGGCGAGCGGCATGGCGTCGTGGTCGTGGCGCCCGTACTGCTCGGCGCTGCCGACGAGGAGCACCACCGGGTCGATCGTGCCCGCGGCCCGGAGCACGCGCACCTCGGCGAGCAGCGAGACGGCGGCGCCCACGTTCACCTGGATCGCCTGCCGAGGGTCGTCCGTCGCGTCGGGGACGAACGCCATCCCCGCGAGATGGAAGATGGCGTCGGGCGCCGCCGCGTCGAGCATCGCGCGGACCGTCGCGCGGTCGCTCACGTCGGCCGCGTGCCATGCCACGAGCGCGTGGTCCTCGGGGCTCAGGATGCCCGGGCCGGGGTCGCCGTCGAGCGACGCCCCGACGACCCGCCACCCCTGGCGCGCGAGTTCACGACAGAGCCACTGCCCGACGAAGCCGCCGGCACCGGTGACGAGCGCGCGCCGTGCCGTCACGTCAGCCGTTGCCCGGTCCGGCGCGGTGCCGCGCCAGGTCGGCGTCGACCATCATCCGCACGAGCTCGCGGAACCGCACCTGTGGCTCCCACGCCAGCACGCGCCGCGCCTTCGACGGGTCGGCGTCGAGCAGGTCGACCTCGGCCGGGCGCAGGTAGCGCGCGTCGAGCTTCACGTGTTCCCGCCAGTCGAGGCCGAGGTACGAGAACGCCTCCTCGCACAACTGCTGCACCGACCAGGTCTCCCCCGTGCCGATGACGTAGTCGTCGGGCTCGTCCTGCTGCAGCATGCGCCACATCGCGTCGACGTAGTCGCCGGCGAACCCCCAGTCGCGACGCGAGTCGAGGTTGCCGAGGCGCACCTCGGAGGCGTGGCCGAGCTTGATGCGGGCGACGGCGTCGGTGACCTTGCGCGTCACGAACTCGAGGCCGCGGCGCGGGCTCTCGTGGTTGAACAGGATGCCGCTCACCGCGTACAGCCCGAACGACTCGCGGTAGTTGATGGTGATCCAGTGGCCGTAGAGCTTCGCGACGCCGTAGGGGGAGCGCGGGTAGAACGGCGTGCTCTCCTTCTGCGGCGTCTCGACGACCTTGCCGAACATCTCGCTCGAGCTCGCCTGGTAGAACCGGGCCTTCGGCGCGGCGCGCTTCATGGCCTCGAGCAGCCGGGTGACGCCGAGCGCGGTGAACTCGCCGGTGAGCACGGGCTGGGTCCACGACGTGGCGACGAAACTCTGCGCGGCGAGGTTGTAGATCTCGTCGGGCTGCGTGTCGGCGATGGCGTCGACGAGCGACGTCTGGTCGAGGAGGTCGGCGGAGACCAGTTCGATGCGGTCGACGAGATGCGCGATGCGGTCGTACGGCGTCGTCGAACTGCGGCGCACGATGCCCACGACGCGGTAGCCCTTGGCGAGGAGGAACTCCGCCAGGTAGGACCCGTCCTGCCCGGTGATCCCGGTGATGAGCGCGGTCGGCATGCGTGGTGTGATGTCGGGGTGGTCGGTGGTCTGGAGCAACCTTGAATTATAGCGCCTCGGTCACTCGTTCGTCCGGCGACGCCGCGCCGGTCGCTGGCACGAAAAAGGGAGCCTCTCGGCTCCCTTTCGTTCGTTCACGCGGAGCGCGGGATCACGCCCCGACGGCGGCCGCGGCGCCTCGGGGGGCGCGCTGCACCTTGCCCGCGTTCAGGCAGCGGGTGCAGACCTTGACCTTGACCGTCTTCCCCTCGCGGACGACGCGCACGACCTGGAGGTTCGGCTTCCAGGTGCGGCGGGTCTTGTTGTTCGCGTGGGATACGTTGTTGCCGAAGGTGACGCCCTTCTGGCACACGTAGCAGATGTTGCGGGCGATGGGTGCCATGGTCAGCTCTCGATCAGTTCGATGCGCGCCATCTCGGCGCCGTCACCCTTGCGGTGACCGGTCTTGAGGATGCGCGTGTAGCCGCCGGCGCGCGTGGCGAACTTGGGGCCGAGCTCCTGGAAGAGCTTGTCGGCGGTCGCGCGCTTGGTGACGTGCTTGCCGGCGAGGCGGCGCGCGTGGAGCGTGCCGGTCTTGGCCTTGGTGATGAGCTTCTCGACGAAGGGCCGGAGCTCCTTCGCCTTCGCCTCGGTCGTCTCGATCGCGCCCTGCTCGATCAACGACGTGGCGAGGTTACGAATCAGGGCGAGCTTCTGCTCGCTCGTCCGGCGCAGTGACCGGCCAGCCTTGCGGTGCCGCATTTATTCCTCGTTGACGTCGTCGGGGGCGGCGGCGACGGCTTCCTTCGGCGGCGTGCCCCAATCGATCACGCGCACGCCGTCGCCGGTCTCGTCGAACCGCATCCCGAAGTTGAGCCCTTCGCGCTCGAGGAGATCGGCGATCTCCTGGAGCGACTTCTTCCCGAAATTCCGCACGTCGTCGAACTGCTTGGTCGTCAGCTGGACGAGGTCGCCCATCGTGCGGATGCTGTGGTTCTTGAGCGAGTTCACCGACCGGACGCTCAGTTCGAGGTCGTCGATCGGCGTCTTGAACAGCGTCGCGAGACGCGCCGCGTCGGAGCCGTTGAACTCGCCGCCGGCCACGGGGGCCGCGCTGTGCGAGCCGAAGCCCACGAAGTACTGGAAGTGCGTCTGCGCGAGGGCGGCGGCGTAGCTGACCGCTTCCTCGGGGGTGACGGTGCCGTTCGTCTCGACCGTGAGGACGAGGCGGTCGTAGTCGGTGCGCTGGCCGACGCGCGTCTCGGTGACGACGAAGTTGACGCGCTTCACCGGCGAGTAGATCGAGTCGATGCGCACGAGGTCGACGGGGAGCGAGCGGTCGGCCGGGTGCTGCTCGGCCTCGACGTAGCCGCGTCCCTTGTTCACGTACAGTTCGACGGTGAAGTCCTTGTCGTCCTGGAGCGTGAAGAGGTGGTGCGCGGGGTCGATCACCTGCACGCCGCCCTGGGCCTCGATGGCGCCGGCCGTCACCACGCCAGCGCCGCGCACGTTGATGCGCAGGATCGCGTCCTCGACGTCCTCGTCGAGCGAGAGCGTGAGGCGCTTGAGGTTGCCGATGATCTGGTGCACGTCCTCGGCGACGCCCGGGATGGTCTGGTGCTCGTGCAGCACGCCATCGATGCGGAAGCCCCACACGGCGGAGCCGCGCAGCGACGACAGCAGCATGCGGCGCATGGCGTTGCCGAGCGTGTGGCCGAAGCCGCGCTCGAGCGGCTGGAGCCGGAACTCGGCGACGTTCGGGTTGTCCTCGCGCTTCGTCGCTTCGACGAGCTGCGGACGGACGAGCCCGCGAAGATCGATTGCTTGAACCATGGCGAAAGAATCCTGGTGATGGTCAGGCCGCGCGTGGTGCGCGGCCTACGCCCTGCCCCGCCCCTGACGCGCGGCAGGCCCGTTGAGGGGTCAGGGCCCCGACCTTACTTCGAGTACAACTCGACGACGAGCTGTTCCTGCGCCGCGATCGGGATCGAGGCCCGCTGCGGGCGCTCGAGCATCCGGCCGCTGAAGGAACCCTTGTCGACGGCCAGCCAGCTCGGCGTCGCGCCGCGCGCGGCCTGCTCCAGCGCCGCCCCGACGATCGCCAACTCGCGCGACTTCTGGCGCATCCGGATCTCCTGCCCCGGCTGCACGTTGAAGCTCGGCACGTCGACCGTCTTGCCGTTGATCTCGACGTGACGGTGGCGGATGAGCTGGCGCGCCGCCTTGCGGCTCGCGGCGAAGCCCATGCGGTACACCATGTTGTCGAGCCGGCTCTCCAGCGCGGCGAGCAGGTTGTGACCGGTGATCCCGGGCAGCGCGCTCACCTTCTCGAACGTGTTGCGGAACTGCTTCTCGGAGACGCCGTAGATGCGCTTGATCTTCTGCTTCTCGCGCAGCTGCTTCGCGTACTCGCTCACCTTGCGGCGGCGCGCCGTGTTCTGGCCGTGCTGGCCCGGCGCGTACGGGCGGCGTTCCACCGGGCACTTCTCGGTGAAGCACTTGGTGCCCTTCAGGAACAGCTTCGTGCCCTCACGACGGCACTGGCGGCAGCTGGGTCCGGTATAACGCATGGCTCAGACCCTCCGGCGCTTGGGAGGACGGCAGCCGTTGTGCGGGATCGGCGTGACGTCCTTGATGGACTTGACCTGCAGGCCGGCGGCGGCGAGCGCCTGGATCGCACTCTCACGGCCCGACCCGGGGCCCTGCACCTTCACGTGGACGCGGCGGACACCGGCGGTCATCGCCTCGCGAGCGCACTGCTCGGCGGCGACGGTCGCGGCGAACGGCGTGGACTTCTTGGAGCCCTTGAAGCCCGCCTTGCCCGACGACCCCCACGCCACGGCGTTGCCGTGCGCGTCGGTGATCGTGATCGTCGTGTTGTTGAACGTCGCGCTGACGTGGGCGATCCCTTCCGCCTCGACGACGCGCTTCGACTTCTTCCCGATAGCCATTACTTGGTCACCTTCTTCTTGCCGGCGATCGCGCGGCGCGGTCCCTTCTTCGTGCGCGCGTTGGTGTGCGTGCGCTGCCCACGGACGGGAAGGCCGCGACGGTGGCGGATGCCACGGTACGACCCGATGTCCATGAGACGCTTGATGTTCATCGCGATCTCCGTGCGCAACGCACCTTCGACGCGATACGTCTTCTCGATCTCCTGACGCAGCTTGTTCACGTCGGAGTCGGTGAGGTCCTTCACCCGTTGGTCGGGGCTCACGCCCGCGGCCTCGAGGATCCGGCGGCTGGTCACGCGACCGATGCCGTAGATATAGGTGAGTCCGATCTCGACCCGCTTCTCGCGCGGGAGATCAACGCCAGCGATACGTGCCATTCGTTAGCCCTGCCGCTGCTTATGCTTGGGATTGCGCTTGCACATGATGCGGATGACACCGCGGCGGCTGACCACCTTGCAGTGCTCGCAAATCGGCTTCACGCTGCTGCGAACTTTCACGACGGACTCCGGGTCGAGCGGAACAACCCCCTCGCGACCCCCACGGTCGCGCTCAAGGCCTTGGTAGCGGCCATTTTTGGGGCAGACTCGAATGCTAGTCGGTGACACCCCTTGACACAAGGGGGCGAACCGACGTGTACGAAAAGCCCGGGAATCGCGAAAAACCGCTCCACGACCACCGTCGGCGTGAAAAAGGGGCGAAGCCCGTCGGCTCGCGCCCCGCCCCGCCCCGGCCCGCCCGCCCCGCCCCGCCCGCCCGGCCCGGCCCCGGCCCGCC
>JACQBG010000011.1 GCA_016194585.1 Gemmatimonadota bacterium
AAAGGGGGAGGGGGAGGGAATCACGGCGGGGGGAGGGGAGAGGGGAGAGGGGGCGAAGATCTGGTCGTGGGGGGAGTGGCTCAGGAATGGGGAGCGCGCCCTCGGCGACGCTGGCGTGGCCGCGGCGCTGGAGCGCGCGCAGCGCGAGTCGCAGGGGAGCGACATCGCGGTGATGATCTACACGTCGGGGAGCACGGGGCGCCCGAAGGGCGCGTGCATCTCTCTCGAGTGCCTGCGGGCCTCGGCGGCGAGCACGCAGGCGACGCTCGGGCTGACCGACGCCGACACGAGCCTCTCGTTCCTGCCGTTCTCCCATGCCGGGGAGCGCATGTTCGGGTTGTACACGCGCATCCAGGCAGGGATGGCGGCGATGGTCGTGCGCGACATCGCCGAGGTGTGGGACGCGGCGCGTGCCTACGAGCCGACGCTCTTCGGCGGATTGCCTCGCTTCTATGAAAAGGTGTCGGAGGCGCTTCGGCTCGCCGAGCGGCAGGGAGCGGATGCGGAGGGGCGTCGCGCGATCGTGCGGCGGCACTTCGGCGGGAAGTTGCGCGTGGCGACGTCGGGGGGCGCGGCGCTCCCGGTGGACGTGGCGCGGCATCTAGAGGCGAACGGGCTCGTCGTGCTGGGCGCGTACGGGCAGACCGAACATCTCTGTGCGACGTTCCATCGCCCGGACCGGTATGGATTCGACTCGGTCGGCTGGCCGATGCCGGGCACCGAGCTGCGGATCGCGGAAGACGACGAGGTGCTGGTGCGTCGCAGCGCGCTCACGTTCAGCGGCTACCACGGGCGCGCGGACGAGACGCGCGCGGCGTTCACGGCCGACGGCGAGTGGCTGTACACCGGCGACCTCGGCGCCCTGACCGACGACGGGCAGCTCGTGATCAGCGGGCGCAAGAAGGAGTTGATCGCGCTCTCGACCGGCAAGAAGATCGCGCCGCTCCCCATCGAGGCCGCGCTCACCGACGGCCTGTGGATCTCGCACGCGATGCTGTATGGCGAGGGGCGCAAGTTCATCTCGGCCCTGTTGTGGCTGGGGCGTCCGGCCGCCGAGGCGTGGGCGCGCGAGCATGGCGTCGCGGCCGATCTCGAGGCGCTCGCGCGGCACCCCGAGGTGCGTGAGGCGGTGCGGCAGGCGGTGGAGCGTGTGAACGCGAACCTTTCGCGCCCCGAGCAGGTGCGGGAATGGGTGCTGCTCGGCGTGGAGCCGTCGGTCGCCGGCGGCGAGCTGACGCCGACGCTCAAGCTGCGCCGCCATGACATCGCGGCGCGCTACGGCGCGTCGCTCGAACGCTTCTATCACGGGGCGGGGGATCGATGAAGCGGCTCGTGCTCGCGCTCGTGATGCTGTCGTGCCTCACGGTGGGGGCCGGCTACGCCGGCGCGTTCCTCCCCGGCGGCGCGCCGGCATGGGCGCCCTGGTGCATGGCGATCGGCACGAATGGCGCGCTGATGTCGCTGATGGCGCTGGGGGCGACGCGGCGAGGCAGGTTGGCGCCGGCGCTGCGCTGGACGTTCATCGGGATGTTCGTGCTCTGCGCCGGCGCGTTCGCGTTCGCGTTGGGGATGCCGGCGGCCGAAGGGGCGGGCGGGGCGTTGCTGCTCGGGTTGCCGGTTCGCACCGCGGTGTTGCTGTACGCCGTCGGCGTGGTGCCGATCGTGATCCTGCCGTTCGCGTACGCGCTGACGTTCGAGACGAGCACGCTGAGCGAGGACGACCTGACGCAGGTGCGCGCGGCGCACCAGGCGCTGCAGCGCGCCGTGGTCGAAGGGCGTGCGCAGGGTGGGGAGGCGTGATGGCTCCCTTCCTGTTGCAGGCGTCGCTGCCGCCGCTCACGCAGCCGGCGATCGTCGGCATCGCGCTCGTGTACTTCGTGGTCGTCGCGGCGATCGCGACGTGGGCGACGCGGCGCACGAAGAACGCGAGCGACTTCTTCGTCGCCGGCGCCGGGGTGGGGCTGTTCACGCTCGCCATCGCGAAGATGGCGGCGACGCTGAGCGGGTTCGCGTTCATCGGGGGCCCGGGGCTCGTCTACACGATCGGCATCGGGGCGGTGTTCATCATCCTGCCCGGCGCGATCACCAACGCGATGGGCGCGTGGGTGCTCGCGAAGAAGATGCGGTTGCTCGGCGAGGTGCGCGGGCTGATGACGGTGCCCGACGCGATCGGCGCGCGCTACCGCTCGCGCGCGGCGCAGGGACTGAGCGCGGTGGCGATCCTCATCGCGGTGGTCGGCTACATGGCGACGAACCTGCTCGCGCTCGGGTTGGTGATCGACGCCATCTTCGCGACGGGGCTCGCGCCGGGGATCTGGATCGGCACGGCGATCATCCTCGCCTATTCCGTGGCCGGCGGGATCCTCGCCGGCATCTACACGGACGTGTTCCAGGGGACGGTGATGGCGTGCGCGTCGCTCGTCGTCTTCCTGTTCGCGCTCAAGAGCGGCGGCGGGATGGGACAGATCTCGCACACGATCATGGCGGCCGACGCGAAGTACCTCGGGCCGTGGGGGGAGGTGGGCCCCATCGCGGCGATCTCGTTCTTCTTCGTGTTCGGCGTCGGTTCGCTCGGGCAGCCGCACGTGGTGCACAAATTCTACATGCTGCGCGATCCGCGGCAGCTCAAGTGGTATCCGCTGCTGATGACGATCGCGCTCGCGGTGACGCAGCTGCTGTACGTGGGCGTCGGCGTGGCGATGAAGGGGCTCGTGAGCGCGGGCACGATCGCGCCGCTCGGGAAGGCCGACCAGGCGACGCCGCAGTTCCTGCTGCACTTCACCCCGGTGTTCGTGGCTGGACTCGTGTTCAGCGGCGTCGCCGCGGCGATCATGGCGACGGTGAACTCGTTCATCTCCGTGGGAGCGGCCGCGCTCACGCACGACCTGCCGAAGGCGTTCGGGCGCCCGGTGAAGAACGAGCTGCTCGTCGGCCGGCTCACGACGGTCGCGCTGGCCGTGGTGGCGGCGACCGTCGCGCAGGCGTCGGGGACGCTCGTCGCCTTCCTCGGGATCTTCGGTTGGGGGCTGTTCGGGTCGACGATCGTCCCGGCGCTCGCCATCGGGCTCAACTGGGAGAACGCCACGAGGGCCGGCGCCATCGCCTCGATCGCGACCGGGCTCGGCATCACGCTCGCCGGCGAGACGCTCAGCTACTTCAAGGTCTACTCGCTCCCCACGGGAGTCTCGATCTCCGGGCTCTCGCTCATCGCGTCGCTGCTCGTGTTCTTCGGCGTGAGTTGGCTCACCCGGCACCGCGCGGCGTCGGAGATCGATCCCGACATCCAGCTCGTGATGGAGGTGTGACGATGCGCTTCGAGGAGTTGCAGGTGGGGATGTCCGCCGAGCGCACGCGCGTCGTCGACGACGCGCTGGTGCGCCGCTACGCCGACCTCACCGACGACCACAACCCGGTGCACGTGGACGAGGCCGCCGCTGCGAAGTCGATGTTCGGCGCCCGCGTGGCGCATGGCATGCTGTCGGGCGGCTTCATCTCGGCGGTCATCGGCATGGATCTGCCCGGCCGCGGCGCGATCTGGCTCAAGCAGGAGATGCGATTCACGCGTCCGGTGATGATCGGCGACACGATCACGACGCGCGTCGAGGTGCTCGAGGTGATGCCCGCGAAGCGGCGGGCCCGCCTCCGGACGACATGTCGGAACCAGCGGGGCGAGACGACGCTCGATGGCGAAGCGCTGGTGCAGGTGATGGAGGACTCGGGATAGCCGGTGCGCGGCTGCGACCATCTCGCGCGGCCGGCACCCCATCACGTCGGATTGGACACACCCATCCCCTTCGCAGGCGATACCCTCTCAGGAGAACGTCGTATGAAGCAAGTCACCATCGGACGGCTGGCCCGGGTCGTGGCGGCACTCGCCGCGCTGCCGGCGCTCGCGTTCGCACAGAATGGCCGCATCGGCGGCACCGTCACCGACGGGGCGAAGAACCCCGTCGCTGGCGCGCAGGTGCTGGTGAACATCGCCGGGCTCTCGGCCGAATCGGGCGCCGACGGCAAGTACGTCGTGGTGAACGTCCCCGCGGGGACGTACTCGCTCAAGGTCTACCGCCTCGGCTTCAAGGTGACGTCGGTGGCGAGCGTCACGGTGACCGCGGGAGCGACCGCGACGGCCGACATCTCGCTCGTGCCGGCGGCCGTGCAGCTCGGCGGCGTCGTCGTCTCGGCGTCGCGCCGGGTCGAGAAGATCACCGACGCCCCGGCGACGATCACCCACTTCGACGCCCAGCAGATCGAGAACACGATCGGCTCGTCGTTCGCTCCCGCCCTCAAGGAGGCGAAGGGGATCGAGTTCATCCAGACCGGCGTGACCGGCGTGGCGATCAACGCGCGCGGGTTCAACTCGTCGTTCAACAACCGCATGCTGATGCTCGAGGACAGCCGCATCGCCGTGCTCGTCGAGAGCGGGCTGCCGGTCGGCGCGCTGACGACGACCTCGAAGGTCGACCTCGCCGGTGTCGAGGTGCTCACCGGCCCGGGGTCGGCGCTCTACGGCCCCGACGCCTCGAACGGCGTGCTCTCGCTCACGACCAAGGACCCCAAGCAGTACCAGGGGTGGACGCTCGACCTCTCCGGCGGCAACCGCAACTTCTACGACGCGCAGGCCCGCTGGGCCCGCGCCACGAAGGACGGCAAGTGGGCGTACAAGCTCACCGGCGAGTACCAGGCGGTGGATGACTTCTCCAATATCGTCTACTACCCCAACCCCAGCGCCGGCAAGCCGCCGGTGCTCGAGAACTCGCCGGACTTCCGCAACGACGCGACGCGCGGGTCGTTCGCCATCGCCCGCTACTTCGACGACGGTGGCCGCCTGATGTTCAACGCCGGCCTGAGCAAGATCAACGGTATCGGCGCGACGAACGTCGGCCGCAATCAGCTCGTGAACTACGGCTATCGCGAGTACCAGCTCGAGTACACGTCGCCGCGCTGGTTCGCGCAGACGTACATCACGAACTCGGTGGGCGGCAGCACGTTCCAGCTCAACGGCTACACGCAGAACGCCGTGCGCTACCCGAACATCTCCACGGATTCGGCGCGCAAGCTCTCCGCCTTCCCGGGCGACGGGCGTGTGTACGCCGCCGAGGTGCAGAACAACTTCTCGATCGGGATGCTGACGAAGACCGGCAACTCCGTGGTCGACAACTCGCACATCACGTGGGGCACGCAGCTCCGCCGCGACCGCATCAGCACGTACGGGCACTGGCTGAGCGACGGCCAGACCGGCGTGCCGATCGTGCTTGCGCAGATGGGCGAGTACGCGCAGATCGAGTCGCCCCTCAACGACCAGTTCCGCCTCATCCTCAGCGGGCGCTACGACAAGCACGACCGCTACGACGCGCAGTTCTCGCCGAAAGCCGGCGTGCTCTGGTCGCCGGTGCAGGACCAGACGTTCCGCGTGACGTGGAACCGCGCGTTCAAGAGCCCGACGGTGCTCCAGACGGACTTCTACTTCCCGAACTTCGCGCCGTACATCGGCGTGTTCGGCAACGAGGACGGCTTCACCATCAAGAACGCCGCCGGCAACACCGTGGCGACGTACAACCCCATCAAGCCCGAGACGAACGACACGTGGGAGCTCGGCTACAAAGGGGTGATCGGCAACGACCTGTACGTCGACCTCACCGGCTACCGCACGAACTTCAAGGACTTCATGAGCCCGCTCGTCGTCATCGCGAATCCGCTGGCCGGTGCGGCCGCGACGACGGCGTATGACACGAAGACCGGCGCCAAGATCACCGACAAGGCGGGCGGCCCGCAGGTGGCGCTCACCTACTTCAACGTCGGCAAGGCGCAGATCACCGGCCTCGACGCGGGACTCCGGTACTATTTCACCGACAAGATCTCGGCGTCGGGGAATTTCAGCCTCATCCACGTCGACAGCATCGAGTCGAATCCGGCGGCCCCCGAGGCGACGGCGTTCAACTCGGCGTCGTCGCGCATCACGGCCGGCATGGACTTCGCCGACCTCGTCATGCCGAAGACGAACAGCGGCTTCACGGTGCGCTACGTGAACGGCTACGACTTCCGCTCCGGCGTGAACCGCGGCCGCATCCCCGGCTTCGCCACGCTCGACTTCACGGCGAACTACCAGATCCCCGACACCCACACCGCGCTCATGCTGCAGGTGCAGAACGCGTTCGCCTGCGTGCAGGGGACGAGCACGCCCCCGGTGCAGGGGATCAGCAGCGCGTACGCCGCGACCTACACCGACGGCCAGAGCTGCGGCTTCGGCAAGGCGCACTCGGAGATGATCAACGCCCCGCTCATCGGCACGATCCTGCAGCTCGGGGTCCGGTGGAGCGGCCGCTGAGCCCGACGCAGGACGAATTCCTCGCCGGCGTCTTCAGGACCGACGCCGGCGAGCGACGCTACAAGCTGTTCCGGCCGGGGGCACTTCCCCCGGCCGGGCAGCGCTCGCTCGTCGTCGTGCTCCATGGCTGCACGCAGGACGCCGACGACATCGCGCGCGGCACGCGCTTCAACCAGGCGGCCGCGCGCGATGGGTTCATCGTGCTCTACCCAGAGCAGCCGGCGAGCGCGAACGCGCTCAAGTGCTGGAACTGGTTCCTCCCCGACCAGAGCGCCCGAGGACTCGGCGAGGCGGCGATCATCGCCGAACTCACCTCGAAGATCGTGCGCGAGGAGGGGATCGGCGCGGGACGCACGGGGCTCACCGGCATCTCGGCGGGCGGCGCGATGGCGGCGAACCTCGTCGCCGACTACCCGGAACTCTGGATGGCGGTCGCGCTCCACTCGGGATTGCCCGCCCACGCCGCACAGTCGCAGCCGGACGCGGTCGCGGTGATGACCCATGGGGCGGCCGACCCCGACACGCTCGGCCGCGCGGCGTTCGCCGCGATGGGTTCGCATGCGCGCGTCGTTCCCGCGCTGCTGCTGCACGGCGGCGCCGACCATCTCGTCTCACCACTCAACCTGCGCGCCACGGCGCGGCAGTTCGCCGTGATGAACGCGCTCGCCGCAGGCGCCCCCGTGCCCGAGCCGAAGGAGCTCCCGGCCGCCGACCCCCGTTGCGCGGGCCAGCGGTGGGCGCTCGCCGACGGCCGCGTGCTCGCCGAGAGTTGGCGGTTCGACGGCGTCGGACACGCCTGGAGCGGTGGCGACCGGAGCGGGAGCTACACCGAGCCCGCCGGACCCGACGCGACCGCGCTCGTGCTCGAGTTCTTCCAACGGATGCGGGCGCCGTGACGATCGCCGATTTCGCGACCTACACCGACCCCGTGCGCGCCTGGGCGCGCGCGACGCCGGACAAGTGCGCGATCGTGTCGACGACGCGCGACCCGCGCGCCACGGGCAGCCACCGCTCGCAGGTGAGCTACGCGCAGCTCGACGACGCGGCGGGCCGCTGGGCGGCGCTCCTCACGGCCGAGGGGATCGCGGCGGGCGACCGCGTGGCCGTGCTCTCGATGAACCGCGTCGAGCTGGTCGCGCTGCTCTACGGCTGCGGCCGCATCGGCGCGGCGCTCGTGCCGCTCAACTGGCGTCTCTCGAGCGCGGAACTGCAGCGCATCGTCGCCGACGCGCAGCCGAAGCTCATCGTCGGAGAGTCGCGCTTCGCCGATCGACGGGTCGCCGTCGCCGGCGACGTCACCTGGCTCGACCTCGACGCCGACGCGCCGACCGTCCTCGCCACGATGCGCCCGAACGCCGACGCCACGCTCGCGCTCGAGTCGATCGCGATCGTCCTCTACACCTCCGGGAGCACGGGCCGCCCCAAGGGCGCCATGCTCTCCCAGCGCCAGCTGCTCTTCAACGCGATCGCCACGAACACCGGGTGGAACCTCGGCGCCGAAGACATCGCGCCGATCTCCACGCCGTTCTTCCACACGGGCGGCTGGAACGTGTTCTCCACCCCCATGTGGCTGGCCGGCGGCACCGTCGTGCTGCTCGACGGTTTCGACGCCGCGACCTTCCTCGACGCGCTCGCCGCGGAGCGGTGCACCGTCGCCTTCGGCGTGCCGACGCAACTCGTGATGCTCGCCGAGAGCGCGGCGTGGGGGCGCGAGCTTCCCGACTTGCGCTGGTTCGCGTGCGGCGGCGCCCCCTGCCCGCCGCAGCTCGCGGCGCGCGTGCACGGCGCCGGATACAAGCTGCGCCTCGGATTCGGCATGACGGAGTTCGGCCCCAATTGCTTCGGCACGAGCGACGAGATGGCGGTCGCCAAGCCAGAATCCGTTGGCTGGCCGATGCCCTTCGTGCAGATGCGCCTCGTGGACGAACAGATGGCCGATGTCGCCACCGGCGAAGTGGGCGAGCTGCTGCTGCGCGGACCGCAGCTGTTCAGCGGCTACCTCAACGATCCCGTGCGAACGGCCGAGGCGATGACGCCCGACGGTTGGCTGCGCACCGGGGACCTCGCCTCGCGGGACGCCGATGGCGCCTATACCATCCGCGGCCGGCGGAAGGACATGTTCATCTCGGGAGGCGAGAACGTCTTCCCCGGGGAGATCGAGGCCTCGCTCGCCGACTGCGAGGGCGTCGCCGAGGCCGTGGTGGTGGGCGTGCCGCACGCGAAGTGGGGCGAGGTGGGGCACGGGTTCGTGCAGCCGCGCACCGGGGCGGCGCCCGACGTGAACGTGCTGCTGGCCACGCTGCGCGAGCGGCTCGCGCACTACAAGGTGCCCAAGGCTCTCGAGATCGTCGCGGAACTCCCGCGCATCGGCTCGGGCAAGGTCGACCGCGCGGCGCTGCGCCGGCGGGCGGAGGAGATGGCGCGATGAACGGGACGGCGATGCTGGCCAAGGGATCGACGGTGCGTGGCACCCTCGACTTCGTGCGCGAAGCGCTCGGCGCCGATGGCCTCGAACGGGTGCTCGCCACCCTCGATCCGCACGCGCGCGAGGCGGTGGAGCGCGCGACCGCGACCGACGAAGTGGACTACGACGTGCTCGTCGCCCTGTGGCAGGCCGCCGACACGGCGTTCGGCGCGACCGACCCCGAGTGGATGGAGCGGGCCGGCGGCTACTCCATCGCGCGCGGCGGCACGGCGATGTACGGCGGCATCCTGCGCAAGAAGGACCCGATCGAATTCCTCACGCAGAGCGTGTCGCTCTTCCGGCTGTACTACCACCCCGGCGACATGACGGTCGTCGAGCACGAGGGGAACCGCGCCGTGCTGCGGCTCGTCGGGTTCGACGCGCGCACGGGACTCTTCTGCCGCCGGCAGACCGGTGGGCTCGCCATGGCGCTCGAGATCGCGGGCGGCGAGAAGCCGGTGGTGCGCCACGTGCGCTGCACGCAGGAAGGGGACGCGTACTGCGAATGGGAGATGACGTGGCAGGGTGTGGAACGCGCCCCGAGGGAGACCCCGGGGCGCGGCGTGCCGCGATGATGCGTCCTACTTGAGCAGCGCCTTGGCGATCGTCTGCAGCTGCATGTTGGACGTCCCCTCGTAGATCGTGCCGATCTTCGCGTCGCGATAGAACTTCTCCGCCGGGTAGTCCTTGGTGTAGCCGTAGCCGCCGAACAGCTCCAGCGCGAGCGACGTCGCGCGCTCGCACACCTGGCTCGCGAGCAGCTTCGCCATCGCCCCCTCCTTCACGATGTCGTGCCCGGCATCCTTGAGGCGCGTCGCGTTGTACACCATGAGACGCGCCGCCTCCACCTCGGTCGCTGCCTGGGCGAGCTGGAACTGGATCCCCTGGAACTCGCTGAGCGACTTGCCGAACTGCTTGCGCTCCTTGATGTACGCCGTCGCCGCGTCGAGCGCGCCCTGCGCGTTGCCGATCATCTGCGCCCCGATGCCGATGCGCCCCTCGTTCAGCGTCTCGATGGCGATCTTGTACCCTTGGCCGACCGGACCGAGCACGTTCTCCGGCGCCACCGGGACGTTGTCGAAGATGAGTTCCGTGGTGCTCGAGGCGCGGATGCCAAGCTTGTCCTCCTTCTTGCCGACGCTGAACCCCGGCGCACCGCGCTCGACGATGAACGCCGTGATCCCCTTGTAGCCCTTCGACGGATCGGCGTTCGCGAACACGATGAACAGCCCGGCCTCGGCGCCGTTCGTGATCCACATCTTGCGCCCCGTGAGGCGCCACGTGCCGTCGACCAACTCGGCGCGCGTGGAGAGCGCGAAGGCGTCGGAGCCAGACCCCGCCTCGCTCAGCGCGTACGCGCCGACGGTGTCGGCCGTGAGGCGCGGGAGGTACTTCGCCTTCTGCGCGGCGGTGGCGTAGGTGAGCAGCGGGTAGAAGACGAGCGTGTTCTGCACGTCGACCATGATCGCCGCCGCCGCGTCGACCTTGCTGATCTCCTCGACGGCGATGGTGACCATCATCAGGTTGCCGCCCGCGCCACCGTACTGCTCGGGCACCTGGATCCCCATCAGCCCCAGCTCGAAATACTTCGGGATGAGGGTCGGGTCGATCTTGGCGTTGCGTTCCATCTCCGCGACGCGCGGGGCGACTTCGCCTCGGGCGAATTCGGCCACGGCGTCGCGGAACGCTGATTCGTCGTCGGAGAGGACGGTGAGGGGCTGGGCGGGGTGGTCGGTCGACATGGACGAGTGCTTGGCGGGAAGTCAGGGCGAGACGACTTCCGTTAAGAATAGCCGAGTCCCCGCACGCGCGCCCTAATGCCCGAGGCCGACCCGCACACCCACGCCGCCGGCGATCGGCGCGACCGACACGCGCGAAGGAACGGCCACCTTGCTCCACGTCTCGCGACCGTTGATGGCGCCGAGGATCATCCCCATCGTGGCCCCCGCGAGCGTCGTGCCGGTGCGCCAGCGCACGTCTGAGCTCGTGCGGCACTCTCTGGTGTCGCACGACGGATTCGGCATCGCGAGTCCGAAGAAGAAACCGGTGGCAGCTCCAAGCACGACCCCCGTCCTCGCCCCCGCCCAGCGACTGCGCCCCGTGCTGCGGTCGAGCAGCGCGACGTCGGCGATCGGGCAGAGGATGCTCGCCCCGTCATCGTCGGTCACGCGCAGGGCGTCGGCACTGCGGCTGGTCACCGTGCCGGTGACGGGTGTGGCGCTCACCGACGGCGCGGAGAACTTGATCCGCGATCCGGGCTGGACGTCGGAAAGCTGTGCCCACGCCGTCGACGCGGCGAGCAGCAGCGGAATGGCGCGGACAATAGAAGCACGCATCGGAAACCTCCAGGGAGAGTGACGTCGTCGTCGCCGCCGCTACTGGCGCGGCCCCGGGGGGATTCCTTGAAGGTTGCTCGGGATTCGAAATGTCGGCAAGTCACCAGTCACCTGTGAGCCGGTGATGGACGCCTCCAATCGCCTCAGGTCAGGCGACCGGCTCGTAGCGGAGGAACACGTTGCCGTTCGCGAACGCCCGCGACTCGATGCGGCGCAGCGCGAGCAGGTCGGTCACGCCGTCGAACATCGTGCGTCCGGCGCCGAGTACGACCGGGCAGACGACGAACTGGTACTCGTCGATGAGCCGCGCCTGCGTGAGCTGCGCGACGATGGTGCCGCTGCCGAGGATCACCATCCCTTGCCCCGGCCCGGACTTGAGCGCGCGCACCGCGTCGACGAGGTCGCCCGCGATGAGGGTCGTGTTGTTCCACGTCGCCGCGCTCAGCGATCGCGAGAAGACGACCTTGCGCAGCCGGTTCATCCCCGCCGCCACGTCGGGCATCATCTGCGCGGCCATCGGCGTGGGCCAGAACGAGGCCATCATCTCGTACGTCTTGCGGCCGAACAGGAGGGTGCCGTCGCCGCTCGCGTTGCCACCGACGAAGGCGTTCCACTCCGCGTCGTGCGGATCGCCCTTGGCGAAACTCATGTCGCCGTGAGCGTCGGTGAAGTAGCCGTCGAGGGAGATGGAATTGAAGACGGTGAGACGGCGCATCGGGAAGAGCTAGAAGATGGCGGCCGCGAAGGTCCCCGTCGGCTTCCCGAACAGGTTGCCCTGCATCAACTCCGCCCCGATCTTCACCAGCGCGTCGCGCTCACCGGCCGTCTCGACGGCCTCGGCGATCATCGGCACCCCGATCTCCCGCGCCAGCGCATACATCCCGCGCACCAGACGGTGCCGGTCCGCGTCCTTGTCGAGTCCGGCGAGCAGCGTGCGATCGAGCTTCACGAAATCCGGCGCCATCCGCGCGAAGGCCAGCAATCCCGCCGCGCCCGTGCCGACGTCATCCACCGCGATGCGGAACCCGGCACCGCGCAGCTTGTCGATCTGCCCCGCCATCGCGTCGAGCTGTTCCACGCTCGCGTGCTCGCTCACCTCGAGGACGACGCTCCGCGCGATCGGCTCGAGTGGCGCCTCGCCACCCACGAGCAGCCCTTCCTGCGCGTCGTGCGGGTGCACGTTCACGAACAGCAGCGCGCCCTCGGGCAGCTCCGTGCACGCCGCGGCGATGCGCTGGTAGATCGTCCGCTCGAGCGCGGTGCGCCAGCCGATGCGGTCGGCGGCCTGCAGCAGCGCGCCGTAACTCGCGAACAGCGCTTCGTCGCACCGCATCAGCGCTTCGTACCCGATGAGCTTCTGCTCCTTCATGCTCACCACGGGCTGGAACACCACGTGGATCGTGCCGAAGGCCTGGTTCAGCACCGCTTCGAGCGTCGCCCGGTCGCCGTACGGCAGTGACTCGCGCGACTGCTTGGCGAACGCGTCCCGCTTGTAGCGCGCCAACTCGCCGAGCGCCGCGGCGCGCCCCACCGCCTGCACCAGGGCGTCGGGCTCCACGGGCTTGAGCAGGTACTGCTGCGCGCCGTACTCGATCGCCTCGATCGCCGAGTCGAGCGTGGGGCCGGCCGTCATGAGGATGACGGGGACGTCGAGGTCGTGCCGCCGCAACTCGCGCAGGAAGTCGACGCCACTCAACTCCGGCATGATGATGTCGGTGAGGATGGCGTGGAACTTGTCCTTCTCGACGAGGCGCAGCCCGTCGCGCGCATTGTCGGCCGACGCGACCGTGAACCCGTGCCGCTCGAGCAGCAGCCCGAGCACGCGCAGCACCGCCGGTTCATCGTCGATGACGAGGATGCGGCGTCCGTTGGCCTTCACGGGCTGAGGTACTGTCGCAGGTGCCATGCTGTATTATCGGTCGTAGTTCAGGATCGGCGCCAGCCACCGCTCCGCGTCCTTGAGCGGTAACCCTTTGCGCCGGGCGTAGTCTTCCACCTGGTCCCGCTCGATCTTGCCCACTCCGAAATAGGACGATTCAGGGCGCCAAAAGTAGTATCCGCTGACAGCCGCCGTCGGGACCATCGCGAAGCTCTCGGTGAGCCGGATGCCGGCCCGCGCCGTCGCGTCGAGCACCGCGAACAGTGTCGCCTTCTCGGTATGATCCGGGCAGGCGGGGTACCCGGGGGCGGGGCGGATCCCCTGGTACTGCTCCCGGATCAGCTCGACGTTGTCCAAGTACTCCGCGGGTGCATACCCCCACAGCTCCTTACGCACCCGCTCGTGCAACCGTTCGGCGAACGCCTCGGCGAGCCGGTCGGCCAGCGCCTTCAATAGAATGGCGGAGTAGTCGTCGTGCACCGCCTCGAACGCGGCCACCCGCTCGTCGAGCCCGATGCCGGTGGTCACCGCGAACAGCCCCATCCAGTCGGTCACCCCGCTCCCGGCGGGCGCCACGAAGTCGGCGAGCGCGTAGTTCGGGCGCCCATCCCCCTTCACCATCTGTTGCCGGATGGTGTGGATGGTCGCGGCGGCGTTCTTCCCGCTCTCATCGGTCCACAGCGTGATATCCTCGGCGCCATCCGAGTTCGCCGGCATGAAGCCCACCACGGCGCGCGCCTGCAGCCACTGCTCCCCGACGATCCGGGTGAGCATCGCCTGCGCGTCGTCGAAGAGGCTCCGGGCGGCGTGGCCGACCGTCGGGTCGGTCAGGATGTCCGGATAATGTCCGGCGAGCTCCCATGCCTGGAAGAAGGGGGTCCAGTCGATGCGCGGCACGAGCTCGGCGAGCGGGAAGTCGTCGAACGTGCGCACGCCGGAGAATGAGGGGCGTGGCACCGGCACCGTCAGGTCGATCGTCCGCCGGTTGGCGCGCGCCTCGGCGAGCGTCTGCCGTTTGACGTCCTTCTGACGGTCGGCGCGCGCCTTGCGCACCTCGGCGTACTCGGCCCGCGTCTCGCGCACGAAGTCGTCACGCTGCGTGGCGCTGAGGAGCGCGCCCGCCACGCCCACCGCGCGCGAGGCGTCGTGCACGTACACGACCGGTCCCGAGTAGTTGGGTTCGATCTTCACCGCGGTGTGCACCTTGCTCGTCGTCGCGCCGCCGATGAGGAGCGGGATGGTGCATCCTTCCCGCTCCAGCTCCGACGCGACGAACGCCATCTCCTCGAGGCTCGGCGTGATGAGTCCGCTCAGTCCGATGAGGTCGGCCTTCACGTCACGCGCCGTCTCGAGGATCTTCGCGCACGGGGTCATGACGCCGAGGTCGATGACTTCGTAGTCGTTGCACTGCAGGACGACGCCGACGATGTTCTTGCCGATGTCGTGCACGTCGCCCTTCACGGTGGCCATGACGATGCGCCCCTTGGCCACGTGCTGCGCGCCTCCCGAGGCGATGCGCTCCGCCTCGATGTAGGGGACGAGGTGCGCGACGGCGCGCTTCATGACGCGCGCGCTCTTCACCACCTGCGGGAGGAACATCTTCCCGCTCCCGAACAGGTCGCCGACGACGTTCATCCCCGCCATGAGCGGGCCTTCGATCACTTCGATGGGGCGTTCGGCGAGGTGCCGCGCCTCCTCGGTGTCGTCGATGACGAAGTCGGCGATGCCGTGCACGAGGGCGTGGGCGAGCCGCTCGTGCACCGGCCCTTTGCGCCACTCGAGGTCGGCCGCCTTCTTGCTGGCCTCGCCCTTCACGCTGTCGGCGACCTCGAGCAGGCGCTCCGTGGCGTCGGGGCGCCGGTTGAGCACGACGTCCTCCACGCGCTCGAGGAGCGCGGGGGGGATGTCGGAGTAGAGCGTGAGCGCGCCGGCGTTCACGATCCCCATGTCCATCCCCGCGGCGACGGCGTGGTAGAGGAACACGGCGTGGATCGCCTCGCGCACCGGGTTGTTGCCGCGGAACGAGAAGCTGACGTTGCTCACCCCGCCGCTGATCTTCACGTGCGGGAGGCGGCTCTTGATGAGGCGCGTCGCCTCGATGAAGTCGACCGCGTAGTTGTTGTGCTCCTCGATCCCCGTGCCGATGGCGAAGATGTTCGGGTCGAAGATGATGTCCTCTGGGGGGAAGCCCACGCGCTCCGTGAGGATCCTGTACGCGCGCTCGCAGATGGAGACCTTGCGCTCCACCGAATCGGCCTGCCCCTTCTCGTCGAACGCCATCACGATCACCGCGGCGCCGTAGCGGCGCACGAGCGTCGCCTGCCGGATGAACTCGGCTTCGCCCTCCTTCATCGAGATGGAGTTGACGATGCCTTTCCCCTGCAGGCACTTCAGCCCGGTCTCGATCACCTTCCACTTGCTCGAGTCGAGCATGATCGGCACGCGGGCGATGGCAGGCTCGCTCGCGGCGAGGTTGAGGTAGGTCTTCATGGCCAGCTCGGAGTCGAGCATGGCTTCGTCGAAGTTGATGTCGATGATCACGGCGCCCGCCTCGACCTGCTGGCGCGCCACCTCGAGCGCCTCGTCGTACTTGCCGTCGAGGATGAGCTTCTTGAACTTCGCCGAGCCCGTGACGTTGGTGCGCTCGCCGACGTTGACGAAGTTCGAGTCGGGGCCGATGGTGAGCGGCTCGAGGCCCGAGAGCCGCAAGCGCGGTTCCGGCGTGATGGCGGGGCGCGGCTTGAGCCCGTGCACGGCCTGCGCGATGGCGCGGATGTGCGCGGGCGTCGTGCCGCAGCAGCCGCCGACGACGTTGAGGAACCCCGCTTCGGCGAACTCGCGCAGCACGCTCGACGTGTAGTCGGGGGTCTCGTCGTAGCCCCCCATCTCGTTGGGGAGCCCGGCGTTGGGGTGCACGCTCACGCGACAGGGCGCGATGCGGGCGAGCTCCTGCACGTAGGCGCGCAGGTCCTTGGCGCCGAGGGCGCAGTTGAGGCCGATGGAGAACGGCCTGGTGTGGGAGACGGAATTGAAGAACGCCTCGGTGGTCTGCCCCGAGAGGGTGCGTCCGCTCGCGTCGGTGATGGTGCCGCTGATCATGACGGGGACGCGCTCGCCCAGCTCATCGAACAGCTGTTCGATGGCGAAGAGGGCGGCCTTGGCGTTCAGCGTGTCGAAGATCGTCTCGACCATCAGCACGTCGGCGCCGCCGGCGACGAGCGAGCGCGCGGCGGAGAGGTACGCCGTGACGAGTTCGTCCCACGAGACGTTGCGGAACCCCGCGTCCTCGATCTTCGGCGAGATGCTCGCCGACCGCGTCGTCGGACCGAGGATCCCCGCGACGAAGCGCGGCCGGCCGTCCTTCGTTTCGTACTCGTCGCACACGGCACGGGCGAGGCGCGCCGCCGACTCGTTCAACTCCGGCACGATGCGCTCGAGGCCGTAGTCGGCCATCGAGATGGTGGTGCTGTTGAACGTGCTCGTCTCGATGATGTCGGCGCCCGCGTCGAGGTACGACGCGTGGATGGCGCGGATGGCATCCGGTCTGGTGAGGACGAGGAGGTCGTTGCAGCCGCGCAGCTCGCTCGGATGGTCGGCGAAGCGCGCGCCCCGGTAATCCGCCTCGGCGAGGCGGAGCTTCTGGACCTCGGTCCCCATGGCGCCGTCGAGGATGAGGATCCGCTCGTCGGCGAGGGCTTCGAGGTGGGCGAGGCGGGTGGTGCGCGTGAAGTCAGTCATGAGGAGAAGCGGGTGTACGGTTCACCGTGAACGGTTCACGGTGAACTGTCCACGGCCGTCGGCGTGCCCGGCCGCAGGCCGAGTATGTGGCACAGCGCATACGTCAGGTCCGCTCGGTTGAGCGTGTAGAAGTGGAATTCCGAGACGCCCGCATCGGCCAAGCGCACGCACTGTTCGGCGGCGTAGGTGATCGCGACCAGTTTCCGCGTCTCGACGTCGTGCTCGAGTCCCGCGAACAGGTCGGCCATCGCGCGCGGCACGGTGGTGCCGGCGGCGGCGGCGAAGTTCTTCGTCTGCGTGAAGTTCGTGACCGGCATGATCCCCGGCACGATCGGCACGGTGATCCCCGCCTTGCGGGCGCGGTCGACGAACTTGAGGTAGGTCCAGTTGTCGAAGAAGAACTGCGTGATGGCGCGGGTGGCGCCGGCGTCGATCTTCCGCTTGAGGTTGTCGAGCTCGGCGTCGAGCGACATCGAGTCGGGGTGTCCCTCGGGGAACGTCGCGACGCTCACCTCGAAATCGTGGCGCGCGCGCAGTCCGGCGACGAGCTCGCTCGCCCAGGCGTAGCCCCCCGGGGTGGGCGTGTACTTCGTCTCCCCCGCGGGCGGGTCGCCGCGCAGCGCGACGATGTGGCGCACGCCGGAGTTCCAGTAGTCGTCGGCGACGGCGTGGATCTCGTCGCGCGTCGCGCCGACGCACGTCAGGTGCGCCGCCGGCACGAGCGACGTCTCGGAGAGGATGCGGTGCACGGTGTTGTGCGTGCGTTCGCGCGTCGACCCGCCGGCGCCGTAGGTGACGCTCACGAAGCGCGGGGCGAGCGGCTCGAGCCGCTGGATGGCACGCCAGAGGTTCGCCTCCATCTCCGCGGTCTTCGGAGGGAAGAACTCGAACGAGACGTGGAAGGGGGAGGGGAGGGAGAGGGGCATGGCTCCGGGGTCCGGAAACGAAAAATCCCGCTGCGCGAGGCGCACCGGGACGGCGCTTTAGCGGGATGTTTAACGTGGCCGCAAGTTGCCTCGAAATCGCCACGGAACGACAGTTGTCTTATATCAGTTTATCCGGATGAACGGATTAGTCAAGGGCAGGGGGAGGGGGAGGGAAAGGGGGAGGGGGAGGGGGGGTGGAGGGCACGGAGGGGAGGAGGATTGGCGGAGGAGTGGAAACCAGAACGTCGGTTGCCCATACTCCCTGTCATGGTCCGCCGGACTCACCGCATCCTGGGCGCGCTCGCCGCCCTCTGGTCGCTCGTCGCGAGCGGCAGTCCGGTGCCGTTGCATCAGTGCCCGGTGAATTCCGCTGCGGTCGTAAATGGCGGCGACATGAACCACGCCGGCATGTACCACGCGGGCACGCACCACGCGGGCATGCGGGACGGCGGGATGAGCCATGGCGACACGCTGGCTCCACGCACGTCGCCGTCGCACGTCGATCAGTCGATGGCGATGGCCGGCGGCGCAGAGATGCCGGCGGCACCGACCGCTCCCGCCAACGGCGACGACGACTGCTGCCACTGCCTCTCCGGCTGCTGCGCCTCGGCCGCCGTCGCGCTGCCTGCGCTGACGTTCGTGGTGCCGGCGGCGCGCGACGTCTCGGTGCGCGACGTTGCCTTCGCCGTGCCGCAGTCGCCGCGCGTCGAGCGGTTCGCGCACAGCCTCCCGTTCGGGAACGGTCCTCCCTCGGTCTGACCGCAGCACGGCGACTCCCGTCGCCGCCGCCGTCAGTCCGTCCGCCTTCCACAGGCGGCCGCGCATGCATCGCATGCGCGAACGACCATTCGAGGACCCGTCATGCATCTCAGGAACATCCTGCTCGCCGTCGCGGCGGGCAGTTCGCCGTTGTTCGCGCAGCGACCCGCCGCGCGTTCCGACTCCATCGCAGTCGCCGACTCGCTCGCCCGTCGCGCCCACGATCTCAAGGCGGTGACGATCGTCGCCGCGCCGACCGACGCTGGCCAGCCGAGCGGCATCCTCCACGTCTCGGCGCAGTCGCTGCGCGAGGTGCCGTCGAACAGCACGTGGGACCTGCTGCGTCAGACGACGGGGCTGGAGATCCATCAACAGGGGCAGGGGCCGGGGTTCGCGTCGGACGCGTCGATGCGCGGTTTCAGTTCCGACCATTCCACCGACCTCGCGCTCTGGATCGACGGCGTGCCGGTGAACGAGCCGGTGAACGGGCACGCCGAGGGGTACAACGACTGGAGCCTGCTCTTCCGCGGCGCGGTGCGCGACATCGACGTCATCAAGGGGCCGACGAGTCCGCTCTTCGGCAACTTCGCGCTCTCCGGCGTGGTGAACGTGCGCACGCTCGAGCGGTTCCGCGGGAGCGAGGTGTCGGTGGACGGCGGTTCGTTCGGTGTCGGGGGGGCGACGCTGCTGACCGGGTTCGACCACGGTGAGCGCGGCGGCGGGGTGTTCGGCCTGCACGCCGAGCGCGAGGATGGCTTTCGTCCGAACGGCGGCTTCGACGTGATGCAGGGGCATGCGCGCGTCGTGCACGAGCTCGGGCCGGGCGTGTCGATCGACGTGGGCACGGAGCTGTACGGCGCCGACTGGAAGTCGTCGGGGTTCCTGAGCGAGGACGAATTCGCGGCGCGCGACTATGGCATCGTCTCGAACCCGAGCGACGGCGGCATGAAGCGGCACGCGCAGGAGCGGGTGAGCGTGCGCGTCATCAGCGGGTCGCTCATCTGGCGGAGCACCGTCTACGCGACGCAGGGGAACTGGCAGCTCTTCCTCACCATCCCGCCGGCGGGTGGGAAGTTCGAGGGGACGGGGAGCCAGACCGAGGAGGAGGACCGGCGTTACGGGTTCGGCGCGACGACGGCGGCGACGTGGCTGCTGCCGAACGCCGAGTTGACGGTGGGCGCCGAGTCGCGGTGGGACCACGCGCGGTACGAGAACTATTTCACGACGGCGCACGTGCGCGATTCGACGCAGGCGCTCGTGGCCGCGACGCAGGGCTCGGGGGCGCTGTTCGTGCAGTCGCACGTGGACCTCACCGACCGGCTGCGCGTGGACCTCGGTGCGCGGGCCGATGCGTTCGACACGCGGTCGATGCCCGATAGCGCATCGGCGGTGAGCGCGTCGGCGGCCGTGTTCTCGCCGAAGCTCGGGATGCTGTACCGGTATACGCCGGCGGTCGCCGGCTACGTGAACGTGTCGCGCGGGTTCCGCTCGACCGACGGCGTGATCGGCGACCCGACATTGCCGCTCATCACGGCGTGGGCGTACGAAGGGGGCGTGCGGTACGACCGCGACGGCGTGGCGCTCTCGGCGGCGCTCTTCCGCATGGACGTGAGCAACGAGTTGACGTTCGACCCCATCGCGCGCGGGTCATCGAGCGGGGGCGCGAGCACGCGCCAGGGACTCGAGCTCGGCTGGAGCGTGCCGGTGGCGCGCGGGGTGCGCACGAGCGGCGAGTGGACGTTCAACGACGCGCGGTACAAGCACCAGACGATCACGGACGACGCCGGCGCGCCGGTGGTGCTCGACGGGTTGCGCGTGTACAGCACGGCGCAGTACGTGGGGGCGGCGTCGGTCGATCTCGCGCCGGGCGCCGGCACGTGGCGCGTGCGCGTGGGCGGGAACTGGGTGGGACCGTACTCACCGTTCGACGAGCCGGGAGTGGTGCTCGGTGGCTACGGGCTCATGCACGCGACGGTGTCGACGCGGTGGCTCGGCAGCGACATCGACGTCGGAGTGCGCAACGTGCTCGACCGGGCATATCCGGAACTCGTGGCCGGCCATCTCGTGGCGCCCGGGCAGCCGCGGGCGTTCACGGTGGGGGTGCGGCGGGGGTTCTGAGCGGCGCGGTGCCGAGCGCGGGCGTACAGCAGCGCAGCTCAGCCGTCGAATCGCTCGTAGGGGATCTCATGGTGGGCCGGCAGTCCCGCGGCGGCGACGATGTCGAGGAGGCCGGCGCGCTCGTGGAACTCCATCCCGTCGCGGTCGATGACGACGGTGTTCGGGTAGAGCGGCGCGAGCCGGCGGAACTCGGCGTCGATCAGGCGGAACCGGCGCACCATGTTCTCGGCCTGTTCGTGCGGCCGGTTGCGCAGCCGGATGTGCTTCTCGATGGTCGCAGTGCTCGACGTGAGGACGATCGTGCGGTCGGGATCCCAGCGGTCGCCCATCGCCAGCACGCCGCGCAGGCCGGCGTGGGTCTCCGGCGGGTACTCGGCGATGTGCGCCTCGAGGGTGATGCGCGCGCCCTCGAAGAAGATGACCTTGCCGGGGCGGTCGTGGTCGGCGGCATCGCGGTAGTTCGCGTCGTAGAGCGCGGCGAAGTACGCCGTGACGCCGACGGCGTTGCGCCCCATCGCGATGTCCTCGAGCACATCGGGATGCCAGACGCCCTTCTCCCCCTCTCCGTAGGATCCGTTGTGGTAGAGGTCCCCGAGCTGGCGCACGAGGGTGCTCTTCCCGATCCCGGGTCCGCCGACGATCGCGACGCGCATCGGACTAAACTAGCAGCGTGATGCGCCCGGCGGCTCGCCTCAGCACGACTTGCACTTGTGGTTGTTCTTCGATCCGAGCTTCTCGAGCAGGGCGACGGTCTCGGGGAAGGGTGGGATGCGCTGCACGGGGCCGTTGGCCATGTCGGCGACCGTCTGGCCCGACCGGCTGAGCGCGTGCACGTCGGCGCCCTTCGAGATGAGGTACTCGATCAGTTGGTTGTCGCCGCGGGCCGCGGCGTGGTGCAGCGGGGTGTAGCCGTTGTGGTCGCGCGCGTTCACGTCGGCGTGGAGTTCCTCGACGAGATATCGCACCGACGGCAGCCACCCGTCGGGCGCGTGCACGTGGGAGTTGGCGGCGTACCCTTCGCCGTAGCCGACGCCCGACGCGGCGTGGATGGGATAGACCGCCGGTCCGCCGACGGCCACGGGGGGCACGCCGGAGAGATCCTTCGCCGCGCTGTCCCCTTCGGCGGGGGCGTCGGCCCCGCGCTGGCGCCCCGCGGGCTTGCGGGTGGGGATGGTCGGGTCGGCGCCGTACTTCACGAGCAGGCGCATGGCCGGCACGTCGGTGCCGTAGGCGGCGCGCCAGAACGGCGTCGCGCCGTCGGTGTTCACGCCGAGCAGGTCGAAGTTGTACGACATGTACCAGAGGTGCTTCTTGAGGCGCGCGTTCGGGTCGGCACCCGCCTTGAGGAGCGCCTCCATGAGTTCGAGATACGTCGTCTGCTGCTGGTACTGCGCGGTCGGCTGCGGGTAGAGCGACTTGGCCGCCCACTGGATGTTGATGGTGGCGTAGAGCGGGGTCGCGCCGGCGTCGCTCGCGAGGTGCACGTCGGCGCCGCGCGCGAGCAGCGCGCGCGCGAGGTCGAAGCGGCCGTTGACGGTGGCCATGAGGAGCGGACTCGTGTGATCGCCGGCGCTCACCTGATTGACGTCGGCGCCGGCGTCGAGGAGAGCCGTCACGCTCTGCGCGTTGCCCTGCCGGACGGCGAAGAGGAGCGGCGTGAGGCCGCCCTTGTTGCCGACCATCTCGTCGTAGCTCATCGCGCGGTCGGCGGTGTCGTTGACGGCACGGCGCGGTCGCGCGACGGAGTCGGCGCGCGCCGTCGAGTCGTGGGCAGCGGCCTTCGGAGCGGTCGCGCTCGGACGGGGCGGCTGCTCCGCCGCCTTGAGCGCGGCGACGCGGCGCGTCCGCAGCTGGAGCGCCGCGCGATCGGCCTTCTCGCGCGCCGGCATGTCCTCGACGCGCGACGTGGCCTTCACGTCGGCGCCACGAGCGACGAGCAGCCGGATCGCGGCCACCCGATCGTTGGCGGCGGCCCACATGAGCGGTGTCTGGGAGAACGCGCTCTCGCGCGCGTCGACGCGCGCTCCGCCGTCGAGCAGCGCGCCGACGATCGCTTCGTCGCCACGGGCCGCCGCGAAATGGAGCGCGGTCGCGCCCCCAGAGGTGGTCGCGGCGTTCACCGCCGCGCCGGCGGCGAGGAGCGCCTTCACGGCCGCGGCGTCGCCGTCGCGCGCCGCGAGGTGGAGCGGCGTGTAGTTCGCGTTGCGGGTCGTCGCGTCGAGACGCGCCCCGGCGGCGACGAGCAGTCGCACGAGCGCCGCGTCGCCGCGCGACGCGGCCCAGTGCAGCGCCGTCATGCCGTCGCCCTGCGCCGCGTTCACGTCGGCACCCTGCGCGATGAGCGCGCGCACCACCGCGTCGTCGCCCCGCATCGCCGCGTCGGCGACGGGAGCGATGGGCACGGCCGTCGCGCGCGCGGCGGCGGTGCAGAGCAGCGCGACCGCGATGGCGGCGGCCGTCCGGCGGAGCGCGGTCATCGCGCCGCGCCGCGCCGGGAGCCGCGCCACACGCGGATCCTCACGCATTCGCGCGGAGGCTCATCGCCTCGGTGCTGTCGCCGAACGCCGAGACGTCGTTCACCCCAAGCGAGTGCATGAGGCCGAGCATCGCATTCGCCATCGGCGTGCCGTCGGGCGCCTTGAGGTGCACGCCGCCGGCGAGCGTGCCGCCGGCCTTGCCGAGCACGATGAGCGGGCACCGCCGGTGGCTGTGGAGGTTCGAATCGGCCATCGGCGAGCCGTAGACGATCATCGTCTTGTCGAGCAGAGTGCCGTCCATCTCCTGGATCGACTTCAGCTTGTCGAGGAAGTGCGGCAGCTGCGCGACGTGGTACTTGTTGATCATCTGGAAATCGGTCACGCCCTTCTTGTTGCCGCCGTGGTGCGACGCCGGGTGGAACGGCTTGTCGGTGCCGCTCTCGGGGTACGTCCGCGCGGACCCGTCGCGTCCCATCTTGAACGAGAACACGCGCGTGATGTCGGATGCGAACGCGATCGCCTGCAGGTCGAACATCACGGAGACGTGCTCGGCGAACGAGTCGGGCACGCCCGCCGGCGCCTCGGGGAGCTCGCGCGTCTCGCCGCTGGTGTTCCGGGCTTCGATGGCCTGGATGCGGCGCTCCACCTCGCGGATGTCGGTGAGGTAGCTGTCGAGCCGCAGCCGGTCGGCGGCGCCGAGCGATCCCTTGAGCGACGTCATCTCGCTGGCCACGAAATCGAGGATGCTGCGCCGCGAACGCCGGCGGGCGAGCCGCTCCTCCGTCGTGCCGCCGACGCCGAACAGCTTCTCGAACGCGACGCGCGGGTCGCGGATCACGGGGAGCGGCTCGGTGGGCGACGCCCAGCTGATGGAGTCGGTGTACACGCAGGCGTAGCCATAGGCGCAACCGCCCGCCTGGTCGACGTTCTCGATGCAGAGCTGCATCGAGGGGATGGGCGTCGACTGTCCGAACCGGCGCGCGTACATCTGGTCGATGGACTCGCCGACGTGGATGTCGGAGCCCTCGGTCTGCCGCGGATGCGACTGCGTGAGGAACACCGCGCTCGACCGGAAGTGGTCGCCGCCGATCTCCTTGGGCGAGCTCGGCTCCGCGTTGCGGCAGTCGGTGTTGCTGATGATGGTGAGGTAGTCGCGGTATGCCTCGAGCGGGGCGAGCGCCGAGGGGGAGAGGTCGAAGCCGCGTCCGACGGCGGCGGGCGCCCAGAGGTTCATCGACGCGCCGAGTTCGTTGCAGCCGGCGGCGCCATGCACCATCTCGATGGCGACGAAGCGCGGCGCCTGGTTGGCCATGAGGAGGCGCGACGCCTTGCCCGCCGGGAACATGGCGTCGAGCATCGGCAGCGCGATCGTCGAACTCATCGCCTGCAGGAAGGTGCGTCGCGGGAGGGCCTTGCCGCCGAGGAAATGCATGAGTCGCGTGCTCCTGTGGGTTCGTCAGCGCGCGCCGGGCGCGCTCTTCACGCCGGCGTCCGTGGGGGTGGCGGCGGGGGGCACCCGCCGCATGCGGAACGCGTCGCTCGCCACGACGCCCAACACGAGGTCCTGCATGCGATAGCCGCCGGGCTCCGCGGCGGCGACGATCCGGCGGATCGCCGGCTGGTCGTAGTACTCGACGCACCGGCCCAGCGCGTAGGCCATGAGGTTCTGCGTGAACGTGCGAAGCAGCGGCGTGGGCATGCGGAGGAGCGCGGCCCGCAACTCGGGGAGCGTCGAGACCGGCGTGCCGTCGTAGAGCTGCCCGTGCGTGTCGAGTGCCGCGCCGTTCTCGCGGATGCGCCAGTGCCCCGTGACGTCGAAGTTGTCGAGCGCCAACCCGATGGGGTCGATCACGCGGTGGCACGAGCGGCAGTTCGGGTTCTCGCGGTGCATCTCCATGCGCTCGCGGGTCGTCAGCAGCCGGCCATCCTTCGCTTCACCCGTCTTCTCGAGGTCGGGCACGTTCGGCGGCGGCGGAGGCGGTGGCGACCCGAGCAGCACCTCCATCACCCACTTGCCGCGCAGTACCGGCGACGTGCGGTTGGCGTGCGACGTGAGCGTCAGGATGCTCGCCTGTCCGAGGAGCCCGCCGCGACGGTCGTCGGCGAACCGCACGCGCCGGAAGTCCTCGCCCGTCACTCCGGCGATGCCGTAGTGACGGGCGAGCGGCTCGTTGACGAAGGTGTAATCGGCGCTGAGCAGCTCGAGCGCGCTCCGGTTCTCCCGCACGAGGTTCTGGAAGAAGAGCTCCGTCTCGCGCCGCATGTCCGACGCGAGCTGTTCGCTGAAGTCGGGGAACTGGAGCGCATCGGGATGCACCTTGTCGAGGTCCTGCAGCCGGAGCCACTGCGCGGCGAAGCGCGTCGAGAGTGCCTCCGACCGGGGGTCGGCGAGCATGCGGCGCGCCTCGGCGCGCAACCCTTCGGGGGTCGAGAGCCGCCCGCTGCGCGCGACCGCGAGCAGGGCGGCGTCGGGCGGCTCGCCCCACAGGAAGAACGAGAGCCGCGAGGCGAGGTCGACGTCGCGCACGGCGTAGCGCTCTCCCGGCTTCGCATGCGGCGGGAGCTCCTCGATGCGGAAGATGAAGTGCGGACTCGCGAGCATCGCCTCGATCGCCCAGCGCACCCCTTCCTCGAATCCGCCGTCCTTGGTCCCCTTGTCGTAGAACGCGAGCAGCGCCGAGACGTCGGGGCCTGAGAGCGGCCGGCGATAGGCCGCGGCGCCGAGGCGCGTGAGGATGCGCGCGGCGCACGGGCGCGCCTCGTCGGCGGACATCGGGCGGCACGTGAAGATGCGACGCCGGCTCGGCGTGTCGGAGAGCCCGGTGGCGTCGAACGGCCCGGTGATGGTCAGCTCGCGCAGGTGCGGCAGCGCGGTGACGGCGTCCTGCGACCCGATCTGCGTGTCAGCGAGACTGTGGCCGATGGGGGCGATGTTGTCGTTCACCGGGCCGTCGAACGTCTTCACGAACGCCGCCGAGATGCGCTGCGGGCCGGCGCGCACCGGTACGGGAGCGGTCTTGAGGTCCATCCCCGTCGGATCGGCCTGCGACATCCACCGGTCGATGGCGATGAGCGCGACCCGTTCGCCGTTCACCGAGATCTCGATCTTCTCGTCGAACGGCGCCGCCGACCCGAAGAGCTGGCCGGTGGGGATCGCATGCAGCATCACGGTGAAGACGTACTCGCCGTCGGCGGGGAAGGTGTGGATCACCGAGACGCCACCCCGCGTGCCGAATGGCGCGCCGTCGACGTGCTCGAGCTGCGACGCGAGGCGCGGGACCTTGTAGCTGTGCGACGTACGGCCGGAATTCGGATCGCCGACGGCGAGCCGGCTCACGCTGCTCGCGGCGTCGAGGTAGCCCTCGAGCATGGTCGCCGACGGGAGCTGCACGTCGGCGATGTTGTCGAAGTTCGCGCTCTTGGTGTCGAGCGGGAGCCACGACGAAGCATCGACATCGAGCGCCAGCACGTCGCGGATCGAGCTCTCGTATTCCGCGCGATTGAGGCGCTGGAAGGTGCGGGTGCCTGGCTCCGGTGCGAGCGCCGCGGCGCGGTCGACGATCGACTCGATGCGGCTCGCGAGCTGGAGCAGCGTGTCGCCTGCCGGACGGTTCTCGCCGACGGGGGGCATCATGCCGGCGCGCAGCTTGGAGATGATCTTCTCGCTCACCTCCGGATGCTGCGCCGCGGCGCGCACGTCGAACGCCTCGAGCGACAGTTGTCCTTTCCGTTTCTCGTCGCTGTGGCAGTCGTCGGCGCACGTCTCGCGCACGACCGACGTGAGCGCGTCGTTGGTGAGGCGTCGCGCATGCCGGATCGCGTGTGGTTCGACGCGCGCGGCAGCGGCGTCGCGTGCCGTGCGCGCCGGCGTCGCCGCGTCGACGACGCGCGGCGAGCGCGCGAGTGGCCGGGGCCCGGGCGTGACGAAGCCTGCAATCCCTGCGACAGCAACCCCGAATGCGGTTGCTGTCGCGAGTGCGAGTGGTCTCAACGGGTGGACTCCTGCGTCTGGTGCGGCCGCCGGGCGGTGGCGGAACGACTATATAAAGTGGGGGCGTCCGGCGAGGTGCTGCAAGGGCGAAGGCAGGGTCAGCGTTTGGCCGGGATCCAGCCGCGGATCTGGCGTATGGCGTACTCCACCTTCATGTCGAAAACCTTCTTGCCGAGCTCGGCGGTCGACCGGCGTCCGTCACCGGTTATCCCGTTATTGACGCGCCGCGCGTTCGGATCGCTGGACTGGCCCGGAATCGGCATCGGATCGCCCAGCGCTGCGGGGATGAGATCCTTGCGCACCCATCCGAGATCTCCGCCCAGATAGAGCATCTCCGACGTGTCGGGGATGCCGGCGTGCCCGCTCACGGGATAGCCGTTCGCGAGCAGCCACGCATCGTAGTCGGCCTGCTGCTTGGCGTACACCTCGTCGCAGTAGTAGACGTGGATCCCCTGCGAGGCGTACTTGTCGTCGAGCCGCTTGGCGACGTCGCGGTAGGTATCGGGCTGTCCGCCGCCATGGTCGCCCATCAGGACGACGTTCCTGAAGCCAAGGGCGATCGCCTGTTCGCTCACCCGCTCGAGCACGGCGCCGAGGAGCTGGGGGGTGAGTCCGATCGTCCCCGGCAGCGCGGCGTTCGCGTTGTTGGGCGTGTACGGCAGCACGGGCATGGCGATGGCGTCGCCGAGCGCGAGCGCGATCGCCTTCACGAGTGCGCGTCCCATGAGCGTATGGCCGCCATTCACGTTCTGCGGGCCGCGCTGCTCCGTGCCGCCCGTGTAGAACAGCGCGGTGGTCTTCCCGTCCGCCATCGCCTGCTTCACCTCGGGCCAGGTCATGAGCTCGAACTCGACGAGCGGCGCCTGCGCGGGGCGCGACTGCGCGCCCGAGCGCGCGGTGGAGAGGGCGAGGAGAGGGATCAGGATCAGGGTGCGGCTCACGGTTGACTCCCGGGGTTGGTCGTCGGGTGAACGGAGCGGGATGTGCCGACTGCGGATCGGGCCGGCGCGTGCGCGCGGCCGACTCCTACCTGCGAGCCGCGTCGTCGTCGCCCACGTGCATCACGGCCATCATCCCGGAGCCCAGGTGCTCGGCGATGTGGCAGTGGAGCATCCACGCGCCGGGATTCGACGCGTCGATGAGCAGGTCCACCGTCGAGCCGACGGGGATGATGGCCGTGTCCTTCCAGGCGAGGTTGCGCATGCGGACGCCGTCGCGCGACACGACGAGCATCCGCTGGCCGTGCAGATGGATCGGGTGCTGCATGGGGTGGAACGACTTCGGGTCGTTGAACATGCGGAGCTTCACGACGGAGCCCGTCTTCACCCGCCAGTCGATGTCCATGTTCTCGCGTCCGGTGGCGTCGTCGCGCAGGATCCACGTCACCTGCTTGCTCGTCGAGAGCCAGTTCATGTCCGGCATCCCGTCGACCCATTCGATGGGGGCGAAGTAGGCCGTGTCGACGTTCATGAACTGCACCGTCGCGAGCGGGAGCGAGTTCGTCCGCACGGTGAGCGTGAGCCGCTTGTCGGGTGGCTTGTCGAAGTACGGGCGGAACCGGTCGATGTCGGCCGTCACGGCGGGGACGTCGCGCAACAGCGAGAACTGCTTGCCGTAGTCAGGAGTGACCGGCGCACCGCTCACGGTGACGGTGCCGAGCGTGTCGACCATCGGCTCGAACTCGCCGAGATAGTGGTTGATCGCCTGGATGGCATTGACGACGGCGAACTTCCCCGCGTGGTCGAAGCGCACCTCGACCACGTAGCGCTCGGCCGGCGCGAGGACGACGCTCCGCACCCACTCCTCGTGCTCGAAGCGGCTCACGTCGGAGGCGACGACCTTCATCGGTGCGCCGCCGAAGGAGAGGTTGTACGTGCGCGAGTTGGAGACGTTCGTGAGATAGAAGCGCACCACCTCGCCCTTCTTCGCGGCGAGGCGATAGCGCGTCTCGCCGTTCACCGTGAGCACGTTGCCGACGCGCCCCATGAGCGCGTAGTCGGGCGCTTCCTTGCCGAAGGGGATGAGCGTGTCGGCGTTGATGAGCAGGTCGTCGAGCACGAGCGCCTGCTCGCGGTTGGCGGGCGAGTAGTAGTCACGCTCGGGCGCGTCGACGAGCATGTTGCCGAACAGTCCCATCGCCTGCTCGATGTCCTCGCGCACGTGGGGGTGGTACCAATACACCCCCGCATCGGGGAAATGCACGCGGTAGGTGTAGTCCCTGCCGGGCGCGACCTCGTCCTGCGTGAGCCCGGGGACGCCGTCGTCGCGGTTCGCCTGGCGCAGCCCGTGCCAGTGCACGGTGCTGGGCAGGTCGATGCGATTGTGGAAGCGCACGGTGATCGTCGCGCGCTGCGCGACGCGGATGACCGGCCCCGGCACCATCCCGTTGAAGGCGTACATCACGAACGTGTGTCCGTCGATGGTGCGGCGCACGAGTCCGGCGGTGAGGTCGAGCGTGTCGCCGTCCTTCAGGCGGAAGGTGCGCGTCGGGCGCACCGCGGGGACGGTGCGCGGGTCGATCCCCGAGCCCGGCAGGAAGGGCGCGACGGGGGGCGTGAGCCCGACGAGTCCGGGGATCATCGGCATCCCCTTCGGCATGGGGATGGGCATGGGCGTGGACATGTCCATGCCGGCCATGTCGTCCATCGACATCGCCGCCGGCTTGGCGGGCGGTTTGCGCTTCGGCGGCTTCTGCTGCGCGACGAGCGCGACGGGAGCCACCGCGAGGACGAACAGGCGGAGCGAGCGCATCACGCGGCGGCTCACGGCGGCAGCCCGCGGAAGAGCGGATGCGAGAGGAAGGTCTGCAGCCATCCGCTCGGCGACGTGCCGTGGAGCACGGTGGGGCCGTTATGCACCGTGACGGCGCTGTCGGGCTCCGCGGTGATGACGAGGAGGAACTTGTTCATCTCCGCGTGGCCGACGGTGCTGCCGCCGTTGCGCACGCTGCCGAGCCGATGCCAGGTGGCGAGGTCGGTCGTGACCTCCCACGCGACGAAGGCGCCGAAGGCGCCGAGCGTCGACGGGTCGGGGAGTCCCGTCGCCGTGATCTGCACGTCGTAGCTCGCGCGCCCGTCGCTCGTCACCGCGATGCCGAACGGCGACGACGCGAACACGAGGCGTGCGTACCCTCGCGCGGCGGGCGCGGTGGGCGTGCTGAACAGCGCGATGTCGAACGGCCCGTCCGCGGCCGGCCACGCGAGGATGGCCGCCGAGAAGAGGACGGCGCCGCGCGTCGCGCGCAGCGCCGTCCATGCATTCTCGAGCGTCGCGCGGAGTGGACGCACGCGCCTAGTGCATCTTCGGCTTGTTGATCCGCTCGGGTCCGCGATCCCAGTCCTGCACGCTCGAGATGTTCGGCATGCCGTAGTCGTGCCCGTTCCAGCCGTTGAAGCCGTCCATCTTGAACAGCCAGAGTCCGGTGCGCATGTCGGAGAGCACGACGAGGCCGTCGTAGTTGCGCACGTCGACGCCGAAGGCGCCCTGCTCGACGCTCGTCCCCTGCCACCCGTTGTCGGGCGTGCCGCCGAACCCCTTCTCGTGTTCGCATTCGCACGTGAAGTAGCGTCCCTCGGTCACGGGATGCTTCGGGTCCTTGAGGTTGAACACGCCGAGCCCGTCCTCGTACGCGGAGACGAAGACGTACGGCCAGCGCACTTCATGGTTGTGCGAGAGGTCGCGCCAGTCGGCGGTCCAGGCGCTGATGGGCTGGTCGATGTTCTGCGTCTTGCCGTCCTGCCCGGGCTTGAGGTCCCAGATGCGGAGCGGCGTGTACTGGTACTCGGTCTCGGTCACGGCGTAGCGGCCGTCGGGGGAGGGGGTGAACGTGTGCGCGACGTCCATGCCGAGGCTGGTGATCGTGAACAGTTGCTTCGGCGCCTCCGGCTTCGTGACGTCCCACACGGAGTAGCCGCCCAGTCCCGCGCCGTAGAACTTGTCTTTCTCCGTGGCCGGATCGTAGCCGACGTAGAAGTCGTGGTAGCCGCCGCCGCCGATCTGCCGGAACGGCGTCGGGTTCGGCACTTCGCCGATGAGCCATGTCTTCGGGTCGGCGCCGCTCACGACCTTCTCGAGGTCGTAGACGAGCGCCTTCGACTGGTTCACCGTGGCGAAGTAGAGCGCGCGACCGTCGGAGTGCTTGTACGCGAAGGTGTTGTGGAACCCGCCCGGCGACTGCGGATACCGGATGCGGGCGACGACCTTCACCGACGCCGGATCGGGGAGGCCGGTGACGTCGAAGATCACCGCGCCGAGGTCGGCGTCGGGGCTTCCCTGCATGAACTGATAGGATTGGGCGTAGTAGTAGCGCTTGCCGATCTTGAAATACTTCCCGTCCATCGCGCCGATGCCGCGGTGGAGCTCGGGGTTCTCGATCGTCCAGGTGAAGATCTTCTTCGGCGCCGCGGTGTTGCCGATGTCGTAGATCTGCACGTCGAAGTTGACGAAGCCGCAGAGATAGACGTACGGGCGGTCGCGGTCCTGTTCCATCTCGATGTCGGCCGCCTTCCACGCGCCGTCGTGGGCGGGGATGCGCGACAGCACGTGCAGCTTCTCGCTGCCGCCGACTTTCTTGTCGAAGTCGATCACCGGGACGCCGGGATCCTGCGCCCTCGCGGGGGCGGCGATCACGATGAGCAAGGCCAACGCGAAGAAACGGCGCATCACTCCTCCTGGAGCATCAAGTCACGGCGCTCGCATAGCGCAACCGTCGCGGGGGGTACGCGAGAGGGCGAGCGGAAGATGCGCGGAGCGCGCGGCGTTGGCTAGCTCGATGCCGCGCTCGGGTGGGGGAGACACGGTCGAACGCGTGTCGGCGGCACCGGCGCCCGGTGCGCGTGTCGCGGAGCGGAACCCCCGGTCCGGCCGGAGTCGTCGTCGCGTCAGGACGACTTCAGTAGCTCCTTGTCCAGACGGCGATCACGGCGCACGCGTCGTCGAGGAACTCCGCCGGGATGCGCGCCGGGCCGCTGTAGATCTCGATCGCCTGGATCGACGACGGGGAGAGCTCCTTCAGCGTCTCCGTGACCTCGTCGCCGGCGATGCCACCCCCGTTCGCGTCCGACGGATTTCGCAGCGAGATCCCGACGCCCGTGCGCCGCACGCCGTCGACGTACAGCTGCACGTGCGCGCCCGGCGCCGCGCCCGACTGGCCCTTGGTCGGCAGGGCCAGATTCGTGAACTCCTTGCACCGCTGGAAATTCACGCCGCGGTCGTTGACCTGCACCGCGGGGAGCGTCTCGAGCAGCGAGACCATGTCGGCCGGATTGCGCCGGATGATGTCGTCGCGCGTGATGAAGGTTCCCCATCCGCGCGCCGCGCGCGCGTACACCTCTTCGTAGCGGGGCGGCACCTTGAGCAGCTTCCCCTCGATGCGCACCGTCGTGAGCGACTGCGGCAGCCGCTTCAGCGAGAGCGACTGGTCCACCCACTGGTCGTCCTCGATCGTGAACACCTGGGCGGCCGGCACGTACCCGGGGAGCCGCACGCGCAGCGTGTAGAGGCCGGCCGGGACGCTGAGGAACTGGAAGCGGCCGTCGCTGTCCGTCCCCTTCATGAGCGAGGTGCCGAGAAGCTCGACCTCAGCGCCGGGGATCGGGAGCGTGTCGCCCTCGACCGTGATGCGGCCGCGCAGCACGCCGCCCGAGGCAGCCTGCGCCCCGAGGGGCGCGGCACACGTCACGAGCAGCAGGAGCGATCGGGACCACCCCGGGGGGAGTCGCATACCTCTTCATATGGGGGATACCGGCCGCGCGCGCAAGGCGAGTGACGGCCGGGTGACGGCAATCTCGTGAGTTGCGCGGCGTGGATCCGATGACGCGCCGCCCCCATTCCCGCCTCACATTGCCTCTCGTTCACGGAGTGGGTCCGTCATCCCGCCGTGGCGCTGCTCAGGAGGGGAGCGAGGGACGTGCCGACCACCAGCGCACGTGTCCGGAACGTGTCCGGCGGCGCGCGCGCCCGACGCGCGTGGTGCGGCGTGGCGGCCTGGACGGCCGGCACGACGGCGCTGCCGCAAGTGGTACGCTGGACGGCGCGCCGGTTCGCGCCGTACGGCGACGCCGGCGCGATCGAATGGTGCTCGGCCCTCGCGTGGATCACGGTCGTCGCGTGTGGCGCGTCCGTCGCGATGCGATGGGGCCCAGTGGGCGCGGGGATCGCGGCGCGGCGGCGTTGGTGGACGGACGGCGCGATGCGCTTCGTCGTGGCCGCCGGAGCCCTCGTGACTCTCGTCTCGACTCGCGTGGAACCGCCGGCGGGCGCGTTCGACGCGGACCGCGCGCTCACCCTGGCGCGCACGGCGCTCCTTCCCGCCCTGACGGAAGAGATCGCCTTTCGTGGCGTGTTGACCGCGGTCGTGGGCTCGCTGCTCGCGACCGTCGTCGGGGAGCGTCGCGTGCGCGCGGCGCTGTCGCTGGCCGTCGTCTCGATGTCATTCGCCCTCGCGCATGGGGGCATCACCTGGCCCGCCGTCGGCTGGCCACTCATCGCCGCGCGGTCTGCCGCGGGGCTCGTCTTCGGTGCGCTGGCGCTCCGCGATCGCTCGCTGCTCGCGGCCATGCTCGCCCACGCGATGTACGACGCCGCCGTCGCACGCTGCTGGTGAGGGAGGGGCGGCCACGGCCGCGCCCCACCATCCAGCAGTGGAGAACCGTTGCCATGCATACCACTCGACTCGCGTTCCTGGGCGCCGTCGCCCTCGCCGTCGCCGCCACCGCGGTGGCCTGTTCCGACTCGCCCCGCGCGGCGGGACCGGTCGCGCCCGCCGCGGAGCGCGCCGACGTCGTCACGCCGCGCACCCCCGACGCGCGCGCCAACGACGATCCCGCGACCTTCCGCCGCATCCCCGCGAAGTACCGGTGGGTCGGGGAGGAGCACAATCGGTTGCTGAATCTCGCCATGCAGAAGGCGAAGGCGGCGCACGACGATGACCCCGCCACGTATCAGCGCATGAAGAGCGACTGCGGCTGGGTGTTCGTCTCGATGCGCGACAACATGGAGCCGTCGGCCCAGCGCGGCGGCTTCGCCTCACGCCGCGACGAGGCCATCCGCGCGGCGCGTCAGGGCATCGCCAACCTCCCGCAGTGCCGCGGTTCGGCGCTCCCGTCGCTTGCGCTCTTCGCGGCACCGCTTCCGTCGGCGTCGTCGGCGGCGCTCGGCGAGTACGAGGACATCAGTGACGCGACGCTCGCGGCGATCTCGTCGATGGTCGGCGACATCGCCGAGGCCGGTTCGCCTGCCGACATCGACGCGGCGATCGCGCGCGCGGCCGGGGTGGCGGCGAGTCTGCCGGGAAATCAGGGGGACGCCGTGTACTCCGCGGCCTCGCTCGCCGCCGGTTCGGCCGCCTACTGGAGCTACGCCCTGCCGTCGTCCAACCTGCTCGCACTGTTCGCGCGCACGAGCGACTGGCAGCGGTTCCGGGGCGCTGTGGCAGCCGACGCGGGCGGCTGCGCCGGTTTCCTCACGGCGTTCGGCCGGTGGCCGCTGCCGTGGCAAGTGAAGATCGCCGGCTGCCTGCTGACCGGCGCGGCGGCGTCCGCGATGACGCTCTTCTGAATCATGGAGGCGAACACACCATGAAGCGACCGAATGCGTTGTACTTCGTGGCGACGATGGCGTGGAACTTCCTGGCGATCCACGGCCTGATGTCGCTCGCCGGGGTGGGGGACGTACGCAAGTCGGTGGAGGTGACCGCCGTCGTCGCGGTCGCGGCGCTGATCACGACCGTCCTCCTCGTCCGTCGCGGCCACGAGATCCGGTTCTGACCTGAGCGGTTGAGCGGAGCGGAGCCGAGCGCGGGGTGGTGGCCGTCGATCCGACGGCCGCTGCCCCGCGCGTGCGTCACCCCGCGAGCGCGCGGACGGCCTCGACGCTCACGCCGGCGACTTCGACGACCTTGGAGCGCGAGCCTTCGCCGCTCACGATCCGCACGTCGCGCTTCGCCACGCGCAGCGCGTCGGCGAGCACGGCGATGACGGCGTCGTTCGCGGCCCCGTCCACGGGCGGCGCGTGCACGCGCACGCGGAGCGCGTCGCCGTGCACGCCGTCGACGCCGGCCCGGCTCGCGCGGGGCTGCACGCGCACGGCGAATCGCACGGCGCCTTCCCGCGGCGTCACCGGGAACGCGCTCACCAGAGACGCAGCAGGAACGACTGCAGGATGTTGAGGAACAGGTACGCGATGATCGGCGTCACGTCGATCATGCCGATCGTCGGGATGATGCGCCGCAGCGGGCGCAGCAGCGGCTCGCTCAGGTTGTACGACCAGCGCACGATCCAGTGCCCGGGGCGCACCCGCACCCACGAGAGGATCACGCGCGCGATGAGCGCGAGCTGCAGGATGGCGAACGTCCAGCTGACGAGCACCCGGTAGGCGCCTCGCGGCCCGCTCTCCATCGAGTAGAGGAGGAAGGCGAGCTGGTTGCGCACGAACTCGAGCAGCGAGATGAGCACGATCCCGGCGAGCACCACGAACACGAGCGCCCACCATGGCGCCGCCTGCGGCAGTCCGCCGGCGCGTACCACCCGGCGTTCGACCGGCGCGATGAGGGGGTCGAAGGTGCCGCGCATGAACCGCGCGACCGGGCCGAACGGGTTCAGCCGCCGCGACCGCACGAGCCAGTCCACCACGCACACGCCGCCGAGCACGAGCGCGACGCCGAAGAAGCCGCCACGGATGACGCCGAGCGCCGCGTCGTAGGAACGGAAGAAGGTGTCCACGCGGCTCCTAGAGCGGGCGCTTGGGGGCGAAGAGGATGCGCAGGAACGCCGGGATCGCCAGCACGCGCTCGACGACGCTCGGCGAATGCGCGAGCCGCACGTAGGCGTCGAGCCCCGCCGCGTGCGACGCCGAATAGCCGTACCACCACGCCTGCCGCCACGCGCTGAACTGGTCGGCGACCACGGCCTTGGTGCGCACGCACTCGGCGAGCCCTTCCATGCCGTGCGACCGACCGACGCCGCTCGTCTTCACGCCGCCATGCGGCACCTCGACCATGCCCGGCGCGACGATCGCGTCGTTGATCGTGACGCTCCCCGTCTCGATGCGCGCCGCGAGCGCGGCGGCCCTGGATGTGTCGCCGCTCCAGATGCTGCCGGAGAGGCCGAAATCGCTCGCGTTGGCGCGCGCCACCGCGTCGTCGGCGTCGCGCACCTTCACCACCGGGAGGAGCGGCCCGAACGTCTCCTCGACGAGCACGCGCGCGTCGGCGGGGACGTCGGCCAGCACCGTCGGCGCGAAGTAGCTCCCGCCCGTGGTGGGCGCCGCTGCCGTGGCCACGACGCGGGCGCCGCGCGCGAGCGCGTCGTCACGCTGCGCGGTGAGCGTCGCGACGGACGACGGCCGGATGACCGCCGTGACGTCGGTGTCGGGCGACGACCCGGGGCCGACGCGCAGCGCGCCGACGACCTTGCCGAGCTCGGCGACGAACGCGTCGTACACCGGCGCCTCGACGAACACCCGCTTCGGCGCGACGCAGGTCTGCCCGGCGTTGCTGAACCGTCCCCACGCCACGCCGCGCGCGGCGTGGGCGACGTTCGCGTCGGCGAGCACGATCGCGGCGTCGCTCCCCCCGAGCTCGAGCGAACAGGGGATGAGCCGCTCCGCGCAGGCGAGCGCGACCTTGCGACCCGTGGCCACGCTGCCCGTGAAGAAGACCTTGTCGACGTCGCCGCGCGTGAGCGCCGCGCCGACCGCGCCGTCGCCCTGCAGCACCGTCACGACCCCGGCCGGCGCTCCGGCCTCGGCGAACAGTTCGCCCAGCAGCGCCCCCGTCGACGGCGTGAACTCGCTCGGCTTCATGAGCACCACGTTCCCCGTCGCCAGCGCCGGGAGCGCTTCGGCGGCGGCCAGCATGAAAGGGTAGTTCCAGGGCGCGACGATGGCGATGACGCCGTACGGCTCGTGCAGGATGCGCACGCGCTTGCGCTTCATGGCGAGCGAGAGTCCCATGCGCCACGACGGCCGCAGGAAGCGCGGCGCGCGCGCGGCGTAGTAGCGCGCGAAGTCGAGCGTGGTGGCGATCTCGGTGCTGAACGCCTCGGCGGCCGACTTGCCGTTCTCGCGCGTGAGCACGGCCGCGACGTCGTGCCGGCGCCGGTAGAGCACCTCGTGAAAGCGGCGCAGCAGGCGCACCCGGGTGCCCAGGGGGGCGGCCGCCCACGCGGGGAGGGCCGCGCGGGCCCTGGCGATGGCCGCCGCGACCTCGTCCGGGGTGGCGGCCGCGTAGCTCTTCCAGACCTCGCCGGTGGCCGGGTCGCGGGATTCCACCGGCCGGCCGGCCGGGGGAACGGACGTCGCCCCGCGGGGTGTCTCACTGGTGGCCGGTGAGGGAGAAAGCGAGGTCGTCATGGGCGGGACTCGGTCGGCTGGGGGAGTGACTGGAAGATGTCCAGAAGGGAGGGCGTTGGCGAGCCGAGGGGCAGGTGACGGCGGGCTTACCCTGAGGGTAATGGATAATGAAGCGTGGGACGCAGGGTGCGGGGTCAAGTCGGGTGGCGCGTCGTTCGGCGGCTGGGTAACGTCCGGAATGTCTACCGGGTCAGGCACAGCGTGAACGAGATCGATCCAGCCATCCCCCTGCGGGCGAGATCCGGCGATGAGAAGGCGTTCATCGAGATCGTGGAGTTCTATTATCCGCGATGCCTCCGGTTCGCGCGCAACATGCTGGGTAACGATCAGGACGCGGAAGAGGCGGTGCAGGACGCGTTCACCCGGGTGTACGACAGTTTTCCGCGGTTCCGGGAGGATGCGCGCTTCGATCCCTGGCTGTTCCGGATCCTGGCGAACCGGTGCCGGACGAGCATGGCGCGGAGCCGGCGACACCGGCAGATGATCGAATACGGCGAACTGCCGTTGATGGCGGTCGCGGCCGCTCCCGAGGAGGAGTTCGGAGCGGATTGGGCGGAGGAAGTGCGGGTGGTCCTTGAGACCCTACCGCCGGAGCAGCGGGAGGCGTTCCTGCTGCGGCACGTGGAGGATCTCTCCTATGAAGACATTGCCGCGGTGACCGGTGCTGGTCTCTCGGCCTTGCGGATGCGGGTCAAGCGCGCGTGTGACGCGCTGCGGGCCCGACTCGAGAAGGTGGAACGATGATCGTGGAAGAACGGGATGAACTGATCGATCGCGCGGCTCGGGCGCTGGCGGCGTTGCCGCCGGCGGACCCGTTGGCCGTGATGCAGATCGTGTCGCTCGCGAGGACGCGGCGCGGAACGCGCCACCCGCTGGCGGCGCGCTTCGCGGGGTGGATGCGCACGCCGTCGTTCTCGCTCGCCTCGGCGACGATGTTCGCCGCGGCGACATTGGTGATCGGGTTCGTGTCGGGGAATGCGGTCGAGCGGGCCGCGAGCGGCTCCCCGGCGTCGGCCACGCGTGCGGTGGAGCTCATGCCCGCGGCCGACGTCGGCGCCGCGGCGCGCGCCGTGGCCGTGCCGATGGTGCTCGACGCGCGCTCGGCGACCACGGTGTCTGTCGTGGGCGACTTCAACAACTGGGACGCGACGGCGACGCCGATGCAGCGGTTCGGCGGCGACGGTCCGTGGACGGCGACGGTGCTCGCGAAGCCGGGGCGCCACGTCTACGCGTTCATGGTCGACGGCGTGCTGACCGCCGACCCGCGGGCCCCCAAGGCTCGTGACGTGGACTACGGGGGCGAGGCCTCCGTGCTGATGGTGACCAAGCCATGACGATGCGATCGACCGCGGCCTACGTGGCCGCCGCCATGCTGGTGCTGGCCGCGTCGGCCAGCGCGCAGGACGCGCGCCTGTCGCTGATCCGCGACGACGCGACGCGCGACGCGGTGCGGGCGCAGTTGCGCAGTGCGACGTCGCGCGGGCTCCCCGCCGACCCGTTCATGTCGAAGGCGCTCGAGGGCGTGGCCAAGAAGGCGTCGACGAAAAGCATCCGCGCGGCGATGGCGGCGCTCGAGAAGCGCATGCGCGCGGCGCACGCGGCGCTCGCGCCGTCGTCGGATGTGGACGAACTCGCCGCGGGCGCCGACGCGCTCTCGGTGGGAGTGCCGGAGAAGGCGCTGAAGCAGCTGCGCGCGACGGCGCCGGGGCGCTCGATCTCGGTGGAGCTCGGCGTGTTGACGGAACTGGTGGCGCGCGGCGTACCCGTGAAACAGGCCACCAAGGCAGTGCTCGACCTGATGGCGCGAGGCGCGACGGGTGTGCAACTTACGGCACTCGGACGGGACGTGCAGGGCGACGTGGCGGCGGGACTGAAGCCCGACGTGGCGCTCGACCTGCGCGGCCGGAATGTTCTCTCACTTCTGCCGCCGCCGCCAACTGTGTCGAACGTCAATGTTCGTCCTCGGTGAGGCCATTCTGACGGAATGAGCCCACGCGTCATCGCGTGGGCGCTCCTCGCTGCCGCATGGCGCGCCGTGGGCGCGCAGTCGCCGCAGGACGTGCAGTTGGACGCGGGGTATGCCCGCGTCCAGCAGCGCGCGCGCGACGAGCGGGGCGCGGGCATTCTGGGCGTCACGTGGCGCGTGAGCGACCTGCGCGTCTCGTCGCTGCTGTCGGCCGCCCTCACCAACACCGGCGATTCGCTGGCCGCCGGCCAGATCCTCGGCGCGATCGCGATGCGGCCGACGAGCGCGCGGTGGGCGGTGCTCGAGGCGGGGGCCGGGCTCAACATCTTCGGCATCACCAACAGCGGGCGCGGCGGCAATTTCAGCGGCTACCTGCGGCCCCGGGTGAGCTTCGGCGACGGCGGCGCATGGGTCGGCGTCTCCGACGGCTCCACGGTGCGTGACGGCAATCCCAGCCATGGCACGACGGTCGAGGCGGGCGGGTGGTACCGGCTGGGCGACGTGACGGCCACGGCGTCGTTCTCGCGCCTCCGCACCGACGACTGGCCGCTCCTCGAGGCGGCGGGGATCTATCTCTCGCGGCCGGCGCTGATGGCCGACATGGACGACGCCACCGTCGGGCTGCACTACGCGCGCGGCCGGTTCACCGCCGACCTCGCGAACAGCTGGCGGGAGGGGCGGCGGGCGAGTCCGGTGTCGCAGGAGGCGCTGCTGTGGTCGGCGTCGTGGGCGTTCACCGACCGTGTCGCGCTGGCGTTGTCGGGCGGGCGCATGCTCGCCGATCCGGTGCGCGGCACCCCCGACGCGTCGCTGACGATGGCGGTGCTCCGTTTCACCTGGCGGCCGAAGGAGAGCGAGGCCGACGTGCCGGGGGTCGCCTCGTACGCCCGGGTCGCGCCGCAGGCGGGGGGCGCGATGCTCCTCCTCGCCATCGTCGCGCCGTCGTCGGTGGCGGTGGACGTCGCCGGCGACTTCTCGAACTGGGAGCCGACCCCGCTGGTGCGGACGCCGAACGGCTGGGAATTCCAGACGTTCCTGAAGCCGGGGCGCCATCGCGTGGCGGTGCGTTACGACGGCGGCCCGTGGCGCGCGCCGGGGAACCTGGCCAGAATGAAGGACGAATTCGACGGCGAATACGGCTTGATCATCGTACCCTGAGGACGCCATGACTGATCGTCGCACGTTCGTGAAGAGCCTTGCCGGCGCGGGTGCCGCCCTCCCCATGATGCGCGAGAACGCCTTCGCGCAGATCTTCAAGGCGAACGCCATCGCCGGGGACCGGGCGCCGCAGGACGTCGCCGAGGACGAGCTGTACTGGGCCCAGATCCAGCGCGCGTTCGACGCCGACCGCACGATGATCAACCTGAACAACGGCGGCGTGTGCCCGACGCCGACGCACGTGCTCGAGCAGCTGTTCCGCGACCTGCGGTTCACGAACGAGCTGCCGGTGGAGCACATGTGGCGCGTGCTCGAGCCGCGCATGGAGAGCACGCGGCGCGACCTCGCCCGCGAGTTCGGCTGCGATCCCGAGGAGATGGCCGTCGTCCGCAACGCGAGCGAAGCGAACGAGATCATGATCTTCGGGCTCGACCTCAAGCGCGGCGACGAGGTGGTGGTCACCAACCAGAACTACCCGCGCATGATCACGTCGTGGCAGCAGCGCGAGCGCCGCGAGGGGATCGTCCTCAAGCAGGTCTCGTTCAAGGTGCCGCCGCCGAGCGACGACTACATCGTCGAGCAGTTCCGGCAGGCGATCACGCCGCGCACGAAGGTCATCGAGGTCACGCACATCACGAACCTCACCGGGCAGATCATGCCGGTGCGGAAGCTCGTCGACATGGCGCGGCCGCTCGGCATCGAGGTGTTCGTCGACGGCGCGCACGCCTTCAGCCACTTCCCCTTCAAGCGTGACGAGCTCGACTGCGACTACTACGGCACCTCGCTGCACAAATGGACGCTCGCGCCGATCGGCACGGGGTTCCTCTACGTGCGCCAGGCGAAGATCCCGCAGCTCTGGTCGCTGATGGGGTCGGGCGAGGGGAACCGCGCGAACATCCGGAAGTACGAGGAGATCGGCACGCACCCCCAGGCGAACTTCAACGCCGTGTCGGCCGCGCTCGCGTTCAGCCGCGGCATCGGCGCGGAGCGCAAGATCGCGCGGCTCCGCTACCTGCGGAACCGGTGGGCGAACCGCCTGCTCGCCGAGAGCGACCGCGTGCAGGTGCTCACTCCGCTCACCGGCGAGCGGAGCGGCGCCATCTGCATGTTCGACGTGAAGGGGATGGATCCGGGCAAGCTCGGCGGCTGGCTGCTCGACAAGTACAAGATCGTCACCACGCCCATCGTGCATCCCGAGTTCCACGGCATCCGCATCACGCCGAACGTGTACACGTCGGTGGACGAGATCGACACCTTCGGGGACGCGGTGACGAAGGCGATCAAGAAGGGGATCGCGTAACGGCAGGGGAGGCAACGGCGGGTGGACGGTCTACCGTCGACCGTCCACCCGCTTTTCATCTTGGAGTGGTCGATGGCCGCGAAGAAGAAGGCCGCTGCGAAGAAGAGGGCCGTGCCGAAGAAGCCGGCGGCCACGAAGCCCGCGGCCGCCCGGCCGAAGGTCGCGTCGCCGAAAGCGTCGCCGAAAACCGCGGCGCCGGCCGGCGGTCCATGGGCCGCCGCGTTCGCGCCGCGCGCCGAGGGGGAGCGGCGCTACTGGCTCGTGAAGAGCGAGCGCTCCGTGTTCTCGTTCGACGACCTCCTCGCCTCGGCCGGCCAGCGCACCTGCTGGGACGGCGTGCGCAACTACGCCGCACGCAACTTCCTGCGCGACGGGATGAAGCGCGGCGACCTCGTCTTCTTCTACCACTCGATGGACGAGCCGCAGTCGATCGTCGGCGTGTGCGAAGTGGTGCGCGAAGGCTATCCCGACCACACGGCGACGATGCGCGGCCACGCGCACTTCGACGCCGAGAGCGATCCGGGAGCCCCCACCTGGTTCATGGTCGACCTGCGCGCCGTCGAGCGGCTCCCGCGCGCCGTCACGCTGCCGGCGATCAAGGCGCGCGCCGAACTCGCGGGGATGGCGCTGCTCCGCATCGGCCGGCTCTCGGTGACGCCGGTGACGCCCTCCGAGTGGGCGGTGATCCGGGCGATGGGCGCGAGCTGATCGTCCACGGATCACGCCGCACCGGACGCTACTTCACGACGCGATTCTCCTTCGACCCGTTGCTGATCTGCAGGTCGAACCCCTCGGGCGTCGTCGTGTGATAGCTCTTGTAGATCACGTTCGGATCGTGGATGTCGCCCTTGCCGCCGGTGTCCTCGCGCGCCGTGAGCCCGCGCGCGGCGAGCGCCCCGCGGACGGTGTCGGCGTCGAACGGTGAGATGCCGAAGGAGACGTGGTTGATCACCGCGCGGCGCGGCGCCGCCGGCGCGCCCGGCGCCGGCGCGGGCGCCATCCCCCGGATGATGATGTTGCCGACGTCGTCGGCGAGCTCCGTCTGGTTCTGGTCCCCCTCGTCGCCCGTCGGCTTCCATCCGAGCAGTGCCGCGTAGAACGCCGTGCTCTCCTTGTAGTTCGACACCGCGAACGAGATGTGGTCGAGCCAGGTGCTCTTCCAGTCCGTTCCCGCGAACGGGGCGGGCGCGACGAGCGTCGCACTTGCCGCACGGGCCTTGCGAGCCCTCAGGTGCGCGTCGTTGCTGATCTGTACGTCGAAGCCGTCGGGGTCCTTCACGTGGAAGCTCTCGAAGCCATGCCCGTCGTTGTCGGCGACCGGGTGGAGCCCTCGCTTCTCGAGCTCGGCCTCGACCGTCTTCGCGTTCCATGGCGCGATCACCCAGCAGAACGAATCCCACACCGCGTGCACGGGCGCTCGCGCGCCGCCCCGCCCCCCGCGTCCGCCGCGCGCGGCGGTGCTGTCGCCGGCCGGCGGCGCCGGCGGCACCTGCAAGCCCCCGCGGATCTCCACGCTCCCGATGTCGCCGATGTCGAGCACCGCCTTCGTGCCGTCGTCGCTGCGAACGCGCCAGTTCATCAGCGCGGCGTAGTAGGCCGCCTCGCGCTTGTAATCGCTCACCTGCACCGAGAAGTGGTCGAGGGCGACGGTCTTCCAGCCGGTGGGCGCGAACGGCGGCTTGGCCGGCGTCGTGTCGCACGGCGCGGTCGCGCGCCCCATGGCGCAGCGGCTCTGGCCGCGTGCGGCGAGCGGCAGCAGCGCCGCGAGCAGCGCGAGCAGGGTGAGCGAACTCACGAACGCGCCGGTGCGGCGCGCGCCGCGGAGAGCGGCGTCCGGGAGGGGCGGACGAACATGCGGCATGCGGTGCTCCGGGGGGATGAGGTGCGTCAAAATGCGCGCGTCACGCGCCGCTGTCGAGCGCCGCCGTGAGGCGCGCGACGCCATCGAGCAGCGCCACGAAGTCGCTCCACTGGCTGCGGTGGTTCGTGCAGCTCACCCGCAGGATGTAGCGGCCGCCGAGCTGCGACCCGCTCGGGATGGCGAGTCCCTCCTCCTGGATGCGCAGGAGCAGTTCCTTGTTGAGCGCGTCCTGCACCTCCGGCGCGACCCCCGGCGGCGCGTAGCGGAAGCACACCACATTGAGCGACACCGGCGCGACCACCTCGACGTGCGCGATGCGCGCCACGGCGGCGCCGAACGCACGCGCCTGCGCCACGTTCTGCTCGATCACGTCGGCGATGCGCCCCACGCCCTCGGCCTTGAGCGTCATCCACACCTTGAGCGCCTTGAAGCCGCGCGTCAGCTCGGGGCCGCGGTCGGCGAACGGCAACCCGCCGGCGATCACGCCGCGCCCTTCGTCGCGGAGGTAGGTGGGGGTGAGCGCGAACGTCGCCCGGTGCGCCTCGGCGTCGCGCACGAGCACGCAGGCGATCTCATAGGGGAGATACCCCCACTTGTGCAGGTCGAAGGCGAGCGAGTCGGCGCGCTCCATGCCGGCGACGAGCGGCGCGAGCTCGGGCGAGAGCGCGGCGAGCGCGCCGAACGCGCCGTCGACGTGGAACCAGAGATCCTCGGCCTTCGCGAGATCGGCGAGCGCGTGGAGGTCGTCGATCGCGGCGCTGTTCACCGTCCCCGCCGAGCCGATGATGCAGATGGGGCGCTCTCCGCGGGCGCGGTCGGCGGCGATCGCGGCGCGCATCGCCGCGACGTCGACCCGCAGTGCCGCATCGACGGGCACGCGGCGGAGCGACGCGTTCCCCATGCCGAACAGCTCGACCGCCTTCTGCGCCCAGCTGTGCACCTCGGTCGACGTGTACACGGTGAGCCGCGGTCCGCCGAACATCCCCTCCTGTCGCACGTCGTAGCCGGCCTTCGCGTGGCGCGCCACGGCGAGGCCGAGGATGTTCGCCATCGAGCCGCCGCTCACGAGCAGCCCCGAGGCGTCGCGCGGGAACCCCATCGACTCGGCGAGCCAGGCGATGACCTGCAGCTCGACGAGCTTCGGCGCCTGGTCGAGGCCGGCGAGGTGCGCGTTCATCCCGGCGGCGAGCATGTCGGCCATCATGCCGAGCGCGGTGCCGTTCCCCTGGATCCATCCCCAGAAGCGCGGGTGGCGGTTGCCGTTGGTGTACGGGAGCACGCGCTCGAAGAACTCGTCGTACACGCGCTCCGCGCCCTGCGGTTCGTGCGGGAGCGGTTCGGCGGTGAGGGCGGCGCGCACGTCGGCGGGGATCGGGGTCCACGGCGCCCGGTCGCGCAGCGTGGCCATGTGGTCGAGCGAGTCGTCGACCATGCGATGGGCGAGGGCGCGGAAGGCGTGCCAGTCGTCCGGGTCGAGCGTGAGGTCGTCTTGGTGGTTACGCATGCCAAGAACTCTAGTGGCGGCACGGCGCACGGTCGACCCGGTTGTTGCGGTCCCCGGAACGGCGGACGCGTTCGCTACGTTCACACCATATGCTCCCTCTCCTCCAGATCGTCATCGTCAGCACGCGCGAAGGGCGCGCGGGTCCCGCCGTCGCGCGCTGGTTCACCGGCGTCGCCGGATCGCACGGGAAGTTCCGCATCGAGGTGGTCGACCTCGCCGAGGTGAACCTCCCGCTGTTCGACGAGCCGCACCATCCCGTGCTGCGCAAGTACACGAAGGACCACACGAAGGCGTGGAGCGCGATCGTCGACCGCGCCGACGCGTTCGTGTTCGTGACGCCGGAGTACAACTACGGCGCGCCGCCATCGGTCGTCAACGCCATCGACTTCCTCTCGCACGAGTGGGCCTACAAGGCGGCCGGCTTCGTGAGCTACGGCGGCGTGTCGGGGGGTGTGCGCGCGGTGCAGTCGATCAAGTCGATCATCACGAGCGTGAAGGTGATGCCGATGTTCGAGGCGGTGAGCCTGCCGTTCTTCGCGCAGCAGCTCGATCGCGCGACCGGCGTGTTCTCGCCGCCGGCGATGCAGGCCGAAGCCGGGGTGAAGATGCTGGACGAGTTGCGGAAGTGGAGCGACGCGCTGGCGGTGCTGCGGGTGAGGGGCTGAGGCGACTGCGGCCGGGGTTCGCGGCGAGTTGTCACCGCTGTGAAGGTTACGTACGTTCTTCTACTGAACGTCCCGTCCCCTGACCTCCCGGAGGTGTCATGACCGGTCTACATGCGCTGTGGCTGCCGATCGTGCTGTCTGCCGTCGTCGTGTTCGTGCTGAGTTCGGTGATCCACATGATGATGCCGTGGCACAAGGGGGATTACGCCAAGGTGCCGAACGAGGACGAGGCGATGAACGCGGTGCGGGCCATGAACCTCGCGCCGGGCGACTACATGGCGCCGCGCCCCTCGTCGATGGAGGACATGAAGTCCGCGGCCTTCACGGAGAAGGCGAAGCGGGGACCGCGCTTCGTGATGACGGTGATGCCGGGCTATACCGGGATGGGGCAGCAGCTCGGGCAGTGGTTCGTCTACACGCTCGTCGTCAGTGCGTTCGCGGCGTACGTGGCGGGGCGCGCGCTCGCGGTGGGGGCGCCGTATCTGCACGTCTTCCGCTTCACGGGCGCGATGGCGTTCGCGTCGTACGCGTTGGCGCTGGCGCAGCTCTCGATCTGGTACGGGCGCTCCTGGCGCATCACGATCACGACGGCCTTCGACGGGCTGCTCTACGCGCTCTTCACGGCGGGGATCTTCGGCTGGTTGTGGCCGCGGTGAGGTAGCCGGCGCGCCGCCAACGGCGGCGCGCCGGCCCCGCGTTGACGAGAGGCTCTCACCGGCGCTCGCGCCCTGAACGCCCCGCGGTAGATTCGTGGGCGTCAGCGCTCCGCCGTTCCGTCTCTCGAGGATCCCCGTGATACGTCCCCAGCCGTCCCTTCGTTCCGGCGTCCTGTTGTTCGCGCTCGCCCTCTCGGCGCACGCTTCGTTCGCGCAGCGCGGCGGGGGACGCGGTGGCGGTGGCGGGGGCGGCGCGACGGCGGTGCAGCCACCGCGATTCGAGTACGTCGGTCCCGACAACGGCGGGCGCATCGCCAGCGCCACGGGGATCCCCGGCGACACGATGACGTACTATTTCGGCGGCGCCTCGGGCGGCGTGTGGAAGACGACCGACGGCGCGAAGACCTTCCAGCCCGTGTTCGACGAGCAATCGGTGCAGGCCATCGGCGCGCTGGCGGTGGCGCCGTCGAGTCCGCGCACGGTGTGGGCGGGGACTGGGGAGGCGTGGGCGATCCGCGACGCCGACGTGATGGGCGACGGCATCTACAAGTCGACCGATGCAGGCGCGACGTGGCAGAACATGGGGCTCAAGGACGTCGGGCGGATCGGCCGGATCATCGTCCATCCGACGAACCCGAACCTCGTGTACGTCTGCGCACTCGGCCGCACCACCGGACCGCAGCAGGAGCGCGGCGTGTACCGCACGAAGGACGGCGGCACGACGTGGGAGCGGGTGCTCTTCGTGAACGAGAACACGGGATGCTCCGGCCTCTCGCTCGACGCGAACCATCCGGAGAACCTCGTCGCCGGCACGTGGGAAGTGGTGATGCACACGTGGGGGATGTTCGGCGGCGGCGCGGGGAGCGGCGTGTACGTGTCGCACGACAGCGGCTCGACGTGGACGCGCGCCACCGATGCCGGGCTCCCGAAGTCCCCGGTGGGGAAGGTCGACGTCGCCATCGCGCCGTCGAACGGCAAGCGCATCTATGCGCTCATCCAGACGCCGAACCAGGGCTCGGTGTGGCGCAGCGACGACGGCGGCAACAAATGGAAGGTCGTGAGCTGGGACCGCTCGCTCATCGGCCGCGCCGGCTACTACATCCACATCGCGGTGAACCCACAGAACGACCTCGAGGTGCTGGTCGCGAACTCGACGTTCAAGCGCTCCTACGATGGCGGCGAGACGTGGCCGATCAGCGACCGCGGGTGCGGCGACTGCCACGACATCTGGATGGATCCGCGCAACCCCTCGCACTGGATAGAGACGGGGGACGGCGGCGCCGGGATCACGCGAAACCACGGCGTGAGCTTCACGCAGTCGTCGCTCCCGGTGGGGCAGATGTACCATGTGGCGATCGACGACCGCCTCCCGTACTGGATCTACGCGAACAAGCAGGACGACAGCCGCTCGGTGCGGGCGCCGAGTTCGGCGCGCATGACGGTGGCGAACGTGCCCGGCTACGGCCGCGGCGGGGCGCGCGGCGGCGGTGACGGCGGCGACTTCGGCGGGTTCGGCGGCCGCTTCGGCGGCGCCTCGCCGTGGGAGGGACCGCTCGGCGGCTGTGAGTCGGGGTTCACCATCCCGACGCCGGGGAACCACGACGTGGTGTGGGCCACCTGCTACGGCAACACGGTGACGCGCTACGACCACAAGGTCGGCGAGGTGCACTCGGTGAGCCCGTGGCGGCACACGCTCGACTGGGAGCCGAACGCCGCGAAGTACCGGTGCCACTGGACGCCGCCGCTGGCGATCGACCCGTTCGACCCGAACACGGTCTACTACGGCTGCCAGGTGATCTTCAAGACGTCGAACGCGGGGCAGAGCTGGAGCGTGATCAGTCCCGACCTCTCGACGCAGGACCCGTCGCGCATCGTCTCGAGCGGCGGCATCATCGGCGACAACCTCGGCCAGTTCTACGGCGAGGTGGTGTTCGCGATCGCGCCGAGCGAGGTCCGGCGCGGACTCATCTGGGCCGGCACGAACGACGGCAAGATCTGGAACACGACCGACGGCGGCGTGAAGTGGAACGACCTGACGAAGAACGTCGGGATGGCGCCGTGGGGGACGATCCGCAAGATCGAACCGAGCCGGTTCGACGCGGGCACGGCGTACATGACGGTGGACTACCACCTGATGGACGACCGCAAGCCGTACATCTACAAGACGACCGACCTCGGCAAGACGTGGACGCGCATCAGCGACGGGCTGCCGCAGGACCATCCGCTCTCGTACGCGATGTCGATCGCCGAGAATCCGAACCGCAAGGGGATGCTGTTCGCGGGCACGGGGCACCAGCTCTTCTACTCGCTCGACGACGGCGCGAAGTGGACGGTGCTCAAGGCCGGGCTCCCGGCGTCGCCGGCGACGTGGATCGTGTTCTCGAAGGCGCAGCACGACGTGATCGTGTCGACGTACGGACGCGGCCTCTGGGTGCTGCGCGACATCACGCTGCTCGAGCAGAGCGACAAGCCGGTGGCCGACGCCGCGCTGCACATCTACGAGCCGCGTCCCGGCATCCGCACGCCGCGCGGTGGGAGCGCCGACATCACGTTCACGATGAAGGAGGCGCCGAAGGATTCGATCGACGTCTCGATCCTCGACTCGGCGGGCACGGTGGTGCGCGACATCCGCACGATGGCGCACGCGGGGACGAACCGCGTGACCTGGGACCTGCGGTACGAAGGTCCGAAGCAGCCGGCGCTGCGCACGACGCCGGCCGATAACCCCCGCATTTGGGACGAGCCGCGTTTCAAGGACAAGACGACGCGTATCGTCGACCACTGGGGGATCCAACAGCCGCAGCGCGCCGGCGCTCTCGCCGCGCCGGGGCGGTATTCGGTGCGCATCCTCGCGGCGGGTGCGACGGCGACGCAACCGTTCGTCGTCGTGAAGGACGCGTCGCTCCCGACGACCGCGGCCGACATGGTGGCGGCGACGGCGGCGCAGGTGCGGGCGGTGCGGGCGATCGATGGGTCGGTGGACCTCATCAACCGCCTCGAGATCCTGCGCAAGCAGGTGGAGGACCTCACGACGAGCGACACGACGAGCGCATCGTCGAAGGCGGCGCTCGCCGACATCGAGAAGAAGGCGCTCGACGTCGAGCTGCAGCTCCTCTCGAAGGAGGAGCTCAACAGCGACGACAAGTGGTTCACGGAGCGGCACCGGCTCTACATGAGCCTCGTCTGGCTCTCGGCCGAGGTCGGGACGGGGGGTGGCGACGTCGCCGGCGGCGCGGAGTACCGCCCGACCGACGCGCAGGGGGCGACGCTCGTCGAGCTCGAGAAGGACCTGGTGACGGCGAAGGCGGCGTTCACGAAGTTCATGGAGAAGGACGTGAAGGCGTTCAACGCGTCGATGGCCGGGAAGCTGGCGCCACTGAGCGACGAACTGCCGAAGGGGCCGCCGAAGCCGGCGATCCTGCCGTAGGCGCGGCGCACCACGGCTGGGCGCGAGGCTGTCGGGAGGGGATCGGGACTGATCTGGGGCGATCAGGGCTGATCCCCTCTGCATTTCGTGCGAGGCCGCTCGCTGTGTCGCGGCGCATCCGGGCCGCCCCGCTTGGCGCGTGCGGTGAACCCTTTGGTACGGGCGTCCGTATTAATAACGGTGGTCTTGCTCCGCTCGAGAGAGTGGCGCCAAGACCAGGCAACCTCTTGTCGCATCGCCGGTTCTAACTGGGCGTGCCTCGCTCACGCCCACCGCGATCGCGACGCCCGGTGCGCCCGCCGATTCCTCGACTTCCTGCTCCAGTGACGCTGCGCCGACTGCTCGTCCTGCTCTCGTTCCCTATCGTCTCGGTCGCCGCGCGCCCCGTGCACGCGCAGCAGGCGGACGTCATCCGTGGCCGCGTGATCGGCGTGGATTCACAAGCCATCGAGGGCGTGCGGGTGACGGTCACGTCGCTCTCCGGGGCGGTGAACCGTCAGGCCCGCACCGACAAGAACGGCCGCTTCACGGTGACCTTCCCGAACGGCGAGGGGGACTACTTCGTCAGCTTCAGCGCGATCGGCTACGCGGTGAAGCGGTTCGAGGTGAAGCGCACGGCCGACGAGGACATCCTCGTCGCCGACGCGAAGCTCTCGCGGACGCAGGATCTCGACGCGATGCGCATCACGGCGCCGCGCGACCGCGTCGATCGGAACTCCGTGAACGCCGACGTGTCGGGCACCGAGAAGCAGGTCAACGCCAACGCGCTCACCGCCGATCAGCTCGGCGATCTGGCGAGCATGGCGGCGTCGATCCCGGGGATCACGCTGGTGCCCGGGTCCGACGGCGATCCCTCCGGGTTCTCGGCGCTCGGGCTCTCCCCCGACCAGAACAACACGACGCTGAACGGCGCCCAGTTCGGCGGCGCCAACCTCCCGCGCGACGCCGCCATCACGAGCTCGCTGGTGACGTCGCCGTACGACGTGAGCCGTGGCGGCTTCAGCGGTGGCCAGTTCTCCATCAGCACGCGGGGCGGATCGAACTACATCGTGCGGTCGAGTTCGCTCAACGTCGACGCGCCGCAGATGCAGTGGACCGACCCCGCCGGGCGCGCGCTCGGGCAGCAGTACTCGAATCTTTCGCTGGGTGGACTCCTCGGTGGTCCGGTGAAGCTGGACGAGTCGTCGTACATGTTCAGCTACCAGCTCGGCCGCCGGGCGAACGACCTCCAGACGCTGCTCAACACCGACCCGCTCGGCCTGCAGACGACCGGCATCGCGGCGGATTCGGTGGCGCGGTTGCGCGCGATCCTCGGCGGGCTGCGCGTGCCGACGACGGTGAGTGGGATCCCGAGCGAACGGCTCGCCGACAATGGGCTGGTGCTCGGCACGTACAACGTCGCGCCGGCGAGCTCGAAGAGCGGCACGGCGCTGACCGTCACCTATCAGGGATCGTGGAGCAACCAGTCGCCGGCGACGAGTTCGCTGACGTCGGAGTTCCCGGCGCACAGCGGCGACCGCACGAACTGGAGCGGCTTCGTCTCGGCGCGGCACTCGACGTACTTCGGCTTCGGCATCCTGAGCGAGACGCAGCTCTCGGTGAACCAGTCGCGCAACTGGGGCACCCCGTATCTGGCGATGCCCAACGGCAACGTGCTCGTGAACTCCGCGTTCCCCGACGGGACGAACGGGGTGAAGTTCGTGTCGTTCGGGGGCAATCCCAGTCTCGGGGTGAGCTCGCGCAACGGCAGCGTGGCGTTCAGCAACCTGCTGAGCTGGTTCAGCGAGAACAACAAGCATCGCATCAAGCTGAGCACCGAGCTGCGGCGCGACGGCTACACGCAGGACCAGACGACGAACCTGCTCGGCACGTTCAGTTTCAACTCGCTCGCCGACCTGCAGGCGGGCCGGCCCGCGATGTTCACGCGGCAGCTCACGCCGCGGCAGCGCACGGGCGCGCAGTTCGTGGGCGCCATCGCGCTCGGCGACTCGTACAAGGCGAGCAAGGACCTGCAGGTGCAGTACGGCGTGCGCCTCGACGGCAACCAGTACGAGGGCGCGCCGGCGCGGAACCCGCAACTCGAGCAGCTGTTCGGCGTGCGCAACGACCACGTGCCGAACCAGGTGTACGCGAGCCCGCGCGTCGGCTTCTCGTGGGCGTACGGCACGGCGCCGCAGATCGGTGGGTTCGAGGGAGCGATGCGCGGACCGCGCGCCGTCGTGCGTGGCGGCGTCGGCATGTTCCAGAACACGCCGGGCACGACGCTGCTCGGCAACGCGATCGACAACACGGGGCTGCCGGGCGCGGTGCAGCAGGTGAGCTGCTACGGGCCCGCGGCGCCGACCCCGGATTGGAACGGGTACGCCGGCGATCCCGCGGGGATCCCGACGATGTGCGCCGACGGCACGCAGGGGACCATCTTCGCGAACAGCGCGCCCAACGCGGTGCTGTTCGCGCGCGACTACGCCGCCCAGCGTTCGCTCCGCTCGAACCTGCAGTGGAGCGGTCCCATCCTGAACAACGCGTTCACGGCGACGTTCGAGGGGACGTATTCGCGCAACATGAACCAGCCCGGGTCGTTCGACCTGAACTTCTCGCCGGTGCAGCGGTTCACGCTGGCCGGCGAGGGGAACCGGCCGGTGTTCGCGAACCCGGCGAGCATCGACCCCGCGACCGGGACGATCGCGAGCCGCGACGCGCGCGTGTCGACGCTGTACAACCGGGTGAGCGAGATGCGCAGCGACCTCACGAGCCAGAGCTCGCAGTTCCAGGTGCGCCTCTCGCCGGCCACGTTCAGCACCACGTGGAGCTGGAGCCTCGCGTACGTGTACGCGGACTACCGCGAGCAGTACCGCGGCTTCCAGAGCACCGTGGGGGATCCCACCCAGGTGGCGTGGGGACGATCGGGGATGGACCAGCACCACCAGATCCAGTATTCGCTGGGCTACAACTTCTTCGACGCGGTGCGGGTGAACTGGTTCGGCAGCATCCGCTCCGGGGCGCCGTTCACGCCGACCGTCGCCAGCGACATCAACGGCGACGGCTACGCGAACGACCGGGCGTTCATCTTCGACCCCGCGAAGACCGCCGATCCCTCGGTCGCCGCGGCGATGCAGCAGCTCCTCGCGGGGAGCGCGAAGAACGTGCGCGACTGCCTCACGCGGCAGCTCGGCCAGCTCGCGTCGCGCAACAGCTGCGAGGGACCGTGGACGACGACGGCCAACCTCAACATCTCGTTCAACCCGCTCAAGCTCGGGCTGCCGCAGCGCGCGACGCTGACGCTCGGCGTCAACAACCCGCTCGGCGCGGCCGACCTGCTGCTGCACGGCGAGGACCACCTGAGGGGGTGGGGACAGACGCCGTTCGCCGACCCGCAGTTGCTGTACGTGCGCGGCTACGACCCGGCGGCGCAGCGGTTCAAGTACGAGGTCAACCAGCGGTTCGGCGCGACGAGCCCGGCGTTCAACCAGTTCCGCAACCCCGTCGTCGTGACGGCGATGATGCGCTTCGACCTCGGGCCGACGCGCGAGGCACAGGCGCTCACGCAACAATTGAACGCCGGACGCCGCACGCAGGGGAACAAGCTGAACGAGTCGGTGCTGCGCATGATCTACGGCAGCGGCGGCGGACTCGTGAACCCGATGTCGACGATGCTGCGGCAGGCCGACTCGCTCGGCCTCACGACGAAGCAGGCCGACAGCCTCGCGACGCTCAACCGGTGGTACGTGGTGCGCCTCGACTCGATCTGGAGTCCCGTGGCGAAGTACCTCGCGGCGCTCCCCGACCGCTACGACGAGGGGGCCGCGTACGCGAAGTACCGGGCGGCGCGCGAGGGCTCGGTCGACCTGCTCGTGCGACTCGCCCCCGGCATCAAGGGGCTCCTCACGCCCGAGCAGCGGCGCAAGCTCCCCTCGATCGTGGCGAGCTACATCGATCCCCGCTATCTCTCCGGCATCCGCAGCGGCACCGCCGGCGGCAGCTTCAACCCTTTCGGCGGCATGGGTGGTGGCGCGCCGATGGGTGGCGACGGCGGCACCAGAATCATGATCGTCCGATAACGCAGCTCCGCGCGGGCCGACCGGGCCCGCGCGATCTTCCGATAACGAGCCATGAACCTACCGACGAAGCTCATCCGCCTTTCCGCGATCGGCACCTGCGGCGCCCTAGTGGCCGCGACGGCCGGCGCGCAGCAGCCCACGGTGCGCGAGCGGCCGCTCGGGCCGATCGTGCACGCCTCGAAGGAATTGCTCGGCGCCGTGTCGGCCGTCCGCGGGCTGCCGAACGGCACCCTGCTCGTGAACGACATCACGGGGCGGAAAGTCGTGCTGTTCGACTCGACGCTCTCGACCTACTCCGTCGTCGCCGACACGACGAGCGCGACGGCGAACGCGTACAGCTCGCGCGCCGGCGGCCTCATCCCGTGGAAGGGCGACACGACGCTGTTCGTCGATCCGAATTCACTCTCGATGCTCGTGCTCGACGGGGCGGGGAAGGTCGCCCGCGTGATGAGCGTGCCGCGCGCGAACGAGGCGCCGTTCCTCATCGGCGGCCCGAACGGCACGCCGGGCACCGATCCGCAAGGGCGGCTGCTCTTCCGCGGCATGCCGAACATGATGCGCATGATGGGCGCGCTCAGTGGCGGCGGCGCGCCGTCGATGCCCGACTCGGCGCCCCTGCTCCGCATCGATCTCGCGACGCGCAAGCTCGACACCGTCGCCGCGCTGAAGATCCCGAAGCAGAACGTGTCGATCAACCGGAGCGACGACGGCCGCGTGAGCGTGAACGTCACCGTGAACCCGATGCAGGTGGTGGACGATTGGGCGATCCTCCGCGACGGCTCGGTGGCGGTGCTCCGCGGGCAGGACTATCACATCGACTGGGTGCGTCCGGACGGGTCGCACGCGTCGACGGCGAAGATCCCCTTCGACTGGAAGCGGATGAGCGACGAGGACAAGATCGCGTTCATCGATTCGTCGCGCGTGGCGATGGAGAAGCTGCGCGCCGCGGCGCTCTCCGGGAACCTCAACGCCGCCGCCGCCGGGGCGGGCGCGGTGATGGGGGGCGGACAGCAGGTGCGCATCGAGATGCGAGGTGACGGACCGATGCCGCCGCCGCGCGGCGGCGGAGCCGGCGACCGCTCGGGCGGACCGGGAGGCGTCGGGAACGTGAACGTGCCGCCGATCACCATGGTCTCGCCGAGCGAGCTTCCCGATTACGCGCCGCCGTTCGCCGCGGGCTCGGCGCGCGGCGACCTCGACGGCGACCTCTGGGTGCGCACGAGCAAGGTGGTGAACGGCGGATCGGTGTACGACGTGATCGACGGCAAGGGGCAGCTCGTCGACCGGGTGCTCGTGCCCGCCGGCCGCGTCATCGCCGGGTTCGGCCCGGGCGTGGTGTACATGGGCGTCCGCGATGGCGCCGGGGTGCGATTGGAGATCGCGCGGGTCAAGTAGTCGCGGCGCACCTCACCGCCCGCCGTCGTCCGTCGCGAGGGCGCCGCTCACGGCGCGCAGGAAGCTGGCCGCCGAGAACGGCTTCGCGACGATCGCCCTCACGGCGGCCGGGAGCGGCGCGCTCCCCTTGCTCTCGGCAGCGAACCCCGTGACGACGATGATCGGCGTGCCCGGGCGCATCGCCGTGAAGCGCGCGATCACCTCTCGTCCCGAGACGACCGGCATCATCATGTCGGTGACGAGGATGTCGATCTGGCGCGCCGCGTCCGCGGCGACGGCGATCGCCTCGCCCCCGCTCGCGGCCTCGATCACGCTGAACCCCGCGCGCTCGAGCATGCGGCGGCTGAGGCGGCGCACGCCGGTCTCGTCGTCGACGAGGAGCACGACGCCGCGGCCGCGCGGTTCGGCGGCCTCCGGAGCGACGACCGTGGATTCGGGCGACGTGCCGCGCGCGAGCGGCAGGTGCACGGCGACGGTCGTCCCGGCCCCCGGCGCGCTCTCCACCGTCACGTGTCCGCCGGCGCGGCGCACGATGGTGTCGACCATCGCCAGTCCGAGGCCGGTGCCGAGTCCGGGCGCCTTGGTCGTGAAGAACGGCTCGAAGATGTGGCGCAGGTCCTGCTCCTCGATGCCGACGCCGCCGTCGCGGATGCGGACGACGACCCGTGCCGCCGCCGCGTCGTCGGTCGTGGGGGACGACGGCGGCTCGACGTCGAGCGACACGCCGATGACGCCGCCCGCCGGCATCGCGTCGCGTGCGTTGGCGACGAGGTTCACGAGCACCTGTTCGAACTGCGCGCGATCGAACAGCACGTGCGCGTGCCGGTCGGCGAGCGAGAGGTCGATGGTCGTGCCGCGCGGGAGCGAGCGGCCGAGTGCCGGTACCAGCGCCTCGATGGTCGCCGCCACGGGGAGGTGCACCGGCTGGATGACGTGGCGCCCGCTGAACCCGAGCAGTTGACGGGTGATGCCCGCGCCACGATCGGTCGCCGCGCGGATCGACGCGATATCCTCGCGCGCGGCGGGCAAGTCCTGCAGCTGGACCGAGAGCAGTTCCGCGTGACCGGCGATCACCGCCAACAGATTGTTGAACGTGTGCGCGATACGCCCCGCGATGTCGTGCAGCGTCACCAGCGTCGCGGTGCGACGCAGGCGTTGCTCGAGCGCACGCTCGCCTGAGACGTCACGGCCGTTCACGATGAAGCCGCGCACTCGCGGATCGTCGCGACGATCCGCGATCCGGAGTTCGAGTTGCGACCACGCGCCGTCTTTGCCGCGTACGCGGCAGGTGAGCGGGAGCGCATCGCCCTGCGGCGTCGCTCCGCCGAGCCAGCGCATCGTTCGCTCCCGGTCGTCCGGGTGGATCACGTCGGAGAAGGCCTCGCCGATACGCACGAGGTCGGTGCACGAGGGACTCGTCCACGCGACGCGGTACGCTCCGTCGACGACTGCGATGCGGTCCGACGCGTTCGTGAGCAGGGCGAGGAATCGCTCTCCCTCGGCGAGCGTCGCCCGCGCGAGCCGCTGGTTCTCCGTCAGCTCGGCACGCTGGCGCACGATCAGTAGCGCGGTCATGAGACTGGCGGCGACAGCGATCAGCATCGCGTCGGGCCCTTTCTCGAGGACGATCACGGCGAGCAGCAGGTAGGCCGCCGCCACGAACGCGGTCGGGGCGATGCCGCTGCGGTACGACACCTCGACATCGTCGGCGCCCGTCACCTGCATGCGCTGCGTCGCGTGCCATGCGTAGCGCGCCGACGCCCAGCGCACGATCCAGCTCGCGAACCACAACGCGTCGACCGCGTCGCCCGGCCGATAGAGCGTCTCTGCTTGACTCCAGAAGAAATCGGCGAGCACGCCCCAGACGATGGCCGCCATCGAGAGCGCGATGGCCGTCCTCATGACGCGGCTTCGGGAGCGGAGGTACGCGAACGCGGCGGTGGTGAATACGACCAGGTCGCCGATGTTCGAGACGTAGTCGTCGACGCCAGGTCGTATGGATGACACGTACATCGCCCGGCCGGAGAAGTACCATGACACGGTCATTCCCGCGGTCGCGAGGAGGAGGGCGTCAAGAAGTGCTCGCCGATCGCGAAGGGTCACCTGCGCTGCACGCGGAAAGAGGAGATATCCCGCCGTCGCGAGCGGCAAGGAGGCGTCGGTCAGCCACCTCGACCAGCCCGGGTCGGGCAAGGACGGGCTTCCGTGAAGGAGCTTCCAAGCCGTCCACGCCGCACCACTGACGAAGATCATGGTCGCCGATGCGGCGAGCATCCCCCAGGCTTGCCGCGTGCGACGGTCGAACAGTCCGGACCGGGCAATCTGAATTTGCGCGAGGATGGTCGCAACGGCGAGGCCGAAGTACATGACGATGTCCGCGGACCTCAGCCAGCCGGGGCCGACCTGTGTGAGCGCGTGCACCACCAGGTACGCGAGCGAATACGCGGCGACGAAGCAATCCCAGCGCGTACATCGGAGCAGACGACGCCCCGCCAGAGTGCCCGTCGCGACGCCGGCGGTCGGTGTCATGCGAACGCACTCGGCAGGAATATCGCGGTGCACGCCTGCCCGCCCGCCTCGCCGGCGGCGACCGCCCCACCGATCTCGCGGACCGCGACGTGCACGAGGAGTGTGCCGAGGTCGCCGGGCGACGTCTCCCAGTTGTCCGCCAATTGCGGAATCGCGAACCGAGAGTGCGGCACGCCGTCGTCGTGCGCCGCGCCGACGCGAACCACGATGAAATGGCCCGGCGCCAACTCGAGGCGGCCCGCGTCCGCGGCATCGAGAGTCTCGACGGCGAGCCCTACCGAAGCGCGGATGTTCGACGGACGCGCCACGAGGTGCTCGCTCAGGAGTACGTCCAGGGCGTGCCGCAGCGACGCCGCGTCAGCGCGCACGACGAGGCGTTCGTCCTGGGCCAGGTGCGAGGCATCCAACCCTGCCGACTCGAGGCTGTCGTGCACGAGACGACCGACGTTGACGAGCTCGAACGACTCCTGCTTGCGACGGCTGAGCGTCAGAAGGGCGTTCGTCACGGCGAACGTCCGGTTCGTCGCCTCTTGGATCGTCTGCAGATCGGCCAGCGCCTCCGGCCGTGACGCCGGAACTTCGGCGCGCAGGAGCTCGACATGCGATCCGACGACGGTGAGAAAGTTGTTCAGGTCATGCGCGAGCCCTCCCGCGAACACACCGAGCGCCTCGGCCTCCTTCGCGGCCTGGATCTGCTGCGCGAGTTCGACCTCGCGCGTGATGTCGTGGCCGTTGATGACGACGGACGCGACGAGCGGATCGTCGCGAAGATCCTGGAAACGCGCCTGCAGCTCGTGGCGGCCGCCGTCTCGCGACTCGATGCGCAGCAGGAGGAGGGTCGGGGCGAAGGGATGTTGTGCCAGAAGATCGGTCGCACGGGCGCGGTCGTCGGGATGCAGGGCGGAGAACAACTCGGACACCGCCTTCTTTCCAGGCGCGACAGAGAAGAGTCGCTCCGATGCCGGACTCGCGTAGCTGACCTGACCGTCGCCGTCCACGAGCACCAGCACGTTGTACGCGTGATCCAGGACCGTGCGGTGCCATGCCATCCTCCCGAGACGCACCTCGTCAAGCCGTTCGTATTCCCGCAATTCGACGATCTGCCGCGCCACGAGGAGCGCGGCCATCACGCCACTCCCGAGGGTGAACAGCGAGGTCTCGGTGAGACCGAGTGCGAGTTGGATCAACAACACGCCCGGCACCGCGGCGACGAACAGGTACGGCAGGGCGCCGCTCACGTACCCCTCGGTCGCGTCCGGACCGACGCTGGTGGGCGTGCCGAGCGTGGTCAGCGCGCGTCGGGCGGCGACGTACTTGAGCGCCCACACCGAGAAGAAGGCGATGTCGATCCAGTCGCCGGGGTGGAACGTCGCGAGGTGCCTGCCCGTCAACCACGCGTCGGGAACGACGTGCAGCAGGTGCGAGATGAGCAGGAGCAGCGCGACGCTCCGCGTGAGCGGACTGCCGCTCCGCAGGTACAGCACCGCGGCGAGCACGATGGCGAGGGAGTCGCCTGCGGTGTTCACATAGTCGGACAGCGTCACCTGCGGCTTGCCGAGCAGGTTCGGCTCGATTGCCAGATACCACACGAGCAGGATGCTGCCGACCAGCACGACCAGGGCATCGAGGACGAAGCGCCGTCGATCGGCGCGTCGGCGCGGAGCACTCGGGAACGCGAGCAGCGCCGCGCTGCTGAACACGGCGTGCAGCGCGATGAGGGCGGTCAGCCAGACCGGGAGCGTGCCGGCGCGGCCCGTGAGCAACAACGCGCTCCAGAGGTTCCCCGAGACGAACCGCGAGAACGACGCCGCGGCGAGCAGCCGCCATGCGAGCCGATCGCGTGCGTCGCCCACTTCCCCCGCGACGTGCAGCTGGAGCCAGCCGACGACGAGCCCGAGGGGCAGGAAGGCCGCGAAGTCGATGGCCGCCGCGAGTTGCTCTCCTCCCCATTCGAATGCGATCCAGCCCAGGAACGCGGCCGTATAGGCGAGCGCGGCGAAGTCGCCCGCCCGCCAGCGCGCCCATCGAGCGGCCGAAGCGGATGGGGTGTCGCGGATCGCGGGGAGGGAGGCGGACATCGCGCTCTCGAAGTGTGGAGCTGGTGCTCGACGTTCCGAAGCCATGAAACCGATACTTACTTGTAGCGCGTCCGGGAGAAGCGCGCCAGCGGGCCTACCGGTTCCCGGCCCTCCCCTGCCGTCGGCGCGCGCTCAACGAAGCGACGACGGGCGACGTTGGGACTGCACCGACGAACCTCACCGGAGGAATCAAGATGCGCCGTGCTTTCTGGCCCACTCCGCGCGCCGCGCTGGCGTTGCTCGCTCTCGTGCCCGCGACGGCCTTCGCGCAGCGCGGCGGAGCGATGACCCCACAGCAGCAGAAGGCCCGCTGGGACACCGAGCGCGCGCTGCAGGACGCGGCGGTGATCGAACGCAAGGTGATGGTGCCGATGCGCGACGGCAAACGCATGGCCGCCGACGTCTACTATCCGAAGGATGCGTCGCAGAAGTACCCCGCGATCTTCAGCCGTACGCCGTACAACTTCAATTACTGGGACGTGCGCAACGGCGTCCCCGCCGACATGACGTCGATCCTCGACGCCGTCAAGCGCGGCTACGCCATGGTCATCATGAACGAGCGCGGGCACTTCTTCTCCGAGGGGGACTACGACATCCTCGGGCCGCCGACCACGGACGGCTATGACGAGATCCAGTGGATCTCGACGCGCCCGTGGTCGAACGGCAAGGTGGGACTCATCGGCTGTTCGTCGACGGCCGAGTGGCAGATGGCCGTCGCCGCGACCGCCCCGCCCGGGCTGTCGGCGATCATCCCGCAGGGGTTCGGCGCCGGCGTCGGTCGGGTGGGGCCGTACTACGAGCAGGGGAACTGGTACCGCGGCGGCGCCGTGCAGAACCTTTTCATCGACTGGATCTACGGCGAGCAGAACCAGGTGCGGCCGATGTTCCCGGCGAACACCTCGCAGGAGGACCTCGTCCGCGCGTCGAAGGCGTTCGACCTCGCGCAGCAGCTCCCGCCGGTCGACTGGAACGAGGCGTTCAAGCACCTGCCGGAGGTGGACATCATCAAGTCGGTGGATGGTCCGCACGGGATCTTCGCCGATTCGATGCCCGGCATCGCCACCGGCGGCGCGATGATCAAGCGCACGCCGAACGACCCCGCGTGGTACAAGGGCGGGCTGTGGCACGACGACATGCCGATCAACGTGCCGGGACTCTGGTTCATGTCGTGGTACGACGTCTCGGTCGGCCCGAACCTCGCGGTGTACAACCACGTGCGGAAGACGGCGCGCCCCGACATCGCGAACCAGCAGTACGCGGTCATCGCGCCGACGCTGCACTGCTCGTACAAGCGCGCCACCGAGAACCTCGTCGTCGGCGAGCGCAACGTGGGGGACGCGCGCTACGATTACGACGCCCTCACGTACGGCTGGTTCGACATCTTCCTCAAGGGGGACAAGTCGTCGAAGCTGCTCGACACGCTGCCGAAGGTCCGCTACTACACGATGGGCAGCAACAAGTGGCAGACGACCGACACGTGGCCGCCGCGCGGCGCGCAGTCGCTCACGTACTATCTCAGCAGCGGTGGCAGCGCGAACACGCTGAAGGGCGACGGCGTGCTCACGACGGCCGCGCCCAAGGCCGACAAGCCCGACGCCTTCACCTACGACCCGCTCAACCCCGTGCCGTCCACCGGCGGCAACGTCTGCTGCCAGCCGGGACTCGTCGGCGGCGCCGTCGACCAGCAGAAGGTCGAGCAGCGGCCGGACATCCTCGTGTACACCTCGGATCCGCTCAAGGAAGGGATGGAGGTGAGCGGGCCGATGACCTTCAACGTGTTCGTCTCGAGCGACCGCAAGGACACCGACATCACCGTGAAGGTGATCGACGTGTATCCTGACGGCCGCGCGTACAACCTCGACGAGACGATCCAGCGGCTCCGCTATCGCGACGGCTACGACAAGCCGCTCGCCTGGATGGAGCCCGGCAAGGTGGTGAAGGTCGCGCTCCAGCCGATGACGACGAGCAACTTCTTCGAGGCGGGGCACCGCATCCGCATCGAGGTGTCGAGCTCCAACTTCCCGCGCTTCGACCGCAACCTGAACACGGGCGGGAAGAACTGGGACGAGACGCAGCCGCTGGTCGCGCACAACAGCGTGCACCACTCGGCGCAGTATCCCTCGTCGCTCACGATCACCGTCGTCAAGAAGCCGACGCGCGTCGAGTAGACGCCGGGCGCTGGATGCGAACGGGGGCCGCGCGACGCCGCGCGGCCCCCGTTCCTACTGGTCGAGCCCTCAGGAGATCGTCTTGCGCGGTGGGACGTAGACGGCCGGGAGCCCGAGCTCCTGCAGCATCTTGTTGAACGCCGCGAGGTCGCCGTCCTCGAGCTGCTGGAGGCGCTGCAGCACCACGTTCAGCTTCCCGCTCAGGTCGTCGGCGACTTCGCCGTGCTGCTTCGTCGGACCGTAGTCACCGGTCTGGATCTGGGCGTTGAGCGAGAGCAGCATGTTGTACAGCTTGATCGGCTGGTCGAGCGTGCACTCGTCGACGTGGCAGCCGACCTCGTACAGCTCCGTGCGCAACCCCTCGAACTTCTGCCGCAGCGGCGTCGCCGCGTCGGCCACGCGCTTCGCGAACGGCTGCTCCTTGCTCTGTGCCGTGCGCTGGTCGACCTGTGCCTGGACGTCCTCGATGCGCGTCGCCGACTCGACGAGCTCCGAGATGCGGTCGCGCACGCGGAGCGCGGCGCGGAACTGCGCCACGAGGTCGGCGTCGGGGGTCTTGACGCGCGGATCCTTCACGACGGTGAACCGCCGCGTCAGGGTGTCGGCGCCGGCGATGAGGCGCACCGCGTAGTTCCCCGGCGGCGCGACCGGGCCGTCGAGCGTCCCCTCGTCGAGCACCGTGTTCTTCATCGACTTCGCGCCGGGATACCGCAGATTCCACACGAACCGGTCGGCACCGGGGCGCGCGGCGACCAGGGAATCGGCGGCGTCGTAGGCGAGGGAGTCGCGCGCCGCGGCCGCCGCGGCGCGCGCCGCCGAGTCGGCGCCGGCGAGCCCGGAATCGCTCGGCGCGGCGCCGCTCTCGTACGTGCGGATCACCGCCCCCGCCCCATCGAGGAACTGCAGTTTCACGCCATCCTTCGGGCGCTCGCGCAACCAGTAGTCGATCACCGCGCCACCCGCGGGGTTCTCCCCCTCGGTGAGGCTGCGCCCGCCGCCGCCGAACCAGCGCACCGCCGGCGCGGGCTGGAACAGATGCGCACGCTTCGCCGTCACGCTGTCGGCCATCTCCCGCAGCGACGACACGTCGTCGAGCGACCAGAAGGCGCGGCCGTGCGTGGCGGCGATGAGGTCGTTGCCGTGGATCGTCAGGTCCCGCACGCTGGAGCGCGGCAGGTTGAGCTGCAACGGCTCCCAGTGCGCGCCGTCGTCGAGCGACACGTACACGCCGATCTCCGTGCCGGCGTACAGCAGCCCGCGACGCACCGGATCCTCGCGGATCGTGCGCGCGTAGGCGCCCACGGGCAGTCCTGCCGCGATCGCCGTCCAGCTGCGCCCGTAGTCGGTCGTCTTCCAGAAGTAGGGCTTGAAGTCGTCCTGCTGGTACCGGTTCGCGGCGACGTAGGCGGTGCCCGCGTCGTGCGGCGACGCCTCGATCCCGGCTGTGCGCGTGAAGGTGCCGTAGCCCTTCGGCGTCACGTCGTCCCAGTGCGCGCCGCCGTCCTTCGACACGTGCACGAGGCCGTCGTCGCTCCCCGCCCAGAGCACGCCCTTCGTCCTCGGCGACTCGGCGAGCGCGTAGATCGTCGCGTACCACTCCGTGCCCGTCATGTCGCCGTGGATCGGGCCGCCCGATCGCACCAGCGTCGCCTTGTCGTGCACGGTGAGGTCGGGCGAGATCCGCTCCCAGCTCTGCCCCTCGTTCGTCGAACGATGCACGTACTGCGACGCGACGTAGAGCGTGTTCGGATCGTGCGGCGAGAGGAGCACCGGGAACGTCCACTGGAAGCGGAACGGCACGTCGCCCGCCGCCCAGCCGTCATAGTTGTACAGCCACGTCGAGATGTCGCGCTCCTGCCGCGTGCGTCGGTCGTTGCGCGTGAACATCCCCGTGTAGCAGCCCCCGTAGGTGACGTTCGGGTCGCGCGGATCGACGGCGATCGTGGCGTTCTCGCACCCGGCCACGGGGAAGAAATCGCGGAGGCCGATGCGCCCGTCGTCGCTGCGGCTCGCGATCGACACCGTGCTGTTGTCCTGCTGCGCGCCGTAGAGACGGTACGGGAACTGCTGGTCGGTCGTGACGTGATAGAACTGCGCCGTCGGCTGGTTCTGCTGCGTCGACCACGTCGCGCCGCCGTCGTACGACACCGTGGCGCCGCCGTCGTTGCTGTTGATCATCCGCTTCGGGTCCTTCGGATCGATCCACATTGTGTGGGTGTCGCCGTGCGGCACGGGCAAGGACGACCACGCGTGCCCGCCGTCGATCGAGCGCCACACCGAGAGGTTCATCACGTAGACGGTGTTCTCGTCCACCGGATCGGCCGTGAGCGACGAATAGTAGAACGCGCGTACCGCGAACTTCTGGTCGCCGGAGGTGCGCGTCCACGTCGCCCCGGCGTCGTCGGAGCGGAAGATGCCTCCCGACGAGTCCGGCGCCTCGATGCTCGCCCACACCCGCTGCGGGTTCGCCGGTGACACGGCCACCCCGATCTTGCCGAGCGGGGTGCGCGGGATGCCGGCGTTGAAGCTCAGTTCCTGCCACGTGTCGCCGCCGTCCGTGCTCTTCCAGAGGCCGCTGCGCCCGCCGCCGGCGTTCATCCCCCACGGGGTCCGTTGGAACTTCCACATCGCCGCGTACAGGATGCGCGGATTCCCCGGCTCCATCGCGAGGTCGATCGCCCCGGTCGAGTCGTTCAGGAACAGCACCTTCTTCCACGACTTGCCGCCGTCCGCCGACCGGAACACCCCGCGCTCGGCGTTCGGCCCGAACGCATGCCCCATCGCCGCGACGTACACCTTGTCGGGATCGCGCGGATCGACCACGACCTGCGCGATCTGCTGCGTGTCGTCGAGGCCGAGGTGCTGCCAGTGTTGCCCGCCGTCGGTCGAGCGGTACATCCCGGTGCCGTAGGTGAGGTCTTCGCGCAGCTGCGCCTCGCCGGTCCCCACGTAGATCACGTTGTGATCCGACGGGGCGAGCGCCACGGCGCCGACCGACGAGATGTCGCTCTTGCCGTCGGTCATGTTGCGCCACGTCTGCCCCCCGTTCGCCGTCTTCCACACGCCGCCGTTCACGGCGCCGAACCAGAAGACGCGCGCGTCGGTGGGATCGCCGGTGACCGCGACCGCGCGGCCGCCCCGGAAGGGACCCACGAGCCGCCAGCGCATGGCCTTGAACCGCGACGACGTCGCCGACGGATCCGTGTACAGCGACGGCGAGTACCGCGCGGTGGCCGTCGCGGCCGGCGTGGAGGCCGCACGGGTCCGTTGGGCGGCGGCGGGCACGGTCGCGAGGGCGATGGCCGCGGTGGACAGCAGCAGGGGGCGCAGAGACATCACACGACTCTCCGGGGTCGATGGCGGGAACATCGAGCGGAATGTAGGCGCCCTCCTCCCGCCGCGCGACGCAAGCCCCTAGCCGCCGGCGCGGCCGCGGGCGATGCTTGATGCTCCCGCGCGCGGCCCCCCGATCCCCGCAACTGCCCGCGCGCCGAACCGTCGGCCCCCAGTCTCATGCTTCGCTCGCGAATCCTCGGCACGATCGCGGCCATCGTGGCGCTCGCCCCGGGCGCGCACGCCCAGACCCGCATGCTCCGCAGTCCCTCGGTGAGCGCGGACCAGATCGCGTTCGCCTACGCCCAGAACATCTGGATCGTGCCCCGGAGCGGCGGCGTGGCCCGCCGCCTCACCAGCTTCCAGGGGACGACGGAGAACCCAAAGCTCTCCCCCGACGGCAAGTGGGTCGCCTTCAGCGGCACGTACGGCGGCAACACCGACGTCTACGTCGTGCCGTCGGCCGGCGGGATGCCGAAGCGCCTCACCTGGAACACCGCGCCCGACGTCGTGCAGGGATGGACGCCTGATGGCGCACGGATCCTCTTCGCGTCCACCCGCGAGACGAACGGCCCCACGCCGTCGCCGCGGTTCTACACCGTCGCGCTCACGGGCGGCCCCGAGGAGGCGCTCCCCGTCAACCGCGCGTACCAGGGACGCCTCTCGCCCGACGGCCGCCGCCTCGCGTACCGCATGAACCCCTCGTGGGATGAGGAACGCCGCAACTACCGCGGCGGGCAGAACCGTCCCATCTGGATCGCCGACCTCAAGACGCTCGACGTCGAGACGCCGCCGTGGACCGATTCCAAGGACATGGAGCCGGCGTGGCTCGGCGACGTCGTGCACTTCATCTCCGACCGCGATGGCGTCGCCAATGTGTGGGCCTACGACACGAAGTCGAAGAAGCTGAAGCAGGAGACCGACTTCAGCGACTTCGACGTGAAGATGCTCGACGCCGGCGCCGGCGTCGTCGTCTTCGAACAGGCGGGGTACATCCACGAGCTCGACCCGAAGACCGGCAAGCAGCACGTCGTCGACATCACGGTGAACGGCGACTTCCCGTGGATGATGCCCGAATGGAAGGAGGTGTCGTCGCGCATCGCCACGATGGCGCTCTCTCCCACCGGCAAGCGCGCCGCCGTCGAGGCGCGCGGCGAGATCTTCACCATCCCCGCCGAGAAGGGGGACGTGCGCGACATCACCAACTCGAGCGGCTCCGCCGAGCGCGACCCCGCCTGGAGTCCCGACGGCAAATGGCTTTCGTACTTCAGCGACAAGTCGGGCGAATATGAGCTCGTCATCGAGTCGCAGGAAGGCATCACGCCGCCGCGCTCGGTGAAGCTGCCGAACCACAAGCACTATTACACGCCGCAGTGGAGCCCCGACGGCAAGAAGCTCCTCTACACCGACACCGACCTGAAGCTCTGGGTGCTCGATGTGGCGAGCGGCCAGGCGAAGGTGGTCGGCAACGACCCGTGGATGGTGCCGGCGCGCACGATGAACCCGGTGTGGAGCCCGGACTCGAAGTGGATCGCCTACGTGAAGCACCTCAACTCGCTGTACAAGGCCGTCATCGTCGTGAACGCCGAGTCGGGGCAGGCGAAGCAGCTCACCGACGGCATGTCGGACGCGACCTGGCCCGCCTGGGACGCCAGCGGCAAGTACCTCTGGTTCCTCGCGTCGACCGACTTTGCGCTCAAGTCGCAGTGGCTCGACATGACGAACTACGATCACGAGGAGAACTTCGCCCTCTACGTCACGATCCTGAAGAAGGGCGAGCCCACGCCGTTCGCCCCGGAGAGCGATGAGGAGACGGGGGTCCCGGCCGCTCCGGCGGGTGGTCGTGGCGGCCGCGGCGGCGCCGGCGTGGCGGCCGAGGGTGGCGGCGCGATGGCCGAGCGCGCGGCCGCGCCGCGCGCCCCGGTGAACGTCGACATCGACTTCGACGGCATCGCCGAGCGCACGCTCGCCGTGCCGGGGATCGCCGAACGGCAGTACACCCAGCTCGCCTCGGGCGTGGCTGGCACCGTCTACTTCCTCGAGCAGATGCCGGCGACCGGCACCGCCGGCGGCGGCCGCGGCGGCGCGGGGGGCGGCAACACGCTGCACCGCTACCAGCTGCATGACCGGCGCGCCACGTCGTTCGCCACCGGTGTCGCCGATTACCGCGTGAGCCTCGACGGTCACAAGCTGCTGTATCGCACCGCCGGTGGCGGCGGGCGCGGTGCCGGTGCCGGCGCTCCGGCGGGCGGGGCCAACCTGTTCATCGTCGACGCCGACCGGCAGCCGCCGGCCGCGGGCGCCGGCCGCATCAACGCCACGCTGCGGGCGTACATCGATCCCAAGCAGGAGTTCGCGCAGATCTTCAACGAGGGATGGCGCAATCAGCGCGACTACCTGTATGTGCCGAACATGCACGGCGCCGACTGGCCGAAGATGCGCGAGATGTACGGCGCGCTCCTCCCGTCGGTGAACCATCGCGCCGACCTCAACTACCTCATCGACATGATGGGGTCGGAGATCGCCATCGGGCACTCATACGTGCGCGGCGGCGACATGCCGGAGGTGCCGCCCTCCACCGGCGGCCAGCTCGGCGCCGACTTCACCATCGACCAGGGGCGCTACCGCATCACGAAGATCTACGACGCCGAGAGCTGGAACCCCGACCTGCGCTCCCCACTCGGCGAGCCGGGGCTCGACGTGAAGGTCGGCGATTACGTGATCGCCGTGAACGGCGTGGACCTGACGGCGCCCGACAACCTCTACCGGCTGCTCGACGGCACGGCGAACCGGCAGACGGTGCTCACCGTGAACGACAAGCCGGCGGCCGACGGCGCGCGCCGCGTGACCGTGGTTCCCGTCGCGAACGACCAGGGGCTGCGCACGCGCGCGTGGGTGGAGCACAACCGTCACGTGGTCGACTCGCTCTCCCATGGAACGCTCGCGTACGTCTACATCCCCAACACCGGGCAGCCCGGCTACACGAGCTTCAACCGGTATTACTTCGCGCAGCAGGACCGGAAGGGCGCCATCATCGACGAGCGGTACAACGGCGGCGGGTCGGCGGCCGACTACATCATCGACGTGCTCCAACGCGACTTCGACGGCTACTTCAACAACGTGGCAGGCGACCGCATGCCGTTCACGAGCCCCGCGGCCGGCATCTGGGGCCCGAAGGTGATGATCATCAATGAGATGGCGGGGTCGGGCGGCGATCTCATGCCGTGGATGTTCCACCACCGCAAGGTCGGCACCCTCGTCGGCAAACGGACGTGGGGCGGCCTCGTGCACACGGCCGACACGCCGACGTTCATCGACGGCGGTTCGATGATCGCGCCGCGCGGCGGCTTCTTCCGCCGTGACGACAAGTGGGACGTCGAGAACGTTGGGCAGGCGCCGGACGTGGACGTCGAGAACTGGCCGAAGGACGTGGCGGCCGGGCACGACCCGCAGCTCGAGCGCGCGGTGCAGGAGGCGCTCAAGCAGCTGGCGGCGAAGCCGGTCGACCGTGCCACGCACGAACCCGCGTCGCCGACGTGGGGAAAGCGCATCAAGCCGATGCCGTAGCACGTTCGGCGGCAGACGCACGAACGAACGGGGGCGCCGCGACTGCGGCGCCCCCGTTCGCGTTCCGGCACGCGTCGGTGCGGCTCTACCAGTGCGTCGAGAGCCGCAGCGTGGTGACGAACGCCGGCCCGCGATCGCGATTGTAGCCGGGGTTCGCGATCAGCATCACGTCGGGGGAGAGCTGGAGCCACGGCCCGACTTGCACGCGGTAGTACGACTCGACGATCCCCTCCGGGCCGTACCGCAGCGCGCCGTCGCCGAGCAGGAACCCGTTCCCGCCCAGCGCGAGATAGCGCCGGTGCGCGTCGCTGATGCCGTGCAACACGAACGCGATGCCGGCGCGGTCGTCCGTGCGTCCCCACCGGGCCCCGGCGAGCTGCAGTCCGGCGCTCAGGTGCTCGTCGACTTCGCTGAACGCGAAGCTCTCGTTCGCGCCGTCACTCCAGCCGGCGCGCGCGAATGCCCCCGTCTCCCCCTTGTCGGCGAGCGGCAGCTCGGCGTTCGCGGCAAGACCCCATTTCGTGCGGCCGGGCGCGTCGTCGGCGACGATGTTCGGCGGCCGCGTGGCCGTGGCCAGCGCGTTCGCCGCGTCGTACCGCCCCATGCGCGCCGTGTTGCGCCACGCCATCAGCCGGACGACGCCGTCGCCCGGCACGGCGAGCGACAGCTCGACGTTATCGCCGCGCGCCAGCCGCAGGTCACCGTCAAAGACGTTCCCGTTCGCGAAGCGCGGCATCTGTGCGCTCGCCGCGCGCAGCGACCAGGCCGGCGTGATCCAGGCGAACGCCACGCCGTAGGTGTACCCGCGCGTGTCAGCGGCGAAATCCCACGACGTGTTCTGAAACAGCGCCCAGTCGAGGAACTGCAGCCGCGTGCTGTTCGCGTACCGGTTCACGTCGAGGAAGTCGCTCAGGGCGAACTTCCCCGCCGTCACCTCGACGCGTCGCGACGGCACCGTGCCCTCGAGCTCGTCCATCGCCCGCGCGAGGGTGTCGCGGGCCGGGCCGCCGAGTCCGTGGCGCCACCGCACGAACGCGCGCGCCACGTACGGCGCGTCGCCGAGGTCGACCGACCCCTGGCGCAGCACGTCGCCGTTCGTCACGCCGGCGATTCCCGAGGCGTGACTGATGCCGGCGCCGCGGACCATCTCGCCGTCCACGTAGAGCTCCACGTCGCCGCCGAGACAGGCGCCCCCGTACGCGCCGTAGCTCTGACTCAGCTGGCGGTCGCCGGCCGCGTCGAGGCTCATCGCGCCCTGGTACGGGCTGTGGAACGGCGAGAGCCGTTGCCCGATGAACGTCGCCTGCGCGCCGAGTGCCCGCACGGTGGGACGGTCGCATACGCCGCCCTGTGCCGCCGCGGTCGCGTGCACGGCGAGGAGCGCCGCACCCGCGACCGCGTACCGCGTCAGAGCCACGTATTGAATCGCCGCATGTACCACCGCTTCACCACCTGCGTCAGCAGCAGGTAGCAGCCCAGCACGAAGCCGAGGAAGAGGAAGTACAGCCCCGGCGGCGCCTCGAACCCGAGCTTGGCGCCGAGCGGGAGATACGGGATGGCGATCCCCGCCGCCATCACCAGCGACGTCATGAGGAGCACCGGCCAGCTCGCGCGGCTCTGGAAGAACGGCACCTTCTCCGTGCGGATCATGTGCACGATGAGCGTCTGCGAGAGCAGCCCCTCGATGAACCACCCCGCCTGGAAGAGCGACGCGTGCTCCTGCCCGTCGGCGCCGAACACGAACCAGAGCACGAGGAAGGTGAGGATGTCGAACACCGAGCTGATGGGCCCGATGAAGATCATGAACCGCCCGATGTCGTCGGCCTTCCACTGGCGCGGGACGTTCAGGTACTCGGGGTCGAGGTCGTCCCAGGGGATGGCGATCTGCGAGAAGTCGTAGAGCAGGTTCTGCGTCAGCATCTGCACCGGGAGCATCGGCAGGAACGGGAGGAACGCGCTCGCCGCGAGCACGCTGAACACGTTCCCGAAGTTCGAGCTGGCGGCCATCTTGATGTACTTGATCGTGTTCCCGAAGGTCTTCCGTCCCTCGATGACCCCCTCCTCGAGCACCATCAGGCTCTTCTCGAGGAGGATGATGTCGGCCGACTCCTTCGCGATGTCGACGGCGGAGTCCACGGAGATGCCGACGTCGGCCTCGCGCAGCGCGCCGGCGTCGTTGATGCCGTCGCCGAGGA
>JACQBG010000012.1 GCA_016194585.1 Gemmatimonadota bacterium
CTGCTCGTCGATGGCGACCCCGTGCCGTTCGTGGTGCGCGCCGACTATCTGGTGGAGCGCGACGGCGTGCGCTCCGTGGTCGAAGTGAAGACGGGCGCCGTCGCCGACGCGGGGGCGCGCGAGACGCGACGACAGATCCTCGAGTACGCGTGGGTGTACGGCGTGAGCGAGGTGCACCTGTTCAACGCCGACGATCGCTCACTGCAGCGGGTGAGCGTACCGCCCTCTGCGCATCCGCCAGAGCATTCGTGGTGGACGCGGCGCCGCATCGCGATCGTCGCGTTCGCGGCCGGCGTTGCCGTGGCACTCGTGGCCGCGTGGGCAGTGGCGGCGGCCTTCGCGCGCTGATCGCTCGCGCGCGGCTCGCGTACGAGCGATGGATGCGGTGCGGCGCGCTGGCTTAACGACGAAACGCGAAAAGCGAAGAGCCCCCCGGCCCCCCCACTTCCCGCGATTCGCCGTGCTTGCAACACTTGCACTCATCCTACGCGGGTGCCCGAAAAAGCGTTGAACCGTTCAGGGCACCGGCCAGCGCTGTCCCTGCGCGAGAGCACTGAGCGCATGACCGTCGGTCCGAATCACGACAGTGCCGAGTTGGTCGGTACGCAGGACGAGCGCGCCGGCGTCTAGGAGCCGACGAATAACCGGTGTACCGGGATGGCCGTACGAGTTCACCGCGCCCACGGAGACGACGGCCACGCGCGGACGCACCGCGGCGACGAACTCGGCGGTGCTGCTCGTCGTGCTCCCGTGATGCGCGACCTTCAGTACATCCGCGTGAAGCGTTTGTAACCAGTGTCGCAGTAACCATTCCTCCTCCGGCGCCTCGGCGTCACCAGTCAGCAAGAAGCGCACGCTGCCGTAGCGAACGAGCGCGACCGTGCTCGCCAGGTTGGGGTCCGCCAGTGACGACGTCCATGCGGAATCCGGTGCGAGGAACGTCACCGTCACGCCGTCGACCTCGAGTGAGTCGCCAGGGTGCACGCGCGACCACGCGATCCCCGCGGCGCGCGCCGCGGCGAGCGATGCGCGATAGGGTTCGCTGCCGCCGGCGAACGCCGCGTCGAGGTAGCGCCGTGGGTGAAGCGCGCGCAGCACCGTCGCACCGCCGCCGACATGGTCGGCATGCGGATGCGAGAGCGTGAAGAGCGTGAGCTCCCCGCCCCACCGTCGCAGATAGGGGATCACTGTGGAGCGGCCGGCGTCGCCGCTGCGCCAACTGCGGCCGGCGTCGAACAGCAACCAGCGTCCGGCGGGCGTGCGCACGGCGACGGCGTCCCCCTGCCCGACGTCGATGACGTGCAACTCGGCGTACCCTCCCGTGGGGCGCGCGTCCGGCCACCACACCGCGGCGGCGAGCACGGCGCAGGAGACGCCGAGCGCGCGCCCCCACTGGCGCGACGCCGCGGCGGTGACGAGGGCGGCCGAGGCGATGCCGCAGAGGATCGCGACGGCGAGCGAAGGGGCCACGCCGACGGCGCCACCGGGCACTCGTGCCCCGGCGTCGGCGATGGCGACGAGCGCGTGCAGCGGCGGCCGTGAGGCGTCGGCGACGAACGCGGCCGTGCCGTGCAGCGGCGCGAGCACGAGCGCGAGGAAGAGCGCGGGTTGGAGCACCGACACGACGGGGCCCGCGGCGAGGTTCGTCGCGGGGGCGATGAGACTCAGGCGACCGAAGTACCACACGACGAGCGGCGCCGTCGCGAGGGTGGCGAGCACCGACACGGCGAGATCGGTCGCCAGCGACCGGCGCCACCCACGCAGCGTGTGCGGCAGCGTGCGCCGCGCCCAGAGCTGCGCCGCGGTGAGCGAGGCGAATCCCGCCACGCTCAGCTGCCAGCCGAGGTCGAGCGCGACGCGTGGGTCAGCAAGCGGGATGGCCGCGCCGAGGGCGAGCGCGGCCCACGGCGACGTGGGACGCTGGAGCGAGCGGGAAAGCGTCGTGACGCCGAGCATGGCGGCGCTGCGCAAGGCGGGTGGCGGCGCGCCGATGGCGGCGACGTAGAGGGCCGTGACGGCGAGCGCCGCCCAACGGGCGCGCGTGCGTGGCATCCGCACCGCCTCGAACAGCAGGAGCACCGCGCCGGCGATGATCGCGACGTGGAGGCCGGAGATGGACAGGATATGGACCAACCCGCTCGCCGCGAAGCGGTCGCGCAGGTCGGGCGGGATGGCCTTCATGTCGGCGACGAGCAACGCGCGGACGACGGGCGCGTCGTCGCCGTAGAGGGAGTCGATGCGTGCCGTCGCCTGCACGCGCCAGTCGGCCAGCGCGCGAGCCACGGGTCCGCCGGCGCCGTCATCGCGCGGCACCGCGTCGCGGGCGACGAACAGCGCCGCGCACGCGAGCAGCGCGAGAGCGACGGCCGTCCCGCGACCGCGCCGTGCCGCGGCGAGGCTCGCCACCGCGCCCGCGGCGGCGGCGCACGCCGCGGCGGCGAGCACGTTCAGCTGCGAGAAGCCGAGCCAGAGTCCGACGGTGTACGCGACGACGGCGCAGGCGACGAGCGGCACGCCGCACGTTCGCGGCGCGCCACCGCTCGAGTCAGCGGCGGCGCATCGCGAGGCGGATCAATCGAGCGCCGTTACGCGACCGGAAGCGGCGCCCGCACGCTCACCGGCGTACCGCTGAACGTCGAGCCGGTCGTGCCGGTCAGTTCGACGGTCAGGTACGTGCCGATCATCGTCGCGTCGCCGGGGACGATCACCGTCTTGAAGTCGCGCGACCGCGCCTGGAGCATGTCGCCCCCTTTGCGCGCCTCCTTCTCGATGAGCACTTCCATGCGCTCGCCAAGGCGGCGGAGGTTCTTCTCCCGCGCGATGCCGCGCACGGTCTCGAGCAGGCGGTCGAACCGCTCGTCCACGACCGCCTCGGGCACGAGGAGCTCCGCCGGGAGCCGCGTCGCCGGGGTCCCCTCGCGCATCGAGAACTTGAACAGGAAGGCGTCGTCGAAGGCGACCTCGCGCACGGCGCTCAGCGTCTCCTCGAAATCCTCGTCGGTCTCGCCCGGGAAACCGACGATGATGTCGGTCGTGAGGCCGAGGCGGGGCACGGCGGCGCGCAACGCGGCGGCACAGGCGAGGTACTCCTCGCGCGTGTAGCGTCGGAGCATGCGCTTGAGCGTGCGGCTCGACCCGCTCTGCATCGGCAGGTGCACATGCTCGCACACCGTCTCCACCTCGGCCATCGCGGCGATGACGCGCTCGCTGAAGTCGTTCGGGTGCGGACTCGTGAAGCGCACGCGGCGGATGCCGTCGACGGCGCCGACGGCGCGCAGCAGGTCGGCGAAGTCGTGCGTGCCGTCGGTGTAGGAGTTCACCGTCTGGCCGAGGAGCACGACCTCGGTGAGTCCCTGCTCCACGATCTCGCGCGTCTCGCGCACGACGTCGTCGAGGCGGCGGCTCCGCTCGGGGCCGCGCGTGTAGGGCACGATGCAGTAGGTGCACCGGTAGTCGCAGCCGCGCTGCACCGGGATCCACGCCTTCACGCCGTCGAAGCGGCGGGCCTGGAAATCCTCGTAGTGCTCCTCGAGGTCGAAGTCGGTCGCCGCGAAGCGCTCTCCCTTGCGAGCCGCCTCGATGAGGTGCGGGAGCGAGCGATAGGCGTCGGGGCCGACGACGAGCGACACGCGCGTGTCGCTCTCGAGCAGGCGCGGGCCGAGGCGCTGCGCCATGCATCCAGTGACGCCGAGGATGGTGTCCTTCCCCACATGCCTGCGCATCTCGCCGAGGCGGCCGATGACGCGCTGCTCGGCGTTCTCGCGGATGGCGCAAGTGTTCACCAGCACGACGTCGGCTCCCTCGGGGGAATCGACGGGCGTGTAGCCTTCGGCGGCCAGCTTTCCGAGCATGAGCTCGGAGTCGCTGACGTTCATTTGGCAGCCGTAGGTTTCGATGTAGACTTTCAGGGGGAGGGGGAGGGAAAGGGGGAGGGGGAGGGACAGGGGACAGGGGACAGGGGACAGGGAAGAGTGTTCAGACGGGGCCGTTCACCAGCGAGTGTGCACGGTCAACCGTCCAGTTCCTTCGCCATGGCCAGCGGCATCGCGACGAGGCCGGTGTCACGCAGCACGAGTTCCGCATCGAACCGGCTGCGCCGCGGCATCGCGGGGTCGCTCAACTGCACCGAAAGATAGTCCTCCGTGAGTCCGTGCCGCCGCGCGCCGTCGCCGACGACCACCACGTCGGCCGTGCCGCCGGCGCGGGAGGCGCGGTGTGCGGCGGCCTTGGCCGCGCCCAGCGCGCGAAGTTCCGCGGCGCGGTCGCGGGCGAGCGCCGGCGGCACCGCGCGCTCGAGCCGGGTCGCCGGCGTGCCGGGGCGCGGCGAGTACGGGAAGACGTGCAGGCTCGTGAACGGCAGGTCGCGGACGAGCGCGACGGTCGCGGCGTGGTCCGCGGCCGTCTCGCCGGGGAATCCGGTGATGATGTCGGCGGCGAGGGCTATGGGCGCCACCCGCGAGGCCAGTCGTTCGACCGCCCGCGCGTACGACGCGGCTGTGTACCAGTGCCGCCCCATGCGGCGCAGCACGGCGTCGGAGCCGCTCTGCAGTGGCGCGTGCAGGTGCGGTGCGAGCCGGCGCTGATCGCCGGCGTAGAGCGCGGCGAGCCGGTCGTCCACCTCGGTGGCCTCGATGGAGGTCAGGCGGAAGCGCACGTCGGGGATGTCGGCGATGAGCCGCTCGACGAGCAAGCCGAGTGACGACCCAGCGTCGACACCATACGATCCGATGTGGATCCCCGTGACGACGATCTCGGGGTGCGTCTCCGCGAGCGCGCGCGCTTCCGCGACGACGTCTTCGGCCGGGCGCGAGCGATTCGCGCCGCGGGCGAGGGTCGTCGCGCAGAAGGTGCAGTGCTCGTCGCACCCATCCTGGATGCGCAGCAGGGCGCGGGCGCCGGTCTGCACACCGGGACGCGCCGCGGCCGCGGCGGCGACGGCGCTCGCCGGGAGCCCGAGCGCGATGGCGACGGCTGCGACATCGGCTCCCTGCACGACGTGGGTGACGTTCGGGAGCGCCCCGACGGCCTCGGGCGCGCGCGCCGACGCACAACCCATCACGATCGAGGGGCGCGACGCTCCGCGCACCGCCCGCCGAAGATCGGCTTCGGCATCGGCGGTGACGGTGCAGGAATTGAAGATCGCGACGTCGGCGGCGGCGGGCGTGTCGACGATCTCGCCGCCGGCCGCCTCGATGAGTCCGCGGACGACCTCGCTGTCGTACTGGTTCGCGCGGCACCCGAAGGTGCGGACGTAGGCCTTCACGCGCGCGGGGGCGCGTCGGCGGCGCGCGGCACCGCGAACTCGCCGGTACGTCCGGGCGGGCGCGCGGGCTCGCGCGGTTCGCGCGGCAACTGGACGTAGAAGGTGCTCCCCTCGCCGTCGGCGCTCTTCACCCAGATGCGGCCGCCGTGCGATTCCACGGCGAGCCGGCAGAACGTGAGCCCGAGCCCGCTGCTGCGCACGCGCGGCGCGTTCGGCGTGCGCACGCGCTCGAACTTGCGGAAGATGATGTCCTGGAATTCCTCGGGGATCCCCGGGCCGTCGTCGGTGACCGTGAAGAGGATCCCCGATTCGTCGGCGCGCGCGGCGAGGGCGAGCCGCACCGGCCCCGCCGAGTGCGTGACGGCGTTCTGCACGAGGTTCGAGAGCACGCGCTTGATGAGCGCCTTGTCGGCCGTGAACACTGGCGCGTCGTCGGCGCACTCGGTGGTGGCGGTGGTCCCCTCCTGCTGGAAGCGGAGCGACCAGTCGTACGCGATCTCGGCGAGGAGCGCCGCGGGGGCGATCGGCTCGAGGGTGAGCGTGATCGTCTGCTCCTCGATGCGCGCCACCTCGAGGAGGTCCTCGATGAGCGCGAGGAGGTCCTCGGCCTTCCCCTCGGCGTCGGAGAGGGCGCGCGACTGCGGCGCGCTGAGGTCGCCGAAGTCGCCGTCGCGCATCATCTCGAGCGTGGCGAGGATCGACGTGAGCGGCGTCTTGAGGTCGTGGACGATCATCTTCATCAGATCGTCGCGCACCTTCTGCAGTTCGCGCTGGCGGCGGAGTGACTCCTCGAGCGCGTCGGTGGCGCCCTTGAGCTTGAGCAGGGCCCGGACGCGCGCGTTGAGCACGAGGCGATGGTGCGGCTTCGTGAGGAAGTCGTCGCCGCCGGCTTCGATCGCCTTCACCCGGTCGGAAGTGTCGTTGAGCGCGGTGACGAAGATGACGGGGATGCGCGCCGTGCGCGCGTCGCGCTTGATGCGACGGCAGACCTCGAAGCCCGCGTCCCGGTCGTCGACGCCGAGGTCGCCGCCGGGCATCGACACGTCGAGGATGACGAGGTCGGGCCGGTGATCGCGGCACGCCGCGATGGCGGCCGGTCCGTTCATCGCGACGACCGTGCGGAACCCGAGCGTCTCGAGCTGGTCGACGAGGAGTTCGACGTTCGCCTCGACGTCGTCGGCCACGAGGATGAGTGGCGTCGCCGCGTCGCGTCCGGTGGGGGCGTCCATCGAACGCGTGCCGGTCAGGGCCGGATCGAGAGCCCGACGCTCAGGATCATGCCGGTCTCGTCGGCGCCCACGGTCGTGCGGTGCGCGCGCGAGAGCGCGATGTCGATCATCCCCTTGCCCGAGGCCACAGGCAGGCCGATCCCACCCGTGTAGGAGAGCTCCTTCACCGCGTTGCCGCGCAGGCTGAACGGCAGATCGCGCTGGCGGTAGCCGAGCCGGATGGCGACGTCGCTGTTGTTCATCTTCGGCCCCGAGAGCTCGGCACCGAACCCGATGTCGGTCGCGTCCTGGATGGGGAGCGTGGCGGTGCCGAGCCCCTTGAGATCGCTGAACCGCTCGGAGGACCAGCGGAAGGCGAACGACGAGCCGGGGATGCCGTCGTAGCCGATCGAGGCGCTGTAGCGCCCCGGGATGCGCGCCCGGCCGAGCACGGTCGAATCACCCTGCCGGACGTCGATGTTGCTGCCGAAGCGCGCCGACGCGGCGACGTTCAGGTGCGAGAACGGCGTGCCGACCATGCCGACCGAGAGCGCGCTCCCGGCATAGGTGATCTCGCCGTTCTGGGTGAAGCCGCCGAACGTTCCGGAATCGGTGAACTCGCGGCCGATGGAGGTGTTGTTGCGCCCGGGATAGAAGTGCAGGCCGACACCGAGCACGAACCGGTCGCTGAAGCGCCACGCCCCGGCGGCGCGGATGTCGGAGATGCCGCCATCGCTCGACGCGTTGACATTCGAGGCGACCCGCGTGCCGCTGACCGTGATCGTGTCGGCGTAGCTGTTCGACCACGAACGGTCGAGGTAGCTCGAGAAGGAGAGGCCGAAGGTGGCCTGCCCCGCCTGCGCGGTGATGCCGAACATCGGGAACCGGGCGGTGGTCGCGTGCGACGTAAGCCCGCCGACCGACGAGGTGCGGAACTCGGGGTCGTACTGCGCGTAGACGAGCGCGCGCGCGCCAGCGCCGATCGCGGCGGGGTTGAGCGGCGACTGCGGATCGAAATCGGCGAGCGACCCGCCCGTGGCGAGCGAGCGCGTGCTCAGCTGCCCGCCGGGATACCCGAACCCCTGCAGGCCGAGGGCGCCCTGCGCGCGGAGCGCCGGCACGGTGATGGCCGCGAGCGCGAGCGTGCGCACGACGCGCCGGAACGGAAGCGACGTGATGCGCATCAGGGGACTCCGAAAGTGACTTTGGGGATGTACGTGATGCGCATCGAGGGACGCAGCGCCGGCGGCGCGTTCGTGCCGTAGAAGCGCACTTCGGTCGGATAGAGCGATTCCTCCGAGGCGCGCAGCACGACGGAGCGCGTAGGAGGCGCGAGGAGCGACACCTGCGCGCCCCACAGGCGCACGAGCCCGTACATCTCGACGTTCTTCACGCCGGTGTCGGTCGGCACGACGAGGAGCGAATCGTACACGCCGATGCCGGAACTGCCGAGGATCGTCGCGGCGCGGCGAAGGTCGGTGACGAGCGGGCCGGCGAGCACGGGATGCGTCTTGACGGTGATCGAGTCGTTCACGCCGCCGAACGCCACTGGCACCTGCGTGAGCCGCAGCGTGGCCCGCACGACGGTCGTCGAATCGGTGATGTAGCGCGGGAGGTTGAAGCGCAGGTACGTGCGCCGCCCGGGGACGCCGCCCACCGACATCGTGTTCGGCGGCGCGGGGGGCATGTTGTACTTGGCGATGACCTGATAATCCGTGAGCGTCGTCTGCAGGTCGGGCTGCGCCTTGGGCGTGCCCGAGAATGCGCTGATCGTGATCGGGAGGATCGTCGAGTCGCGCGCTGGACGGAAGGTGACCGTCGTGGTCCACCCCGTCTCGGTCGTCTTCATGATCACCGAGGCCGACCCCGTGCCGTCGACGCGGAAGCCGAGACGAAGGCGCGACTTCGCCTTGATCTTCGCGAGCATCGCCGAATCGCTGATCGGCACGAGCAACGTGTCGGTGAGCGAGTCCTTGAGCACCGTGAGGGAGCCGAGGCGGCGCGACGGCACGAACTTCGCCAGCACCGCCGTCGTCGTCGTGTCGTCGGCGGTCGAGTCGTCGACGTCGTACACCTCGAAGCGCACCGACGACGGGAGGGTCGCGCGCGTGCGGTCGAGTACGATCTTCACGCGCGTCGAGTCCACCGTCGTGATGGGACGCGCCGTGTCGCTCGGCACGGGATAGGAGAAGAGGAGCGAATCGAACCGCACGACGCCACGCGTCTCCACCGTGTCACCGCGGGTGGCGAGGAGCAGGCCGAGCTCGTTGCCGCGGTCGGGGAAGCCCACGAACGTGCTGTCGAACGCGAGCACCGGCGAGATGACGGTGTCGTGCACGGCGACATCCTGGGCCGGACAGAGGGCCGGGCAGGTGTTGCTCGTGGTGAGCGACTCCCCGCAGGCGGCGATTCCCGTGGCGAGAACGACCGCGAGGAGGAGAGAGATGCGACGGATCATAGATGATGCAGGGACTGCGGCGTGAACGGATGCGGCAGCAGGTCGCTCAGCGACCAGTGCGCTTCCGCGCCCGAGGTCGTGATGCTGACGATGTCGAGGGACGGAGCGAACTCGACCAGCGCCTGGCGGCAGATGCCGCACGGTGGGGTCGGCACTTCGGCCTCGGTGACGATGACGATGCGGGTGAACGTGCGGTGCCCGGCGACGACCGCGGCCGCGAGTGCGCCACGTTCGGCGCAGGTGCCGGCCGGGAACGCCGAGTTCTCGACGTTGCAGCCGGAGAAGACCGTGCCGTCGGCGGCGACGAGCGCCGCGCCGACGCGGAATCCGGAGTACGGGGCGTACGCGTGCGCCATCGCCTCACGCGCCACCGTCTGCGGCGCCGTCGCCGTCGCGCCGCTCATCGCGCCACCAGCAACGGGAGGAACGATCGTCCGGCGCCACGGAAGGCGAGCCCCATCCAGTCGGCCACCGTCGCGCCGAGATCGGCGAAGGTCGACCGGCGGCCGATGGCGACCGGACGCACCGCGGGACCGAGCACGATCACCGGCACGACCTCGCGCGCGTGATCGGTCGACGCCGTCGTCGGGTCGTTGCCATGGTCGGCAGTGATGAAGAACAGGTCGTCCTCGCGGAGGGCGGCAATGAGGGATGGCAGGGCGTCGTCGAACTCGCGCAACGCTCTATAGAACCCCGGCACGTCGTTTCGGTGCCCGTACAACTGGTCGAAATCTACAAGGTTGGCGAACAAGAACCCACTTCCGGCCGCCAACCACTCCCGGATGCGCACGATCCCCTCGGCGTTGCCCGAGGTGTGACCCCCCTCGATCCCCCGGCGCGCGAAGAGGTCGTCGACCTTCCCCACCCCGGTGCGCGCGATGCCGGCGGCGGCCAGCGCGTCGACCAGCGTCTCGCCAAGCGGCTCGAGCGAGAAGTCGCGCCGGTTGCCCGTGCGCACGAACGCCCCCGCCGCACCGGTGAACGGGCGCGCGATGACGCGCGAGACGTTGTGCGGCGGCACCAGCAGTTCGCGCGCCGCCTCGCAGGCCGCGTACAGCTCGGCGAGCGGCACGACGTCCTCGTGCGCCGCCACCTGGAAGACCGAATCCGCGGACGTGTAGACGATCCACTGGCCGGTCGCCACATGCTCGGCGCCATACCGGTCGATCATCGCCGTGCCGCTCCCCGCGACGTTGGCGATCACACCCCGCCCCGTGCGCGCAGCGAATGCCTCGATGACGTCGGGCGGGAAGCCGTTCGGATACGTCGGGAACGGCACCTTCAACTGCAGCCCGGCGAGCTCCCAATGCCCCGTGGTGCTGTCCTTCCCCGCCGAGTTCGGCTCGAGCAGTCCGTAGGCGCCGCGCGGGGCCGTGACCTTCGCGACACCCGCGAGCGGCGCGATGAGGCCGAGCCCGGCGGCTTCGAGGTTGGGGAGCGCGAGGCCACCGACGGCGCGCGCGACGTTGCCCAGCGTGTCGCTGCCTGCGTCGCCGTACGCCGCCGTGTCGGGGGCCGGACCGATGCCCACCCCGTCGAGCACGAGGATGACGGCGCGACGCGCGCTCACGCGTACACCCGCGGGAGCCGCATCCGGAGTCCGGTGAGCAGTTCGTACGGCGAGAGGCCGCACTCAACCGCGAGCTCCTCGGCGGTGATCGTGCGGGAGCCGTCCCGACCGAGGAGGGTCACGACGTCGCCGGGCGCGCAGGGGACGCCGGTGACATCGACCATCGTCATGTCCATCGTCACGGTGCCCCGCACCGGCACGCGCTCGCCGTGCAGGAGCGCGGTGCCGGCGTTGCCGAGCGATCGCGCGTACCCGTCGGCGTAGCCGGCGTTGACGGTGGCGATGCGTGCCGGCGCGGCCGCCATCCACGTGGCGCCATAGCTCACCGACTCGCCCGCCTCCAACGCGTGCACTTCGACGACGCGCGCCCGCAGGTGGGCGACGGCTTCGGGCTGCATCGCCGCCTTGGGCCCGCTCCCGACGCCGTAGAGGAACACGCCCGGGCGCACGAAGCTCCACGCCGAGGGGGAGCGGCGGACGATGGCGCCGCTGTTGTCGGCGTGGAGCAGCACGGGGCGCACGGGGAGCGCGTCGAGGGCGTCGCGGAACCGCTGTTCCTGCACCTCGAGCGTGCCGTCGTCGTTCTCCGACGAGTGGAAGTGCGTGAGGGCGCCCGCCGGCGGGGCGGCGCGCACCGCGTCGGCGACGTCGGCGATGCGATCCCAGCGCACCCCCGCGCGATGCATGCCGGTGTCGATCGAGAGGTGCCACTCGCCACCCCCGCTCTCGCGCCACGCCTGGATCACCGAGGGGTCGCCGAGGCATGGGGTGAGCGATGCGGCGCGCAGCGCCGCAAAATCGAGCGGCAGCACGGGGGTGAAGACGAGCACGCGGCGTGTGACGCCGAGGGCGCGGAGTTCGCGCCCCTCATCGGCGGTGGAAACGCCGAAGCCGATGGGGTCGAGCGGTTCGAGGGCGCGCACGACGGGGCCGACCCCCATCCCGTAGGCGTCGGCCTTCACCATGGGGAGGATCGGCACGCCGGCATGGCGCGCGAGCCGCTCCCCATTGCGCACAAGCGCGCCGAGATCGATGTCGATCCAGGCGCGCAATGAGTCTCGATCCTGATTCATTGGCAACCTTTAATGCTATCCCCTGTCTCAGGGGCGGGCAAGCGCGGCGGCGAGCGCGCGTGCCGCCTCGAGGGCGTCGTCGCTCTCGAGGTGCCGGGCATCCGAGGTGCGCCACGCGCGGTCGCCAAGCCGGAGGCGCGGGAACTCGCGCTCCGGAAGCTCCTCGTCGACGATCCGGCGTGCGGCCCGGCGCGCCGCCGACTCCATCACGAGCTGGTGCTGCGGCAGCTCGACGAGCACGACGCGCACCCCCTGCCGCTGCCACGTCCGAAGCCACGTGGCGACCCAGCGCGCGACGGTGCGCGCGCCGGCGGTATCGGGCGGCAGCGACGCCCATCGCTCCGCCACGCGGCGCTCGGCGGCGCGCTTCCCCGCCTCGGGCTCGAGACGTCGAACCAGGCGCGACACGCGCACGAGCGCGGCGATGGCCTGCGTCGACGGGCGGAACTCGAAGCGCATCGCGCGGAGCGGGAGCGAGCGGCGCGACACGCCGGCGCGAAGCGAATCGACGTAGGCGCTGTCGGGAGGAGCCAGGAGCTCGTTGGTCTCGACGACCGCGACGGCGGGCAGGTGCGCGTCGCGATCGACGAGGCGTACCCCCGTGGCCGCCCCGTGCGCGCTGAGGCCGAGGTTCAGCGCGCCGGGAACGAAGCGCGCGATGGGGAGCTGCCCGATGAGCGAGCTGCCGAGCAGCACGGTGCGACCGTCGAGGGCGTCGCTGCGGAGGCGCTCGGCGGCGATGGCGTTGTTGAGCGCGCTGTCGGGGATGGCGGGGGTGCGCGGCAACGACGCCGCGACGAGCGCCCAGAGGGCGAGCCACCCGACGGTGAACGCGGCGATGGCGCGCATCAGAACTGGAAGTAGATGAAGGGCGCCGGCGGCGCCGCATCGAGGATGATGAGCGCGAGCATCAGACCGTCGATCGCCGGAGCCCAGCGGGCCCACCGCGCCGCCGTGCGCGCGCCGAGGCGCGGCATGGCGTGGAGCGCGATCACGGGAAGCGCGTAGAGCGCGAGCACGAGGAGCGGCAGCACGATCGGCGTCTCCGTCGCGCCGTCGCGCAGGGCGAGGGCGAAGAGGCGCAGCCGGTCGAGCGTGGTGAAGCGGAAGAGTGTCCAGCCGGCCGTGACGACCGCGAACACCGCCGTCGCGCGCAGCGCGCCGGCGATCCCGCGCCCGGGCGTCGGTGGCGCGTCACCGACGAGCGCGCGCTCGACGACGAGAGCGATGCCGTGCCAGAGTCCCCAGAGCGCGAAGCCCCACGCCGCGCCGTGCCAGAGCCCGCCCAACGCCATGACGACGAGGATGTTGAACGCCGTGCGCGCGCGGCCGCGGCGGCTGCCGCCGAGCGGACGGTAGAGGTAGTCGCGCAGCCACTGCGAGAGCGAGCGATGCCACCGGCGCCAGAAGTCGCGCATCGACGTGGCGGCGTAGGGACGGTCGAAGTTCTGCGGCAGCACGTAGCCGAAGAGCGCCGCGAGGCCGACGGCGATGAGCGAGTAGCCGGCGAAGTCGGCGAAGATCTGCGCCGAGTAGCCGGCGAGCAGCGCGAGCACGTTCATCGCGGGGAGCGCCGTGAAGAGCGGCGCGTCGAGGAGCGCCGTGAGCGGGTGGAGGTGGTCGGCGACGCAGAGCTTGAGGAAATAGCCCGCGATGAGGGCGCGCGCGGCCGTGCGCCACCGGATGTCGCGCGATCGCTTCGGCGTGACCTGCGGCAGGAACTTGCGCGCCCGGGCGATGGGGCCGGCGATCAGCTGCGGGAAGAAGACGAGATAGAGCAGCGTGTCGCGCGCGTGGCGCGCGGGGCGGTCCGGTGGGCGGTAGTCGCGTCGCCACACATCGACGACGAGACTGATGCCATGGAACGTGTAGAAGGAGATCCCGACCGGGAGCGGCAGCGTGGCCGGCAGCAGGGGGAGCGAGAGGAGCGCGCGATACTTGAAGACGGCGAGCACGCCGAGGTTGAGCGCGACGCCGGCGACGGCCCAGGCGCGTCGGGCGGGCGCCGTGGCGCTCCGCGCGACGAGCCACGACGCACCGCCGTTGAGGAGCGCGCTCGCGAGGAGCAGCGCGACGAGCGGCGCCCCCTGCCCCGTGGCGTAGAAGGCGAGGCTCGCGACGACGAGCGTCGCCGGTTGCCACGCGCGCAACGGTCGCGCGTAGTACGCGGCGAGCGCGACGGCGACGAAGAGGGCGAAGCGCGGTTCGGTGAAGAGCACGTTCGGCTATTATAATGGCGTCCGACCCACCCCGCCGTCCGTTCCTCCAGCTGCCCCGCCGATGACCGCCGACGCTCCTCGCCGCGCCACGCTCGACGACGCCCTCGCCATCATGCGCGACCTTCGCGCCCGCGACGCGTGGGACAAGGCGCAGACGCATGAGTCGCTGCGCCCGTACCTCAACGAGGAGATGCACGAGCTCGACGACGCGATCCTCGCCGGCAACGACGCGGAGATGCGGAGCGAGCTCGGCGACGTGCTGCTGCAGGTGCTGTTCCACGCGATCATCGCCGAGGAGCGCGGCGCGTTCGACGTGCAGGACGTGGCGGGCTCGCTGGTGCAGAAGATGGAGAAGCGGCACCCGTGGCTCTACGGCGACGCGCCGGCGCGCGAGCCGTGGGAGCAGATGAAGTCGAAGACGCGCCGGTCGCTCGGCGACGGGCTGCCGGCGGGACTGCCGTCACTCCATCGCGCGCACCGGTTGCAGGAGCGGGCGGCCGGGGTCGGGTTCGACTGGCCCGACGTGACGGGGCCGGCTGCGAAGGTGCGCGAGGAACTCGCCGAGGTGGAGGCGGTGATCGCCGAGCACGGCGCGACGTTCGATACGCACGGCGTGCCGAGCGGCGACGCGCGTCACCAGCTGCTCGAGGATGAGCTGGGCGACCTCATGTTCGCCGTGGTGAATCTGTGCCGCAAAGCCGGCGTGCACCCGGCGCTGGCGCTCGACCGCGCGAACGGCAAGTTCCAGCGGCGGTTCGAGGCGATCGAGCGGCTCGCCGCCGAGCGAGGGGTCGAAGTGCGCACGGCGGGGCTGGCCGTGCTCGACGCGATGTGGGACGAGGTGAAGAAGGGAGAGTGACCTGCGATGGCAGGGCCGCATCGACACGCTGAGCTTCACGCCCAAACGAGGAAGTCGCTGATGCATACGCACCGAGCCGCCGTCGCCGCCGCCCTGCTCATGCTGAGCGTCCCGCTCGCCGCGCAGCGCGTCATCCCTTTGTACCCGGGCACCGCGCCTGGCTCGCAGCCCGCCGCACAGGACGAACGCGCGTACTACTCGCCTGCGTGGGGCACGCAGATCGTGGCGAACGTCACGCGCCCCACGCTGACGGTGTATCAGCCGGCACCGGGGAAGGCCACGGGCACGTCGGTCGTGATCTGCCCCGGCGGCGGATTCGTCGCGCTGTCGATCAACAGCGAAGGCGTGGACGTCGCGAAATGGCTGGCCGCGCGAGGCGTCACGGCGTTCGTCCTCAAGTACCGGCTCGCCCACACGGGCGATGACGCGGTGGCGGAGTTCTCGAACGCGATGAAGACACCGGGCGCGTTCCAGGCGCTGACTGGAGCGGTCATCCCGCTCGCGATCGCGGACGGGCAGAACGCCGTCACGTGGGTTCGCGCGCACGCGGACGAGTTCGGCATCGCGCCGAACCGGGTGGGGATGATGGGCTTCTCGGCGGGCGGTACGATCGTCGCGGCCCTCGCCTATCACTACACGCCCGACAGCCGGCCCGCGTTCGTGGCGCCGGTGTACGCGTACACCGGCGCGCTGCCGGCGAGTCCCGTTCCGGCCGACGCGCCGCCGATGTTCGTCACCGCCGCGACCGACGACGACCTCGGTCTCGCGCCGCAGAGCGTGGCGCTCTATTCGGCATGGCTTGCCGCGAAGCATCCGGCGGAACTGCACATGTACGCGCACGGCGGACACGGCTTCGGGATGCGAACCAAGCATATCGCGACGGACACGTGGATCGAGCGTTTCGCCGCATGGCTCGACGAGCAGGGGCTACTGACGCCGCTGCGCGCGCCGACCGTCCAGTACCGCTCGCCGGCCGGGATCGCATACCGCTCGCAGCGCGACACCGGCGCCGTGGCGCGCGCTGAGCATGCGCTCGCGCTCGACCCGAAGAACGTGGACAAGATCATCGCGCTCGGTACGGCGCAGGCCGGCGTGCGCGACATGCGCGGCGCGATCGCGACGTTCACGAAGGGGCTGGCGGCTCATCCGAACGACGCCCTGCTCTACCGTTGGCGCGGCCACCGCCACCTCTCGGTGCGCGAGTTCGCCGCGGCGAAGGCCGACTTCGCGCGCGGGCTCGCCCTCGACAGCGCCGTCTACGGCCTCTGGTACCATCTGGGCATCGTGCGCTTCGTCGAGGGGAAGTTCGACGCCGCCGCGGCGGCGTTCACGCGGGCCCAGCCGCTGGCCCCCGATGCGGGGGAACTCGCCGGAAGCACCGACTGGCTCTGGATGTCGCTCGCGCGCGCCGGCCGCCTGGCCGAGGCGAAGGCGATGCTCGACCGCCATCCCGATTCGCTCGCGGTGCACGATCCGGAGTACGCCTACGTGAAGCGGCTGCGGCTGTACCGTGGCGAGGTGAGTCCCGAACAGTTGATCGCGCCCTCCGACACCGCCGACGTGCAGGCCGCGACGCTGAACTTCGGGCTGGGCAACTGGTACCTCGTGAGAGGCGACACGGCGCAGGCGAAGGCCGCGTTCGAGCGCGCCGTGCGGTCGGGAGGATGGCCCGGCTTCGGGTTCATCGTCTCGGAGGTGGAGCTCCGGCGGATGAGGCAGACCACGCCGGCGCGGCGGAGCCGTGCCGGCATCCGAGAGGGTGTTACGCCGTCGTGAAGGTGAACAGCATGCCGAATGTGCCGTCAGACGCCTTCCAGCCGGCGCCGGACATGCCGGGCCCCCACGATCCGTTCATCATGCCACCACCGGCGGAGCCCATCATGCCGCCGGTGACGACCTGGCCGCCGATCTTCATTCCCTGCGACATGTCGATCGTCTTGCCGTTCGTCGCGGCGAGGCTCGGCGAGAGATGGATGACATAGGTCGTCTTCGATTTGAGCGCGGCGGCCGGCATGAACGTGAGCGTGCGCCGGTCGGTCGACCAGCTCGAGGTGCCGGCGACCTGGGGTCCGGTCACGGTTCCCTCGTTCACGACGACGAGCATCTCCATCCCCGTCATCATCGCCATGTGGAGTCCGCCGATCGCCGTAACCGGGTCAGGGGATTACTGACACCAGCTGACCGCCGGACCTGCGCTGCCTCGATCGTGACGTCCGCTCCGGCGCCGAAGACGATACCTCTGCCGGCCCGCGCGACGGTCACTTCTGCTTGACCATCCTGACGATGGCCAGGATCAGGAAGATCGCCAGCAGCACGCCGAGGATCGTCGCGGTGCCGGACCCGTTCATCATGCCGTAGCCGTTCGCCATGCGGTTCTGCATCACGCCGCCGCGGTGAACCCGGCCGCGGCGACAGCACCGCTCAGCGCGTCGGGATTGGTGACGGCGGGATCGTACGTGACCGTCGCGGATCCGATCTTCACGTCGGCGTGCATCACGCCGGGGCTCCGCACGAGCGCGGCGCGGACGCCGCTGACGCAGCCGCCGCACGTCATGCCCGTGATCGTCATCGTCAGCTTGCTCATCTCGCCGTCCTGGGTTCGGGGTGATCCCGCGCGCATGTGTCGTGCGCATGATGCGCGCGACTCGCGGCGCGCACCATCGCACCGACGGCGTACTCCGTCGGCACGCGGTGGGCCAGCGGCAGGCCATCGGAGGGCTCGCAGAGGCCCTCACGCGCCGTGGCGCGCGTGTAGCGGCGGTCCGCGGTCAGCGGGCCACGTCCCGTTCCTTCCAGAGGGAGTAGACCGCCGGGATCACCAGCAGCGTGAGCACGGTGCTGCTCACCATCCCGCCGATCATCGGCGCGGCGATGCGCTTCATGACGCTGGCCCCAGTGCCGTTCGACCACATGATCGGGAGGAGTCCCGCCATGATCGCCGTGACCGTCATCATCTTGGGGCGCACGCGGTCGACGGCGCCTTCCATCACGGCGTCGTACAGATCGTGCAGCGTCGCGGCGTGCCCGGCGCGCAGGCGCGCCTCCCACGCGTGGTCGAGGTAGATCAACATCACCACGCCGGTCTCCGCGGCCACGCCGGCGAGGGCGATGAATCCGATCGCCACCGCGACCGACCAGTTGTAGCCCAGCGCCCACACGAACCAGAGGCCGCCGACGATCGCGAACGGCAGCGAGAGCATCACGATGACCGTCTCGCCCACCCGCTTGAAATTGAAGAAGAGCAGCAGGAAGATGATCGCGAGCGTCGTGGGGATGACGAGCGCCATCGTCGCTTTCGCGCGGAGCATGTACTCGTACTGTCCGCTCCAGACGACGCTGTAGCCCGCCGGGATCACGACCGTCCTGGCGACGGCGGCCTGTGCCTCCTTCACGTAGCTGCCGATGTCCCGGCCGACGACGTCCACGTACACCCACGCCGTGGGCTGCGCGGCCTCGGTGCGCACGACCATCGGACCGGCCACCTGCTTGATCGTCGCGAGTTGCCCGAGCGGCACCTGCGTCACGCCTCCCGGCGAGCCAGCGCCGGCGGCGCCCATCCCTCCCCCGGAGCCGGCGGTGGCGGCGCCGCCCGCTGTGGCGACCGGCACGAGCACGGCGGCCAGCTTCTCCGGCGTGTCGCGCAACTCCGGCGGATAGCGCACGCGCACGCCATACCGCTCGCGTCCCTCGATCGTCTGCGTGATCACCATGCCGCCGATCGCGGTCGCGATCACCGTCTGCACGTCGCCGACGTTGAGACCGTAGCGCGCCGCCGCCTGGCGGTCGATGTCGATGTCGAGGTAGTAGCCCGACACCGCGCGCTCCGCGAAGGCGCTCCGCGTACCGGGCACCTGCTGCACGGCGCGCTCGATCTCCCGGCCGACGCGTTCGAGCGTCGCCAGGTCGGGGCCGAACACCTTGATGCCCACCGGCGTGCGGATGCCGGTCGCGAGCATGTCGTTGCGCGCCTTGATGGGCATCGTCCAGGCGTTCGTCACGCCAGGCAACCGCACGGCCGAATCCATCTGCGCCACGAGCTTGTCGTAGGTCATCCCGGCGCGCCACGTGCCCTCGGGCTTCAGCGTGATGGTCGTCTCGATCATGTCGAGTCCCGCCGGATCGGTCGCCGTCTCGGCGCGACCCGCCTTGCCCCACACGTGATCGACCTCGGGGAACGACTTGATGATGCGGTCCTGGGTCTGGAGGATCTCACGCGCCCGCGCCACGCTCACCCCCGGCAGCGTCGTCGGCATGTACAGGATCGTCCCCTCCTCGACCGGTGGCATGAACTCGCTGCCGAGCAGTGACCAGGGGATCCAGGTGAGGGCCACGGCCGCCAACGCTCCGCCGATGACGATCCACCGGTGCCGCAACACCGTCGTGATGACGGGACGGTAGACGGCGATGAGGAATCGGTTGATGGGGTTCGCCCGTTCGCGGTACAGCCGGCCGCGGATGAAGAGCCCCATCGCGACGGGCACGAGCGACACGGAGAGCACGCTCGCCGCGGCCATCGAGAACGTCTTGGTGAACGCGAGCGGCTTGAAGAGCCGCCCTTCCTGCCCCTCGAGCGTGAAGACCGGCAGGAACCCCACGGTGATGATGAGCAGCGAGAAGAAGAGCGCCGGTCCCACCTCCTGCGCCGATTCGACGACGACGCGCCAGCGCTCCGCGGTGGTGAGCAGCGCCGTGTCCATATGCGCGGCGTCCGCACGCACCGCCCCCGGCGTGCCCGCCGCCTCCTTGGCCACGATCGCCCGTTCGAGGTGCTTGTGCATGTTCTCGATCATCACGATGGCCGCGTCGATCATCGCGCCGATGGCGATGGCGATCCCGCCGAGCGACATGATGTCGGCGCCCACCGGGACGAACCGCATCGCCACGAACGCGATGAGGATGCCCACCGGCAAGGTGAGGATCGCGACGAGCGCCGAACTCGCGTGCAGGAGGAACACGATGCAGACGACGGCGACGATGATGCTCTCCTCGACCAGCTTCTCGCGCAGCGTGCCGATGGCGCGCTCGATGAGGCCGCTGCGGTCGTACACCGGGCGCAGCACGACGCCGGGCGGCAGCCCCGGCTGGATCTCGGCGAGGCGCGCTTTCACGTTGGCGATGGTCGTCAGCGCGTTCTGCCCGAACCGCATGACGACGATGCCCCCCACGGCGTCGCCGCGCCCGTCGTACTCGGCCACGCCCCGGCGCACCGCGGGGCCGATGTACACCCGCCCCAGTTCCGCCACGCGCACGGGCGTACCCGACGCCGTCGCGCCGACGACGACGTTCTCGATATCGGCCATCGATCTGATGTAGCCCAGCCCGCGCACCATGTACTCGCGCTCGGAGAGCTCCATCACCATGCCACCGACGTCGGCGTTGGCGTCCTGGATCGCCGACATCACGCGCGTGATGGGGATGCGGTAGGCGAGCAGCTTCGCGGGATCGAGATCGACCTGGTACTGCTTCTCGTATCCGCCGATGCTCGCCACCTCGGCGACGCCCGGCACGGAGAGCAGATAGTGATGCACGTACCAGTCCTGCACGCTGCGCAGTTCGGCGAGCGAGAGCCGACCAGTGGTGTCCTCGAGGGCGTACTGGTACACCCACCCGAGCCCCGTCGCGTCGGGGCCGAGCGTGGGCACGACGGCCTTCGGGAGCTGGCCGGCGATGCCGTTCAGGTATTCGAGCACGCGGCTGCGCGCCCAATACAGATCGGTGCCGTCCTCGAAGATCACGTAGACGAACGAGACGCCGAAAAAGGAATAGCCGCGCACGGCCTTCGCGCCGGGCACCTTGAGCATCCCGGCGGCGATCGGGTACGTCACCTGGTCCTCGACGATGCGCGGCGCCTGCTCGCTGTACTCCGTCTGCACGATGACCTGCACGTCGCTCAGGTCGGGAAGCGCCTCGAGCGGCGTGCGCTTGAGCGCCCACACGCCGGCCGCGATGGCGCCCGCCGTGAACAGCAACACGATGAGACGCTCGCGGACCGACCAGGCGATGATGCGTTTCAGCATGGCGGCCTCACGGCTTCTTCGAGGTGTGGTCCATCCCGGGCATATCCCGCATCGGGTCGGCCGGCTTCGCGGCCGGAGTCTTCACCGGCGATGCCGCCGGCGGATTCGCCGGCGACGCGGACTTTGGCGCGGCGCCGTCCATCCCCGGCATGTTCGCCATCGCCCCGAGCGCGGCACCGAGGTTCGACTCGGCGTCGACGAGGAACGTGGCCGATGAGACCACGGTCTCGCCTTCGGCGACGCCGCGGCGGATCTCCATGCGGTCGTCGGTGTTGCCGCCCAGTTCGACCTCGCGCGGCGTGAGCATCCCGTCGGCGCCCTTCACGAACACGAAGACGCGAGTGCCCGTCATCAGCACGGCGCCACGCGGGACGCTGAGCACGCTCGCGCCCGCATCGCCCCGGATGCGGATCGTGGCATACATCCCCGGCTTGAGCGCCCCGTCGACGTTCAACAGCGCCACGCGGATGCGCGTGGTGCGCGTGTCGGCCGAGATCGTCGGCGCGATGAACGTGATGCGTCCCTCGCGGGGCTTCCCGGGCGCCGAGGCGAATTCCGCGGTCACCGCCTCGCCCAGGCGCACCGCCGCGAGATCGCGCTCGAACACCTCGCCCTCGAGCCACACCTCGCGCAAGTCCGCCACCTGCAGGACCGGGTCGCCCGCCATGATCCGCTGCCCCGACTGGACGTTCTTCTGCACGACGACCCCGCGCAGCGGCGAGCGAAGGGTGAGCGTCTTCTGCACTTCGCCGGTGCGCTCGAGTCGCGCCACGTCGGCATCGGGCACATCCCAGTACTTGAGGCGGCGTCGCGCGCCGGCGAGGAGCGACTCGGCGTTCCGCGTCGCCTCGGCGTCGCCGTGCGCGACGTCGGCGACGAGCTTGCGGGCGAGCAAGAGCTCTTCTTGCGCCGTGACGAGCATCGGCGAGTAGAGCCGCAGGACGGGATCGTTCTCCTCCACCTGCTGACCGGTGAAGGACACGTACAGCTGCTCCACGTACCCGTCGACCTTCGGTGCGATGGTCTTCACGTTCGACTCGTCGACGGTCACGAGGCCGACGGTCCGGACCTCCGACAGGAGCGGCCCACGCTCGACGACGGCGTAGGTGACGCCGATGCGCCGGGCCGCGTCGGGCGCGAGCATCACCGGACTCCCGGTCGAGTCCAGCGCTGCCGCCGGAGCGGGCGGTGCGCTCGCCCGCTTCGCCCGGGTGAACCACCACGCGCCGGCGATCCCGCCGGCGACGATGACGGTGAAGATCACCCAGCGCCGTGCGGCGGCCGCGGCACCGCGGGGTGCGGGATCGAACGGCGAGCGTTCACGCGCGGGCGGCGATGTGGTCTGGTCGTTCATCGGCGTGGTTCTCCTGCCGGGCGCGCCGGCTGGGCGGATCGCGCGTCGACGAGCACGCGCCCGGTGAGCATCTCGAGTGTGGCCCAGGCCTTCCCTTCCTCGGCCTCGAGCGTGACCAACTCCTGACGGTAGCGATTGAGCGTCATCTGCGCGTCGAGCAGCGTCATGAAGTTCACGCTGCCCACGCGATACGAGGCGAGCGAAGACGTGACCGTCGCCTCCGCCTGCGGCAGCACGGATGTGCGATAGAGCTCCGTGAGGCGTCGCGCGCGCACGAGGTCCGCACGCGCTTCGCCGACAGCGCCGCGCGTGTCGGCGCGCATCGAGGCGAGTTCCGCCGCCGCCATGGCACGCATCGCGCTCGCCTCCTCGCGCATCTGGAGCTGACGGCTCCCGGCGAAGACCGGCAGCGACGCGCCCACCATGAGGCTCCCCATGCGCTGCGGCCCCATCGCACCGCCCTGCGTGCCGAGTTGCACGCCCACCTGCACGTCCGGCCAGATCTCGCGCTGCGCGAGGCGCGCCGAGGCGTCCGCGGCCTCTACGTCTTGCTCACCCGCGCGAAGCATCGGACGATGCCGCTCGGCGAGCTGGGCGAGCGAATCGAGCGTGGGCAGTGCCGCCGGAAAGCGCGGCAGTTGGGGCGCGCCGACCGCGGCATCCGATGGCGCCGCGAGCAGCGCGTTCAGTCGCGCCGCCATCGTCGTCCGCATCGTCTCCATGCGGATGATGTCCTCCTGCATCCTCGCGAGCTCGACGTCGGCCCTGAGGACGTCGGCCTGACGTCCCTCTCCCACCTGATACATCTTGGCCGCGAGATCGCTGATCTCCTGCAACAGGCGCTTCGTGTCGCGCGCGACGCCGAGGGTGCCATCGGCGACGTAGATGTCGTAGAAGATCATCGACGCGCGCGCTCGCAGGTCGAGGGAGACGTCCATCACGCGCGTGGCGCTCGCGTCGGCCCGCGCCGTCTCGGCCTCGCCGGCGAGCCGCAGTTTGCCGGCCACGGGCACCATCTGCATGAGCTGCACCTGCGTCATGCCGAGCACGTCCATCGGCCGGAGACCGGGCAGTTCGTAATTCATCCACCCGACCTGGAATTGCGGGTCCGGGGGACGCGTGACGCCCGGCACGCGCGCACGGGCCGCGCGGGCCGTGGCACGGGCGGCTTCGAGACGGGGGCTCCCCCGCTCGACCGCGTCGAGCAGCGTGCCCAGCCGGAGCGAATCGCGCGGCGGCGCGGCGGGAGACTGCGACGACGCGCACGCCGGAAGGGCGAGCAGGGCGATGACGAGATGAGCGACGGTCCGCGACCAACGGCGCGGCCCGGCACGATGCATGACGGGAAACACGAGCTTCCTCCGATCCTGATGTCGTGGCATCCGATGGTGCCGGATGCGGCTCGACGGCGGACGCGCGTCGAGGGCGCGGCCGTGGGGCCGCGCGGACGATCAGGTCAGGCTCGAGGCGGCGGGTCGGCCGGCGAGATGTCGCGCCAGAGCGGCGCGTTCGCGAACGGGGCCGACCGCGCGGATGGCGCGTAGGCCGGCGCGGCGAAGGCCGCGGACGTGACGGTCGCCGCGACGATACAACCGCTGCCGAGGGCGCAGCACGCCGACGGTACGGCGCCGTCGCACCCCGCGTCGTGTCGCGGTGCCGCCGGTGCGGTGGGAGCGGCCGGCGCGTGATGATGCTGCATCATCCCCGGCATCGCCGCCGGAGCGGCAGAGGCCGCCGACGGCACCATCATCCAGGCCATCGCCATCGATTGCCGCGCGAAGAGCGCGAGCACGACGACTCCCGTCGCCCGGCGAAGGGCGGCGAGCGAGGCACGGCGGTGGAGGAGGCGGTGCACGAGAGTCAGCGTCGGAACCGGATGATGGGTCTCCTGACACTAACCCCCGCCGCGCGCTGTCAACAGCGGCGATGATCGACAGCCGAGTCGGTGAAAACCTGACAGGCGGTGACTATGCGCCGCCGGGTGGCGTCGCAACTGCAGTGTACCGTGCACCGTTCACGGAGAACGTTACACGGTACACTGCTTTACTAGTTACGGGCGCAGCCGGTGCATCATCCTCGGGAACGCGATGCACTCGCGGATGTGCTGGCTCCCGCAGATCCACGCCACCGTACGCTCCAGCCCGAGCCCGTACCCCGAGTGGGGGAACGTGCCGTACTTCCGCAGCGCGAGGTACCAGTCGTACGCCTCCTCGGGGAGCTTCTCCTCGCGCAGGCGGTGCAGGATCTTCTCGAGGTCGTCCTCGCGCTGCGAGCCGCCGATGATCTCGCCGTACCCCTCTGGCGCCAGGCAGTCGTCGCACAACACCGTGCGCGGATCGGCCGGGTTCTCCTTCATGTAGAAGGCCTTCGCCTCCTTGGGGTAGTTCATGACGAAGACGGGGCGGTCGTAATCCTCGACGAGCAGCGCCTCGTCCTCGGCGCCGAGGTCGTCCCCCCACTGCACCTTGCTCCCCTTCTTTTGGAGCGTGGCGACGGCGTCGGAGTAGTCGATGCGCGGGAACGGCGTCTTCACGCTCTCGAGCTTGCTGACGTCGCGCTCGCACTCCTTGAGCTCGGCCTGCCGGCGCTCGAGCACTCGGCCGACGATGAAGGTCAACATGTCTTCCTGCAGCTTCATGTTGTCTTCACTTTCGTTGAACGCGACCTCCGGTTCGATCATCCAGAACTCGGTGAGGTGGCGCCGCGTCTTGCTCTTCTCGGCGCGGAACGTCGGCCCGAAGGTGTAGATCTTCCCGAACGCGGCGGCCGCCGCCTCGCCGTAGAGCTGCCCCGTCTGCGCGAGGAAGGCGTTCCCTTCCTCGAAGTACTCGGTGCTGAAGAGCCCGCTACGCTCGCCGATGGCCGCCGTGAGGATCGGGGTGTCGACGCGCAGGAAGCCGCGGTCGTAGAAGAAGTCGTGGATCGCCTGCTCGATCTCGTTGCGGATGCGGAAGATCGCGACCTGCCGCGGCGTGCGGAGCCAGAAGTGGCGGTTGTCGAGCAGGAAGTCGATCCCGTGTTCCTTCGGCTGGATCGGATAGTCGAGCGGGCTCGCGCCGATGAGCTCGAGCCCCGCGATCCCCAGTTCATAGCCGCCCGGCGCGCGCGCATCGGCCCGCACCTCGCCGGTGACGGCGATGCACGCCTCCTGCGTGAGTTCCCCGAAGAGCGCCCACGCCTCCGGCGGGACGGCGTTCTTCACGAGCACCGTCTGCAGGATGCCGGTGCCGTCGCGCATCACGATGAAGGCGACCTTCCCGGACGAGCGGAGATGGGTGACCCAGCCGCGGACGGTGACCGTCGTGCCGGCGTGGGCGGAGAGTTCGTCGATGCGCGCGTACGTGGTCATCACTTGCCCTTGTAGCTGACCTTGTAGATGGTGCCGCCGACGTCGTCGGCGATGTAGACGGAGCCGTCGGTGCCCTGCGCGAGTCCGGTGGGACGGTGCAGATGCCCATCCTTCCCTGGGCCGCCGTTGTTCGAGAAGTCGGTGGCGAAATCCTTGTGCGTGCCGGCCTTGCCGCCGCTGATCGGCAGGAACACCACGCGGAAGCCCTGCTGCGGGAGCGGGGCGCGGTTCCAGGAGCCGTGGAAGGCGACGAAGGCGCCGGCGCGGTACTCGGCCGGGAACTGCTTGCCCGAGTAGAACATCATGTCGTTCGGGGCCCAGTGCGCCGGGAACCAGTACACGGGCTGCGACTTGTCGGCGCAGCGATCGCTCTTCTTGCCGTCGCCGCCGTATTCCGGCGCCGTCACCAGCTTCTCCTCCTCGGTGGAGAAATAGCAGTAGGGCCAGCCGAAGTTCGAACCCTTGGTGATGTGGTTGACCTGCTCGGCCGGGTTCTCGGCGCCGTACTCGTTGGTGAAGGTCCACTGCCCCACGGGAGGCGACTGGAGGCCGTCGCGACCGTGCATCGTGGCCCACAGCGTGTTGTCGCGCGGATCGACGGTGAGCGAGACCGAGTTGCGGATGCCGGTGGCGTAGTGCGTGCCGTCGGCCATGTGCTGGCCGGTCTTGTCGGCGTCGAAGGCCCAGATGCCGGCGCGCGTCTCGAGCTCCACGCACGGGTCGACACCCTTCACGCCGGGCTTCCGGTCGGGGTTCTGGCACGAGTTCGTGGCCGATCCGACGTTGAGGTACAGCGTCGAGCCGTTGATGACGAAGTTGTTCGCGCGGTGGTTGCCGTTGTTCGGCAGGTCGGCGATCACCGTCTCGACGGGGCCGATGGTGGTGTCGCCGGCGCGGTAGCTCGCGCGGACGATGGTCGAGGCGGTCGAGAAGTAGACGTAGCCGCCGTGGAGGCCGATGCCGGTGCCGCTCCCCGGCGCGAGCTTCTTGCGGAACTCCGCCTTGCCGTCGCCGTTGGCGTCGCGCAGCAGGGTGAGGGAGCCGCCCTCACGCGCGCCTCCCGCCTCGGCGTTCGTCGCGAAGGGGTTGATGATGACGAGCACATCGCCATTCGGCGCGACGACCATGTGGCGCGGGGCGCCGAGGCCGGTGGCGAACACCGTCGCGCAGAAGCCGGCCGGGAGAGTGAGGCTCGCGTTGTCGGGATCGCAGGGGGCGGCGGCGGTCGTCGAACGGGACATCGCCGCGCCGGAGACGATGAGAACGGCGGCGGCCGACAGCAGGGTGGCGCCGCGCAGCACTCGTGGAGACATCAGCTACCTCTGGGGGGACGGTTCTGGACGGGTGCGGGAATCGCTAAAGTATAGTCGAACACGCCACCCGAACGGAGACTCGATGCGCCGTCACACCCTGCTCCTCCCGCTCGTCCTCGGCACGCTCGCCGCCCCCCGGGCCGGGGCCGCCCAGCAGCCCGGACTCGTCGTGCTCAACAAGAGCGAGGCGACGGCGTCGATCATCTCGCTCGCCGACGGCCGCACCGTGGCGACGATGCCGGTGGGAGACGGCCCGCACGAGATCGCCGTGTCGCCCGACGGGCGGTGGGCGATGGCGTCGAACTATGGCGGCACCACCCCGGGGCATTCGCTCACGCTGCTCGACCTGCGCGCGCGGACGGCCGTGCGGACGATCGAGCTCGGTGAATACAAGCGCCCGCACGGCATCGCCTGGCTCCCCGACGGCAAGCGCGTGGTGGTGACGAGCGAGCTCGCGCAGGCGGTGTTCGTCGTCGAGGCGGCCACGGGGAAGATCGAGAAGGCGATCAGCACGGGGGTCGGGGGCACGCATCTGCTCGTCCTGTCGAAGGACGGCAAGCGGGTGTGGACGTCGAACATCTTCTCGGGCTCGAACTCGCTGCTCGATCTCGAGAAGGGGGTGCTCGTGAAGACGGCGCCGAACGGCAAGGGGCCCGAGGCGATCGACCTCTCCCCCGACGGGCGCGAGCTGTGGACCGCGGACCGTCCGCTCAACCGCATCACGATCCTCGATGCGAACACGCTCGACTCGATCGCCGCGTGGCCGAGCGGGCAGTTCCCCAACCGTCTGCATTTCACCCCCGACGGCCAGACGGTGCTCCAGTCGAACGCTCAGTCGAGCACGGTGGGCGTGTACGACGCGAAGAGCCGGAAGCTCCTCGGCAACATCGAGTTCCCCTACGACGAAGCGCTCGGCAAGCCGACGGTGCTCACGCAGTTCGGCCGCTCGGCGACGCCGCTCGGCATCCTCATCGCGCCGGATGGGAAGCGGGCGTGGGTCGCGCTGGCGGCCCACGACCGGCTCGCCGAAGTGGACATCGCGACGCGGAAGGTCGTGCGCACGATCACGGCCGGACGTGAGCCGGATGGGATGGCGTACGTGCCGGACATCGGCGCGGGCAAGCCGTGACCGCGGGCTTGGCTGACGTGCCGGTGGCCGCGTGACCGCGCCGGACGCACGCGAGACCGGTCCGTTCGAGTGGCGGCGTGACGACGGCGTGGTCGTCTCGACGGACGACGCACGGCTCGACATCGATGTGGTGCACGGATTCCTCTCGACGAGCTACTGGGCGCCGGGGATGCCGCGCGCGGTGCTCGAGCGGGGACTGCGTCACTCACTGAACTTCGGCGTGTATCTCGCCGACGGTACGCAGGTGGGATTCGCCCGGGCGATCACCGACCGGGCGACGTACGCCTACTTGAGCGACGTATTCGTGCTCGACGCACACCGCGGGCGAGGGCTTGGCAAGTTCCTCGTCGCGTGCATCGTGGAGTGCCCCGCGCTGCAGGGGCTACGCCGGTTCGCGCTGATGACGCGCGACGCGCAGACGCTCTATGCGCCGTTCGGGTTCGGGCCGTTCAGCGGGGCGTCGACGTACATGGAGATCCGGGATGGATCCATGTACGACCGGAAGCGGGATGCAGCGGGGTGGCCGCTCACCCCACCCTGAACAACTCGATCGCCCGCGCATACCGTTTCCGCAGCACGTCGTGGAACGCCTTATGCTCCTTCTTCGACAGCGCGGGGTCGGCGGCGAGCAACTCGGTGGCGCACGCGCGCGCGACCTCGTTCAACTCCTCGTCGCGCAGCGGGTCGGCCACCTTGAACATCGTCTCGCCGTGCTGGCGCTCGCCGAAGAGGTCGCCCATCCCGCGCAGCTGCAGGTCCGCGCGCGCGATCTCGAAACCATCCTCGGTGTCGACGAAGATGTCGAGGCGCCCGGCGGTCTCGGGGCTCACGTCGCCGAGCAGGATGCAGAACGATTCCTCGGCGCCGCGACCGACGCGCCCTCGAAGCTGGTGCAGCTGCGAGAGGCCGAACCGTTCCGGGTGCTCGATGAGCATCACGGTCGCGTTCGCGACGTCGATGCCGACCTCGATCACCGTCGTCGCGACGAGCACGTCGACGGTGCCGTCGCGGAAGGCGCGCATCGTCGCGTCCTTCTCGTCCGACGACTGGCGGCCGTGCAGGAGCGCGACGCGTCGGTGCGCGAAGTGCCCGGTGCGCAGCTCCTCGAACGCCTGAGTCGCCGCGCGGAGCGCCAGCTTCTCGCTCTCTTCGATGATGGGGAGCACGACGTACGCCTGTCGTCCGGCCTCGAGCTGTTTCTCGACGAACGCATACACCTTCTCGCGCGCCGACTCGGGACGGCGCGCCGTGGTGACGGGTTGCCGCCCCGGGGGGCGCTCGTCGAGCACGCTCACGTCGAGATCGCCGTAGAGTGTGAGGGCGAGCGAACGCGGGATGGGCGTGGCCGACATGAGCAGCACGTCGGGACGCGCCCCCTTCTTGCCGAGCGCACCGCGTTGCTCGACGCCGAACCGGTGCTGCTCGTCGACGATGGCGAGGCCGAGCCGCGCGAAGGTCGTGCTCTCCTGCACGAGGGCGTGCGTGCCGACCGCGAGCACGGGCGCCGCGCCGGCAAGGAGCGTCGCCGCCTCGCGCCGAGCTTTCGCGCCAAGACTGCCGGTGACGAGCACGGGCGAGATGCCGAGCGGCGCGAGCAGCGTCGTGAACGTGCGCGCGTGCTGCTCGGCGAGCAGTTCCGTCGGCGCCATCATCGCGACCTGATAGTCGTTCTCCATCGCGAGCAGCGCGGCGAAGAGCGCGACGACGGTCTTCCCGCTCCCCACGTCGCCCTGGAGCAGCCGGTGCATGCGGCGGTCGCTGCACATGTCGGCGACGATCTCGCGTACGGCGTGCACCTGCGCGCCCGTGAGCTCGAACGGCAGCGACGCTTTGAGCTTCGAGGTGAGTTCGCGCCGATTGGTGAACGTGATCCCCGCCCGGGCCTCGCGCGCCAGCGCCTTGGCGCGCGCCTGCAGCACATGCACGCTCAGCAGTTCCTCGAAGGCGAGCCGCGAGCGACCGCGATGCGCCTCGGCGAGCGAGGTGGGGCGATGCACGGCGCGAAGGGCCTCGCCGATCGGCGGCACGCCGGCGCGCGCGATCACCTCCGGCGGGAGGTACTCCGTGAACAGCGGCAGGTATTCGTCGAGATGGCGCTCGATGAGCGACCGGATCTGCTTGAACGAGAATCCCTCGGTCGCCGGGTAGACGGAGAGCACGCGCCCTTCGGCGGTGGCCCCCTCGTCGGCGCCGAGGTTGACGAACTCGCGCGGCACGAGCTGCCGCCCGTGGAAGAAGCGCACCGGCCCCGTGAGGAGCAGCACGTCGTCCTTCTTGATCGTGCGGTCGAGGAAGGGCTGTCCCGGGAACGACGCTTCGATGAGGCCGCTCGCGTCCTGCACCACCGCCTGGAACACGCGCAGTCCCTTCCGCGTCGGCAGCACGCCTTTCGAGACGACCTTGCCGATGACGGTGACGTCGTCGCCGATGCGCAGCTTGGCGATGGGTGAGACGGTGCTCGCGTCCTCGTAGCGGTGCGGGATGTGCAGGAAGAGGTCGCGCGCCGTGAAGATGCCGAGCCGACGGAGGGCATCGGCGCGGGCCGGGCCCACGCCGGAGAGATACGTGACGGCGGTGTCGAGTGAGCGGCCCGGCGCTCGCGCGGCGCTCACCCCTCGAGCAGCTCCCGGGCGTACTGCGCGGCGTCGAACGGCACGAGGTCCTCGGCGCGCTCTCCGAGCCCCACGAACTTCACCGGCACGTCGAGCGCCTCGTGCACGGCGAGCACGACGCCCCCTTTCGCGGTGCCGTCGAGCTTCGTCACGACGAGCCCCGTCACCGTGACGGCGGCCGCGAAGGTCTTCGCCTGCGCGACGGCGTTCTGGCCGATCGTGCCGTCGAGCACGAGCAGCGATTCGTGCGGCGCGCCGTCGAGCCGCTTGCCGATGACGCGGTTCACCTTCATGAGCTCGGCCATCAGGTCGTCGCTCGTGTGGAGCCGTCCCGCGGTGTCGACGATGATGACGTCGACGCCGCGCGACACGCCGGCGTCGATGGCGGTGAACGCCACGGCGGCGGGATCGCCGCCGGGGAAGCCAGCGACGAACTCGGAGCCGGTGCGCTCGGCCCAGATCTTCAACTGGTCGATCGCGCCGGCACGGAAGGTGTCGCCCGCCGCCATCAGCACTCGCTTCCCCTCACCGCGCAGCCGCGACGCGAGCTTGCCGATGAAGGTGGTCTTCCCCGCCCCGTTCACGCCGAGCACGAGGATGACCGTCGGCCCCTCGGCGGCGAACGCGAGCGCGGGATCGCTGCGCCCCGCCGTCAGCGCGGCGGCGACGCTATCGCGCAGCGCCGTCTCGAAATCATCGCGCGACTTGACCTCGCCGCGCGCGGCGCGGCGCTGGATGTCGGCCACGAGGCGCTGCGTGACGGGCACGCCGAAATCCGATTCGAGGAGGATCTGCTCGAGATGTTCGAGTGACCCCGCGTCCACGCCGCCGCGCGCGAGCACCGTGACGTCGGTGAGCGCGACGTCCTTGATGCGCTGCCAGAGCGTGCGGCGCGGCGTGTCGGTCTTGGAGCGGGCGAACCAGGCGGCCATTCAAGAAAGATGCGCCATGGGCGCGGCTCAGCGTAGCCCGATCCTGCGGCGCAGGAGCCATTCCGCGCAGAGCGCGCCGAGGGCGAGGGCGTAGAGCCACCAGGCGCCACGGGCGCGGGGGGCCCGGTCGCCGGGCGGCGCGGCACCGATCGCGCCGGAGTGCGTCGAGGCGCGGCGCGGCAGCCACTCGGCGCTCTCGTTCACGGCGAGCAGCCCTTCGGCATCGCCGACTTTCGTCTGGTACACGCCGGGGGTGAGCGGCGGCGAGACGGCTTCGCCCTCCTCCCCCGCAAACCGGACGCGCACGGTGTCGGCCCCCTTCGCGCCGCGGCGCCGGAGCACGATCGTCGCCGCGGAGTCGCGCGCCGCGCCACGCCGCCAGCGCACGGGCTCGCCGGCGCGGAGCCAGGCGGTGGCCGGGTGGGCCGCGCGCGTGTCGGAGGCATCGCCGGTCATCCAGTCGAAGATCGAGCCCCAGAGCGCCGTGAAGGCGTCGGCACTGCGCCCGGCACGGAAGCGCCAGCGCCAGAGCCCCGTCGCCGGGACGACGACGACGCGTCGCGGCCGCGCCGAGCCGGCGACGAGCGCCCGCTCGTCGAGGCGACGAGCCCGGCGCGCCATCAGCGCCACCCAGTCGAAATCGTGGCCGGCGTCGCCGAGTTCCACGGGAGGGAGCGAGTCCCACGGGAGCGCCCCGAGCGCCGCGGCGAGCGGGGAGGGCGGCGCGGAGGTCGCGTAGTAGTCCTCGCCGTGCTGCGCCGGCGGCGCCAGCAGGGCGAGGGCGCCGTGCACGAGCGCGCGCGGCGCCCCGAAGAGGGCGGTGTCGCCGTGGATGATCGCCAGCGGCGCGTCAGCGAGCGCGCGCTTCACTTCCTCCTCCGGCACGGCCGACAGGTTGCCGTCGACGCGCCACTGCCCCGGTGCGACGCGCAGGTAGCCGCGCGTCGGCACGGCGAGCGTGCCACGCAACACGGCGAGCGCGTAGCGCGCATCCTCGTCGGGTGACGTGCTCGCGAAGACGGCCGACGCGCCGCGCGCGACGTCGAGCACGGCGACCAGCGTGTCGTTGCGTGCGAGCGCGTCGCCGGCACTCGTCACGACGGCGCGCAGCACGCGGGCGCCAGGCGCCCCGGCGACGGCGCCATGCACGCGCAGTTCGCGCTCCGCGAACGGCGCGAGCGAATCGAGCACGGCGGTCGCGAACGGCTCGCCATCGAGCGTGACCTCGACGCGCCCGGCGCCGGCGCCGGCGCCGCCCGACGCGATGACGATCGCGTAGTCCGCGGTGTCGCCACTGACGACCGCCGCGGGACCGTCGAGCGATACCAGCGCCGCGTCACGCCGCGCCGTGCCCTCGAGTTGCACCACGCGCGAACCGCCGGGGAGGTCGGCGAGCCGGTCGGCATCGTCGATGCGCCCGTCGGTGACGAGCACCACGGCACGCCCGGCGCCGAGCGCGCGCTCGACGAGCGGCGCCACGCGGGTCGCGCCGTCGGTGGGGAGCGCCGGCGCGGGCGCGACGCGCACCGAGTCACCGAGGAGCAGCGTCGTGTCGGCGCCGACGGAGTCGGCGCTGTGGCGGGCGCGCTCCCAGAGGGCGCTGTCGCCGGTGACGAGCCAGCTCGACGACGCGTCGAGCGCGACGTACGGATGCGCCGCCCCGGCCCGTCCGAGCGGCGCGTCGAAGGCCAGCGCCAGCACGATGGCGAGCGCGCCGGCGCGCAGGGCGAGCGGCACCGTCGCGCGGGCGGCCCCGGTGAGACGGTAGTGCGCGAACGTGAGGGCGGCCGCGGCCGCGACCGCGAGCAGCCAGGTCAGCATCAGGTAAAGTTACGCGCCGGAGCGGTGTTCGGTTGGCGGCACCGACGCGCTGTTCAGGGCGAGCCGGAAGCGCCGCGCAGGTTCCCGGCCGACTGCTCCAACTCGGCGGCGGCGAGTCGCTGCACGCGGGCGAACGCCGGCTGGTCGGCGCGGGCGAGTGGCATCCCCTGGCTCGCCTTCAACGCCAGCCTCGGGTCGCGCTGCACGCCCCCGACGAGCACCTCGAAGTGCAGGTGCGGCGCCGTCGCGAGTCCGGTCATCCCCACGTAGCCGATCGTCTTCCCCATCTGCACATGCAGCCCGGGGCGCACGCCGCTCGCGAACCCGCGCAGGTGGCCGTAGCGCGTCACGTAGCCGTTGGGATGGCGCACCTCGATCGTGTTGCCGAACCCGTTCTTCGTGCCCGCGAAGATGACGGTGCCGTCGCCGATGGCGCGCACCGGCGTGCCGGCGTTCGCCGCATAGTCCGTCCCCTTGTGGGCGCGCCATTCGCCGAGGATGGGGTGCTTGCGGAGGCCGAACACGCTCGAGATGCGGCGGAAGCTGAGCGGCGCGCGGAGGAACGCCGCCCGCAGCGAATGCCCGCTCTCGTCGTAGTATTCGGCGCGCGTCGACCCCTTCGGCACGTAGCGGTACGCCTGCAATTCGCGCCCGTTGCGCTCGACGCCGGCGGCGATCACGTCGCCGACCCGGACACCGCCCTTCGGCGAACGGCCGCGCTCGAACACGACCCGCACGCGGTCGCCGTCCTGCAGCTCACGGCTCATGTCGATGCGGTACTCGTAGACGTCGGCGATGGCCCACGCGAGTTCGGCGCGGGCGCTCTTGGCCGGGAGCAGCGCGCCGGCGCCCTCGTCGACGGCCTCGTACAGGTTGTGGTGCACCACCCCGCGGGCGACGACCGTGTCGACCGTCCAGGTGATGCGCTCGTCCTCGGCGACCCACTTCGTGCCCTGGCGCGTGAAGTGGAGGAGGCGATCGGGGGAGAGGTGGAGGGTGACCGCGGCCGCCGGCGAGGCGATGCCGAGGCGGCGATTCCCGTCGACGTCCACGACGAGCCCGGCGGGCACGTGGCGGTCGTCGAGTGCCGTGGCCGCGGCAAGGACCGCCGTGGCGTCGTCGCGTGACAGGTGGTGGCGCTGGAGGAGCTTGGCGAGCGGTTCGCCGGCGTCGAGCGTGTCGCTCTCGTGCCAGCGCACGGTCACCGGCGCTCGCGATGCATCGTCGCCGGCTGCCGAGCTGTCGTCGGGGCGCAGACGAATCGCGGCGGCGGCCCCGAGGACCGCCGCCGCACCGATGCCGAGCGCGATCGTTCGCGTCGGCGCCATCAATCCATCTGGCGCCGGATGAACGTCGGGATCTCGAGATCGTCGAGGTCGGCCTGCGGACGGCGCTCCGGCGCCGCGGCGGGACGACGCGCCGGCGCCGCACCACCGGCCGGACTGGCCGCCGCGCCGGAACTGTTCTGCCACGCGCTGCCGATCACGGGCTTGGGACGCCCGCCGTCGATCGGGATCACCGGCGTGCCGCTCGCGCCGGTCACCCGCCCGGTCGGCGCGGCGGCGTGGTTCACGCCCTTGCCGAAACCGGTCGCCACGACCGTCACGCGGATCTCGCCGGTCATCGCCGGCTCGCGCACCGTGCCGAAGATGATCTCGGCGTCGTCGCCCGCGGCGTCGTGGATGATGTCGGCCACGCCGGTCACTTCGCCGAGCGTGAGGTCGTCGCCGCCCGTGACGTTGATGAGCACGCCGCGCGCGCCCATGATCGAGACGTTGTCGAGCAGCGGGCTCGAGATCGCCTGCTGGGCCGCTTCCATCGTGCGGTTGTCGCCGCGTCCGATGCCGGTGCCCATGAGCGCCGCGCCGCCGTCCTTCATGATGGTGCGCACGTCGGCGAAGTCGACGTTGATCATGCCGACGCCGCTGATGATGTTCGAGATGCCGCTCGTCGCGTGCAGCAGCACTTCATCGGCCTTCTTGAGCGCGTCCTGGAACGGGATCCCCTTGCCGACGACGGCGAGCAGCCGCTCGTTCGGCACGACGATCATCGTGTCGACGTATTTCGCCATCTCGGCGATCCCTTCCTCGGCCTGGCGCATGCGCTTGCGGCCTTCGAACAGGAAGGGCTTGGTGACGATGCCCACGGTGAGCGCGCCGGCTTCGCGGGCCAGCTCGCAGACGATCGGCGCCGCGCCGGTGCCCGTGCCGCCCCCCATGCCGCAGGTGACGAACACGAGGTCGGTGTTGGCGAGCACCTTGCCGACCTCGTCGCGGTTCTCCTCGATGGCCTGGCGCCCGATCTCGGGGCGGGCGCCGGCACCGAGTCCGCGCGTCAGCTTCTTGCCGATCTGGATCTTGACGTCGGACTTCGAGCTCAGGAGCGCCTGCGCGTCGGTGTTGACGGAGATGAACTCCACGCCACTGAGGGATTCCTCGATCATTCGATTGACCGCGTTGCCGCCACCGCCGCCGACCCCGACGACTTTCATCCGGGCGTGCTGGGCGGGGGTCTCCTCGAACTCGAAGATGCTCATGGCGCGTGGCGCTCCGTGTTTCTCGCTCAATGGTCACCTTGCGGCCGTGCTGACGGCCGGGATGCTGGACGGAAATATACGCGCGTGATGCGTTCGCACCACGTCAGAAAGACGACCGAAGTTCGAAAAAAGCACACCTTGCGGTTAGCTGGTTTTCCACACAGCCCGCGAAGGTATTGCCTTTGTGAAGTGCGAGTGGGAGGGGTGAGCGTGCCCTGGTATCGGTCCGGCGACGTTTTGGGGGGATCAGGGCGGACGGATCTGATAACGGCGGATCAAGCAACCGCAACTGAATTGGGGGAACGGCGCCCACTCTCACGGCGTAGTTCCCCCATTCGTGTAGTTGCAGTATCAGCAGTGATCAGAGTCTTCAGATCTGATCCCCTCAAGAATTTCGGCGCTCGTACGCCAGATCCGCCGACGCCGACCCTGACCTAGAAGAAATCCTGCAGCCAGGTCTTGAACCGTCCCGCCAGCCCGTCGAAGGTCGGCGTGGCGCCGCTCATCGAGATGCGCTTCCCCTTGCCGCTCCCGGCCCCGATGGCGAGGCGATGGGCGCCGTACTGCACCAGCCCCACCACGGTCGAGAAGCGCGGCGCCTGCACGCTGTCGGCGAGGCCGCCGAGGAACTCGCCGGGCTCGCCCACGCGGGCGCCGGTGCCGAACACGTCGCTCGCCAACTCGCCGGTGCCCGGCTGTGCGGCCGCACCGCCCGTCACCACGACACCCGCCGCGAGGCGCTTGATGTAGCCGGCATGCTCCACATCGCGCATCACCAGTTCGAAGATCTCGGAGGTGCGCTGGTGGATGATGTGGGCGAGCAATTCTCTCGGGATCTGCCGGTCGCCTTGGGCGACGGTGCTCGGCAGCTTGATCACTTCGCTGTGGTCGACCATCGGCTCGTACGCGCAGCCGTAGGTCTCCTTGAGCCGCTCGGCGTCGGCCTGCGTCACGCCGAGTCCGTGCACGACGTCGCTCGTGACGTTGTTGCCGCCGTAGGGCACGGTGCCGAGGTAGCGGATCTTCCCTTCGTGGAAGACGGCGACGTCGGTCGTCCCCGCGCCCATCTCGACGAGGCAGACGCCGAGTTCCTTCTCGTCCTCGGTGAGCACACTGAGCGCGCTCGCGAGCGGCTCGAGCACCAGCTCGCCCACCCGGTACCCGCTCTTCTCGACCGCCTTGCGCAGGTTCATGGCCGGCGACGAACCGATCGTGACGAGGTACATCTCCGTCTCGAGCCGCGTGCCGATCATGCCGATGGGGTCGCGGATGCCGATGTTCTTGTCGACCGTGTATTCCTGCGGGATCGCGTGGATGAGCTCGCGGTCCTGCGGGATGGCCTGGGCGCGGGCGACGGCGTTGGCGCGGTCGACGTCGGCCTTGCTGATCTCGGCGCCGTTCACCGACGCGATGCCGCGCGACGTCATGGCCTGCATGTGCTCGCCGGCGATGCCGGCGTAGAGCGTCTGCACCTGCGCGCCCGCCATCCGTTCGGCGTCCTGCATCGCCTTGGTGATGGAGCGCGTGGTTTCGTCGATGTCGGCGACGACGCCGCGCCGGAGCCCCGTGGTGCGGGCCTGGCCGACGCCGAGGATATTCACCGTCGGATGCTTGGGCAGATCGCCCACGACCTCCGCGATCACCGCGGTGGTCTTGGCCGATCCGATGTCGAGGCCGGCAACGAGGCGGTCTACGTTCATGGCAGGCGGACGATGACTTGGTCGCGGAATCGCAAATCGATCTCGGTGGCGCGCACCTGACGGCGCACGAGGTCCTGTTCGACGGGAATAAGGTCGCTCAACCGTTCCGCGCTGACGTCCGGCCCCGCGAGGATGTCGCGGAACGCCGCGGGGGACGCGTCGGTGAGACGGAACAGCAGGTCGCCGCGCGCGATCCGCCGCACTTCGCCGATGCGGGCGAAGAGCGCCGGCTCGCCGATACGCATCTCGCCGAGCACGCGCAGCGCCGTCGAATCGCGCGTCGCGAGCACCGGCAGATCCACGTCGGCGGCCGCCGGATCGACGGGCAGCGACTTCCCCGCCGCGTCCACCGGCACGAGCCCGCCCGCCGTCTGCACGAGCGCGACCGGCAGGTTCTCCGTCACCTTCACGACCAGCGTGCCCGGCAGCCGTCGCTCGATGCGCACGTCGCGCACCGACGGATGCTGCCGCACCCGCCGTTCCCACGGTCCCACGTCGTCCCACACGGACGCCGTGGTATCCACCCTCATTCGCGAAACGATTTCATCGGGACTGACGTAACGGGTGCCGTCGATCTCCACGCGCCGCACGCGGAAGAAGGCGAGGCTGCGCAGCGCGGCCCGCCCCCACCAGGGACTCGACACGAGCGCCAGTGCCGCCAGCACGAGGCCGGCTGCCCGCAGGCGGCGACGCCAGCGCGGCGTCTCGTCAGCCACGCGGAGCACCCGAACAGACCGCGGCCACCGCCCGCTCAGCCATCGCCCAGCGCCGCGAGCAGCTCGGGCCCGGTCCTGGTGATGTCGCCGGCGCCGATCGTCAGGACGACGTCTCCCTCGCGCACGCCCCCGGCCAGCGCCGCCGCCGCGTCGCCACGGGCGCCGCGCCACGCCGGCGCCTTCCCCGCGCGCGCCATGTCGTCGGCGATGAGCGCACTCGTCACGCCGGCCATGGGCTGCTCGCGCGCCGGATAGATGTCGGCGAGGTAGACCACGTCGGCCGCGCCGAGTGCCTCGGCGAACGCCCCATGGAAGTCGCGGGTGCGCGAGAAGAGGTGCGGTTGGAATGCGACGACGAGCCGCCGGCCACCGAAGGCGTCGCGCGCCGCGGCGAGCGTCGCCTGGATCTCGGTGGGATGGTGCGCGTAATCGTCGATCACCAGCACCCCCTTCCGCTCCCCGAGCCGCTGGAACCGCCGCTCGGCGCCGACGAAACGCGCGAGGCCGTCGCGCATCTTGTCCACGGTGAGTCCCCAGGTGCCCAGCCCCACGGCGAGCGCGGCCAGCGCGTTGCGCACGTTGTGGTCGCCGGGCACGCCGAGCGTCACCTCGCCCAAGGCCTTGCCGTCGAACGTCACGGTGAAGCGCGAGGCGCTGCCGTCATGGCGCACATCGCGCGCGACGAGCCGCGCGTCGGGGCTCGTCAGGCCGTAGCGCACCACCTCCGCCGACGGAGGCGTGGGGAGCGCGTTCGCGTGAGGGTCGTCGGCACAGAGCACGATCCACCGCGCGCCGCGCACGTACTGCGCGAAGGCGCCACGGATGTCGTCGAGGTCGCGGTAGATGTCGAGGTGGTCGGCCTCGATGTTGGTGACGACGGCCACGTCGGGGGAGAGCGCGAGGAAGCTGCGGTCGTATTCGTCGGCTTCGACGACGAACACTTCGTCGGCCCCCTCGCTGAGATTCCCGCGCCACGCGGTGACGCGCGCGCCGACCACGCCCGTCGCGTCGATGCCGCCCGCCTTGAGCGCCTCGGTGGTCATCACGGTCGTCGTGCTCTTGCCGTGCGTGCCGGCGACGCCCACCAGTTGGCCGCCCGCCGTGGCTTCGGCCAGCGCCTCGGCGCGGCGGATCACCGGCACGCCGCGCTCTCGCGCGCGCTCGAGTTCCGGATGGTGCTTGGGGATGGCGCTCGAGACGACCAGCGCGCGATGTCCGTCGACGTGCGCCGGATCGTGTCCGCGGAGCGCGGCGATGCCGAGCGCGGCGAGATCGCCCGCACCCTCGGGATGCTGGTCGCAGCCGGTGACCGCGGCGCCGCGGCGCGCGCACAGTTCCGCGAGCGCGCTCATGCCGGCGCCGGCGATGCCGACGAAGTGGATCGGGCGAGGGTCGGTGGGATCGATCAGCGGCATGTGTCGGATGATAGCTAGCGGCGCGCGCCCTGCGTCGCGGCGACGAGGCGCACGATGTGCTGCGCGATGTCGACGGCGGCGTGCGGCCGCGCCCGGGCGCGCGCGCCGCGGGCCAGCGCCGCGAGGCGCGCCGGGTCGTCGAGCAGCGAGCGCACCAGCGCGTCGAGCCGCGCCGGCGTGAGGTCGCGCTGGGCGAGATGCACCGCGGCACCCGCCGCCTCGAGCGTCGTCGCGTTGGCCGTCTGGTGGTCCTGCGCCGCCGTGGGCAGCGGGCAGATGACCATCGGCACTCCCCACGCGCACAGCTCGGACGTGCTCATCATGCCGCCGCGCGCGAGCGCGAGGTCGCTCGCCGCGAACGCGTCGGCGATGGGGGAGAGATACGGCACGACGCGCACGTCGGCGCGATCGAACTGACGGAACGCGTCGTACTGCCCCTTCCCCGTCGCCCAGATGACGCAGAGCGACGGCGGCAGCCCCTGCTGCACCCACGCCGCCACCACCTGGTTGATGGCGCGCGCTCCCTGGCTCCCGCCGAACACGAGGAGCACGCGCGCCCCCGCCGGAAAGCCCCACTTCGCGCGCGCCACCGCGGGATCGGGACGGATGTCCGGGGGCGGCTCGATGGGGTTCCCCGTGTCGCGATACACGCACGCGCCCTTCGGCAGGAACTTCGTCGCTTCAGGGAAGCCGAGGTACGCCTCCACGGAGAAGCGGCAGAGGAGCCGCGCCGCGATCCCCGGATGGCTGTCGCCGATGTGCTGCACCACCGGCACGCCGTGGGCCCACGCCCACGCGAGCGCGGCGCCGCTCGCGTACCCGCCCGTGCCCACGACGATGCTCGGCGCGACCTCACGCCCGATGCGCCCCATCGCCGCCCACGCCGTGAACGCTCCGCGCAGCGTGCGCCAGTTGCGCCACACCTTCGGCCGGTAGAGCGGATGCAGGTCGAGCAGCGTGTGCGGGAACTCCGTGCGCGGCAGCACGTCGGCCTCGATGCCGCGGCGCGCGCCGACGAAATGCGGTCGGATGGAGGGATCGAGCCGGACGAGCGCCCGCGCGATGGCGAGCCCCGGGTAGAGATGTCCGCCGGTGCCGCCACCGGCGACGATGACGTTCACCGCGCCGCTCCCAGCGGATCGCTCGCGCCTTCGCCGATCACCCGTTCTTTCGTGCTCCCGATGTTGACGAGGATCCCGGTCATCAGCATCGAGAGGATCAAATTCGAACGACCGTACGAAATGAAGGGGAGCGTCAGCCCCGTCGTCGGGAGCAGCCCCGTGACGACGCCGATGTGCAGGTAGGCCGTGACGATCATCGTCACCGTGAGGCCGATGGCGACGAGCTGCAGGAACGGCGAGCGCGCCTGGCGCGCGATGCGGAAGCCGAGCCAGCCCCAGAGCGCGTAGAGGAGGATGAGCACCGTCAGCCCCACGAACCCCCACTCCTCGCCGATGCTCCCGCCGATGAAGTCGTCGTACGACAGCGGCAGGAAGCCGTGCTGCTGCCGCCCCTCCCCGAAGCCGGCGCCGAACCAGCCCCCGGAACCGACGGCGATGAGCGACTGGTCGAGCTGGTAGTTCACCTTGGCGTGCGCCTGCCCCGCCATGTCGGCGAAGCCCATGATGCGTTCCATCACGTACTGCAGTCGCTGCGTCTCGCGCAGGAGGATGGGCGAGAGGACGGCCCCGAGGAACACGAAGTGCCCGATGCGCGCCCCCGCCGCGAAGACGATGATCGCCATCTGCAGCAGGTAGAAGAGCACGGTCGAGAGGTCGGGCTCGAGCGCCGCCGTGAGCGCCAGCGCGCCGACGACGAGGAGGATCGGGAGCAGTCCCTTGGAGAGCCGGCGGAGCTGCTCCCCCTTCTTCACGACCAGCATCGCCGTCCACACGATGACGGCCAGCTTCGCGAACTCGCTCGGCTGGATGGAGCCGCGGAAGAGATAGCGGCGCGCCCCGAGGATCGGCGGCGCGATCGCCTTCGTGAAGGGGAGCACCGTGAGGAGCATGAGGAAGAGGGCGAGCCCCATCACGTGCCATGCGTACTTGCGCCACAGGTCGGCGTCGGCCTTCGCGGCGATGGCGAAGCACACCATCCCCACGGCGACGCCGGAGAGCTGCTTGAGCAGGAAGTAGGCGCTGTCCTTGCCGTCCTGGATCGCCTCGAACGCGCTCGCGCTGTAGAGCGTGGCGAGGCCGAAGGCGAGGAGCACGGCGGTCACGAGGATGAGCGCGCGCGCCTCGAGGCCGATGCGCCAGCGGTCGCGCGGCGCGGCGGCGGCACCCAGGGCGGGCATCGTCGCGGCGGTCATGCCGAGGTGGCGAGGCGCCGGAAGGCGGCCCCGCGCTCTTCATAGTTCTTGAACATGTCGAAGCTCGAGCAGGCAGGGGACAGCAGCACCGCGTCGCCCGGCCTCGCGGCCGCGCGCGCGCGCGCCATCACGTCCTCGAATGACGATCCGAGCCGCTCGAGCGGCACGTGGCCGCGCAGGTCCTGTTCGATGAGCGGCGCCGCCTCGCCATAGGCGATCACCAGCCGCGCGTGGCGCCGCAACGCGTCGAGGAGCGCCGTGTACGGCTCCCCCTTGTGGCGGCCACCGAGCAGCACCACCGCCCTCGAGCCGGTGCGGCATCCCGTGGAAGGTGCGCACTCCCTGCACGAGGCGAGCGAGCGCGTCCGGCGTCGCATGCGACGGGTCAGCCACCGCGACGGCGAGCGCCGCGGCGAGCACGTTCGCCACGTTATGGTCGCCGAGGAGCGGGATGTCGGCGCGGTCGAGCAGGTCGTGGCCGAGCAGCGACCAGCGGCGCGGGTCGCTCCCGGGTGCGCCGACCTCGCGACCCGCGCCGCGCGCGCCACCCGGCATTGAGCCGTCCTCTGCGTCCGCCGCGTCCTCTGCGGTAGACGGGGCCGTTGCGGGTCCCGCGTCTGCACCAACATCCCGCAGCGAGAACCGGTACCGCGTCCCCGCCACCCGCGCCGTGCGCGCCATCACCTCGGCGTCGTCGGCGTTCAGAACCCAACGGCTCGCCGGCGTGGCGTTGCGGAAGAGCCGCATCTTGTCGCCGTAGTACTCGTCGAGTGAGGCGTACCGGTCGAGATGGTCGGGGGCGAGGTTGGTGAGCACGCCCACCGCCGGTGCGAGACTCGTCGTGTCGTGCAGCTGGAAGCTCGACATCTCGAGCGCGACCCACTCCGGCTGCGGTTCGGCCAGCGCGATCTCGCAGAGCGACGTGCCGATGTTGCCGGCGGCAACTGATCGCTTGCCCAAGGCAACTAACAAGTGGTGCACGAGCGCCGTGACGGTGGTCTTGCCGTTGGTGCCCGTGATGGCGATGCACCGCGCCCCGGGGAGGAAGGAGAGTCCGACCTCGACCTCGCTCAGCACCGGCACGCCTCGCGCCCGCGCGCACGCGAGGGGGCGCGCCTCCGGCGGCACCCCGGGGCTCGTCACGACCACCGCGGCACGCCCGATGCGCTCGAGATCGTGGCCACCCGCCTCGGCGTCGATCCCGAGCGCCCGCAGGGCGGCCGCCTCGCGCACCACGGCGTCCGTCGCCGAGCCGTCCGACGCATACACCCGCGCCCCCGCGCGATGCAGCAGCCGCGCCGCCGCCCGGCCGCTCCGCCCCAGGCCGACGACCGCCACCTCCCCGCGCGTGAGCAGTTCGCGGATCACCGCAGCTTCAGCGTCGCGAGTCCGATGAACGCACACAGGATGCCGAGGATCCAGAACCGCACGACCACCTGCGTCTCGGGCCATCCCTTCAGTTCGAAGTGATGGTGCAGCGGCGCCCGCAGGAACACGCGGTGCTGCTGCGCGTACTCGAGCCCGTGCCGCCGGCGCCGCCACTTGAACACCGTGCGCTGGATGAGCACCGAGAACGTCTCGGCGACGAACACCCCTCCGATGAACACGTACAGGAACTCGCTCTTGAGCAGGATCGCGACGACGCCGAGGGCGCCGCCGAGGGCGAGCGATCCCGTGTCGCCCATGAAGACCTGCGCCGGGTGCGCGTTGTACCAGAGGAAGCCGATCGCCGCGCCGAACACGGCGGTGCAGAAGATCGTCAGCTCGCCGGCGTTCCGGAGATAGAAGAGCTGCAGGTAGTTCGCCGCGTTCACGTTCCCCATCGAGTAGGCGAAGATCGCGAAGGTCCCCATCGCGATGGCCATGAGCCCGGTCGCGAGGCCGTCGAGTCCGTCGGTGAGGTTCACGGCGTTGCTCGTCGCCGTCATCACGAAGGTCACGAAGGGGACGTACACCCAGGCGAGGCCGATCGTCGCCGGCACGATCAGCATCGACTTCGCGAACGGCACCGTGGTCGAGGCGCCCGGAAGCTGGTTGAGCGGGAACTTCCAGATGTAGATCGAGAGCGCGAGGCCGCAGATGACCTGCCCGGCGAGCTTGTAGCGCTCGACGAGCCCGCGGTTGGCCTCACCGCGCCGCTTCTGCACGAGCTTGAGATAGTCGTCGAGGAACCCGATGCCGCCCATCCAGAACATGACGGCGAGGGCGAGCCAGACGTACCGGTTGTCGAGGCGCATCCAGAGCAGCGTCGGGACGAGCGTCGAGACGAGGATGATGAGGCCGCCCATCGTCGGCGTCGTCCCCTTCCCCGCGTGCGTGTCGGGCGTGCCCTCGCGCACCACCTGGTGGATCTGCATCGTCCGCAGCCAGCGGAGAATCATCGGCCCGACGATGAACGCGACGAGCAGCGCCGTCACGGCGGCGCCCGCCGCCCGGAAGCTGATGTACCGGAAGACGTTGAACGGACTGAAGTGCTCCCGGAGGGGATAGAGCAGGTAGTAGAGCATCGCTAGACCGGTTGGGTGGCCCATGCCGTGAGCAAGGGCACGAGTCGTTCGAGCTTCACGCCGCGCGAAGCCTTGAGCAGGATCGCCGCGTCGGCCGCGAGGCGCGGCGCGAGCAGCGGCCACAGATCGTCCACGTCGCTCGCCGTCACGACGCGCGCGTCGCCGGCGGCGAGTGCGGTGAGCGCGGGCGCGAACTCGCCGATCCCGGCCACGACATCTGCCCCCGAATCGAGCGCGGCGCGCGCGATCTCGAGGTGGGCGCGCTCCGCCGCCGCGCCCAGCTCGCGCATCGTGCCGAGCACGGCCACGCGCTGGCGCCCCGCGCCGACCTTCGCCAACAGCGCGAGCGCGGCGCGCGCCGACCCGGGGTTCGCGTTGTACGCGTCGTGCACGAGCAGCGCCGCGCCGAGCGGCGAGACGGCCGAGCGCATCCCGGGCATCGCGGCGACATCGAGCGAGGCGATGGCGGCCGCCGTCTCGTCGTCGAACAGTCCGCATTCGCGCGCCGCCGCGATGGCGAGCATCGCGTTGCGGAGGTTGTGCTCTCCCTTGAGCGGCACGTCGACGTGTGCCGCCTCGAGGTCGAGCCAGCCACTGCCGTCCGCGTGCAGGCCATACGCCACGGCCATCACGTCCCCCGCGCCGAGGCCGGCCGTGACGACGCGCCGCGCCCGCTGCCGCGCTTCGGCGACGAGCGCCGCCTCGTCGGCGGGCACGATCGCCGCCGCCACGCCATCGAACAACGACGCCTCCTCGCGCAGCACCCCCGCGAGATCGCCGAACCCCTCGAGATGCTCCTCCTGCACGGTCGTCACCAGCGCGAGGTCGGGCTCGACGATGTCGCGAAGCAGTGCGATCTCCCCGGGCATGTTCGTCCCGACCTCGATCACGGCGACGTCGGCGTCGTCGGGGAGCGCGAGCAGCGTGAGCGGCACCCCCACCTGATTGTTCAGGTTGCCGCTCGTGGCGTGCACGGTGAGCCGCGCGCCGAGCGCGGCGCGGACGAGTTCCTTGGTGCTCGTCTTGCCGTTCGACCCGCCGATGGCGATGACGGGACGCCCCCACGCGCGGCGCCGGTAGCGGGCGAGCGCGCCGAGCGCGTGCAGGGTGTTCTCCACGTCGTACACGGGCACGCCGAGGCCGGCGGCGCGGCGCGCGTCGTGCACGACGACGGCCACCGCACCCTGGGCCACGGCCTGCGCGAGGAAGTCGTGCGCGTTGAACCGCTCGCCGGCAAGCGCCACGAACAGGTCTCCGGCCGCGACGGTGCGCGTGTCGGTCGAGATGCCACCGATCGCGCGATCGTCGCGCGGACCGCCACCGAGGGCGTCCGCCACGCGCGCGAGCGTCCAGAAGCCGTGCGTCATGCGCCCGCTCCCGCGCGCTCGGCCATCACCTCGGCCACGATCTCGCGCTCGTCGAAGTGGAACTTCTCGGTGCCGCGCACCTGGTAGGTCTCGTGCCCCTTGCCGGCGAGCAGTACCACGTCGCGCGCCGGATCGGCGAGCGCGATGGCGCGGGCGATCGCCGCGCGGCGGTCCTCGATGCGGTCGTAACTCCCCGCCGGCAGCGGCGCGACGATGTCGTCGATGATGCGCGCCGGATCCTCGGTGCGCGGATTGTCGCTCGTCACGACGAGCCGGTCGGCGTGGGCACGGGCCATCTCGCCCATGAGCGGGCGCTTGCCGCGGTCGCGGTCGCCGCCCGCCCCGAAGACGACGATGAGTTCTCCCGGCGTGAACGGGCGGAGCGCCGTGAGCGCGCGCGCCAGCGCGTCGGGGGTGTGCGCGTAGTCGCGCAACACGGTCGGCCGTTCGCCGACGATCTCGAGGCGGCCCGGTACCTGCGGCATCGTCGAGAGCCGCGCGCCGATGGTCGCCGCGTCCACGCCGAGCGCGTGCGCGGCCGCGGCGGAGCCGACCGCGTTGGCGACGTTGAAGTCGCCGATGAGCGGGAGATGCACGTCGGCCGTGCCGCGGGGCGTGACGAGGCGCCACGCGCTCCCGCGCGGCGTGAACGTCACCAGCTCGGCGCGCACGTCGGCGTCTTCCCCGGCACCGAACGACACGCGGCGCGGCGCATGCGGCAGCGCGCGCCACGCGGGATCGTCGGCGTTCGCCACGACGGCGCCATCCGGCGTGAGGTACGAGACGAGCGCGGCCTTCGCGGCGAAGTACCGCTCCATCGTGCCGTGATAGTCGAGATGGTCGCGCGTGAGGTTGGTGAACACGGCGGCGTCGAACGCGAGCCCCTCCACGCGGCGCTGGTCGAGCGAGTGGCTCGACACCTCCATCGCGACGGTGCGCACGCCGGCGTCGGCGAGCACACGCAGCACGCGCTGCAGCTCGACGGGGCCGGGCGTCGTGAGCCCGCCACCGCCATCGACCTCCTCTCCAGCGCTCCCGACGAGCACGCCGAGCGTGCCGATGCTCGCGCTGCGAGCCGCGGGCGCGTCGAGCAGGTGGCGCAGCATCCCCACCGTCGTCGTCTTGCCGTTCGTACCGGTGACGGCGACGAGCCGCATGCCCTGCGCCGGCTCGCCGAAGAACGCCGCGGCGGCGATGGCCGCGGCGCGCCGCCCGTTGCGCACGACGATCGACGGCAGCGCGGTGCGCGAGGCGTCCTCGGCGATCGCCACGCTGGCGCCCGCGGCCGCGGCCGCGTCGAGGAACTCGTGCCCGTCGCGCGCCGACCCGCGCACGGCGACGAACAGCGCACCGGGCCGCACCGAGCGGCTGTCGTCGGTGATCGCGCCGATCGCCGCCGGCAGCGCGCCACGCACCTCGACGAGGAGTCCGGCGCGTTCGAGCGCGTCGATGAGACGTTGCGTGGCGACGCCCGTCACGGCGCGCGCATCAGGTGGACGGTCGTCCCCGCCGGCGCGACCGTGCCGGCGTCGGGCGACGTGGCCGCGGCGTCGCCCACCCCCGACGCATCGAGCGACACGCGGAATCCGGCGCGGTGCAGCGCGTACACGGCGCGCCGCAGCGGCAAACCGCGCACCGACGGCACGGCGCGCGCCGCGACCACCGCGGGGGGCGCCTTCTTCGCCTCGCCGAGGCGGAACACGAAGGGCACGCTCCCCGACGCCACGGAACGCACCAGCGTGTCGCCGCCCTCGAACGCGCTGTCGCCGTTCGCCGACGACGCGAACGCCTGCGCCGCGCGGTCGCTGCGGGCGACCGGCGCCGTCGGCGTCGCCGCGGCCGTCGCCACCGGCGTCGCGGACGCGGGCTTGGGCGCCGGCGTGATGCGCGACGAGGCGAGCTCCGCCCGGTCGAGACTCGCGTCGCGCGAGGCGAGCATCGCCTGGATGATCGTCTTCGACACCGGCGCCGCCGCCTTGCCGCCGTAGATCGACTTCGAGGGGTCGTCGAGCTTCACGAGGATCACGACCTGCGGCTTGTCGGCCGGGAAGAGACCGACGAAGCTCGCCGTGTACGATCCGTTGACGTACTTGCCGTGCACGGTCCGCTTGGCGGTGCCGGTCTTCCCCGCGATGTCGAACGTCGCGAGGTTCGCCTGTTCCGCCGTGCCCCCCTCGACCACGCTGCGCAGCAACCCGCGCACCGTGCGCGCCGTCTCCTCGGTCATGACGCGCCGCACGACGCGCCGCGTGTGCGAGTACTGCACCGTGCCGTCGCTCGCGCGCACTTCCTTCACGATCGCCGGCTCGAGCAGCTCGCCGCCGTTGGCGATCGCCGCGTACGCGGTCGCCAGCTGCAGCGGCGTGACGGTGATCGCGTACCCCATCGCCATCGACGCCGGCGTCAGCTTGTCCCACCCCTTCGGCGCGACGAGCCGCCCCGGGCTCTCCCCGGGATACGGCAACCCGGTCTGCATGCCGAAGCCCATGTCGCGCATGAGCTCGAACTGCTCGCGCGGCGTGAACCGCTGCGCGAACTGCACGATGCCGATGTTGCTCGAGTACTGGATCACCTGGGCGAGCGTGAAACTCGTTCCCTTGTGGTCGTCCTCGATGGTGCGGCCGTTGTAGTCCCACTTGCCGCCGTAGGCATTGACGACCTCGTCGACGCGCGCCCGGTGCAGATCGAGCAGGCGCGCCGCCGTGAACGGCTTGAGCGTGGAACCGGGCTCGTACGGCTCGGTCAGCGCGGTCGCCACGGTCGACCGCTGGTCGGCGCGGCGGCTCGCCATCGCGCGCACCTCGCCGCTCGACGGGTCGAGCACGACGATGTCGCCCCCCTTCGCCCCCATCCCCCGCACCGCGTCGTCGAGCGCGCGCTCGGCGATGTCCTGCAGCTGCTGGTTGATCGTCAGCACGACGGTGTGCCCGGGACGCGCCGCCGTCCCCTCGACCCCCGGGGAGTCGTAGCGATGCCCCTTCGCGTCTCGCAGCTCGGCGGTCGTGCCGCGCGTGCCGCGCAGCAGCGCGTCGAGCGACTTCTCGAGGCCGTCCACCGGCTCGCCATTCTCGTCGGCGCGGCCGACGAGGCGACGCAGCCCGTCCGTCGCCGGCGGCACCCGCTCGATGGCCGGCGTCGAGTGCACGCCGCGCACGGCGACGAGCTCCTGCACGTCGGAGGCGAGGTACGTCCCCGGCAACTCGACCCACTTGTCGGTGGTGTCGACGGCCTTGCGCGCCCACTCTGAAGAGACGCCCACGCGCGCGAGCACGCGCGCGACGGTCTGCAGACGCACGCGCGCCGCATCGACCGCCTTCGGCTTCGTGGGTGCGCCCCAGACCTCCTTGGGCGCGATCTGCAGCTTCACCAGCTGCCGGCTCTCGACGAGCACGTTCCCGCTCGCATCGAGGATCCGCCCGCGCGGCGCCGGGAGCGGCGAATCGGCCACCTGCTGTCGCGTGGCGCGGGCGCGCCACGTGGCGCCGTCGTACAGCTGCACCTTCGCGGCGCGCCCGACGAGCAGGAGGGCGAACGCCAGGAACGCGCCGTGGACGAGCCCGACCCGGCTAGTGCGGATCACGCGTCGTCCGGCGCGGGGGGCGCGCCACCACGAACACCTGGCTGTCGCTCGGGATGCGCATGTTCAGTCGTTCCTCGGCCACGCGCGCGAGCCGGGACCGGCTCGCCGCGTCGCGGATGTCGCCATCGAGCTTGGCACGCTCGGCCTCGAGCGCCGAGCGCGCCTGTTCGAGCGCGCTCTGCTCCCGGGCACGCAGCGTGCCGTAGCTCCTTCTCCATATGACGCCCGTGGCCACGAGGACGAAACCGACCAGCACGAGCGCGACGATGCCGCGGCCGCGCACCTCAACCCTCCGCGGCGGCCTTGCGCCAGGCGCGGAGGTGGGCGCTGCGGGCGCGCGGATTGCGGGCGATCTCGTCGGCGTTGGCGGTCACGGCTTTCTTGGTGAGGGGCGTGCCCAGCGGACGGCCGCGGCACGTGCACTGGAGCTGCTTCGGGGGACAGACGCACGACAGGCTCCACTCGCGGAAGGCGTGCTTCACGATCCGGTCCTCCCCCGAGTGGTAGGCGATCACTGCGAGGACGCCCCCGGGGGCCAATCGGTCACGCAGCGCCGGGAGCGCGCGCGCGAGTCCTTCGAGCTCGTCGTTGACGACGATGCGGAGCGCCTGGAAGAGCCGCGCGAAGTCCCCCGGCCCGGAGCGCGGGCCGAGCACGGCGCGGATCGCCCCGACGAAGTCGTCGCTCGTCGCGAACGGGCGGTTCGCCCGGCGCCGCGCCACTTCGTGCGCGAGGCGCGACGCCTTGGGTTCGTCGCCGTACGTCTTGAACACGCGGATGAGCTCGCGCTCGTCGCTGGCGTTGAGCACGTCGGCGGCGGTGGCGAGCTCCGCGGCGTCGCCGCCCATGCGCATGTCGAGCGGCGCCCCTTCGCGGAACGAGAAGCCGCGCGCCTCGTCGTCGATCTGGTGCGACGAGATGCCGAGGTCGAGCAGCGCGCCGTCGAACGGCTCGTGCCCGAGGGCGCCGTCGGCGGTCACGAGGTCGGCGTACGTCCCCGGCACGGCGCGGAAGCGGCCGTCGGCGGCGAACCGGGAGAGCCGCTCGGTGGCGGCGGCGATCGCCTGCGGGTCGCGGTCGATGCCGACGACGTGCTTCCCTGCCTCGAGCAGCGCGAGCGAGTGGCCGCCGCCGCCGAGCGTGCAGTCGAGCACGCGGTGCGCGCCGGCGAGCGCGGCCAGCACCTCATCGACGAGCACGGGCGCATGGTACGCGGAATCGAAGCGGCCGGAGGTCATCGACGAAAGATAGAGCCTTAAACGACGACGCCCGCCGGCGCGGGGCCGGCGGGCGTCGTCACGATCGGATCAGGCTATTTGCAGAACGCCTTGACGTGCGAGTCCGACGCCGGCGTGTACTGCGCCACGGCGCCAAGCAGCGTCTTCGTCACGTCGGGCGCGAACGCGCCGCCCGCCGGCAGGTTGATCTGCGCCTCGAGCAGGTACGCGGCCGCGCGCTTCGCCTGCTCGCACGACTTCTTCGTCTGGTTCTCCTGGATGAGCGGCGCGGCGAGCGAGTACGCCGCGTAGCCGAGCAGGAACTTGGCCTGCGGCCGCACGGCCACCGGCGCGATGGAATCGGCGTACGAGAGCACCGCGTACGCCTTCCCCCAATCGTCGGCGGTCTTCGACGCCTCGGCCGCCTTGCGGAGCGCGTCGCCGATCGAGACGGCCATGCCGCCCGTCATCGTCTTGTCCTCACCGGCCTTCTGCGACGCGTGCACCTCCGCCAGTGCGGAGTCGAGCTGCCCCGCTTCCTTGAACGCGCCGGCGAACTGCGCGTGCGCATTCTCCACCGCCTTCGGATCGACCTCGTAGGCGCGGCGCAGCGACGCCATCGACGGCCCCGCCTGCCCGAGCTTCTTCTCGATCTGGCTGCGGAGCAGCCAGTTCGCCGCCACCTTCGGGAACTTCTGCGTCGCCTTCGACTGCCACTCGAGCGCCTTCGCGAAGTTCGTGTCGGCCGCGTACGCCGCCACCATCTTGTCGAAGAAGCCCTGGTCGGCCGCCGACGTGTCCATCTTCACCATCTCCTCGCCCACCGACGCCATCTTCTTCGTGTTCTTCGTCGCGCCGAGGAGGTTGAAGTACAGCTTCACCAGGTTGATGTCGCCCGGGTTGTCGGTCACCGCCTTCTCGATCACCGGCAGCGCCTGGTCCACCTGCCCCGTCGCCGCCAGCTCGGCGCCGATCTGCGCGATGAGCGACGAGTTCGTCGGGTCGGCGTCGCGGAGCGCGAACAGCACCTCGATCTTCTTCTTGCGATACCCCTTCTCGTCCTTCTCGTCGCCCTTGCTCAGCTCGTCGTAGAGCGAGACGGCTTCCTTGAGCGCGATCTTGCTCTTCGGATCCGCGGCGCGGATATCGTCGACGATCTTGAGGACCTCGACCGACGGCTTCTTCTGCTCCTTCGCGATCGCGAGCTCGCAGTAGCGGAGCCACGTCGACTTCGGGTACGCCTTGATGGCGCTCTCCGCTTCCTTGAGCGCGTCGGCCGTCTTCCCCTCACGGTCGTCGCTGCGGCACTTCTTCTCGGCTTCGAACGTCTTGTTGTGCGCGTCCTGGTAGGCGCGGCTCACCTTGTCGGCCACCGCGTCGAGCTTGTTCCCCTCGAACGTGCCGAGCGGCTGCACCAGCTGCGCGTCGCGCGTGAGCACGAGCCACGCTTCGATCGAGTAGCCCGCCGCCGTCTTCGTCACCTGCCCCTCGAGGTACTCGTCACCGCGCAGCTGCTTCGAGAGCAGGTTCGCGTCGGCCGAGCTGAGCGCGTCGGTCGTCGAGTAGCCGGAGGCCTCGAGCGTGACGTTGATGTCGTTCTTCGGCACCACCCAGAGCGACCGGTAGGAGACGTCGCCGTCGATGTGGCTCCGCACCGCTTCCGCGGCATCCGGACCGAGCTGCTTGTCGCTGCTCTTGAAGATCACCACCACCAGCTTCGGGGCGTTGGGATTCGCGTTGCGATGTCCCTGCGCATGGGCGGGGAGCGTCGAGCCGAATCCCACGAAGAGCGCAACGGCGAGCGTCGCCAGCGTGCGCGGTGTCCGAGCCATCACGGGTATTCCTCCAGTACGGTGGTCATTCTCGTGCGCGTGCCCCGTCGCGCCCCGGCAGGCGCCCCAGGTCCTCCAATGGGCGAAGAGGGATTCGAACCCCCGACACCCTGCGTGTAAGGCAGGTGCTCTAACCAGCTGAGCTATTCGCCCGCTCTGTGCTACGACATGATGGCGATGGGTACCAATACTGCATACCCGATCACCAGCAGGATCGGAGCGATGGTGGCACCGCCTCTCGCGAGGTCAGCGTATCCGGCCGCGAGCACTGCGACCGCGATCCCCCATTTCAGCGCGGGCTTGCCGCCGGCCGCTTTTTCCGTATCTCCCATAGGGAGCGGAGTTTAGACCCCTCCATAGAAGGAGTCAAGCAAGAATAGGACAGTTCACCATCACTTAATCTGATTCTCATTCGTACCCCCTTCCTTCGGCGGAGGCACGATCAGACCGCCCGCAGGAGGCTCCGCGGCGGTCCCCTGCAGCAGTGCGTCGAGCGCGACTTCGGTGTCGCGCCGTTCGAGCAACGCATCCGACGCGCGCATCGCCTCGAGCCGCGCCCTGTCGCGCTGCCGCCGGATGAGCCAGAACGGGCCGATGAGAAGCAGCATCAACACGGCCCCCACGGTCACGTTCGCGACCAGGGCGAGCCCACCGAACTGCTTGCGGGTATTGGACTTCCAGCGCTTCTCGAAGCCGTCCTCGGTGAGCCCGTACGCCTGCCGCACCGCCTGGTCGAACGACCCCGTGGCGCGCCAGTACGCGAAGAATTGGGTGAGTCCCCGCTGCGGGTCGAGCGCCGCCAACTCCGCGACGGCGCGCTGCGACAGCGCGTACCCCTGCTCCGCCCGCGACGCGCCGCCGGTGAACAGCGTGTCGAGCTCGTCGAGCCCGGGCATGCCGCGCACGACGAGCGCGAGGTTGGTGGCGAGCACCTCGTCGCGCCCCCACTCGCCGGCCGCGTAGGCGGCGTACCCCTCGTCGAACCAGCGCGGTGGCAGCTCCCCCATCGATTCGTGCAGGGCGAGATGCGCGAGCTCGTGGCGGAGCGTGGCCCGCGGGTCGCCGGCCGTCCCTGGCGCGCGATGTCCCTGGAGCACGAGCCGCTGCTCGGCCGGGAACGCGATCGCAGCGCCCCACTCCGGGGCGCCGCGCCCCGACCAGGCGCGGAAGCGCGCGAGATCGGGCGCGATGAGGATCGTCACCGGGGCCGCCGGGCGCGCGAGCCCGGGGAAGGTGTCGTTGGCCACGGCTTCGCGGAGCATCGACGCGGCCAGTTGGCGGTCGCCGCTCGTCGCGAACACGGTGAACCGGCCGGCGCCCCACCGCTCGGTGCCGGCGGGTGCGATGGCGAGCGTCGAGTCCTGCGCGGCGATGGGGCGTGCCATCAGGAGCGCCACGGCGAAGCACAGGGCGCTGGCGACGCTCATCCCCGCGGCGGTTCCCCTCCCGCCTCGACCGACTGCAGGATCTCCGCGCACCGCTTGCCCCACGGATTGAACTTGTTGGTCGCGTGCCCCTTGGCCCACGCCGCCTTCGCCTCGTCCTTCTGGTCGTTGAACCAGTACGCGCGCCCGAGTTCGTAATACGCCTCGATGAGGTTCGGCCCGATGGCGAGCGTCTTCTGGAAGAAGTTCTCCGCGTCCTCGTACATCTCGCGCTCGAGGTACACGAGCCCGAGATAGAAGTGCGCGTAGAGCGTCGCCTTCTTGTCGTTGTCGAGTCGGATCGCCTTCGACAGGTGCTCGATGGCCTCGCCGAAGATCTTCTTCTTGAGGCAGATGTATCCGACGTTGATGCGCGCCAGCGCGTTCGACGGCTCCTTCATGAGCACCTTCTGGAAGCTCATCATCGCCTCGTCGTACTTCTCCTGCAGCATCTGCGCCCAGCCGAGCAGCGCGATGGCCTGCACGTCGCCCGGCGAGAGGTCGATCGCCTTGAGCAGCGCCGTCTCGGCGCCCTCGTGGTCGCCGAGCGAGAGACGGCTCCACCCTTTCTCGATGAACGTCGACGCGCCGATGTGGTCGGCGTGCACCACGGGGCGCTCGGCGCTGAACTGCGGCGCCAGCGAGGGCGCGGCGGCCTGCGCGGCCTTCCACTTGTCGACGAGCGCCTTGATGTCGTCCTTGAGCGCCGAGAGCTCGGCCACCTGCTGCTCGACGGTCTTGAAGAGGGCGATGATCTCTCCCTTCACCGCGGCGTCGGCCGTGCCGGCGTCGAGGCGGCGGTCGATGTCGGCGTAGCGCGCCCTCATGGCGCCGATGAGGTCGTCAGTCATGTCGGGTGGCTCCGGCGACGGCGTGTTCGAGGACGATCCGCTCGCGCGCCGTGAGCAGTTGGGCGACGTCGAGCACGACGAGCGGGGGCGCGCCCTCGGTGGCCCCGCGCACGAGGGCACGGAGGTACTGCTTGGCGAGGCCGCGGAAGAACGCCGGCGGCGCTTCCATCTGCGCGGCGGTCACCGTAGCGACCTCGTCGACGGCGTCGACGATCGCGCCCATCAGTTCGTCGCCGGCGCTCACGACGACGATGCGCGCGCCCTCGCGCGACGCGGCCGCGGGGAGTTCGAAGCGCGTGCGCAGGTCGATCACCGGCACCACCTTGCCGCCGAAGTCGATGACCCCCTCGAGCCAGGCGGGGACGTTCGGGATCGGGCGGGGCGGCGCGAATCGCAGCACGCGCTTGACGGAGAAGATGTCGACGGCGAAGCGGTCGTCGCCGACGCGGAAGGTCACGAGCTGCTGCCGCTCGGCGGCGGCGCCGGCCGGTGGTGCGTTCATCGGGCGCTCTCCGTGGTCATGGGCGCGGTCGCCGCCGCCTTCTCGAGCAGCGTGGCGACCCGCACGAGGTTCACGAGTTGTCCGTCGTGGCGCGCGCCGACGCAGACGCCGGCGAGCACGCCGTCGGCGTCGCTCCCGGCGGGCGCGGGGCGCAGCGTGGTCACGTCGAGCGCCGTGAGGTCGTCGACGTCGTCGACGACGAGCACGGCGCGGCGGTCGCCGACGCGCAGCACGAGCGCGGTCGACGCGGTTCCGTCACGAGCGACGCCGAACGCCCAGCCGGCGTCGAACGCGGTGAGGGTGCGGTCGCGATGGCGCATCTGCCCGGCGAGTCCCGGCGGCGCGGCGGGCACCCATTCGAGCGCCGGCCGGTCGATGGCCTCCTCGACGTCGGCGACGGCGAAGGCGAACCGCTCGCTCCCCACGCGCGCGATCACATGGAGGTCGCGGATCGGCGCGCCGCCGGTCATGCGGTGCCCCGTGCGGCGCGGCGCGCGCGCAGCAGCGTCGCGACGTGCGACGCGATGTCGCCGAGCGGCGCGACGGCGTCGGCGCCGGCGCTCTCGAGCGCGGCGGCGGGCATGCCGTAGATGATGCTCGTCGCGCGGTCCTGCACCACCGCGCCCCCTCCCGCACCACGCATCGCGAGCAGCCCGGCGCTCCCGTCGCGCCCCATGCCGGTGAGCACCACGCCCACGGCGGCGGCGCCGAAGGTGCGCGCCACCGACGCGAAGAGCGGATCGGCGGCGGGCTTCACGCCCCACACGGCGGCGCCGTCGTCGAGATGCACGCGCGCGCCATCCGGCGCGCCGGCGACCGTCATGTGCTGGCCGCCCGGCGCGATGTACACGTGGTTGGGGAGCACGAGCTCGCCGTCCGCCGCCTCGGTCACCTCGAGCCGCGCCTGCGCGTCGAGGCGCTGGGCGAGTCCGGCGGTGAAGCCGCGCGGCATGTGCTGCGCGACGAGCACGGCGGCGTCGAGGTCGGCGGGGAGCGCGGGGATGAATTCGGCGAGCGCGCGCGGCCCGCCGGTCGACGACGCGACGGCGACCGCCGCGCGCGCGCCGAGGGTGCCGTGCGCCGCCCGCTTCTCGGCATGCTTCGGGCGCGCGAGCATCGGCACGCCGCGCAGGTTGACCACCGCCGCGGCGCGCAGTGCCTCGAGCAGTCGCTCGCGCACCTCGGTCACCTGGCGCGCGCCGGCGGCCTGCGGCTTGCGCACGAAATCCACCGCGCCGAGTTCGAGGGCGCGCAGCGTGAGGTCGACGTCGCCGTGCGACTCGGCGCCGCTGAGCATCACGACGGGGCGCGGCGTCTCGCTCATGATGTACCCGAGCGCGCCGATGCCGTCGAGCCCCGGCATCGCGATGTCGAGAGTGACGATGTCGGGGTCGAGGGCGTGCACCTGGGCGAGCGCGTCGAGGCCGTCCTTCGCGACGCCGATCACGGTGAACTCGTCGAATCCGCCGACGACGTCGCTGATGACGGTGCGCATGAGCGCGCTGTCGTCGACGACGAGCACGGTGCGGCGTGGCCGGTCAGAGGACATGTTCCCCTCCCCGCACCGACCGCACGGCGACGACCCCGGTGGCGACGTCGAAGCGGATGGTGCGGCCGAAGTCGCCGCCGATCTCCTCGCCGGCGAGCCGCACCCGCGCCGCGGCGAGCGCGGCGCGCGCGGCGTCGGCGTTGCGCGCCCCCATCGTGCCGCCGGTCGAGGCGAGGAGGTCGCCGAAGAGCTTCGCCCCGCCGACGATCTTCCCGACGAACGGCCCCGTCGCGCCGAGCGCGCGCATCTCCCCGAGCAGGAGCGGCACGGCGGTGCTCGCGTACTTCGCGCGGTTCTCCACGGCGCGGCTGGCCGGCGGCGCCGGCAGCAGGATGTGCGCGAGCCCGCCGACGCGCGCCATCGGATCGTGGATCGCGATCGCGATGCACGATCCGAGGCCGACGCTCACGAGCTCGCCGGCCTCCGCCACGACCGCGTGATGGGCGATGCGTACCATGTGTTCCACTACACGCGCCGGAAGATGCGTTGGCGCTGGTCGACGACCTCGAACAGCGCCCGCGCCGGGCCGAGCAACGTCTCGACCTTCCCGAGCACGAGCAGTCCGCCGGGCGCGAGCGCGTCGTGGAAGCGGCGCAGCAGCCCCTCCTGCGAGGCGCGGTCGAAGTAGATGATCACGTTGCGGCAGGTGATGAGCTGGTACGGCCCGTTGGGCGGCGCCTCGCGCAGCATGTCGTGGCGGCGGAAGTCGAGCAGCGCGCGGAGTTCGGGGGCCGCGGTGCGCGCCGCGCCGAAGTATCGCTCGCGCAGCGCGGCGGGCATCTCGGCGAACGCCGCCTCGTCGTAGCGGCCGGCCGCCGCGGCCTCGAGACTCGCCCGGTCGATGTCGGTCGCGACGATGCGCAGCCGCGCGAGCCGCTCCGTCTCGTGCCGCGCCGCGGCGTAGGCGTGCCAGAGGGCGGCGAGCGTGTACGCTTCCTCCCCCGACGAACAGCCGGCGACCCAACCGCGGAGCCGTGGCGTCGGGAGCGCCCACAACTCCGGGAGCACCTGCTCGCGGACCGCGTGCCACGCCTCGGAGTTGCGATAGAGCTTGGTGACGTTGATCGTGAGGGCGTCGAGCAGCCGTTCGTATTCGGCCGGGTCCTGGTCGAGCAGGCGGCCGTACGCCGCGTAGTCGGTCTGGCCGCGCGCGCGCATGCGCACGGCGATGCGGCGGCGCAGGCAGGTGCCCTTGTAACTCGGCGCGACGAAGCCGCGGTCGCGCGCGATCTTGTCGGTGAGCGCCAGGAACGCCTCGGCGTCGTCGGCGGGGGCGGTCACGACAGGCCCTTGGCCGCCTCGAGGTTCTGGCGGACGATCCTGTTGCCTGGGTCGAGGGCGAGCGCGCGTTCCCAGCTCTGGATCGCGTCGGCGCGTTCGCGGCGCTTCAGGCGGATGTTGCCGAGCTTGAACCAGACGTCGGGGCCGAGGCGCTCGTTGAGCTTGACGGCGCGCTGGTACGCGTCGAACGCCTCGTCGAACCGTCCGGCGCGGTACAGGCAGTCGCCGTGGTTCTTGTAGAGCGTGGCGATGCCCGGATCCTCGGCGATGCCGCGCTCGGCCGCGGCCATGGCCTCGGCGTTCTGTCCCTTGCGCTCGAGCGCCACGGCGAGGTTGTTGTGCAGCACGGCCGCGTGCGGATAGGCGGACGTCCCTTCGCGGAGCAGTTCGACGGCCTCGTCGGTGCGCCCGCCGAGCCAGGCGGTGAGCGCGGCGAAGTGGAACCAGACGGCGCTCGGCGTGTTCTCGCCGAACAGCGGGCGCGCCGCCTGCAGCGCGGTGTCGGCGCCCTCGAGGCTCCCCTCGCGCAGCGCGAGCACGGCGAGCGAGACGTGCACGCGCGGGTCGCGGTCGCCGCCGCGCGTCATCGCCTCGCGCAGCGCGTCGCGCGCCTTGGCGAACTCGCCGCGCCGTTCGAAGGCGAAGGCGAGGTTGTGGAACACGGCGGGCGCGGCGAGCCGGGAGTGCGAGGCCGCTTCGAAGTCGGCGACGGCGCCGTCCCACCGGCCGAGCCGCAGGTGCACGAGTCCGAGCACGAAGCGCGCCTGCAGGTCGCCGGGGCGCAGGTCGGCGACGCGGCGGAACTCGCGCTCGGCCTCGTCGAGCATCCCGGTCTTGTAGAATGCGATGCCGAGGTTGCGGTGCTCCTCGACGCGCGCGTCGGGCGCCATCACCTCGGCGGCCTTCGTCTTCCCCACGCGGTGCAGGAAGCCGGCCGTGGCGAGGCCGTACAGCGCCTTCCCCACCTCGAACTCGACGAGCCCCGATTCCTCGACGAGCACCGTGACGTCGCGCCGCCCGTCGATGAGGGGGAGCAGCACCTCCTGTTCCTTCGACAGGCTGCCGCGGCTCTCCTCGACGCGCCGGCGGTCGACGTCGAACACGATGTCGAACGAGGGGATCTTCTTCTCGATCAAGCCCCACTCGTCGACGCGGCGCGCGCCCTCGAGCAGCAGCGACTCGGGGTTGATCGAGACCAGGAAGTCCTGCTCCTCGGGGGCGAGGTCGGGCTCGAAGTTGAACGTGCCCTGCGACCAGGTGAAGAGGAAGTACACCGCCTCCTCGATCTGCACGCGGATCTGGTCGTGGAGCGCCTCGCGCGAGATGATGCCGAGCGAGACGAGGATCTCGCCGAGCCGCTTGTCGCGCTGCTTCCCTTGCGCGGCGATCGCCTCGTCGAGCTGCGCCGGCGAGATCGCCCCGCTCTTCAGCAGGATGTCGCCGAGCCGGTCGCGCCGGTTGACGATCGACGCGTAGCAGATGCGTCCCTTGTCGAAGTAGATGGAGCCGAAGTTGTTCCGGTGCGTGACCGACAGGCATCCGGTCTTCTTCCCCATCGAGAGGAGCTGGAGGACGTCGGGAAGGCTGGCTTCCTTGAGGCTGCCCTTGATGGCCATCAGCGCAGCTCCTCGATGAGCCGCGCCGTCGCGTCGGGCCACTCCCAGACGATCTTCTCGGCGTCGTACGGCACGCTGTCGCGCGTCGCGACCGTGCTCACGGCGAGCACGCCGGCGTACGGCGTGGCGAGGCCGAGCTCGGCGCGCGCGAGCTGCACGCTGATCGGCGTGCGGGAGGCGTCGGCGGCCGCGCCGAGCCGGTTCACGACGCCGACGATCTCGCGCACGCTCTGCACCGGCTGGTCGGCGAGCAGGGTGAGCAGCGCGTCGTCGGCCGGGCGCCCCGCGTCGGCGAGGTAGCGCGCGAACAGCCGCTGGCGCAGCGTGCGGTCGGGCGCCTGGATCGGCACGACGAGCCCGCCCTCGAAGCGCGAGCGCAACCGCGCCTCGAGGTCGGGGATCTCCGCCGGCGTGCGGTCGCTCGTCAGCACGATCTGCTTGCCCGCACCGGCGAGCGCGTTGAAGAGCAGGAAGAGTTCGTCCTGCGTGCGTTCCTTGCCGGCGACGAACTGCACGTCGTCGATGATGAGCGCGTCGGCGTGCCGGTAGCGCAGCCGCCAGCGCTCGATCGTGCCTCCCTGGATCGCCGCGATGAGCTCGTCGATGAACTTCTGCGCGTGTACGCACGCCACGACCATGCGGCCGCCGCTCGAGGCGAGCAGCGCGTTGCCGATCGCGTTGAGGAGGTGCGTCTTGCCGACGCCGCTCGGGCCGTGGAAGAGGAGCGGGTTGTACTTCGTCCCGGGCTCGGCGACGACGGTGTCGGCGGCGTGCGCGGCGAGCTGGTTCGAGCTGCTCACCTCGAACGCCTCGCGCACGAACGCGGGGCTCGGCCCGTCGGGCGGCGTCGCGCCGGCGAGCGCCCGCTCGACGAGGTCCTCCGCCTCCGCCATCCGCTCGGGATCGCGGAACACGGAGTTGCCGCCGAGCGACGGGTCCACCGACGTCGCCGTGCGCTCGAGGTTGCGCAGGTGCTCGATCGCCGCCGCGAACGTCGCGAGCAGCCCCGCCACGTCGGGCTCGCGCGGCAGCGTGAGCGCGCGCTCGATGACCCCGGTCTTGTACCCCTCGCCCTGCCAATACTGCCGCGCCTCGGCGAGCCGGGCCTGCCACGACTCGACGTGTTCCTGCACGACGCTCGACACGTCGGAGAGGAAGTCCTCGAACTCGCCGGTGGGGCGTCCCGCGGGCTGCGCCGGCCGGGGGGCGTCGTCCACCCCCAGCGCCTGATGCGCGACGAGCCGGTTGAGCGCCCCCTGCAGTTCGCGCACGTTGCCGAAGCTGAACTGCGCGAGCTCCTCGAGCACCCCCTCCTTGAACGTGAGGTGGCGCTCCTCGCAGTTGGCGCGGAGGATGGCCACGCGCGTCTCGAAGTCGGGCGCCGTCACGTCGACGATGAGCCCGCCCGAGAGGCGGCTGATGAGCCGCTCGTCGACGTCCCGGATCTCGGCCGGGGGGCGGTCGCTCGTGAGCACGATCTGGCGTCCGGCGCGCTGCATCCGCTCGAACAACTTGAGCAGCTCGGCCTGCATCTCGCGGTGCCCCGTGAGGAACTGCACGTCGTCGATCAGCAGCACGCTGCACCGCTCGTAGCGGCGCGAGAAGAGTTCGATCTGCCCGGTCGACGTCGCGGCGAGGAGCTGCCCGACGAACTCCTCGAGCGTGACGTACTCGACCTCGCTCCCGGGCTGCAGCGCCTCGGCGAGGTGGCCGATGCCGCCGAGCAGGTGCGTCTTGCCCAGTCCGGTGCCGCCGTAGATGAAGAGCGGGTTGTACACCGTGCCCGGCGACTCGGCGACGGCGCGCGCCGCCGCCACGGCGAGGCGGTTCCCCGCGCCGACGACCAGCGTGTCGAACCGGAGACGCGCGTCGAGCCGCACGCTAGAACCGCCCGCCGCCGCTCGTGCTCAGCTTGCGCAGCACGAGCTCCGACACCGCCCGCAGCGTCTCGAACACGCCGGGCCCGTGCAGCGCGTCGGCCGCGAAGCTCGGCACGTTGCGGAAGTTGAGCTGCTCGTCGAGCTCGGGCACGGGGAGCAGGAGGTCCTCCGGGAGGTCGCGCTTGTTGTACTGGATGACGAGCGGGATGGTGCGCGCGTCGATGCCGTGGTCGGCGAGGTTCGCATGCAGGTCCTGCATCGACTCGACGTTCTCGCCGAGCTGCCGCGCCTGGCTGTCGGCGACGAACACGACGCCGTCGGCGCCCTGGAGCACGAGTTTGCGAGTGGTCTGGTAGTACACCTGGCCGGGCACCGTGTACAGCTGGAAGCGCGTCGTGAAGCCGGAGATCGTGCCGAGGTCGAGCGGCAGGAAGTCGAAGAACAGCGTCCGGTCGGTCTGGGTCGCGAGCGACACCATCTGCCCTTTCCGGTCGGCCGGCACCTGCGAGTAAATGTAATGCAGGTTCGTCGTCTTCCCCGACCGCCCGGGGCCGTAGTAGACGATCTTGCAGGTGATCTCGCGCGTCGCGTAGTTGACCAGGCTCATGGCGTCCTCAGGCTCGGCCGAACATCACGGCGAGGTTGCGATTGAGCTCGCTCTCGAAATTCTCGGCGAGCGCGGCCGGTTCCGCATCGGCCGCCGGCGCCAGCGCCGCGACGGCCTCGCAGAACTGGCGGAAGAAGAGCTGCACCAGCCCCAGCGAACTCTCCTCGTCGAACACGGCGAACAGGATCAGCGGCGTCGACGTCGTCGGCACCGTCGCGCGCCAGAACTGGCGCGTCGCGCCCACGTAATGCACCCCCGTGAACGGCTGTCCCTCCAGCATGCGGCCGAGCTCCGCCGACGACGCATGCGTCGCCGCGGCGAGCGCGCACGCCGTCATCACGTCCACCGAGCGCGCGAACCCGAACTGCCCGAGCACCTGCCCCGACGGGTGCAGCAACACCCCCAGCTCGAGACGCGCGTCCGCGACGAGTTGCCGCAACGGCCCCTCCACCCAGCTGGCGGCGACGGTCAGCCTCACTGGAACAGCTCCAGCGCCCGCAGCATCTCCACGCGGATGATCCCCACGTTCACCCCGGGCTCGCCGATCACCACGAGCACGAGTTCGTTGCGCCCCACGGCGCACACGCGGCCACCGTCCGCCGTCAGCTCGAAGAAGCCGGCCTCGCCGAACCCCGCCGCGAGCGCCGAGCGCCGCGCCTTGCGATAGAGCGACGCGCTCAGCGCCGCGATCGCGTCGCCTTTCACCCCGATCTGCAGGTTCGCCTCGACGATCATCCCGTCACGCTCGCCCACGACCAGGCACCCCGACACCCCACGGTGGCGGATGAGCGATCCGAGCACCGCCGTGAACGGACTCGTCATGTGCCCGTCTCCAGCCAGCGCTGCGCGCGCGCCACCGACCGCTCGAGCAGCCGCCGCACGAAGCCGAGCGGCACGCTGCGCGGCGTCGCCACGAGCAACACCCCCTCCCCGCTCGGCGCCATCGCGAGCGATGCCGCCTCCGACTCGAACACGATCTGCTTCCACGCCCCCAGCTTGAGATACTCCACGGCGCGTTCCGCCTCGTCGCTCACGCCCGAGAGCTGCGCGGCGAGGTCGGCACCGAGGTCGCGTCCGTCGGCCGTCCGGTACTGCCCCGCCACGACATACCCGTCGCGGTCGATGAGCAGCGCCGTCTGCGGCTGGTCGCCGAGGATCTCGTCGAAGAGCGCGCGCGCGTCGGTCACGGCGTGGGCGTCGCTCGCGCCGGGCGGCGCCGCGGCGACCGCCGACTCGTCGACGGCGGCGCGCAACGTGCCGAGCGCCGCGGCGAGCGACTGGTCGTCGGGGTCGGCGAGCAGCGCGGCGCCGAGCAGCTCCGCGGCGCCCGCGAAGTCGCCCTGCTGGAAGCGGAGGAACCCGAGCCCCTTCTGCGCGGCGGCGTGCCCCGGGGCGAGACGCAACACCGCCTCCCATTCCGACTGCGCGCGCGACGGCTCACCGCGGTCGATGGCGATGCGCGCCAGCAGGTCGTGCGCGTCGGGACGCTGCGGATGCCGCTCGGCGCCACGCTGTGCGACCTTCCACGCCACGTCGAGCTGGCCGCGCCGGCGCAGCGCCTCCCCGAGCGGGAGGAACGCGATGCTCGACGGGTCGGCCGCGAGCTGGTCGCTGATGGCGCGGACCTCGTCAGTTGCCATACCACGTCTCCAGCATCGCGCGCAGACGCGCGGCCGCCGCGAGCCCCGCCCGGATCTCCTCGGCGTGCTCGTGATGCGGCTCGGTGTGCAGCACCCGCTCCCAGGCGACGGCCGCGCCCTCGAAATCGCCGCGGCGCAACAGGTAGAACCCGCGGTCGAGGTCGTCGGTCGGTTCGGGGGGCGCGCCGAGCGCGTGGGCGGGCGTCGCCGACGGCGTGACCGCCGGCATGGCGGCGGGGGTCGGCGCCGCGGCGGCCACCGCGGCAGCGGCGCGGTCGAGCGCCTCCGCGGGCGAACTGATGGGCGTCACGATCGGCATCGCCATGATGGGGGTGGGAACGCGCACGACGGACGCACGCTCGTTCGCGCCCGCCCCCGTCGGCATCCGCAGTTCCACCACGCCGGTGCTCACCAGACCATAGACGACCTTGGCGACCTCGAAGTCGCTGCGACCGAGCTCCGCGGCGATGGAGCGCAGGTCGTGGGCGCCGTCGATGCGCGTCATCACCTCCCATTCGCTCGGCAGCAGATCGAGCTGCGGACCGCCGTCGACGGAGGCCTCGGCGAACACCGGGATCGCCGCGAGACTCGGGACGCGGTCGGCGATGCGCGACCACTCGTCGATGCGGCGTGCCCCTTCCATGAGCAGCGACTCGGTGCCGATCTCGACCGTCGACGACGGTCCCACCGGTCCCTCTTCGAACCGGAAGAAGCCCTCCCCCCACGACAGCAGCTCGAACACGACGGCCTCGATCTGCATCCGCATCTGCCGTTCGAGTTCCTTCGCGTTGATCGCCCCCATCGCGACGAGGATCTCGCCGAGCCGGCGCCCGTCCCCCTCGCCCTGCATCGTGCGCGCCTTCTGGATCTGCGCCTCCGACACCTTGCCGGCGCGCAGCAGCAGCTCGCCGATGCGGTGCGGATTGCTCCGGATCGTCGCGCCCACCACCTTGCCGCGCTCGAACTGCACCATCCCCGCGTTGTCGCGGAGTTCCGAGGTGACGGCCAGCGTCCCCGTCTTGCGGCTCAGATCGAGCAGCTGGAAGACGTCGGTGACGCCGAGTTCGCGGAGCGGGCCTTCGATCGCCATGCTCAGCCCCCCCGCGCGCGTTCGCCGAACACGGTCAGCAGGTCGCCCGCGGTGCGCGCCTCGCGGCGCGCCCGCCGGGCGTACTCGCCGGCCGGCTCGAGGTCGGCCACCTGTTCCCAGCGCGCGATCGCCTCGCGATAGCGCTTCTGCTCCGCGAGCAGCACCCCTTCGTGGAAGAGCGCGCCGACGTGATCGGGGTCGAACGTGAGCACGCGGCGGAACGCCGTCGCGGCGTCGGCGCGGCGCCCGAGCTCCGACAGCGTCTCGCCGAGCGCGATGAGCCCGTCGAAGCTGTAGGGATCGCGCTGCAGCAGCTCGACGAGCAGGGCGAGCGCGTCGCGGTGCCGTCCGGTCATCCGCCGCAGCGCCGAGAGCTCGAGCGTGGCCTCGGTATAGGTCGGCACCGAGTCGAGCGCGGCGAGCAGGTGGCGCTCCGCCTCGTCCCAATCGCGCCGTTCCACGAGCAGCCGCGCGAGATCGAAGCGCACGGCCGCGAAGTCGGCGTCGAGCTCGAGCGCGTGGCGGTACGACGCGATCGCCCCCTCGAGGTCGCCCATCGACCGGGCGATGTTGCCGATCCACCGCAGCACGTCGGCGCGCGCCGGCGCGGCGCGGCGGGCCTGCTCGAGGATCTCAAGCGCGGCCGCCGGGTCGCCGGCCTCGAATCGGCAGCTCGCCGCGAGCAGCATCGCGTCGACGTCGTTGGGGGCGACCGCGAGGAGCCGGTCGGCGGCCTCGCTCGCCTCGGGGCCGCGGCCGAGCATCAACAGCGCCTGCGCTTCGCCGCGCAGCGCGCGCACGTGGCGCGGGTCGGCCGAGCGCGCCGCGAGATAGCGCTCGAGGGCGTCGCCGTATGCGCCCTGCCGGCAGAGCACGTCGCCGAGCAACGCGTTCCCCTCGGCCGGCGGCGCGCCGCGCGAGAGCGCGCGGCTCGTCTCCGCCCGCGCCCGGTCGAACAGCCCCTTGGTGAGGTAGTCCGCGGCCATCGCGTACGCGTCGGTCTCCGCCGGCGCCGGCGTCGCCGGCTCCGCCGTCGGCGAGAGCTCGGTGAACAGCGTGTCGAGCAACTGCGGATCGAAGGCGAACGTGTCGACCTCGGTGCTCATCCGCTGCTCGCCGCCCAGGTCGGGGACGATGGAGAGGTCGGTGTCCTCGTACTCGAGGTCGATGGCGAGCGAGAACTTCTGCGCGACGTAGTACGGATCGAGCTCGAGCGCGCGTTTCGTCTCGCGCAGCGCGCCGTCGAAGTCGCCGAGTCCCGAGAGCGTGAAGCTCAGGTTGTAGTGCGCCTCGGCGAAATCGGGGCGCGCCTCGATGGCGCGGGCGAACGCGTTGCGCGCGTCCTCGAACTTGCGGAGCTCCGAGAGCACGAGGCCGACGCCGTTCCACGCCGTCGGCTGCTCGGGTTCGCCCGCCAGCACCTGCCGGTAGGCCTCGAGGGCGAGCTGGTAGCGGCGCGTCTTCGTGAGCAGGAGCGCGAGGTTGAGGCGCGCCTTCGTGAACCCCGGATTCGCGTCGAGCGCGGCGCGGAACGCGTCGATCGCGTCGTCGCGGCGGCCCTCGTGGTACAGCGCGATGGCAAGGTTGTTGTGGGCGAGCGCGTAGCGTCCGTCGGCGGCGAGCGAGAGCCGGTAACTCTCCGCCGCCTCCGAATACTTGCCGCTCTGGTGCAGCGCGACGCCACGCTCGTTCCACAGCTTGGGGCTCTCCGGCTGCGCGCTCACCAGTTCGTCGTACAGCGCGATCGCCGCCACGGGATCCTTGCGCAGCAGGCACAGCTCGGCCATCGCCTGCTGCACGAGTCCGCGGTCCTCGCCGCGATCGAGGGCGAGCCGGTACTCGCGCTCGGCCTCGGCGAGGTAGCCCTTCTGTCGGTAGGCGAGCCCCAGCGTGTAGTGCGCGAGCCCCTCCCCTTCGGCGACCTGCATCATCCGGTTCGCGCGCCGTTCCTGGTGCCCCGGCAGCAATGCGGCGTACTTGTGCTCGCTGTACTGGTCGATGGAGAGGTTCGCCTGCGCGCGCGACAGCGTCGGGTTCAGTTGCACGGCGCGCGCGCTCTCGGCGCGCGCCTCCTCGTGGCGCCCCAACTCGCCATAGACGAAGCCGAGCAGGAAGTGCGCGTCCGGATTCTCCGGGTTCAGCTCGACGGCGCGCAGGAGCGCGTGCAGCGCCTCTTCGGCGCGCCCCTGATTGTACAGCACCTCGCCGAGGTAGAAGTGCGTCACCGAACTCGAGGGGTCGGCCTTGAGCGCCTCCTCGAACCAGCGTTGCGCGTCGCCGAGGCTCCCGTTCGCCTTCTCGGCGAGCCCCAGCTGCACGATCGCGGCGATGTCGCCCGGATGATGGCGCAGCAACGCCGTGAACTCGGCGATCGCCTCCTCCGTGTGGCCGAGCAGCGCGTAGGCGCGCCCGAGCTCCCAGCGCGCCTCGCGGTCGTCGACGCGGAGCCGCAGCCGGTCGCGCAGCAGCGCGACGCGGCTGTCGTAGAATCCCGTGCTGAAGTACGCCACCTCGAGGTTGCGCTGCGCGACCTGCATCTTCGGGTCGAGTTCGAGCGCCTTCGTGAAGGCGGCGACGGCCTCCTCGTACAGCCCCTTGTTGTAATACAGGACGCCCAGGTTGTTGTGCGCCCCCGCGTCCGACGGATCGATGCGGCGCGCGAAACTCAGCAGCGTCGCGCGGTCGCGTTCGGAGGTGAGGGGAGCGGCCATCGGGGCGCCGTCAGTCGACGCGGATCGCGCGGAGGATCGCGTTCAGGCTCGACACGTCGGGCATGAGCAGGAAGAACCCACGCAACCGCTCGCCGGCCTCGCTGAGATAGAACTCGCTCTCCACGCAGAACACCGTGTCGTGCTCGCCGGTCATCTCGAGGTAGCCCGCGCTCAGCACCGCGTCGCTGAGGTCCACCGCGAGCGACGGCGGCGACGGCAGGAGGATCATCCCCATGAACTCGCTGAGCGCGTTCAGGTACGCGGCGCTGAGGATGTTCCCCGCCTCCTTGATCGCGCTCTGCTCGATCTCCCCCAGTTCGGTCGCCGGCCGCCGCATCATCAGTCCCGCCACGCGCAGCGCCGTCTCCCGCGCGAGCACGAGCATCGTCAGCCCCGTGAGGTCGCCGAGCATCTTCATGAGCACCGCGGCGACGGGCTCCTCGCGTGCCTGGATCTGGTTGGGGATGTCGGCGAGCGCCGCGACCGTGAGGCGCGGCACGCTGATCATGATCGTCTGCCCCGTCATCTGCGACAGCGCCGTCGCGGCGTGCCCCGCGCCGATGTTGGCCACCTCGCGCAGCGCGTCCAGCTGCAGGGCCTTCAGGTCCCGGATGTCATCCACGCGTCAACTCCCCTGGAAGAGGCTTCCCACGTCCACGATCAGCGCCGGCGCGCCGTCGGCGAGGATCGTCGCGCCGCTGAACAGCGCGAGTCCCTCCCGCGGCGCGTCGAACTGCTTGACGACGATGTCCTGCTGCCCGATCAACTCGTCGACGACGAGCCCCGACCGCCGCTCGCCGCGCTCGATCACCACGATCTCGCGCGAGCGCTCCGGCTCCCCGGCCTGCCGCACCACGGTGCGCAGGTCGAGCAGCGGCAGCACCTCGTCGCGCAGCACGAGCACGTCGCGCCCGCGCACCTGCTGCACCGCGCCCTCGCCGTACTCGAGCGTCTCGCGCACGTGGGTGAGCGTCAGCGCGTAGCGCTCGCTCCCCGTGCGCGCGAGCAGCGCGCGGACGATCGCCAGCGTCACCGGCAGGCGGATCGTCATCGTCGTCCCCTGCCCCTCGACGCTCCGCATCTCGACGAGCCCGCCGAGCGTGCGGACCTTCGTCTGCACCGCGTCGACCCCCACGCCGCGCCCCGACATCCCGCTCACCTGCTCGGCCGTCGAGAACCCGGGCTGCGCGATGCACCGCAGCAGTTGCTCGTCGTCGAGCGACGTCACCGACGCGTCGACGAGCCCCCCCGCCTTGGCGCGGGCGAGCACCTTCGCGCGATCGACCCCCTTGCCGTCGTCGGCCACGCGGATGAGCACCGCGGCACGGTCGCGCGCCGCGCTCAGCACGAGCCGCCCGGCGCGCGGCTTCCCCGCCAGCACGCGCGCCTCCGGCGTCTCGATGCCGTGGTCCATCGCGTTGCGCAGCAGGTGCACGAGCGGCTCGCCGATCTCGTCGAGCAGCGAGCGGTCGAGCTCGATGTCCTTCCCCTCGATCGCGAACGTCACTTCCTTGCCGAGCTGGCGCGCCGCGTCGCGCACGAGGCGCGGGAAGCGGTCGAACACCTGCCACACCGGCACCATGCGGCTCGTGATGATCTCCGACTGCAGGTCGGCGATGAGGCGCGACGCCTGCTGCATCGCGTCGTCGAGGCGCGGGTCGCCGATCCCCGCCGACAACTGGAGCAGGCGCCCGCGCGTGATCACGAGCTCGCCGATGAGGTTCATCAGCGTGTCGAGCCGCGCGAGGTCGATGCGCACGTGGCGCGTCGCGCGCGCCGCGACCGCGGGCGCCGCCGACGCGCCCTCGGCCACCACTTCGACCACCGCCCGCGACTGCCGCCGCGTGTGCCCGGACGCGTCCACCTCGACGTGCTCCACGTCGCCCGCCGTGCGGATCGTCCGCTCGATCTCCTCGGCGCTGTGCGCCGTGAGGAGCCGCATCGCGAACGCCTGCGGCTCCGTCGCCTCGCGCAGCGCGTCCTCCGACGGCGAGACGGCGGCCACGTCGCCGAGCGTCCGCGCCTTCGTCACCGCGAGGAACGCACGCACGCCGGGGAGCATGGTGTCGGCACGCTGCTTCACGCGCACGATGACCCCCGGGCCTTCCAGCGGGTCGGCCGCGGCGACCTCGACGAGCGCCCCGCCGGCGAGCCGCACCGCCGGGAACTCGCTCGTCGCGCTCCCCCCGGCCACGTCGTGCAGCCGCTGCAGCGCCGCCGTCATCGCCTCGGTCATCCCCGACGACTCCGAGACGCCCTCGAGCGCGCCCTCGAGCGCATCGGCCGCCGCGAACAGGGCGTCCATCAACTCGGGGGTGTGGGCCTTCTCGCCGCGGCGCACGCGGTCGAGCAGCGACTCCACCTCGTGCGCGAACTCCGCGACCGAGTGGAAGCCCATCGTCGCGCACATCCCCTTGAAGGTGTGCACGGCGCGGAACACGGCGCCGAGGGCCTCCTGGTCCTCGCCCCCCTGCTCGAGCAGCAGCAGGTTGCGATTCATCGCCGAGAGCTGCTCACGGCTCTCGGTGCGGAACAGCTCGGCGTACCGCGACGGGTCGATGGTCATCGGGCCTCGCGCGCGCGTGTCGCCGCCCCGGCGGGGCGGCCCGCGCTCACCCCAGCACCCGCTGCACCGCCTCCAGCACGCGGCTCGGCTGGAATGGCTTCACCACGAAGTCCTTCGCGCCCGCCTGGATGGCCTCCACGACCAGCGCCTGCTGCCCCATCGCGCTGCACATCACCACCTTCGCGTCGGGATCGAACTTCGTGATCTCGCGGACCGCGTCGATGCCCCCCATGTCGGGCATCACGATGTCCATCGTGACGAGGTCCGGCCGCAGTTGCTTGTACTTCTCCACCGCCTGCGCCCCCGTCTCCGCCTCGCCGACGACCTCGAACCCCGCCTGCTGGAGGATGTCGCCGACCATCGTCCGCATGAAGATCGCGTCGTCACAGATCAACACCGTGGGAGCCACCGTTCCCTCACCCGTGAGTGGTTGTTCCGTCCTGCACCGCGAGCGCCTCGCGCGCGATCGCCTCGATGTCGCACACCAACGCGCTCTCGTCGCCGGCCGCGCCGACGTGCGCGAGCGCCTTCACCACGCCTCCCGCGTCGCGCTGCGCGTCCACCGGCTCGAGCGCATCCCCGCCCAGCGTCCGCACGTCACGCACGCCATCGACCCGCAACCCGAACACCTTGCCCGCGCCGCTCACGATGACGATCGATCCCGCGCTCCCCTCGGCGCGCGCCGCGCCGAAACGCACCGCGAGGTCGACCACCGTCAGGAGCGTGCCCCGCACATTGACCAGCCCGTCGATCCACGCCGGCGCACCGGGAAGCCGGGTCGCCGGCCGCGCCGCCACGATCTCGCGCACCGCGTCGAGTTCGCACGCGCACAACCGCCCCGCCGCGCGGAAAAGCAGCACTCGCCGGGCCCCCGGATCAGCCGCCGACTCTATAGAAGCCAAGGTACTCCAAGGGATCAGGGTGGGCAATCAACTCGGGCATTTGCGCGATCGCCGCCAGCGACACCCGAAGATCCGCCGGCAGCGGCGACCGGAAGTCCAGCGTCGCCCCCGTCACCGGATGCCTGAAGACGAGCCAGGCGGCGTGCAGGAAATGCCGCTTCGTGGGGAGCGCCACCATCCGCCGAGCCCCCCCGCCCCCGTACGTGTCATCGCCGACGACCGGATGCCCGATCGCCGACAGGTGCACGCGGATCTGGTGCGTCCGCCCGCTGTGCAGGTGGGCGCGCAGCAGGTCGCACGACTCGAACCGCGCGAGGCGCACGAAGTCGGTGCGCGCCGTGCGCCCCGAGGCCCCGACCGCCATCTTCGTGCGGTCGTTCGGGTCGCGCGCGATCGGCTTGTCGACCGTCACCGTGTCGCCGTCAAGATGCCCCCAGCACATCGCCGCGTAGCGCCGCGACACGCGCCGGTCCGCGATCGCCTTCGAGAGCACGCGATGCGCACGCTCGCTCTTCGCGACGACGATCAGCCCGCTCGTGTCCTTGTCGAGCCGGTGCACGAGGCCGGCGCGCTCCTCGCCACCCCCCTCCGCCAGCTGCTGCCCGCGCCCCTTGAGCGCGTTCACGAGCGTGCCCGTCCAGTTGCCCGGCGCCGGGTGCACGACCATCCCCGCCGGCTTGTCGACGACGAGCAGGTCGTCGTCCTCGAACACCACCTCGAGCGGGATGTCCTCGCCGGTGACGGCGCGCGCGTCGGGCGGGGTGACGGTCACGACGATCGCGTCGCCGGGCTCCACGCGGTAGCTCGCCTTCTGCGGCGCGCCGTTCACCGTCACGCGGCCGCCGGCGATGAGCGTGGCCGCCTGCGTCCGGGAGAGGTCGGCACGGCGCGCGACGAGCAGGTCGAGCCGCGTCCCGGCGTCGTCGTCAGTGTTGAATCGGTGCGTCGTGTCCACGGATCGGCTCGGCAGGGGAAGGCTCGGCATCCTCGCGCCACAGCACGAGGGCGAGCAGCACGGCGCCGCACGTCACCGCCATGTCGGCCAGGTTGAACGTCGGCCAGCGCGACGCGCCGAGCCCGACGTCGATGAAATCGACGACCCCGCGGGCCGAGCGGAGCCGGTCGAGGAGGTTCCCCACCGCGCCGCCCGAGACGAGCGCGAGCGCGAGGGCCCGCACCCAGTCGCCGTCGCGCGTCGACCGGAAGAGCTGCCAGAGCAGCACCAGCGCGCCGACGGCGAGTGCGCTGAAGATCCAGCGCGACTGCGGCCCGAGGTGCATGCCGAACGCCGCGCCGGGATTGTAGACGAGCGTGAACCGCACGGCGCCGCCGATGACGTCGCGCGGCAGGTACGCCGGCAGCAGCCGGTCGGCCGCCACCGTCTTCGTGGCGAGGTCGGCGACGACCACCGTCGCGCCGACGCCCCAGTAGAGCGGCGCGTAGCCGTTACTTCTTGGCATCTTCCTCGCGTTGCTTGCACTCGATGCAGAACCGCGCGTGGGGCAGCGCGTCGAGCCGCTCGAAGGCGATCTCGCCGCCGCACTGATGGCACTGCCCGAACGTGTCCGGCGCGCGATAGAGCCGGCGCAGCGCCTGGTCGACGTGCCACAGGAAGCGCCCTTCCTTCGACGCGAACAGGAACGCCTTCTCGCGCTCCATCGCGTCGGTGCCCTGGTCGGCCATGTGGAAGGAGTACGACGAGAGGTCGCCGTCGGCGCCCTGCTGCGAGGTGCCGAAGGTCTCGTCGAAGTGCCCGAGCTCCTTGAGCACGCGCTTGCGCTCGTCCATCAGCCGCTTCTCGAAGTACGCGATCTGCTTCTTCGACATGGGCTTGAACTTCTTTTCGCCGCTCGTGGATCCAGCCATCGTCAACGATCCCTGGTGAGAGCAATGTGCGCCGTGCCACCGTCGAGTTCGACGGCGACGGCCGGTGAACCGCCGCCGAGCGCCGCGCCCACGGCGACCTCGACGGCCAACGTCTCGCCGGCGATCCACTGCCGGTGTTCCTCCGCCGCGGCCTGCACCGCGTCGGGTCCCGCGATCTCGAGGCGGATGCGGTCGCTCACCGCCAGCCCCGACTCCTTCCGCAGCCGCTGCACGCGGCTCACCAGCTCGCGCGCCATCCCCTCGGCGCGCAATGCCGGCGTGAGCGTCGTGTCGAGCGCGACCGCCCACGTCCCGTCGGTCGCCACTCCGCGCAGCACGACCTTCACGTCCTCCGGGCCCACCGCATAGACCCGGTCCTCGACCGCGACGTTCACCGTCGCGCCGAAGTGCACGCCGAGCACCTGCTCCGCCGACCATCCTTCGATGGCCGCGGCGAGGGCCTTCATGTCCTTCCCGGCACGCTTGCCGAGCACCTTGAAGTCGGCCTTCGCCTCGGCCGTGCCCACCTGCGCGAAGTCGGTCGCGACCGTCACCTGCTTCAGGTTCAGTTCGCTCTTCACGAGGTCGTTCAGCGACTCCGGATACCGCGCGTCGCGCTTGAGCGAGAACACGAACAGGTCGCCGAGCGGCTGCCGCACGCCGATCCCCACCGACTCGCGCTGCGCGCGCCCGAGCGTCACGATGGCGCGCACTTCGCGCATCGCGGCGTCGAGCTCGGCCCCCGCCGTGTAGGGCGACGGGCGCACGTAATCTGCCAGGTGCACCGACGCGCCCGTCAGTTCGCGGTGTATCCAGTCCGTCACGAATGGCGCGAACGGCGCGAGGAGCCGGCAGCTCACCACCAGCACCTCGTGCAGCGTCGCGAACGCCGCCCGGTTGTCGGCCGACGTCACGTCGTAGAACCGGTCGCGCGAGAGGCGCACGTACCACTTGGAGACGTCGTCGTCGACGAACGCCATCACGGCGCGCGCCGCGTTCGTCGCGTCGAACGCGGTGAGCTGGCGGTTGGCCTCCGCCTCGACCTCGGCGAGCCGCGAGAGCACCCACCGGTCGAGCAGCGGCCGGTCGGCCGGCGCCGGATCGGCCGCCGACGGCGCCCACCCGAAGTTCGCGAGCTCGGCCCAGAACTTGTACACGTTCTTGAGCGTCAGCAGGAAACGCCCCGCCCCCTCGCGGATCACCTGCTCGTCGAAGTTGCGCGGCGTCCACACCTGGCTGCTCGCCACCAGGAACAGCCGCACGGCGTCGGCGCCGTGCCGCTCCATCACGCTCCACGGATCCACGGCGTTGCCGCGGCTCTTCGACATCTTGAGCCCCTTCGCGTCGCGCACGAGGTCGTTCACGACCACGGCCTTGTACGGCGCCGCCGCGTCGCCCGCGTGCACCGGGTCGGCGTTGTTCGGGAGCGCGTCACCGAGGCCGGTCGCGATCGCGAGCAGCGAATAGAACCAGCCGCGCGTCTGGTCGAGCCCCTCGGCGATGTAGTCGGCTGGATATTCGCGGGCCACCGTCTCGCGGTGCTCGAACGGGTAGTGCCACTGCGCGAACGGCATCGACCCCGAGTCGAACCAGGCGTCGATCACCTCGCTCACGCGCCGCATCGTGCCCGTGCCCGACTTCGCCGGCCACGTGTACGCGTCGATGTACGGCTTGTGCGGGTCGAAATCCGCCGGCAGCGGCGCGCCGTGCCGCTCGGCGAGCTCGGCATAGCTGCCGATCACCTCGATCTCGGTCGGGTCGGCGTCGTTCATCCACACGGGGAGCGGCGTCCCCCAGTACCGGTCGCGCGAGATGGCCCAGTCGATGTTGTTCTCGAGCCACGCCCCGAACCGCCCCTCGCCCACCTCGGGCGGGTGCCAATCCACCGCGGCGTTTCGCGCCAGCATCCGGTCGCGGAACGCCGTCGTGCGCACGAACCACGAGCCGCGCGCGTAGTAGAGCAGCGGCGTGCGGCAACGCCAGCAGTGCGGATACGAGTGCGTCATCGTCGCCGCCTTCCAGAGCACGTCGCGCCGCTTGAGCTCCTCGATGATGAGCGCGTCGGCCTCCTTCACGAACTTCCCGCCCACCACCGGCATCTCCGCAGGGAACTCGCCGCGCGCGTTCACCGGCTGCAGGAACGCCAGCCCGCGCCGCTGCCCCGCCGCGTAGTCGTCGGCGCCGAACGCGGGCGACATGTGCACCACGCCGCTGCCGTCGTCGGCGAGGACGAAGTCCTCGGCGATGATCACCTCGTGCTCGCCCTCGGGATACTCGAGCCAGTCGAGGGGGCGGCGATAGCGCATCCCCTCGAGCTCGCGCCCCGTGAAACGGCCCACCACCTCCCACTTCGACCGCCACTCCTGCCCCAGCACGGCGATCGCGCGCGACTCCGCCATGATCAGCGTCCACTCGTCGCGCCCGTTCTTCTTCACCTCGACGTACGTGAGGTCGGGATGCACGGCGAGGGCCGCGTTGCTCGGCAGGGTCCACGGCGTGGTCGTCCACACCACGATGCGGCGACGAGGAACTGCGACGGTCGACGGCGAACCGTGAGCCCGCGCCGGATCCTCGACGAGATCCAACGCCAGGTACACGGAGGGATCCTCGACGTCCTCATACCCCTGCGCCACCTCGTGCGACGACAGCGTCGTGCCGCACCGCGGGCAGTACGGCAGGATCTTGTGCCCCTGCACGAGCAGCCCCTTCTCGTGCAGCGTCTTCAGCGCCCACCACTCGCTCTCGATGTAGCCGTTCGAGTACGTGACGTACGGGTCCTTGTAGTCGAGCCAGTGCGCCACGCGGTCGACGAGCCGCTCCCACTCCTCGCGGTACTTCCACACGCTCTCGCGGCAGCGGCGGTTGAACTCCTCCACGCCGATGCGCTCGATGTCCTGCTTGCCGCTGATGCCGAGCGCCTTCTCGACCTCGATCTCCACCGGCAGGCCGTGCGTGTCCCACCCGGCCTTGCGCGGCACGTGGTAGCCGAGCATCGACCGGTGCCGGCTGAAGAGGTCCTTCACCGTGCGCGCGAACACGTGATGGATCCCCGGGCGGCCGTTGGCCGTCGGCGGCCCGTCGTAGAACACGAACTCCGGCGCGCCTGGGCGCCCGGCGATCGCGCGCGCCACGAGCCCCTCCTCGCGCCAGCGCTCGAGCAGCTCCAGCTCCACGTCGTTCGCCGCGCGGTCGGGCGGCAGTACCTGGTAGGTCCGCGTCGTCACATCCGCTCCAGCACGCCGCGCACCACCGCGGTCAACTGCGGTTCCGCGCCCTGCGCCACCTGTACGATCCGCTCGAGCGTCGCCGGCTCCAGCGCGTCGGGGAGGCACATGTCGGTGATGATCGACACGCCGAGCACGCGCATCCCCGCGTGCCGCGCCACGATCACCTCGGGCACCGTCGACATCCCGACGACGTCGGCGCCCAGCGTGCGCAACATGCGGTACTCGGCGCGCGTCTCGAGGTTCGGCCCCGCGACCGCGGCGTAGACGCCCTCCCGCAGCGTGATGCCGTTCGTGCGCGCCACGTCATGCGCCAGCGCGAGCAGCGACGCGTCGTACGGATCGCTCATGTCCGGGAACCGGGGGCCGAACCGCGCCTCGTTCGCGCCGATGAGCGGGCTGTCGCCGAGCAGGTTGATGTGGTCGGCGATGAGCATCAAGTCGCCCGCGCGCCACGCCGGGTTCATCCCGCCGCACGCGTTGCTCACCACGAGCGTGCGCGCCCCGAGCGCGTGCATCACGCGCACCGGAAAGGTCACCTGCTGCAGCGAGTATCCCTCGTATCGATGGAAGCGCCCCTGCATCGCCACCACGCGCTGGCCGCCGAGCATCCCGAGCAGCAACCGTCCGCTGTGCGACTCGACCGTCGAGAGCGGGAACTCCGGCACGTCCGCGTAGTCGATCGTCACCTCGACCGCGATCGCCTCGCCGAGCGCGCCCAGCCCCGTGCCGAGCACGATGGCGACGTCGGGGACGAAAGCCGTGCGCGCACGGATCGCGTCCACCGCCGCCTGCACGGTCGCCAGCGTGTGTGCCTCTGCCCGGTCCATGCGGCCGCCAGCCGGCACCGCTTCGCCCACCGTCAGCACTCGGCTACTCCCCCTCGACCTTGGTGTCGAGCCACGAGTCCTTCTCGCCGCCCTTCCCGCTCTTCCGTCCCTTCGCGTGCGCCTCGCCATCGCCGCCGGCCGCCGGCGCTTCGTTGGCAGCCGCCGCATCCGCCGATTCGGTCGCCGCGAGCTCGGCGAGATGGCGCTCGGCGAGCGTGCGCATCTGCGCGATGTGCGTGCGGCGCGACCGGTCGAGCGCGTCGAGCTCGGCGCGCAGCCGCCGCACCTCCGCGCGCGCCTCCTCCACGAGCCGCTCCGCCTCGGCGTGCGCCTCGCGCAGCGTGAGCTGCGCCTCGCGCTCCGCCTGTTCCTTCGTCTCGGCGCGCAGCTGCTGGGCCGAGATGAGCGCGTCGTTGAGCGCCTTGTCGCGCTCGCGGAAGGCGCGCAGCTGCTCGTGGAAGCCCTTGGCCTTCGCCTCGAGTTCCTGGTTGACGCGGCTCAGCCGCTCGAGCTCATCGGCCACCTGCTCGCGCAGCTGGTCCACCCGTGCCTTGTCGTAGCCGCGCAGCGCCGTGCCGAAGTCGTACCGCCGAACGTCGACCGGGGTCAGATGAAAGCCTTCGTCGTTCATCACGCCCTCGCTCCGAATAGGACCGTGCCCACGCGAACCATCGTCGCGCCCTCTTCCACCGCGATCTCGAAATCCCCCGACATCCCCATCGACAGTTCCGTCGCCGGATGCCCCGCCTTCGCCAGCACCTCACGCGCCGCGCGCGCGCCGCGGAACACCTGCCGCAACGTCGCTTCGTCCGCCTCGAACGGCGCCATCGTCATCACGCCCATCACCCGCAGGCCGTGGAGGCCGCGCAGCCGCTCCGCCTCGGCCTCGAGCATCGAGGGCTCGTAACCACCCTTCGTCGTCTCTCCCACGATGTTCACCTGCACGAGCACGTCCATCGGCGTGCCGCGCGCCACGCCGAACTCGTGCACCGCGTCGGCCAGCTGAGCGCGGTCGAGCGAGTGCAGCAGCGCGAAGTGCCGCAACTGCTTGACCTTGTTGCGTTGCAGGTGCCCGATGAGGTGCCACCGCATCGCCGACGCGCGCGCCGCGACCAGCGGCTGCTTGTCGAGCGCCTCCTGCACCTTGTTCTCACCGACGTCGCGCAATCCCGCATCCCATGCCGCGTCGACGGCGTCGGCGCCATGGGTCTTCGTCACCGCGATCAACCGCACGGCCTGGCCATGTCCGCCGCGTGCAGCGGCCTGGTCGATGCGTCCACGGATCTCGGCGACCCGGTCGTCCAGCCCCGAAAATGGCATAACATATGAAATTATCAGGGCTTACCCCATCCCGGCAAGGTCGGCGAGTCGAACCTTACCGATACGGACGGGACCACCAGTTACCCCTCGCTCGATACAGAACGGGGGAACGAAGCCGCGGCCTCGTTCCCCCGGTGCGAGTAGACCTTCCGGCGCTTACGCCGGATGCGGCTCCGGCCCGCCGAGCAGCCCCGGCGCGCGGCGCGGCTCGGCGCTCACGACCGGCGCCGGCGCGATCGCACCGGCGACCGGCGGCTCCTGCGGACGCGGCGGCAGCGCGTCGCCCTTGATGAGCGCGTCGAAATCCTCGCGCGTCAGCGTCTCGTGCTCGAGCAGCGCCGCGGCGATCGTGTCGAGCAGCGCGCGGTTGGCCGTGAGCACGTCCTTCGCCCGCGAATACGCCTGGTTGATGACGCGCGCCACCTCGTCGTCCACCTGCTGCGCCGTGCGCTCGCTCACCTGCCGCCGGCTGTTCAACTCGCGGCCGAGGAACACCTCGGTCTCGTTGTCGCCGACGAGGATCGGACCGATCGTGTCGCTCAATCCCCACTGGCTCACATAGCGGCGCGCGATCGCCGTCGCCTGCTGGATGTCCCCCGCGGCGCCCGTCGTCACGCGGTCGTGGCCGAACACGAGCTCCTCGGCCACGCGGCCACCGTACGCCATCACGAGCCGCGCCTCGAGCTGCTCGCGCGTCACGCTCACCCGGTCGTCCTCGGGCAGCGTGAACGCCAGTCCGAGCGCGCGGCCGCGCGGCACGATCGTGACCTTGTGCAGCGGGTCGTTCCCCTTGACCTTCATCGCGCACACGGCGTGCCCGCCCTCGTGATACGCCGTGAGACGGCGCTCCTCCTCCTTCATCACGAGCGACTTGCGCTCGGCGCCGAGCATCACGCGGTCCTTCGCGTCCTCGAGGTCGACGCGGTAGATCTTGTCGTGGTTGCGGCGCGCCGCGAGCAGCGCCCCCTCGTTGACGAGGTTCGCCAGGTCGGCGCCCGCCATCCCCGGCGTCCCCTTGGCCAGCACGGTGATGTCGACGTCGTCGGCCACCGGCTTGTTGCGCATGTGCACCTTGAGGATCCCCTCGCGGCCACGCAGGTCGGGCGCATCCACCACGATCTGGCGGTCGAAACGCCCCGGCCGGAGCAGCGCGGGATCGAGCACGTCGGGACGGTTCGTCGCCGCGATGAGGATCACGCCGTCGTTCGATTCGAAGCCGTCCATCTCGACGAGCAACTGGTTCAGCGTCTGCTCGCGCTCGTCGTGCCCGCCGCCAAGGCCGGCACCCCGGTGCCGGCCTACTGCATCGATCTCGTCGATGAAGATGATGCACGGCGCGTGCGCCTTGCCCTGCTCGAACAGGTCGCGCACCCGGCTCGCGCCGACGCCCACGAACATCTCCACGAAGTCGGAGCCCGACATCGAGAAGAACGGGCGCGCCGCCTCACCGGCGACCGCCTTGGCGAGCAGCGTCTTGCCGGTGCCCGGCGGCCCGACGAGCAGCGCGCCCTTGGGGAGCCGCCCGCCGAGCTTCGTGAACTTCTGCGGATCCTTCAGGAACTCGATGATCTCCTGCAACTCCATCTTCGCCTCGTCGCACCCGGCGACGTCGGCGAACGTGACCTTGGGCGTGTCGCCCGCGAGCAGCTTCGCCTTCGACTTGCCGAACGAGAACGCCTTGTTCCCTCCCGCCTGCATCTGGCGGAAGATGAAGATCCAGAAGGCGATCAGCAGCACCACCGGCAGCCAGCTGATGATCAGCCCGCCGATCGACGGCCGCGCGTCCTGCGCCGAGATGTGCACGTTCTTCTCGCGCAGCTTGTCGAGGTCCTTCTCCGAGTTCGCGATGGCGAGCTGCACCGTGAACTTCTTCACGGCGCGGCGGTCCATCGTCACCGGCTGGCGGAAGTCGCCCGTCACGGTCTTCCCGGCCGTGATGACGACCTTCTCGATGTTGTCCTGCTGCAGCTGCTGCTCGTACTGCGTGTAGTCCAGCTCCACCGGCTGGTCGCGCTGGCCGCTGGAGAATTGGATGAACGCCACCGGCACGAGGATCACGAGGATCCAGAAGGCCAGCGACTTGGAGCGGCGGCCCCAGCCGCCGCCGTTGGTGTCTTGTGTGGGTGTTGGCATGTCCGGCGGTTTCCCCTGCGTCAACGCAGGCTGGCGACGTACGGCAGATGACGGAAATCTTCCGCGTGGTCGAGTCCATACCCGACCAGGAACTCGCTCGGCGCATCGAACCCGACGAACCGCACCTCGTGGTGCAGCTCGGTGGCGATGCGCTTGTGCAACAGCGCGCAGATCTCCAGCGACCGCGGTCCCCGCACGCGCAGCAGCTCCATCAACTTCTGCAACGTGCGTCCCGAGTCGACGATGTCCTCCACGAGAAGAATGTGCTTCCCCTCGAGTTTTGTTTCCGGATCGTACACCAGGCGCACGTTCCCGCTGCTCACGGTGGCCTCCCCGTAGCTCGACGCCACGAGGAAATCGACGTGCAGCGGCCGCTGGATCTGCCGCACGAGGTCCGCCAGGAACACGAAACTCCCCTTCAGCAGCCCCAGCACGAGCAGCTCGCCGTCCGGGTAGGCGGCCGTGATCTCGGCCCCGAGCTCCCTCGCCCGGTCCCGGATGGCCGTCTCATCGAACGCGATGCGCTCGACCGCGCGCCCCATGAGGCGCGGGTCGTTGGTCTCGATCATGCTTTCAATATAGTGGGTCGGCCTGCGGAGCGGCCTCCAGCACGAACGATGTCGCCGTCCGCCGCACGCGCACCCCGCCCGACAGCGGTACCTGCTGGCCGGAGCGTGCATCATTAGTAAACGCGGCGAGTCGTTCCGTTCCCCGCCAGTCGAGCGCGACCCCGGCCCGCCCGGCGATCGCGGGCCACAGGATGGCGAGTCCTTCGCCCGGCAACCCCTCGAGCGCCGCCGCGGCGACGACCGCGCGCCGCCCGTCGGCGCCACTGGCTGGATCGGCGCCATCAGCAACGATTCGGTCGACCAGCGCCTCCACCCCCGCGCGCCACGCCGCCGCGCGCCGGCTCACCGCGAGCATCTCTTCGCCGAACCCCGGATGCGCGCGCTCGAGCGCCGGCAGCAGGTCGAGCCGCACCCGATTGCGCAGGTGCGCCCGCCCGGCGTTCGACGGATCGTCCGCCACGGGAAGCCCGCGGCTGGCCGCGTACGCCGCCACGCGCGCCCGAGGTACGTCCACGAGCGGCCGCGCCACCGCCGACGGCGCGTACATCGCGGCGAGCCCGCGCGCTCCCGCGCCGCGCAGCGCGCGGATCACCACGGTCTCGAGCTGGTCGTCGCGCGTGTGCGCGGTGACGACGCGTGCGCGCAGTTCGCGCGCCCAGCCGCTCAGGAACCGCCACCGCTCGGCGCGCCACGCCGCCTCGGTCGACGCGCCGCGCTCGATGTGCCCGCTCACGACGACGAGCCCGCGCGCCGTCGCTTCGGCATCGACGAGGGCCGCGGCGGCGGTCGCGGCGCGCCCCGTGCCGTGGTCGAACGTGGCCACGGCGCAGGCGTCGTCGCGCCACCGGACGAACGCGTCGAGGAGCGCCATCGAATCGCGGCCGCCGCTCACGGCGAGGAGATACCGGCCCGGCGGCAGTGCGCCCATCGCCGCCGCCATCGCCCGCTCGTACGGCGGCTCGGCCGGCCCCGCTTCCGTGCGCTTTACCATTCCGCTAACATACTGGCGTCGTCGCCACCGGCGCACACGCGCGCCGGCCCAGCCGCCACTGAAGCAAAGGAGCACGTCGTGGAGCACAGCGTCGGAGGTCCCCTCGGCACCCTCATCGCCGGACTCGGCATGGGCGCGTTCTATGCGGCGCTCATCTGGATCAACATGCTCCTCGGGATGTTCCTGACGCCGCTCTTCCTCATCCCGCTCACGTGGGTGCAGGACGCGATCAACGCGCGCAAGCAGTCGGCGTAGCATCGGCACGCGCGACGAACGAAGGGGCCGGCGATCTCGCCGGCCCCTTCGTCGTTCACGACGGTCCGTGTGCTCCCTCTGGCCGTCCGCTCACGGCCCGCCGCGCGCCCGCTCGAGCGCTGCGAGCGCCAGCGACGCAGCGGGCTTGAGCGTGAAGGTCGGCGTCACCTTCAACAGCGTCGCCCCCATCGTCAGGGTGCAGGTGGTCGCCGTGGTCGACGCGCACGCGCCGGTCCAACCGGTGAAGTCGGACGCAGCGTCGGCGGTCGCCGTGAGGGTGACTACGGTGCCCTGATAGAACGACCCGCCACACGGGAACGGCCCTCCGTCGCACGAGATCCCGGCCGGACTCGACACGACCGTCCCGATCCCGTCGCCGCCGTAGAGCACCATCAGCGTCTGCTGCGAGCGCACGTTGAACGTGGCCGTCACCGACTTCGCCGCGTCCATCGTCACGGTGCACGTCCCCGTGCCGGTGCACGCTCCGCCCCAGCCGGCGAACAGCACGGCATCGCCGTACGATGCGGTGAGCACCACGACCTGGCCGCTCGGGAAGAGCGCCGAGCAGGTCACGCCGCAGTCGATGCCCGCGGGCGACGAACTCACCACCCCGGCCGCCGTCCCGGCACTCGTGACGGTGAGGGCGAACTGCGCCACCGAGAAGGTCGCCGTGACGGCCTTCGCCGCGTCCATCGTCACCACACAGCTGCCGGTGCCGGAGCACGCGCCGCTCCAACCGTCGAACGCCGAGCCGGCGTCCGCGGTCGCGGTGAGGGTCACCGTGGTGCCGACCGGGAAGTCCGCCGCGCAGGTGGCACCGCAATCGACGCCGGTGACATCAGACGCGACCCGGCCGGTGCCAGCGCCGGCGCGGGTGACCGTCAGCGTCACGGGGGGAGGCGGCGCGGCACCTTCGACGGTCAGCGACACCCGCACGGTCTCGACGTCCGGCGCGCTGAACGCGAGGGTGAACGTGCCGGCCACCGGCACCGAGAGGTCGGTGAACGCGGCCACGCCGTCGTTCGCGTGGATCACCGTCGCGCCGCCGAGATGGACCCTGGTACCGACCAGGGCGGCCGAGACCCAGCGATCCGACTTGAGGGCGCCGCCCCCCTTCTTGCGGAGCTCGAGCACCGGCTGGGTGACGAACGGCCGGCCGGCGACGGCGCCGGCGGGAGGCACCGTCAGCACCAACGACTGGTTGGGCGACTTGTCTTCGTGCTTATCCCCTTTGTCGTCGCGCTTGTCCCCACGGTCGTCGTGTTTGTCCGCCTTGTCGTCGTGCTGCTGCTTGTCGTCGCCCTTGGAGGCGGCCGAGGCGGTCACACTGGCGGCCCCTTCGATGGGGGTCGTCGGAACCCGGTCGTCGCGCGTGCAGGCGAGGGGGAGGAGCAAGGCGGCGAACGACCACGCGGCGATGCGCCACGTGCGTGCCGAGCCTGACGATGTATCGCGCATATGGGACTCCCGGCGTCGGGAAGGTTCGCGCGGTGCCCGGCAATCGTGCCGGAACGCGTCGGTGCCGCGGGCTTGAGAGCCGCGCGGTCACCGACTCATCGATGGGGTTCCCAGACACGATTGTCAACGGGAATCGATAGCTCTGTGGCACCGTTCCTTGGTTAGCCGGATCGCCCACGGCGGCCGGAAACGATTTGCCTTCTTGACAGTCTTTAGAATTGAAGCAACGTGGTCGCCCGCGGGGCGGAGGGTGGAGGGCGAACGATCAGCCGGCGCTCCAAGTGGACGGGCTCGGCGATCGTGAGCGACCTCAGCGTGGCTTCCGCGGCGTGGCATCGATCCATCATCCGCAGTATCCACAGATGATCGATGTCATCGGGTTTGTGATGAGGCGCAAGCGATGGTACGCGGCGACGCCTCTATGCAGCGCAATAATGCATATCAACAGCCTGATTTGAACAAATAATTTACTTCATGCATATGATGCTATATATGCGAATCATAATGACTTCCATTGAGTCATCTAAGCTGCCTTATTGCATATCCAGTCAAGTCAACATTCGCGCTGGATAAGTCGGCGGCTGACCCGCCCAATCGACTGAATCGAAGCCTGAGCGTGCCGTGGACCGCTTAGGTACCCTACTCGGCGCGCCGGTCCCGGCGGCCGGACGACACCCCGTTTGACATCGACGATCGTCGGCGAGGCGGCTGTTCCCGCCGCGCATGTACGCGCTCGCGGGCTGCGTGGCCGCTGTGGAATGACTGACATATTGGCGCAAATTGAAAGAGGGGGCTCCCCCGCCGGGGCGCCCCCTCTCGAACTCACAGCCCCTGGACTTCACCCCCCTCGGCGGCGCACCAAGGTGAGGATCGTGTACAGCGCGACGGGCTCATCCGCCTGATTCCGGACCTCCACATCCCACGCCACCACCCCCTGCGGGATCCCCCCTTCGGGCGTGTCCTTGGCCGTCTTCTGCTTCACCGTCAACCGCACGTGGATGCTGTCGCCGGGGTAGACGGGCTTCACGAACCGCAGGTTCTCCAGCCCGTAATTGGCCAGCACGGGGCCCGGTGCCGGGTCCACGAACAGCCCGGCGGCCGCCGAGACGATGAAGTAGCCGTGGGCCACCCGGCGCTCGAAGATGCCGTTCGACCGGGCGGCTTCGTCGTCCATGTGGGCGTAGAACTTGTCGCCGGAGAGGTTCGCGAACGCCACGACATCGTCCAGCGTGATCGTCCGGCTGGCCGTGAGCAGGGTCTCGCCGACGCTCAGGTCGTCGAAGAACTTGCGGAACGGGTGGGCCTCGCCGGTGGTCTGGGCCGCCCCGGCGGTCCACTCGCGGGTGACGTCGACGAGCACCGAGGGCGACCCCTGGAGCGCCGTGCGCTGCATGTAATGGAGCACGCCGCGGGCGCCCCCCATCTCCTCCCCGCCCCCGGCCCGGCCGGGCCCACCGTGCACGAGGTTGGGGAGCGGCGAGCCGTGACCGGTGCTCTCCTTCGCGCTCGTCCGGTCGAGCACCATGAGGCGGCCGTGATAGGGCGCCACGCCGAGTACCACCTTTCGGGCCACCTCCCCCTTGCTCGTGAAGAGAGAGCCGCACAGCGAGCCTCTACCGCGCTTGGCCAATTCGATCGCCTCGTCGAGCGTGTCGTACGGCATCACCGTGTTCACCGGACCGAACGCCTCGATGTCGTGCGGCTCGGCGGTCCGGAACGGCTCGGCGCAGGCCATCAGCATCGGGCCGAAGAACGCCCCCTTCTCCCGGTCGGCGCCGACGACCTCGAAATCGCCGCCGCCATACACGAGCTCGGTCGCCGCCCTGATGCGCGCCGCGTTGGCGCCGACGTCCTTCACCTGTGCGCGGCTTGCAAGTGGGCCCATGCGGACCCCCTCGACCGACGGGTCACCGATGGTCGTCTTCTCGAGCCGCGCCACGAGCGCCGCGATCACCGCCTCCTCCGACCCCCGCGGCACGATCGTGCGGCGGATGGCCGTGCATTTCTGCCCGGCCTTGGTCGTCATCTCGCGCACGACCTCCTTCACGAAGAGGTCGAACTCCTCCGTGCCGGGCAGGGCGTCGGGCCCGAGGATGGAGCAGTTGAGCGAATCGGCCTCGGCGTTGAAACGCACCGCGTGGCGGACGATCGATGGCGTGGTGCGGAGCTTGAACGCCGTCTCGGCGCTCCCCGTGAAGGCGACCGTGTCCTGCTCGCCGACGTGATCGAGGAGGTCCCCCGCGCTGCCGCAGATGAGCTGCACGGCGCCCTCGGGGAGGATGCCGGAGGCGACGATCTCGCGGAACATCGTCTCCGTGAGGTAGCTCGTGGCGGTCGCGGGCTTCACGATGCAGGGGACGCCGGCGAGGAGCGCCGGGGCGAGCTTCTCGAGCATCCCCCAGCAGGGGAAGTTGAAGGCGTTGATGTGGACGGCGGCGCCTTCGAGGGGCACGCAGATGTGGCGGCCGACGAAGGTCCCACCCTTGCTGAGCGGCTCGGTGGGCCCGTCGACGTAGAACGTCTCGTTGGGGAACTCGCGGCGTCCGCGGCTGGAGTAGGCGAAGAGGGTGCCGATGCCTCCCTCGATGTCGACCCACGAATCGGCCTTCGTCGCGCCGGTCAGGGCGCTGACCGGGTAGAACAACTCCTTCCGCTCCATGAGGTGCTTGGCGAGCGCCTTGAGAAGCGCCGCGCGCTGGTGGAACGTGAGCGCGCGGAGCTTGGGGCCGCCGACGGTGCGCGCGTGGGCGAGCATCGCCGCGAAGTCGAGTCCGGCGCTCGACGTCTGGGCGATCGGTTCGCCCGTGATGGCGTCGTGCATCAGCGTCTGCGCGTGCGTGCCGGCGACCCATTCGCCGCAGGCGTAGTTCATCAGTTGTCGCACGGGGTTCCCTCCATGGGGGGCACGTCGCGCCGCGTCAGCCGCGGTCGGGACGGATAGCATTCCACGTCTTGAGCAGGGCGGGCTGGTCGGGACGCCGCGCCGGACGTTCGCTCAGCGGCTCCGCGGCCTTCCATCCGGCGTGCATCGCGGCGGGGAGCGCCTGGTAGAGCGCGGTGCCCGCGGTCTTCCAGGCGAGCATCTCGTCGCTCACGTCCTTCACGATCTTCGCCGGGTTGCCGACGACGACCTTCCGCTCGGGGATCTGCATGTCGGCGGGGACGAAGCAGAGCGCTCCCACCACCGAGCCCGCGCCGACGACGGCGTTGTCCATCACGACGGCGTTCATGCCGACGAGCACGTTCGCGCCGATGCGTGCGCCGTGCACGATGGCGCCGTGCCCGATGTGCGCGCCCGGCTCGAGCACCACCGTGACGCCGGGGAACATGTGCACCGTGCAGTTCTCCTGCACGTTGCAGCCGTCGCCGATCTCGATGCCTCCCCAGTCGCCACGCAGCGCGCATCCGGGGCCGATGTAGACGTCCCGCCCGATGACGACGTTCCCCGTGACCGTCGCCTGCGGGTGCACGAACGCGCTCTCGTGCACCACGGGGACGAACCCCTGGAATTCGTAGATCATCGCACCCCCCGCAGGGCGGCGTGCGCGCGGCGTCGCATCACGCGGCCTCGATCACCATCGCGAACCCCTGCCCCACACCGATGCACATGGTGCAGAGAGCGTACTTGCCGCCCGTGCGCTCGAGCTCGCGCACGGCCGTGAGCGCGAGGCGCGCGCCGCTCATGCCGAGCGGGTGGCCGAGCGCGATCGCGCCGCCGTTGGGATTCACGCGGGGATCGTCGTCGGCGAGTCCCAGCTCGCGCAGGCAGGCGAGCCCCTGCGCGGCGAACGCCTCGTTGAGTTCGATCACGTCCATCTGCTCGAGCGTGAGGCCGGCCCGCTTGAGGGCGAGGCGTGTGGACGGCACGGGGCCCATCCCCATGATGCGCGGCTCGACGCCGGCGGCGGCGCTGGCCGCGACGCGGGCGCGCGGCGTGAGTCCGAGGTCGCGCGCCGCCTGCCCCGAGGCGAGCAGCAGCGCCGCGGCGCCGTCGTTCAGCCCAGACGAGTTGCCGGCCGTGACGCTCCCCTGCCCGTCGGTCCGGAATGCCGGACGCAGCTTGGCGAGCGTCTCGAGCGTCGTGTCGGGGCGGATGAACTCGTCGTCCGTCACGCGCACGGCGGGTCCCTTCTTCTGCGCGATCTCGACGGGGGCGATCTCGGCGGCGAAGCGGCCGCTCGCGCGCGCCGCGGCGGCGCGCTGCTGCGAGCGCACGGCGAACGCGTCCTGGTCGGCGCGCGAGATGCCGTACTGCGCGGCGACGTTCTCCGCCGTCTCCCCCATCGAGTCGGTGCCGTACTGCGCCTTCATCTTCGGATTCACGAACCGCCAGCCGAGGCTTGTGTCGAAGAGCTGCACGTCGCGGGCGAACGCGGACGCGCCCTTCGAGAGCACGAACGGCGCCCGCGTCATCGACTCCGCGCCGCCGGCGACGTAGAGATCTCCCTCGCCGTTGCGGATGGCGCGCGCCGCGCTCGCGACGGCGCTCAGTCCGCTCGCGCAGAGTCGGTTCACGGTCTCGCCGGGCACCGTCACCGGAAGGCCGGCGAGCAACAGCGCCATGCGGGCGAGGTTGCGGTTGTCCTCGCCGGCCTGGTTCGCGCAGCCGAGGATGACGTCGGCGATGCGCGCCTGGTCGAGTTGCGGGTGGCGCGCGAGGAGCGCGGCGATGACGTGGGCGGCGAGGTCGTCGACGCGCACGACGCTGAGCGCGCCGCCGAGGTTGCCGATGGGGGTGCGCACGCCGTCGATGATGAATGCGTCGGTCATTCGGAAGCGGGTCTCCCGCCGAGCGTGCTGCCGAGCTCGGGGATGTGGTCGGTGGTGGTGCGGTAGACGGTGCCGCGGAAATGCGCGACGATGGCGTCGTGATGGTTGCGCACGGTCACGTCACAGAAGGCGAGCTTGCGGCTCCCGCTCTCCTGCACGGCGACGGCGGTGAGCACGTCGCCGGGGCGCACGGCGGCAGGGAAGCTGATGCTGCAGTCGATGGCGACGCTGAGCCGGCCGCAGTTGTTCGAGGCGAACGCGAAGGCGCTGTCGGCGAGCGAGAAGACGATGCCGCCGTGCGAGGTGCCGAAGCCGTTCACCATCTCGTCGCGCACGGTCATGCGGCAGCTGGCGCGGCCGGGGGCGACGTCGAACACCTCGATGCCGAGCCAGCGCGAGAAGGCGTCGGTCTTCACCATACCGGCGACGACGCGTTCGGCGAGGTGCTGGGGATCGGGGGTGGCCATGCCGCCCGTCATCCGACGAGACGTCCCTTCGCGGCGGCGACGCGGCGCAGCAGCGGGCTCGGGCGATAGCGGTCCTCGCCGTACTCGGCCTGCAGCGCCTCGAGGCGCGCGAGGATGGTCGCGGCGCCGATCTCGTCGCCCCACGCGAGGAGCCCCTTGGGGTAGTTGACGCCCTTCGTCATGGCGAGGTCGATGTCGAGGGCGGAGGCGACGCGCATGTGGAGCGCGTCGGCGGCCTCGTTCACGAGCATGGCGAGCACGCGGTCGACGATGCGGCGGCCGAGCGCCTCGTCCTGGGTGGGGGCGGGGGCGAGCGGTGCGCCGTCGCGGTAGTCGTAGTAGCCGCGCCCGCTCTTGCGTCCGAGGAGCCCGGCCTCGACGAGCCGGCGCTGCGTGAGCGCCGGGCGGTAGCGCGTGTCGTAGTACATCGCCTCGAACACCGAGGTCGTGACGGCGTAGTTGATGTCGTTGCCGATGAAGTCCATCAGCTCGAACGGCCCCATCCTGAAGCCGCCGAGTTCGCGCAGGGCCCAGTCGATGGTGGCGCAGTCGGCGATCCCCTCCTCGAGGATGCGCAGCGACTCGCCGTAGAACGGACGGGCGATGCGATTGACGATGAAGCCCGGCGTGTCGCTGGCGACGACGACGGTCTTGCCCCAGCTCCGCACGAGGGCGAACGCCGCGGCCGTCACCTTCGGCGACGTCGTGATGGCGGGCACGACCTCGACGAGCGGCATGACGGGCGCCGGATTGAAGAAATGGATGCCGACGACGCGCGACGCGTCGCGGCACGCCGACGCGAGGAGGGCGACGGAGAGCGACGACGTGTTGGTGGCAAGGATCGCGTCGGGCCCGAGCAGGGGCTGCAGTTCGGCGAAGAGCGCGCGCTTGGTGGCCGCGTCCTCGATGATCGCCTCGATGACGAGCGAACAGGTCTTGAAGGGCGCGAGGTCGATCTCGCCCGCGCCCTGCACGTAGCTCAGCCGGCCGAGCGTGGCGTCGGCGGCGGCGCGCGTCATGCGCCCCTTGTCGACCTCACGGTCGAGCGCCGTGCGGTGCGACGACCGCGCGCGGGCGATGGCCTGCGGCGTCATGTCGGCGACGACCACCTGATGCCCCTTCACGGCGGCGACCTGGGCGATGCCGATGCCCATCGCGCCCGACCCGACGACTCCGATCACCGCATCCGGTCCGAGCGTCATCAGCGTCCCGTGTAGGAGGGTCTGCGCTTCTCGAGGAAGGCGCGCACCCCCTCCTCGTAGTCCTGCGTGCGCCCGGCTTCGCTCATCGTCGTCGCCTCGAAATCGAGCTGCGCGTCGAGCGTCGCGCCGAGCGAGTGGTTGATCGCGCGCTTGGTGAGACCGAAGCCGCGCGTGGCCTGCGTGGCGAGCGACGCGGCGAGCGCCTGCGCCGCGGGCATCAGTTGCGCGAGCGGCACGACGTCCCAGATGAGCCCCCACTCCTTCGCCCGCGCCGCGCTGAGCTTCTCGGCGAGGAAGAACATCCCCGTCGCGCGCTGGTGGCCGACGAGGCGCGGCACGAAGAAGGTGCCGCTCGTGTCGGGGATGAGGCCGAGCTTGGCGAAACTCTCGACGAACGAGGCCTCCTCGGCGGCCAGCGTGAGGTCGCAGGCGAAGGCGAGGTTCGCGCCCGCGCCCGCGGCGACGCCGTTGACGGCGCACACCACGGGCTTCTCCATCTGCCGGATGGCGCGGATGATCGGATTCCAGCAGGCGACGACGACCGCGCCGATGTCGGGCATCGGGGCGCCCTCGGCGGGGAGCACCGCGGCGAGATCCTGCCCGGCGCAGAATCCTCGTCCCGCGCCGGTGATGAGGACGGCGCGCACGCCGTCGTCGGCGGCGGCGCGACCGAGCGCGTGCTGCATCGCCTCGCCCATCGCGAGCGTGAAGCTGTTGAGGACATCGGGACGGTTGAGCGTGATCGTCGCGACGCCTTCGCTGACCGCGTAGAGGATGCTGTCGTCCGCCATCGGGGACCTCGCAGGGGGGAGCCGCGGACGTGAGCCCGCGCCGGCTTCAAAGATACGCGAGCGACGCCACGAGGGCACGATGCGCGGCCCTCGCAACCGGCGTGCCCCTGCTCTCCCATTCGCGCCGACGCCCCGTCAGATTTCGGCATGGCTTCGACGTCCCCCCCGCGCGCCCGCACCAGACCGCTCCCCGGCTTCGATTGGCGGCGCATCGCCTATCAGGTGCTGGCCTCACGCGCCTGCGACGACCTTGAGGAGGCGACGAACCGCCAGAAGGCGTCGGTCCCCAAGGACCATCTCGTGCTCTATCAGTTCTCGGCGCGCGGGCACGACATGGCACAGGTCATCCTCGGATCGTTGCTCACGGGGCCCCACGACGCGGCCGGCGCGTACTATCGATCACGGCCGTTGCTCCTCTCGCTCGGGCTGTCGCTGGAGGATGCGCTGGCGAGTCCGCTCGGACGGTCGGGCGGGTTCAGCGACGGACGTGACATCGGCGTGGTATGCAATCTCCCGAACCGCAATGGCGCCGTGGTGCTGCCGATGTCGGGCGACGTGGGATCGCAGTACACGCCGGCGGCCGGGTGGGCGCACGCGATCTCGTATCACCGCGACACGCTCGGCGACCCGTCGTACGTGGGGAGCATGGCGGTCGCACTTGGCGGCGACGCCTCCGTCGCGACAAGCGGCTTCTGGGCCGCCCTGACGATCGCCACGACGCTCAAGCTGCCCATGCTCTTCTACATCGAAGACAACGGGCTCGGCATCTCGGTGAAGGGCGATCTGCAGACCCCCGGCGCGAACATCGCGCGCAATCTCGCGAGTTTCGGCAACCTGCTCGTGCGCGATGGCGACGGGTGCGACCCGCACGAGGCGGCGAAGCTGCTGCGCGACGGCGTGACGCACGTACGCTCCGGCGCGGGACCGGCGCTGGTACGGCTCACCGTACCGCGCCTGTCGAGTCATTCGGGTCCGGACAACCAGAAGGGGTACCGCACGGAGGCCGAGATCGCGGCCGACGCGGCACGCGATCCGCTGCCGCGGCTGCGCGAGTACCTCGTGCCCGGCGTGATGAGCGAGGCCGAGTGGACCGCGCTCGAGGGCGAAGTGCAGCGTGACGTCGCCGCCGCGGTGGATGCGGCGCGCGCGCGGCCCGCGCCCGATCCGGCCGCGGTGCGGCGCCACCTCTACGCCGAGGCTGACGACGGCGGGACCCGTGCGTTCGGTGGCGTGCCACCGGAGATCGTTCGCGCGCTCCCGGCCACCGAAGTGCCCTCGGACGACGGCCCGATGGTGCGCTTCGCCGAGGCGGTGCGGCGCACGCTCAAGAGCGAGCTCGCGTGCAACCCGCGCGTGGTGGTGTTCGGCGAGGACGTCGGGCACAAGGGTGGCGTGCACCTCGTCACCGAGGGGCTGCAGAAGCAATTCGGCGAGGCGCGCGTGTTCGACACGAGCCTCAGCGAGGAAGGGATCGTCGGGCGCGCCGTCGGGATGGCGATCTCGGGGCTCATGCCGGTGGCCGAGATCCAGTTCCGCAAGTACGCCGACCCCGCGACGGAGCAGCTGAACAACTGCGGCACGATGCGGTGGCGCACGGCCAACCGGTTCGCCGCGCCGATCGTCGTGCGGCTCCCAGGCGGCTTCGGCAAGGACGTGGGCGACCCGTGGCACTCGCTGAGCAGCGAGGTGACGTGGGCGCACGCCATCGGCTGGCAGGTGGCGATCCCATCGAACGCGGCCGACGCCGTGGGCCTGCTGCGCGCCGCGATGCGTGGCGAGAACCCGACGATCTTCTTCGAGCATCGCTCGCTGCTCATGACGAGCGACGGCAGTTCGCATTACCCGGGCGACGACTACGTGCTGCCGTTCGGGCGCGCCAACCGGCTGCTTCGGGGTGACGAGATCACCGTCGTGACCTGGGGGGCGATGGTGCACCGGTGCGTCGACGCGGCGCGTCAGACCGGCGGCGTGGATCTCCTCGACCTGCGCACGATCGCGCCGTGGGACCGCGAGGCCGTGATCGAGAGCGTACGCCGCACGGGGCGCTGCCTGATCGTGCACGAGGACAACATGACGGCCGGCTTCGGCTCCGAGATCGCGGCGACGGTGGCGCGTGACGCGTTCTGGCAGCTCGACGCGCCCGTGGACCGGCTGGCGGTGGACGACGTGCCGATGCCGTACCACCCCGACCTGCTCGACGCGGTGCTCCCCTCCGCGGCGACGATCGCGGAACGGATCGAGGCGCTCAAGCGCGTGTGAGCGGCGCCGGGGCGCCCGTTCGTCTCAGCGCTCGAGCGCGCTCGCCAGCCCCGGCCACGAGTCCGCGCCGTAGGTGAGGATCGTGGTGAGATAATGTTCGCACGCAGCGCCATGTGCGGAACGGACCGCGGCGACCGCGCGCCGCGTGGCGGCCTCGTCGCAGAACGGCGCTTCCAAGCTCTCGTCGATCACGCCGTCGGCGTGCTTCACGCCGGCCGCATCGAGGAAGGTGATCTGGATGGCCGGCTCGAGCTCGACGTAGAGGAGGTGCAGCAGGTCGAGCTCGTCCTGCGTCGCCTGCGCGTTGAGCCGCACGACTTCCTTGGCGAGCCGTTCCGGCGGCCACGAGAGGAGCGTCACGGAGCGGAATCCGCCGCCGCGCGCGACGAGCCGCTGCACGAGCCCCGCGCGCAGGTCGCGATGCCGCTTGACCGCCTGCGTGACGATCTCGATGCGCCGCTCGGCGCTCAACGCGCGCCACGGCGTGGGCGCGGAACTCGGCGCGGGGCGCTTCTGGAAATCCGGGACGGGCATGCGGGTACCTGGAACGGCGTGAACGGATAAAGATGCGCCCCGCCGCAGCGCGACGGCACTGCCACCCCGCGGTTGACGAAGTAACCATCGAACGCTAGACTCTCAGCCTGCACGGCGCCCGGCGCCGTGCGCCTCTCCCTTTGCGAGGTCGGTCCGTGAAGCTCCCGTCCGCCGTCACTGTCATCCGCACCGTCCCGTGCCCGGGACGCGAGGTGTGCTCGCCGAGCGCGCCTTTCGCCGGTGGCACGCCGACGTGCGTGACCGGAGCATTCCTGCGATCCTGACCTCACGGCGCGACTGACGCGCCATCGCGGACGAAACGCCCCCTGCTCCGGGACACCAGCAGCGGGGCGTTCTCTTTTTTCGTCCGGAGCACACACCTCGTGTCACACATGTCCGAATCCCTTCCCGACCTGACGATCGCCGTGCCCGCCTCGCGCTCGTGGTGGCGCGACGTGCGCGACGCCGCGCGCGGGTCGAAGCACGACTACACGTCGGGGGACATCGGCCGCGCGATCTTCCTGCTCGCCGTGCCGATGGTGCTGGAGATGATCATGGAGGGGCTCTTCGCCGTCGCCGACGTGTTCTGGGTCGGGCGGCTGGGGAGCGACGCCGTGGCGACGGTCGGCCTCACCGAGACGATGATGATCATCGTCTACACGGTGGGGATCGGGCTGAGCATCAGCGGCGCGGCCTACGTGGCGCGGCGCGTCGGCGAGAAGAACCACGACGGCGCGGCGCGCGGCGCCGTGCAGGCGATCATCCTCGGCGCCGCGCTGTCGGCGGTGATGGCGGTGGCGGGCGCCGTGTTCGCCCCCGACCTGCTCGCGCTCATGGGAGCGTCCCCTTCGGTGATCGCGAGCGGGAGCGGTTTCACGCGCGTGATGCTCGGCGGCAGCTCGACGGCGTTCCTGCTGTTCATCATCAACGCGACGTTCCGCGGCGCCGGCGACGCCGCGGTGGCCATGCGCGTGCTCTGGCTCGCCAACTGGATCAACATCGTGCTCGGCCCGCTGCTCATCTTCGGCGTGGGTCCCTTCCCCGCGATGGGGGTGAGGGGCGCTGCGGTGGCGACGACGATCGGGCGCGGCGTGGGGGTGCTGTTCGCGCTCACGCGGCTCGCCCGCGGCTCGGGGCACCTCGCGGTGAAGCGCCGCCATCTCACCGTCGAATGGCACACGATCTGGCAGCTCATCCGGATGTCGGTGAATGCCACGTTCCAATTCACCGTGAGCACGGTGAGCTGGATCGGGCTCGTGCGCGTGATGGCGAGCTTCGGCAGCGTGGCGATGGCAGGCTACACGATCAGCGTGCGCATCATGATGCTCGCGCTGATGCCGGCATGGGGGCTCTCCAGTGCGGCGGCGACGATGCTGGGCCAGGCGCTCGGCGCGCAGAACCCCGACCGCGCCGCGACCGCGGTGAAGACGGCGGCGCGCTACAACGTGATGTTCCTCGGATCGGTGGGCGCGCTGTTCCTCATCGGTGCGCCGTGGCTCATCGCGGCGTTCACGCACGACCCGGCCGTGCAGGCCGTCGGGACGTTCGGCCTGCGCACGATGGCGCTCGGCTTCCCGATGTTCGCGCTGGGGATGGTGTACACGCAGGCGTTCAACGGCGCCGGCGACACGTGGACGCCGACGTGGATCAACCTCTTCGTGTTCTGGATGTTCGAGATCCCGCTCGCGTGGGTGCTGGCGCGGCACACGCCGGTGGGCTACCGCGGCATCTTCATCGCCGTCGCCGTCGCGTATTCGTCGTTGGCACTGGTGAGCCGCGCGCTGTTCGCGCGTGGGCGGTGGCGGACGCGGAAGGTGTGATGATGGCGCCGCGTAACAGCTCGCCCGGATGCCGGTGACGCGGCGTCCGATGGCTGGCGCGTCGGCGCTAGGTTGAATCGGAGACGCGGGAGGGCGCGGTGCGCCGTTCCGCGCTTCCGAGTCCGCACCCGTCTTCACCACACTTCCCGATGGAAGGGATCATGCATCGCCTCACCAGGAGCCTGTTGTCGGCGGCGGGCCTCGCGCTCGTCCTGTCGCACGCGACGAAGGCACAGGATCTGCTCCTCAAACCGTTCACGCTGGGCTCCAAAGGCCCGGGAACGGTGGCACAGAAGGCCGCCGATGCGAGAGCGGCGCTCGTCGCTCAGGGATTCACCATCGCCGGCGAGTACCAGCCGTACCCGAACGCGGACATCATCGTCGTCACGAACGACGAACTGAAGGCCACTGCCGCGAAATCCGAGCGCGGCGCGTTCGGCGCGGCGGTGCGCGTATCCGTCACGAGCCTCAACGACACGGTGCAGGTCGCATACACGAATCCCGTGTACATGGCGAATGCGTACCGCATGGCCGGCGACCTTTCGAGCGTCGCGACCCGGCTCGCGGCGGCGCTGGGGCGTCAGGAGGATTTCGGCGCGAAGGGACTGAAGGCGAAGTCACTCCGCTCGTATCACTATACATTCGGCATGGAGCACTTCGACGAGCCGAGCGTGCTGGCCGAGTACGCGAGCTTCGACGAGGCCGTGGCCAAGGTCGAGGCAGGGCTCGCCGCGGCGCGGGGCGGCGTGACGAAGGTGTACCGCATCGACATCCCCGAGCGGAAGGAGGCGGTGTTCGGCGTGGCGATGAAGGCACCGACCGAGGCGGACCGCTACATGGACGACCAGTTCATCATGAGCGTGATCGACTTCAAGGACCTCAGGTCCACGGCGCACCTGCCGTACGAGATCCTCGTCTCGGGCAACACGGCCTACGCGCTCTACGCGCGGTTCCGCATCGCCATCAGCTTCCCGGACCTGTCGATGATGGGGGGCAACAGCTTCATGAAGATCATGAAGAGCCCCGAGGCGATCCGGAAGGCGCTCGTGCGGGTCGCCGGGGGGAACAAGTAGCGGCGCTCAGGCCAGTTCCCGCCCCTTCGTCTCCGGGATCCACTTCCAGGCGACCGCTGCGAGCAGGAACGCCGCTCCGCTCACGCCGAACGCGGCGAAGAATCCGCGCGACGCGGCGAGTGACCCGACGATGAACGGGGCGGCCGCGCTGGCGACGCGGCCGAGGTTGTACGTGAAGCCCTGCGCCGTGGCGCGGATGGAGGTCGGATAGAGCTCCGCCGTGATCGCGCCGAACCCGCTGAAATAGCCCGTGCCGAAGAAGGCGACGAAGGGGCCGAGCGCGAGGAGCACGAGCGGATCCTTCATCGCGCCGTAGAGCGGCAGAAGGATGCTCGCCATGAGCAGGTAGGTGATGTAGGTGCGCTTCCGCCCTGCGGCGTCGCCGATGTAGCCGAACGTCACGTACCCGAACCACATCCCGACCTGCATCAGGAGCACGAGCCCCGACATCACGCGCGTACTGACCCCGATCCCGCCCTGCGCCGTGGGGAGCGAGAGGTACGCGGGCACCCACGTGTTCAGCCCCCACCATCCGAACAGCGTGCACGCGTTCATGAGCGTGACGGCGATGGTGACGCGGCCGAGCGAGCCACGGAAAAGGTCACGGAACCGCGTCGCCGGCGCCGCGTCGGCGGTCGCCTCGACCGCTGTCGCCGCCGTGGCGGGCGCGCGCCCGGCACCGGCGGCCGTTCGTTTGGCGCGCCGCTCGGTCCAGAGCGGCGGCTCCTCGACGTGTCGCTGCACCCAGAACACGAGCAACGCCGGCAGCACGCCGACGAAGAACACGGCGCGCCAGCCGAACCGCGGCAGTACGACGGCCGTCACGACGGCGGCCGCGCCGTAACCGACGGCCCACGCGCTCTGCATCAACCCGAGCGCCTTGCCGCGATCGCGCGCGCTCCAGCTCTCCGAGACGAGCGCGGCGCCGGACGCCCACTCGCCCCCCATGCCAATGCCGAGGAACACGCGGCAGAGCGCGAACTGCCAGAGGTTCTGCGCGAGGCCGCACATGCCGGTGAACACCGAATACAGCAGCACGCTCGCCATCAGCGCGCGGGTGCGGCCGAAGCGGTCGGCGAAGAACCCGAAACCGATCCCGCCGGCGGCGGCGGCGAGGAGCGTGGCCGTGCCGAGGAGCCCGGCCTGCGCCTTCGTGAGGGCGAGGTCGGAGATGACGCTCGAGAGCACCATCGCGAGCAGCATCACGTCGAAGGCGTCGAGCATCCAGCCGAGCGAGGCGGCGAGGAGGGCGCGCCGGGCCTGTGGCGTGCCGCGACGCCACCAGTCGAGGAGTCCTTCGCGCTCCTCGCCCGCCGCGACCGACGTCACAGCGGCTTGAACTCGTCGAACGGCTGCCGGCAGGCGCGGCAGACGTGGATGGCCTTGCACGCGGTCGATCCGAACTCGCTGCGGAGTTCCGTGTCGCGCGACCCGCAATAGGGGCAGGCGACCGGGGCCCGCCGTCGCGTGAGCGTGACGAGCCCGCCTTGCTCCACCGCCCCCGGCGGCGCGATGCCGAAGGCGCGCAGCTTCTCGCGCGCGGCGGGACCGATCCACTCCGTGGTCCACGCCGGCGCGTGCACCGTCTCGATCGTCACGCGCGAGAGGCCGCGTTCGGCGAGCGCCGCGCGGATGTCCTGCTCGATCGTGTGCATCGCCGGGCACCCCGAGTACGTGGGGGTGATGGTGACGGTGACGCCGGCGGCGTCGGCGCGCGCGTCGCGCACGATGCCGAGCTCCACGACGCTGATCACCGGCACCTCCGGATCCTTGACGCCGTCAAGGATCGCGAAGAGTTCGTCGCGCGTCGGGAGCGCCGGGTTCACCACGCGGCGCCCGGGTGCGACCGGGCGACGATCTGCATCTCGGCGAGCAGGTGGCCGAGATGCTCGGTGTGACGTCCCCGCCGCCCGCCGGTCGCCGCCGCGCCGGGCGCGGCCGGCACGGTGAGCGTCGCCTCGCGCAGCACCGGCTCCACGATCGCGCGCCACCGCTCGGCGAGCGCGCCATGGTCGACAGCGATGCCGTCCTTGGCGACGGCGAGATCGACCGCGTCGGACTCGAACAGCTCGGCCGTGAACCGCCAGAGCGCGTCGACGGCGGCCTGCGCACGCGCGTGGCTCTCCGCGGTGCCGTCGCCGAGCTTGCGCACCCATTCGCCGGAGTGCCGGAGGTGGTACGTGTCCTCCTTGAGCGATTTCGCGGCGAGGGCGGCGAGCTTCGCGTGCTTCGCGCCAGCCAGCGCCTCCCACAGGAGGTAGCTGTACGCGTCGAAGAAGAACTGCCGCACGATCGTGAAGCCGAAGTCTCCCTTGGGGAGCTCCGTGATGAGCGCGTTGCGGAACTGCGTCTCGTCGCGGAAGTAGGCCAGCGCGTCCTCGTCGCGGCCCGCGCCCTCGATCTCGCCGGCGAGGGCTAGCAGCGCCGCGGCCTGCCCCGTGAGGTCGAGCGCGATGTTGGCGAGCGCGATGTCCTCCTCGAGGATCGGGCCATGGCCGCACCACTCGGCGAGCCGGTGGCCGAGCACGAGGCGGTCGTCGCCGAGCCGCACGACGTACTCGAAGAGCGGGTTCGCCGCCGGCGCGCTGCGCGCCGCGGCGGGTGACGCGAGGGAGGCCGAAGGCGCGCCGGGTTTCTGCGTCATCAGAAGACCTTCACGCCCTTCGGCACCTTGTAGAACTGCGGATGCCGGTAGGCCTTGTCGTTGCCCGGGTCGAAGAACGGTCCCGCGTCACTGGGCGCCGACGCGACGATCGCCGTGCTCGGCACCACCCAGAGGTTGATCGCCTCGCCGCGGCGCGCATAGACGTCGCGGGCGTTCTGCATCGCCTGCTCCGCGTCGGCGGCGTGGACGCTCCCCGCGTGTTCGAACGGCTCGCCGTGGTCTCCCTGGGTGAACACCTCCCACAGCGGCCACTGACTGTCGCTCACGCGGCCTCCGTCGAGCGGCGCTCGTGCTTCGCCGCGTACGCCGTCGCCGCCTCGCGCACCCACTGCCCTGCCTCGTGCGCCTCGCGACGCGCCGCGAGGCGCTCCTTGTTGCAGGGGCCGTTGCCGCGGATCACCTCATTGAACTCAGCCCAGTCAATGGGGCCGAACAGCCAGTTCTCGGTCGCCGCGTCGTAGCGCAGGTCGGGGTCGGGCACGGTGAGCCCCACGGCCTGCACCTGCGGGATGGTGAGGTTCACGAAGCGCTGGCGGAGTTCGTCGTTCGTCTTGCGCTTCACCTTCCAGCGCAACAGCTCGCCGGAGTTGGGCGAGTCGGTGTCGGACGGACCGAACATCATGAGCGACGGCCACCACCAGCGGTTCACGGCGTCCTGCACCATCGCCTTCTGCGCGGGGGTGCCCTTGGCGAGGGTGGCCACGATCTCGTAGCCCTGCCGCTTGTGGAAGTTCTCTTCCTTGCAGATGCGGATCATCGCGCGGGCATAGGGACCGTACGACGTCTTGGCGAGGATCGTCTGGTTCACGATCGCGGCACCGTCGACGAGCCAGCCGATGACGCCCATGTCGGCCCAGCTGAGCGTCGGGTAGTTGAAGATGCTCGAGTACTTCGCCGTGCCGTTGAGGAGCTGCTCGACGAGTTCCTGCCGGTCGACGCCGAGCGTCTCGGTGCCGCAGTAGATGTAGAGCCCGTGTCCCCCCTCGTCCTGGACCTTGGCGATGAGCGACATCTTGCGGCGGAGGCTCGGCGCGCGGGTGATCCAGTTGCCCTCGGGGAGCATGCCGACCACCTCGGAGTGCGCGTGCTGCGACATCATCCGGATGAGCTGCTTGCGGTACCGTTCGGGCATCCAGTCCTTCGGCTCGATGGACTCGCCGGCGGCGATGCGGGCCTCGAAGGCGGCGACGCGGGGGTCTTCTCCGGCGTCGAGAGCGGGATTCGGTGTCATGCCTATTAATGTAGGAGCGGCCCCGGGGTTGGACAATCGAACCGGGGCCGCCGCGCGCGTCAGTCCTTCGGCCGCCGGTCGATGACGCGCCGCGCCTTGCCCGCCGACCGCTCGACGCCCCCGACGTCGGCGATGCGCACGTGGCCGGTCACGCCGCAGTAGGCCTTGATGGCGTGCTCGAGGCGCCGCGCCGCCGCCTCGCGGTCGACGTGACTGAGCGCGTGCGCCGCCGCGTCGAGCTCGACGGTGACGTCCATGCGATCCATCCGCTCCTCGCGCGAGACCTCGATGACGTAGTGCGGCGCCAGCACCGCCTCCTTGAGGACCAGCTCCTCGATCTGCGTGGGGAACAGGTTGACCCCGCGCACGATGAGCATGTCGTCGCTCCGGCCGGTGATCCGCTCCATGCGCCGCATCGTGCGCGCCGTGCCCGGCAGCAGGCGCGTGAGGTCGCGCGTGCGGTAGCGGATCATCGGCAACGCTTCCTTGGTGAGCGACGTGAGCACGAGCTCGCCCCGCTCGCCGTCGGGCAGCGACGCGCCCGTCGCCGGGTCGACGATCTCCGGATAGAAGTGGTCCTCCCACACCGTCAGGCCGTCCTTGGTCTCCCGGCACTCCTGCGCCACACCCGGCCCGATGATCTCCGAGAGTCCGTAGATGTCGAGCGCGTCGATGTTCAGCCGCGCCTCGATCTCGGCGCGCAGGGCGGCGGTCCACGGCTCGGCGCCGAAGATGCCCACGCGGAGCGACGTGGCGCGCGGGTCGAGTCCCTGCCGCTCGATCTCGTCGGCGATGGCGAGTATGTAGGACGGCGTCACCATGATGACGGCCGGCTTGAGATCGGTGATCAACTGCACCTGCCGCTCGGTCTGGCCGGCACCGGACGGGATCACCGCGAGGCCGAGCTGCTCGGCGCCGTAGTGCGCGCCGAGCCCTCCCGTGAAGAGGCCGTAGCCGTAGGAGACCTGCACGGTGTCGCCCGGCCGCGCGCCGGCGGCGCGGATGGAACGCGCCATCACCTGCGACCAGGTCGCGATGTCCCCGCGCGTGTAGCCGACCACGGTCGGCTTGCCCGTGGTGCCGCTCGAGGCGTGCAGGCGCACAACCTGGTCCATCGGCACGGCGAACATGCCGAACGGATAGGTCTCGCGCAGGTCGGCCTTGGTGGTGAACGGGAAGCGCGCGAGGTCGGCGAGTCCGGTGAGGTCGGCGGGGGTGACCCCCGCCGCGTCGAACTTCCGCCGGTAGTGCGGCACGCGGTCGTACGCGAGCTGCAATTGCGCGCGCAACCGCGTGAGCTGGAGCGCCCGCAGCTCGTCGACGCTCGCGGTTTCGATGGGCTCGAGGGGGAAGGCGGCCATGACGATGCTCTCCGGAGTGCCGTTCGGCCGGGGGAATGTGCCGACGGCCCTTGTGTTCGACAAGCGAGCGCTGCGAGCTTGCTTGCCATGACCAGTTCCGCACACCCACCGATCGACCCTGGCGACGTGGTGTCGACGCGCGACGGCGCCGTCGTCACCATCGCGTTCCGTCACCCGAAGGGCAACTCGTTGCCTGGCGCGCTGCTCGCACGGCTCGCCGGCGCCATCCAGGCGGCGGGTGCCGACGACGCGGCGCGGGTGATCGTGCTCCGCAGCGGGGGCACGGGCCCCTTCTGCGCCGGCGCGTCGTTCGACGAGCTGGTGGCCGTCGACTCGCCCGAGCGGGGCGCCGAGTTCTTCAGCGGCTTCGCCCGCGTGATCCTCGCGATGATCCGCGCGCCGAAGTTCATCGTCACGCGCGTGCACGGGAAGGCCGCGGGGGGCGCGGTGGGACTCATCGCGGCGTCGGATTACGCGGTCGCCGTACCGGGCGCCTCAGCCAAGCTGAGCGAGCTCGCCGTGGGGATCGGCCCGTTCGTGGTGGGTCCGGTGATCGAGCGGAAGATCGGCCCGGCTCCGTTCCAGGCGATGTCGGTCGACGCCGACTGGCGTGACGCGGCGTGGTGCGAGCGGCACGGGCTGTACGCGGCCGTGTGCGCCGACGCCGACGCGCTCGACGCGCGCGTCGCCACGCTCGCCGGCACGCTCGCGAAATCGAACCCCGAGGCGATGCGCCTCATGAAGCAGGTGTTCTGGGCGGGCACCGAGCCGTGGGACGCGCTGCTCGCCGAGCGGGCGCGGATGAGCGGCATGCTCGTGCTGAGTCCGTTCACGCGGGACGCGATCGCGCGGTTCAACCAGCGCTGAGGGGCGCGCGGCCTAGGCCGCGGCGCCCTTCGCGCGCACGTGCTCCTCGTCGTGCAACTCGCGCCAGATGCGGGCGATCGCCTCGGCGTCGATGATGCCGACGACCGTCGCGTCGGCGCGCGCCACGACCGGCAGTTCCTTCGCGCCGGTGAGGATCATGCGCGTCATCGCCTCGTCGAGGAGTTCGTCGGGATAGGTGACGGCCGGCTGGGGGATGGCCGGCTCGTCGGGCGCCGCGGCCTCGCCCACCGCGTGCATCACGTCCTCGACGCGGAATTGCGCGAGCGGGTTCACGACGTACTCGCGCAACACGTGGTGGCCGCGCCGGGCGACCTTCTCGGTGAGGATCGACCGGCGCATCACGAGCACGGTCACGGCGTGCGCGGCGACGCAGGCGATGAGGAGCCCCGGCAACAGCTTGATGTCGCCGGTGAGCTCGAGCAGGAAGACGACGGCCGTCAACGGCGAGCGCATCGTGCCGCCCATCATCGCCGCCATGCTGATCATCGCCCAGAGTCCCGCGTCGTGCCCGGGGATCACCGACGACTCGATGGCGCCGATGGCGCCGCCCATGATCAGCAACGGCGCGAGCACGCCGCCCGACGTGCCCGAGCCGAGCGCGACGGCCCACATGACCGCCTTCGCGAGGAGGAGCCCGGCCGCCGCGCCGGCGACGAGGTTCCCCGCGAACAGGTCGCGGATGACGTCGTACCCGACGCCGAGCGCGCGCGGCGCGAACAGGCCGCCGACGCCGACGACGACGCCGCCGATCGCCGGCCACCACATCCAGTGGATGGGCAGCGTGGCGAAGGAATCCTCGCAGAAATAGCACAGTTTGGTGAGCGCGGCGGAGGCGAACCCCGCGACGACGCCGACGGCGAGTCCCGCGGCGAGACCGCCCGCGGCGAGCGCGGCGTGCGGCACCACGGGAAAGACGACCCCGGCGCCGAGCAGCGGCACGCGCAGGACGGCGCCGACGGTCGCCGCGACGGCCACGGGGACGAAGCTCCGTGGCTTCCATTCGAAGAGCAGCAACTCCACGGCGAGCAGCACGGACGCCATCGGCGCCGCGAAGATCGCCGCCATCCCCGCGGCGGCGCCGGCGACGAGCAACGTCTTCCGTTCGCTGTCGGAGAGGTGGAACGCCTGGGCGAACACGGAACCGAACGCGGCGCCGGTCATGATGATCGGCCCTTCGGCGCCGAACGGTCCGCCGGTGCCGATGGCGAGCGCGGACGAGAGCGGCTTGAGCACGGCGACCTTCGCGCTGAGCCGGCTGCGGCCGATGAGGATCGCCTCCATGGCTTCGGGGATGCCGTGCCCGCGGATCTTCTCCGAGCCGAAGCGGGCGATGAGCCCGATGACGAGCGCGCCGGCGACGGGGACGAGGACGCCGGCGAGGCCGAGCGTGTTGCGGCTCGGCGGCGTGCCGGCGGCGGAGAGGTGGTGGAACCAGGCGAGGGCGGTGATCGCGTCGATGAGGCGGACGAGGACCCAGGCGACGCCGGCGCCGATGGCGCCGACGATGGCCGCCAGCGCGGCGATGAGGAGCATGCGGGGGCTGGCGGTGAAGTCGCCGAGCCGGTCGTGGGCGGCAGATGTCATGACGTCAATATATCGACGTCAACACTTTCCGACCACCCGCGCCGTGCGGCGGCGCGGTGCGCCCGCGCCGCTCAGTCCACGTCGCCGTACAGCCCGAGCACCGCGTCCTCGAACGTCTCCGCGAAGCCGCCGGCCCGCACGCGCGCCGTCGCCTCGAAGCCGGCCGTGTCGAGCCGCTTCGACGCCTCGAGGAGCGTCCCGATCTCGAAGGGCGCGCCCTCGAGGTGGGCGAGGTACTCCTCGACGGCGGTGAGGTAGCCCATCATCCCGCCGAGTTCGGTCGGCGCGTACACCTTTCCCGCGTCGCGCAGCGCGAGCGCCCCCGCCGGGTCGGGCATGACGAGGTTCTCCGAACCGCACACCACGCGGAGCCGCGCGTTGTCGCAGCACGCGCGCACCGCCGCGGCGTCGAGCGTCCCCCCCGCGGCGTTGACGACGAGGGCGTCCATGGGGAGCGCGAGGAACGCCGCCTTGTCGCCGGCGCCCCACGTGCGGATCCCCGCCGCCTCGAGCTCGGCGCGCCGGTCGGCGCGCGCCTCCATGGCGAGGATCGTCGCGCCGGCGTCGCGCAGGCAGCCGACGATGTGCATCCCGATGTTGCCGCAGCCGAGCACGCCCACGGTGGCGCCGGCGAGCGGCCGGTCGAGCGCGCGCAGCATCCCCTTGAGCAATTGGAAGTTCCCCTCCCCCGTCGGCTGGGAGGTATCGGCGACGACGCTCCCCTTGAAGTGCGCGTTGAGGTACGCGAGCGATTGCGTCGTGCCGTCGGACATGAGGCCGTGGCCGAGGTCCTGCCCGGTGGTGAGGTGGATATCGGCTGTGGACTCGACGTCCTTGAAGCAGGCGATGGCGAAGTCGAGCAGCGCGAAGTCGCGGGGCTGGCCGACGCGCGCGTCGGCGGTCGGCGCGAGCACGCACTTGCCGCCGACGATGCGCGTCATGTCGCGCGCGGCGAGCGGGCCGCCGACGTGGATGACGCGCGACCAGTGGACCTTCTCCTCCATCCCCATCGCAAGGCCGATCGCTTCGCGGTCGGTGGTGAAGCCCGGTGCCGACGTGCGCGACTCGGGCGCGATGCGGAAGCCGCCGAGGGAGAGCTTGCGCGAGCCCGGCTGGGCGTGCGTGGCGATGCTGAGGGTCCAGCCGTTGGCGGCGTCGCTGTAGCGGTAGAGCCAGACGTCGGGGTGGCGTGTCTCGGCGAGTTCGGGGACGAGCGCGCGCGTGGCGTCCGGCGCGAGGATCTCTTTCTGCATGGGGATGTCGGCGATGGGTTGGCGCGGCGGAGCCGCGTGCCACAAGATCGCGCGCACACCACGCGCCGACAACGCCCGCGCGCATGGAGCGGCCGCCGCTACGCGCGCCATCAGGCGAACGCTGACAGGCGTGCCGGGGGACCCGGCATTTGATGCGCGCGTCGCCCTCGCGCTAGATTTGGAGGCTGTGGTACGGGCGCGCCCGCGGACTGTGCGTCGCCCGCCGAACCCTCGAACCCGCTCCATCCATGCATATAGCAGTCGCGAGAGAGCGGGCTGCGCGCGAGTCGCGCGTGGCCCTCGTCCCCGAGAGCGTCGCCAAGCTGGTGAAAGCCGGCGCGACCGTCGCCGTGGAGACGGATGCCGGCCTCGGCGCCGGCTTCACCAACGCGCAATACGAGGCGGCCGGCGCGACCATCGCCGCCGACTTCGGCGCCACCGTGGCCGGGGCGGCGCTCACCTGCAAGGTGCAGCCGCCCACCGTCGCCGAAGCGAGCGCGCTGCCTGAAGGGAGCGCGCTCGTCAGTTATTGGGCGCCGGCCGGCGCGAGCGACGCGCTCGCCGCGCTCTCGGCGCGCAAGGTGAACCTGCTCGGCATGGAGCGCGTGCCGCGCATCACGCGCGCGCAGTCGATGGACGTGCTGTCGTCGCAGGCGACGGTGAGCGGCTACAAGGCCGTGCTCGTCGGCGCGGCGGCGCTCCCCAAGATGCTGCCGATGCTGACGACGGCGGCGGGCACGCTCGCCCCCGCGAAGGTGTTCGTACTCGGCGCCGGCGTCGCCGGGCTCCAGGCGATCGCGACGGCGCGCCGGCTCGGCGCGCTCGTGAGCGGCTTCGACGTGCGCCCCGCGGCGCAGGAGCAGATCCTCTCGCTCGGCGCGCAGGTGCTCAAGGTGGAGCTCACGGCGAGCGCCGAGGGCACCGGGGGCTACGCGAAGGCGCAGACCGACGAGGATGCCCAGCGCACGCAGGCGGCGATCACGAAGCACCTCGAGCAGATGGACCTCGTGATCACGACGGCGGCGATCCCCGGCCGCCGGGCGCCGATCCTCGTCCCCGAGGAGGCGCTCAAGGGGATGAAGCCGGGCTCGGTGATCGTCGACCTCGCGTCGGAGACGGGGGGCAACTGCCCGCTCACGAAGCCGGGGGAGACGACGGTCGCGCACGGCGTGACGCTCATCGGCCCCATCAACCTGCCGAGCACGGCGCCGTTCCACGCGTCGCAGATGCTCAGCCGCAACTTCCTGACCTTCCTCCAGCACATCACGAAGGACAACGCCCTCGTGCTGGACGCCAATGACGAGATCACCGGCCCGATGCTGGTGACCTATGACGGACAGGTTCGCTCATGACGCAGATCTTCCAGCTCTACGTGTTCATCCTCGCCGGGTTCATCGGCTTCTTCGTGATCTCGAAGGTGCCGCCCCTGCTGCACACGCCGCTGATGTCGGCGACGAACGCCATCTCGGGCATCTCGCTCGTCGGCGCGATCGTCGCGGCGGGCGGGCAGTACGGCAAGGTGTCGACGATCCTCGGCTTCATCGCCGTGATCTGCGCGGCGACGAACGTCACCGCCGGCTTCCTCATCACCGACCGCATGCTGGCGATGTTCGGCGGGCCGAAGAAGAGCGCGGAGGGTGCCAAGTGACGCTCCCCGCTCTCGCCCTCCTCTCGCAAGCCGCCGAGGGCGGCGCGCTCTCCGGCGCTCGCGAGTCGATCGTGCAGGGGTCGTACCTCGTGGCCTCGGTGCTGTTCATCCTCGGCCTCCGTTCGCTCACGCGACCGACCGACGCCCGGCTCGGCATGCAGCAGGCGGCGTTCGGCATGTTGTTCGCGGTGATCGGCACGCTGCTGAACCACGAGATCATCACGTACCAGTGGATCATCACCGGGCTCGTGATCGGCGCCATCGCCGGCTACCCGATGGCGATGAAGGTGCCGATGACGGCGATGCCGCAGTTCATCGCCTTCTCGCACGCGTTCGGCGCGATCGCGGCGACGCTCGTCGGCGTGGTCGAGTACCGGCACGCGTACGACCCGGCCATCCAGGGGCTGCAGCCCGGGCTGTCGAGCGGCACGGCCGCCGCGCTCGGGTTCGAGGTGCTGTTCGGCGCGCTGACGGTGACCGGCTCGTTCATGGCGTTCGGCAAGCTGCAGGAGCTCATCACCGGCCGGCCGATCACGTTCAAGGGACAGAACGCGATCAACCTGCTGCTGATGGCCGTCGCGTTCGGTTCGTTCGGCTGGCTGGTGCTGCACCCCGACGCGGCGTGGGCGTTCTACGCGATGGTCGGGCTGGCGCTCTTCCTCGGCGTGTCGATGGTGTTGCCGATCGGCGGCGGTGACATGCCGGTGGTGGTCTCGCTGCTCAACTCGTATGCCGGACTCGCCGCCGCGGCGACCGGCTTCGCGATCGGCAACAACGTGCTGATCATCGCCGGCGCGCTCGAGGGCGCCGGCGGTTTCATCCTCTCGATGATGATGTCGAAGGCGATGAACCGGTCGTTCGGCAACGTGATCTTCGGCGCCTTCGGCAGCGCGCCGACGTCGACCGCGAAGAAGGGGGAGGCGCGCGAGTCGAAGACGATCTCGACCGAGGATGCGGCGCTCCAGATGGCGTACGCGGGGTCGGTGGTGATCATCCCCGGCTACGGCATGGCGGTGGCGCAGGCGCAGCACGTCTGCCGCGAGCTCATGGAGCTCATCCAGAAGAAGGGCGGCGACGTGAAGTACGCGATCCATCCGGTGGCGGGGCGCATGCCCGGGCATCTGAACGTCATCCTGTCGGAGGCGGGGATCGACTACGGCACGCTGCTCACCGACGTCGACGACGCGAACCGCGTGCTGCAGACGGCCGACATCGCGATCATCATCGGCGCCAACGACATCGTGAACCCCGACGCCGAAGAGGACAAGGGGAGCCCGCTCTACGGCATGCCGATCTTCCGCCCGTGGACGGCCAAGACGGTGTACGTCATCAAGCGCGGCAAGGGGACGGGCTTCTCGGGGGTCGAGAACCCGCTCTTCTTCCGCGACAACACGCTGATGCTCTACGGCGACGCCAAGTCGGTGCTCGGCTCGCTCGTGAAGGAAGTCAAGGCGCTCGACGAGGGGCACTAGCCTCGCGGCGCCGGCGCTGCAGCGCGTCGTCGACGCGCTGCAGCAGCAGGGCGCTCGAGAACGGCTTCGCGAGGAAGTCGCGCTCGAGCACCAGCCCGGGGACCTCGCCCAGCGCGTCCTCGGCGTAGCCCGACATGAACACGACGGGGAGCGCGGGCCAGCGCTCGGCGACGCGCCGCGCAAGCTGCGGACCCGACAGTCCCGGCATCATCACGTCGGTGAGCAGCAGGTCGAGGTCCGCGTCGAGGTTCTCGGCGGTGCGCAGCGCGGCGACGCCGTCGGGCGCGAGGAGCACGCGGTAGCCGGCGCGCTGCAGGATGCGGACGACGACGCCCAGCGTGCCGTCGTCGTCCTCCGCGACGAGGATGGTCGCAGGGCTCGTGCCCGGTTCGGAGACCGCCTCGGCGGCGGGCACGGCGTCGACGGGCGCGTCGGCGAACGGGAACTCGAGCGTCACGACGGTGCCACTCGGCAGGTTCGACTCGAGACGCGCCCGGCCGCCACTCTGCATGACGATGCCGTGCACCGACGCGAGGCCGAGCCCCGTGCCGCGACCGCGAGGCTTCGTCGTGAAGAACGGTTCGAACGCGTGCGCCCTCGTGTCCTCGTCCATCCCGACCCCGTGGTCGGCGACGCTCAGCTCGATCCACCGGCCGCCATCGGCGGTCGTCGAGCGGCGGCATCGCACGGTGCACGGGCCTCCGTCAGGCATCGCGTCACGCGCATTGGTGACGATGTTCACCAGCGCCTGCTCGATCTGCCCGACGTCGGCGCGCACGCGGCACTCCGCTTCGAGATCGCAGATGACCTGCACCCGCTCGCCGGCGATGCGCTGGAGCAGCCGCTGCATCGCGTCGATCTGGGCCGAAAGGTCGAACACCCTGGCCTGCACGATGTCGCGTCGCGCGAACGAGAGCAGCTGCTTGGTGAGCGCCGACCCACGTTCCTGCGCGGCCACGATCTCGTCGAGCAGGCCGGCGCGCGCCTCGTGGCCCAGGGTGTCGCGAAGCAGGTCGGCGGAGCCGGCGACGGCGGTGAGCAGGTTGTTGAAGTCGTGCGCGATGCCGCCGGCGAGCTGGCCGATCGCTTCGAGGCGCCGCGCGTGCGCAAGCTCATCCTCCATGCGGCGACGGATGTCCTCCGCGTGCACCCGTTCGGTGACGTCTCGGAAGCTCAGCTGGCGGCGGTCGCCGTGCATGCGACGCCACGTGACCTCCGCATAGATCCGCTCGCCGCTCGGCCGCCTGAGGCTGAGCGCGATCGGCGCTTCGATGGAGTCCGCCTGTCGGATCGCCGCGGGAAGGTCAGCGGCGATGCCATCGTTCGCGAGCACCTCCGCCAGCGTCCGCCCGAGGCATTGCTGCTCGCCGCATTCCAGGAGCGCCAGCGCGGCCGGGTTCGCCGCGATGACGCGATCGTCGGGGCCGACGACCAGGATGCCGTCGGGGGCGAAGCAGATGGTGTCGGCGAGCTCCGTCTCCTTGGCGCGGACCGCGGCGAGCACCCGTTCAAGGGAGGCGAGGCCGAGCGCGACCACCGCCCAGGTGCCGATCGTGCACAGGAAGTACAGCACGAGCCAGTACGCCAGTCGACCCCTGGGGTAGTGCGCCGCGCCAGGTGCGGCGAGCGCGGCCGCGATCGCCACACCGACCGACGTGATCGCGAGCAGGAGCGACGGCCGCGTGCCCATGAGCAGGCCGGCACCGGCGATGAGCACGGGCCCCACGACCAGTCCGATGGGCGGGAACTCCGTCGCGACGGCGATCGAATAGTTCACCTCGCCCCAGATGCTCACGAGGACGACGAGCGCCGCCACCGACGGGCGGACCGTGGCGAGGGCAAGCGCGATCCAGCAGGCGAGGGCCGTGGCGATCTGCGGAGCGGGCGACGCGCCGAACGCGAGGAAGCCGGTGATCGTCGCCGTCGTGTAACCGATCGCGGCGACCAGCGACCCTCCGACCACCCACCGGCGGTAGTCAGTACTGCCGAACCGGCGTTCGGCGGCGAAGGAGAGTTCTCCGATCACCTGCTAATGCTGGCGGAGGTGCTGGCGATGCGCCACTACGGGCGGTGCGCCCCCTTCAGCGCCTCGTACCGCTCCACCTCGTCGTTCAGTTCCTTGAACGCCGACGTTCCCTTGAGCTGCGTATAGACCTGGTCCTGCAGCTTCAGCTGGTCGAGCAGCCGGCGGCTCGCGGCACCGACGGGCAGCTCCATGAGCACGAAGACGCGGTACACCCCCTCCTCGACCCCGACCTGCTGCTCCTTGGGCGCGCTGCCCAACAGCACCTGGCCGATGACCGCCCGGTAGCTCTGCTGGAACTCCGAGACGAGCGTCGCGTCGCGCCCCACCCCCGATTCGCTCGCGAGGCGGTTCGTGATCCCCGCGTATTTCACCTCGAGTTGCGCGGCGATGCCGGCGCGCGCCTCGGCCTGCGCCTTGTTGAGCGCGAGCTGGAGCTCCTGCGACGTGGCCGTCGCCGGGGCGTACACGTGCGACGAGTCGCTCTTCGGGGGGCGCGTGTACCACGACGGCATCGCCTTCAGCGTCTTGGTGAGCGCCGGGTTGCTGCCGTCATCCACCTTGTGGCGCCAGAAGCAGCCGCTCAGCGACAGCATCAGGGCCAGCATCGTCACCGCTCTCATCGTCCCTCCATCGAGTCGTTGCGCGGGCACGCTCATCGCGCCCGCTCCACACGTACCGCCACCTGCGCCGTCGCGCGCACGTCGAGCGGGATCCCCACGAGCCACCGGTCGAACTCCGCCAGCGAGAGCACGCCGGTGTCGCGCGCTCCCCCCTGCCCGGCCGGCGCGACGAGCGCGACCGGACGCCGCGTGGCGATCACGGTCAGCCATTCCTCGCGGTGATCGACGCCGTCCGGGAGCGCGGCCCGGAACCGCAGCCCCGACTCGCGCAGCGACGCCTCCGGCAGCTCCGCCGCCTCGCCCGCGCGCGCGACGGGCGACGGCATCAGCGCGTTCGGCGTGAGCACGAACACCGAATCGCCCGACATCAGGACGAGGGTGATCGAGGCATCGCGGCTCGCCGTGACGCGCGCCACGAGCTCGTCGTTGGCGGCCGGCGTCGCGCCGCGCACGAGGAGTCGCGTCGCGTTCGGCACGAGCGACACGACGAACCCCGGGTCACGGGTGCCGGTCTCGCGCGCGACGCACACGCGGAGCGTGAGGTCGTAGGTCACCGCGGCGCCGGGCGCGCCGGTCTTCGCCGGCGTCCATCGCTCGCGCACCACCGTCCATCCGGTCGCACGCCCTTCCGCGTCGAGTCGCACCGACTCGGCGTAGCGCGACGTCGCCCGTCCGGCCGAGTCGCCGGCCGTCACCGTCTCGCTGCCCTGCACGCGCACGCCGGCCACGCGGCGCACCGCCTCGGCGATCGCGCCGTGCAGCGCGTCCTGCTTGACCTCGTCGAGCGTGCGGCCGGCCGACGCGGGTTCGTGCCGGACGACCTCGACGCACGTCTCCTGCGCCCGCATCCTCACGGGCGCGAGGAGCAGCAGTGCAACGATCGTCACCCGGCGGGCGTCGGTCACGGCACCTCCACTACGACGCGCGCCTTGTCGCGCGCGACGACCTGAGGCGTCTGCTCGCGATCCTGCTTCGCGGCGTCGCCCGGCACGTGCGCGCGGAGGAACGCATCGAGTTCACCGACGGTGACGTGCCGGTCGTGGTCGAGGTCGGCATCGCCACGAAGACCACGCAACAGCCAGTAGGTGAACAGGCCGTGCGCGTGTTCGGGCGCCGCATTCGCCAACTGGTCCGCCGCCGACGCGCTGAACACGGCCATCGTCGCGCTGCGCAACGCCGGATGCTCCACGCTCACCACGACGTCGCGCGCGCCGGGGAAGAGCGAACCGCCGTCGCGCGTGCCGCCGCTGAAGCAGGCGTCGACGAACACCGTCACCGAGTGCGCGCCGAGCGCGGCGAGCCGCTCGTACAGTTCCGCGAGCGCGTACCCGGTCTG
>JACQBG010000013.1 GCA_016194585.1 Gemmatimonadota bacterium
GCGCAGCTCGCGGACCGGCTGGAGGCGCTCAACCCCGGTTTCGTCGAGCGGGTGGGGCAGGTCGCGGACGTCGAGATCGCGCCGGCCGCGGAATCGGTAGGCGGTGCTGCGCGACGCGACCTGGATGCCGGGCAAGCGGCCTACCGCCGTCGCCAGCTCGTCGCTGATCCCGTCGGCGAAGTACTGCTGCGTCGAGTCGCCGCCGACGTTCGCGAACGGCACGACGGCGAGCGTTGCGTTGTCCTCGGTGGCGCCCGCACGGCCTCGGCGCGTCGACAGGAGGACCACCGCCGCCACGAGGACCGTCGCGACGGCGATCGCCGCGAGGCGCACGGATCGCGCGCGGGGCGTCGTGTGTGGGGTGGTGGGGGTCCCCACCGCTTCGAGCGCCTCGAGCAGCTCGCGCGCGCTCTGCGGGCGGTGTGAGGGATCCTTCTCGAGGCAGCGCATGACGAGCGCGGCGAGGCCGGGCGGCGTATCGGCGCGCACCGCCGCGATCGGCTTCGGCGCCTCGCTCACGTGCGCCGCCAGGATCTGGTGCGGCGCGCGCCCGGCGAACGGCGCCGCGCCGCCGAGCATCTCGTATGCGGTGGCGCCGAACGCGTAGATGTCGGCGCGATGGTCGGCGTTCGGATCGCCGGCCACCTGCTCGGGCGCCATGTACTGCGGCGTGCCGAGCATCGTGCCGGCCTCGGTGAGCGTCGCTCCCCCGGCGACGGACCGCGACGCGTCGAGCGCCTTCGCGATGCCGAAGTCGGTGATCACGGCGCCGTCGCCGGCGATGAGGATGTTCTCGGGTTTGATGTCGCGATGGACCACGCCGCGGCCGTGGGCGTACTCGAGCCCGCGTGCCACGTCGCGCAGGATGCGCACCGCTTCGGCGACCGGCAGGGTCCCGCCGTCGGCCAGCCGTGCCCGCAGCGAGAGGCCGGCCACGAAGGGCATGGTGTAGTACGGGAGCCCGTCCGCGTCACCGGCGCTGAGCACGGGCACGATGCTCGGGTGCTGCAGCTGCGCGACGAGGCGGATCTCCCGCTCGAACCGCTCGGCACTCAACCCGGCCATCAGTCCCGACGGGAGCACCTTCACGACGACGGTGCGCCCCAACCGGGTCTCGTGCGCGACGAAGATGCGAGACATGCCGCCGCCGCCGAGTTCACGCTCGAGGGTGTAGGCGCCGCCCAACGTCGACTGCAGCTGCTCGCGAAGATCGCCGGCCACGGGGGGACTCCGAGCGAACGGCTCAGGGGAAGGCGCTAATGTACGGGCCGCCGGGGCGATGGGCCAGCGCGCGACGCGCTTCCCGCGCTCGGGCGGCGCGCTAGCTTTCACGCATCCCCGCCTCGACGGAGCGTCGCCCCTGTTCTGCCCCGACTGCGGCACCTGGAACCGTGGCACCGCGCGCAACTGCGCGCGCTGCAACGCGACGCTGCCGCAGGTGCGCACGGCCGCCGAGGCGCCCGACGCCCTCATCACGGCGCTGCGACAGGCGACCGGCAACCGGTATCGCATCGTGCGACGGCTGGGCAGCGGCGGCATGGCCGACGTCTACGCCGCCGAACACGAGTCGCTCGGGCGCCCGCTCGCCGTGAAGGTGATGCACGCGCATCTCGCGCGCGACGAGGAGATGCGCACGCGGTTCCGCCGCGAGGCGGAAGCGGCGAGCCGGCTCGTGCACCCGCTCATCTGCACCCCCATCGACTTCGGCGACGTCGGCGAGGTGGTGTACCTCGTCATGCCACTGCTGAACGGCGGCTGCCTCGCCGACGACCTCATCAAGCACCGCACCGTGCCCGCCGAGAAGCTCGCCGTGATCGCGAGCCAGGTGTCGTGCGCGCTCGACTACGCGCACCGCCACGGCGTCGTGCATCGCGACGTGAAGCCCGACAACGTGCTGTTCGACGACGACGGCAACGCGTTCATCACCGACTTCGGCATCGCCACGGCCCGCTTCCATGCACGGCTCACCGCCGGTGGCCGCGCGATGGGCACGCCGCACTACATGGCCCCCGAGCAGGCGATGGGGAAGACGATCGACGGCCGCGCCGACCTGTACGCGGTGGGCGTGATGCTCTACGAGTGCCTCGTCGGCTTCCCGCCCTTCGACGGCGCCGACGGCTACTCGATCGGCTACAAGCACGTGCACGAGAAGCCGGTGCCCGTGCAGGACGTCGACGCCAGGGTGCCGCCGCAGCTGGCCCGCATCGTCATGAAGTGCCTCGAGAAGAACGCCGCCGACCGCTACCAGCGCGGCCACGAGCTGAGCGACGCGCTCCTCGAATTCCTGCACGACGTACAGCAGCACACGCCCGAGAGCGTGCGCACGGTGCAGCCGCCACCGAGCCCCGCGGCGCCCGCCCCCGCGCGCCCGTGACCGCGAGCGCCGCGAACGACGGGCGGCGCCTCATCGACGTCGCGCTCCCGATCCCGCTCTTCCGCGCCTTCACCTACGAAGTGAAAGGGGGCACGCGCCACCCGGTCGCCGCCGGGTCGCGCGTCGTCGTCCCGGTGCGCGGCGGACGCGAGGTGGGCTACTGCCTCGGCGAGAGCGACGGCGCCGCGCTCGGCAGCGTCGTGCCGAAGGCGGTCATCGACGTCCCCGACGCCGAGCCGGCGTTCCGTCCCGACCTGCTCGCCGTCTGCCGGTGGATGTCGGAGTACTACGTCGCGCCGCTCGGCCTCGTGCTGCGCGCCGCGCTCCCCGCCGCGCTCGGCGCCCGGAAGCGCCCGGAGCCCGCGGTGAAGACGCGCCGCGTGGTGTGCCTCGCGAAGGCGCTCGAGACGCTCATGGAGCGCGACCGCGCCTTCGCCCGCGCGCCGCAGCAGCGGGCGCTCTACGAGTTGCTCGAGTCGGCGGGGGGCGCGGCGCCCGTCGAGTGGGCGGTCGAACGGCTGTCCTGTTCCGACGCCGTCGTCACCGGGCTGGTGAAGCGCGGCCTCGCGACGATCGAGCGCGAGGGGGTCGCGCGCGACCCGTTCGACCGGCGCGAGCGGAAGCGCGCCACGCCGCACGAGCCGACGCCGGCGCAGCGCGCCGCGATCGACGCGCTCGCCGCCGCCGCGCCCGGCGAGACCTTCCTCCTCCGCGGCATCACGGGGAGCGGCAAGACGCTCGTCTACCTCGAATTGCTGCAGCAGGTGCTCGCGCGCGGGCAGACGGCGATCGTGCTCGTGCCCGAGATCGCGCTCACGCCGCAGACGGTCGACCGCTTCCGCGCCGTGTTCGGCGACGACGTCGCCGTGCTGCACTCGGGGTTGAGCGACGGCGAGCGCTACGACGCGTGGCGCGCGCTGCGCGCCGGACACAAGCGCATCGCCGTCGGCGCGCGATCGGCGGTGTTCGCGCCACTCGACCGGCTCGGCGCCATCGTCGTGGACGAGGAGCACGAGGCGACGTACAAGCAGGGGGAATCGCCGCGCTATCACGCGCGCGAAGTCGCCATCGTGCGGGCGCGGGAGGCGGGGGCGGTGTGTGTGCTCGGCAGCGCCACGCCGAGCCTCGAGAGCTGGGTGAACGCGACGACGGGGAAGTACCGGCTGCTCACGCTCCCCGACCGCGTCGGCGGCGGCGCGCTCCCGGCGGTCGAGGTCGTCGACCTGCGCGCCGGCGCCAACGCGCCGCGCCGCACCGCGGCGGAGCGCGCCGTGCGCGGCATCCTCTCAGCGCCGCTCGAGCATGCCCTGAACGAACGGCTCGCGCGCGGCGAGCAGAGCATCCTCCTGCTCAACCGACGCGGCTACTCCGCGTTCGTGCAGTGCACGAGCTGCGAGTGGGTCGCGGCGTGCCCGCGCTGCTCCATCTCGCTCACGTACCATCGCGCGCCGGAACGGCTCGTCTGTCACTACTGCCTGCACCAGGAGGCGCTGCACGCGCGCTGCCCGCAGTGCGGCGCCGACACGCTGCGCCAGCGCGGGCTCGGCACGCAGCAGGTGGAGCGACTCGTCGCCGAGCAGTTGCCGAGCGCGCGCATCGCGCGCATGGACGTCGACACGACGAGCGGCAAGTGGGCGCACGCCGACATCCTCGACCGCGTGGGGCAGGGGGACGTCGACATCCTGCTCGGCACGCAGATGATCGCGAAGGGGCTCGACTTCCCGAACGTCACGCTGGTGGGCGTGATCGACGCCGATGTCGGCATCAACCTTCCCGACTTCCGGGCCTCCGAGCGCACGTTCCAACTACTGAGCCAGGTGGCGGGGCGGGCGGGGCGGGGACCGAAGGGCGGGCGGGTGATCATCCAGACGCGCCTCCCGTCGCACCACGCCGTGCGCTGCGCGGTGACGCACGACTACGAGGCGTTCGTCGCCGAGGAGCTTCCCGGGCGGCAGTCGCCGGCATGGCCGCCGACGGTGCGGCTCGCGAACGTGGTGTTCAGCGGCACGGAGGAGCGCGCGGTGCTCGAGCTGGCGGAGGGGGCGGCGGCCTGGTTCGCGACGGCGCTGGCCGGGCCGCCGGCGGGCGCCGTCGAGGTGATCGGACCGGCGCCGTGCCCCATCGAGCGCATCAAGGAGCGGTGGCGGTGGCACCTGGTGCTGCGCGGCACGCACGCCGGCGCGGTCACCCGGCTCGCGCGCCGTTTCCTCACGTCGTTCGAAGTCCCAGGGCGGGCCGACCTGCGGGTGTCGTTCGACCGCGACCCGGTCGCGCTCCTGTAACGCGGGGCGCCGTGTGACGAAAGTCACAGCGGTGACGGGGAAATTAGTTGATAGGTAAACCATTAACACGGCGAGCAACCGCTCGTCCCCCCGTATCCCAGGAGGTTCCGTGAACGTGCAGCGCGTCTTCGGCGGGTTCGTCGCGAGTGTGGTGCTCTGTGCTGCGTGCGGCGGCGGGGGCGGCTCCAACAGCTCGCCGACGGCCCCCAACAACTACGGCGGCGGCACGACGACCACCGCCGCGAACACCGTCATCGCCTCGGCGGGCAACGCGTTCAACCCCAATTCCCTCACGGTCGCCAAGGGCACCGACGTCACCTTCACCTTCGAGAGCGTCACGCACAACGTGACCTTCGACAACGTCGCTGGTAAGCCGGCCGACATCGGCAACACGTCGGGCACGTCGGTGACCCGCAACTTCGCGACCGCCGGAACGTTCGGCTACCAGTGCACCCTGCACTCGGGGATGCGCGGGACGATCGTCGTCAACTAGCTCCTCCTGGGGGCGAACTGCGTCCGCGGCGCGCGGGCGTGCAGGCGGTCGGCCTATGGGGGGCACCGCCGGCCGTCCGTCGCCCGCGGCGCAGGGGGCGACGTCGCTCCCTCTGGTCCGGGCGCGCCCTTATCTTTCCACGATGGCGCACCGGTTCGCACTCCCCTCCGCGGTCGGCCGCGCGCGATGAACGACGTCCGCGCGCGGTTCCTCAAGAGCATCCTCGAGCAGCTCCCCGCGGAGCGGATCGTCGAGCTGCACTTCTTCACCCCCATCCGCCAGGGGCAGATCGAGACGGGGGTCGCCGTCATCGCCGCCGAGCCGGAGAAGCCGCTGCCGGTGGCACCCGAAGGGGACGACGCGGACGCGCTCGTCGCCGCCGATGACCCCACGGTCGAGGCCGCGCTCGACGACGAGACCGGCCGCGTGCTTGACGAGGAGTCGCCGTACGCCGCGGAGCCCGCGGCCGCGGCGGAGCTGCCGGCCGCCGCGCTCGAACCGTACGAGCCGGAACCCGCCGCCCCGCGCTACGAGGTGATCACCGCGGTCTATCGCTGGACCCGCAAGGGCCCGGAGCGCGGCAAGTGGGAGGCCGACGTCACGACCGAGGCCGACGCCCCGCTCCCGACGGTGGGCACCGTCGTGAAGGGGGTGCACGACCGGGCCGGCGAGGAACTCGAGCCGCTCCGCCTCACGAACGCCGAGCTGCGCGCGCTGCTCAGCGAACCGACGTGGCAGACGACGCCGTAACGGACCGCTTCCGCGCCTGGCTGCGCGAGCGCAACCTGCCGGTCACCGCGCCGCGCATGGCGATCGCCGACGTCCTGTTGCACGCCGAGCGGCACTACTCGGCCGAAGAGATCGAAGCGGAACTCGCCGCGCGGGGTACGAAAGTGGGCACGGCGACGGTGTACCGCACCATCGACGTGCTCGTCGAGAGCGGGCTCGTCGTCGAGCGCGATTTCGGCGAGGGGTTCCGCCGCTTCGAACCGGCGCGCGACATCCCGCATCACGAACACCTGCTCTGCACCTCGTGCGGCCGGGTGGAGGAGTTCCGCGACGAACGCCTCGAGCGGATGACCACGCTCGTCGCCGAATCGCGCGGCTTCGCCCGCCAGCGCCACCGACTCGTCATCTACGGCGTGTGCCGCGACTGCCAGCGCGGCGCCGTCACCTGAGGAACGTCCCATGAACGACGCCTCCGGCGGGCTCGGCCTCGCCATCGCCTTCAGCGCGGGGTTGCTCAGCTTCCTCTCCCCGTGCGTGCTCCCGCTCATCCCGAGCTACGTGACCTTCATCACGGGGCTCTCGCTCGCCGACGTGTCGAAGGCGCGCCGCACCGCGCTCATCCACTCGCTGCTCTTCATCCTCGGCTTCACGCTCATCTTCATCGCGCTCGGCGCCACGGCGACGGCGGTGGGCCGGCTGCTCCTCGCCCAGCGCCTCTGGTTCGCCCGCTTCGGCGGCGCGCTGGTGATCGTCTTCGGGCTCTACCTGCTCGGCGTGCTGAACATCAACGCGTTCATGCGCGAGAAGCGGGTGCACCTGCACGACAAGCCGATGGGGTACCTCGGGTCGGTGGTCGTCGGGATCGCGTTCGGCGCGGGGTGGAGCCCCTGCATCGGGCCGATCCTCGGCGCGATCCTCACCTATACGGCGAGCGCCGCGGACTACCAGCGCGGGCTGCTCTTGCTGCTGGCGTACTCGATGGGGCTCGCCGTGCCCTTCCTCGTCGCGGCGCTCGCCGTGGAGCGGTTCCTCGCGGCTTTCCAGCGGCTCAAGTCGCAGATGGTGTGGGTACAGCGCATCGCCGGGCTGCTGCTGATCTTCGTCGGCATCCTGATGATCACGAACTACATGACGATCCTGAGCACCTGGATGCAGAACTTCACGCCGGAGTTCCTGCGGAGCCGCATCTAGCGAGTCGGGGTTCGGTGCAGGGCGGGAACTGCTGGACACGGATCGCACGGATCGACGGCCGGATCGCCACGGTCAACGGCTGAAGAAGGGGAACGACAGCGTGAGTCGCGCGCTGTCGTTCCCCTTCTTCTTCGTAGTCATCCCGGTTGATCAGTCCCTGATCCGTGCAATCCGTGTCCAGCAGTAAGAGCGTCCGCACCCGGAAACTAGAAATGCACCCCAGCCCGGACCGAGAACCACGGCGCGTTGTCGCCGCCCGAGAAGAGGTTCGTGAGTCCCATCTCGACGAACGGCAGATAGTCGCTCGACTCGTAGACGTATCCCACGCCCCCCTGCACCCCCGCGTTGCTCCCGCTCCGGCCGAAGCGGTCGGTGCTGCGCGTCGTCTGCGAGTTGTACAGGCCGAGGCCGCCGAAATAGTAGAGCGAGCGCGACGGCCACTGCACCACGTTGAAGCTGAAGCTCGTGTACTGCAGCGACGAGCTCGCCCCCTTGCCGCTGAACCGCTCCAGCCCGATGTCCACGCGGTAGTCGAGCTGCGCCCACGGCAGCGCCCCCTCCTGCCTGAGCGAGAGGTTCAGCCCCGTCCCCGCCTGCTGTTCCAGCGCGCCGATCGGCATCGACGCCCCGACCGCTACCGAGATCCCCTGCTGGGCCTCGGCGCGCGCCGCCACCGCGCACGCGGCGACCATCACCCACGCCATCCGTCGCATCGGCTCTCCTAGGCGGCTTCGACCGCTTCCTCGAGTTGCTGCCGGTTGAGCAGCGTCCAGTATCTACCCCGCAGGGCGAGCAGCGTTTCGTGCGTTCCCTGCTCCACGATGCGGCCGTCGTCGAGCACGATGATGTGCGTCGCGTCGCGGATCGCCGTCACGCGGTGAGAGGCGATCACCGCGGTGCGCGTGGCCAACGCCTCGCGCAGCCCGCGCAGGATCGCCGCCTCGGTCTGCGTGTCGACCGCCGAGAGCGCGTCGTCGAACACGACGATCGCCGGCCGGCGGGCGAGGGCGCGCGCCATCGCGGCGCGCTGCTTCTGCCCGCCGGAGAGGTTGATGCCCCGCTCGCCGAGCACGGTGTCGTATCCCGCCGGGAGCGCCTCGATGGTCTCGACGAGCTGGGCGACGCCCGCGGCCCAGCGCACGTCGTCGCCCGTCGATGGCGCCTCGCGATGACCCGCCGCTGCGGCCGGCGCCGCCGGCGCGGGCGCGCCGAGCTCGCCATACGCGAGATTCGCGCCGATCGTCTCGCTGAACAGCAGGCTCTCCTGCGGCACGAAGCCGATCTCGGCGCGCAGCGCGCCGAGGTCGAGCGCCGTCAACGGCACACCGTCGACGAGCACCTCGCCGGCCGTCGGATCGAAGACGCGCGTGAGCAGCTCGAGCAGCGTCGTCTTGCCGCTCCCTGTCGCGCCGACGACGCCGAGCGTCGACCCCGCCGGGATCGCGAACGACACGTCGTCGAGCACGGTGCGACCGGGAGTGTCGTCCTTCGTCGGATACGCGAACGAGACGTGGCGGAATTCGATGGCGCGCCCACCGCTCGTCGCCGGGAGCGTCACCGGCGTGGCGGGTGAGACGACCTCCGCCTTGGCGTCGAACAGCTCGTTGAGGCGCCCCATCGACGCCGCACCGCGCTGGAAGAGATTCGTCACCCAGCCGAGGGCGATGAGCGGCCACGTGAGGTTCGAGAGATAGAACCCGAACGCCACGAACCCGCCCACACTCATCGCGCCGCGCACCACCATCGACCCGCCGATTCCCAGCACCGCGGCGGCGCCCAGTCCGGCGAGCACCGTAAAGGCCGGGTTCATCACGCCATAGAGCCGCGCGAGCCGCATGTTGCGTCGCACGTACTCGGCGCTCATGTCGCCGAAGCGCGCCGCCTCGGCGCCTTCTTGCCGGTACGCGCGCACGATGCGCACCCCCGAGAGGTTCTCCTGCGCGAGTGTCGTAAGGTCGCCGAAATGCGCCTGCACCGCCTCGAACCGCTCGTGGATGGCGCGCCCGAGGCGCAGCATGACGAGCGGGAGCGCGATCATCGGCATCACCGCGAGCAGCGTGAGGCGCGGGCTGATGCGGAGCATGTACGTGAACGCCATCACGCCGCCGAAGATGGTGTTCGTGAGGTACATGATGGCAGGCCCCGCGGCCATGCGCACGGCGCCGAGGTCGTTCGTGAGCCGCGCCATGATCTCGCCGGTGCGCGTGCGCGCATACCAGGGCGCGTCGAGCCGGGTGAGGTGCACGAAGAGGTCGTCGCGCAGGTCGTTCTCGATGTGCCGGCTGACCCCGTTGAGCAGCTCCCGCATGAGGTAACGGAAGACGACGGTGACGAGGCTCACCGCGACCATGGTGCCGGCGATGCGCACGATCGCCGTGGTGGGCGCGCCGTCGCGCAGCCCGTCGATGGCCCGGCGCAGGAACGTCGGGATCGTGTTGTAGAGGGTGACCGAGATCATCACCGACAGCAGGCCGAATGCAACCTGGAGCCGGTACGGGCGGTAATATGGTAGAAGGCGGAGGAGTGCTCTCACGGCTCACCGCTGGGGCGATGTGGATCCGTTCGCCGAGGACGTTCCACACGGCCCGGACATCCCGACACGGAGTGCATATGCGCATCAAAGATACGGGGCGGGTTCTCCTGACGCTGGCTGGCGTGCTGGCGCTCGGCGCGTGCAACAAGGACTCGCAGTCGGCCGGCGGCGACAACGCCCGCAAGATCGAGTTGGCGCCGGTGCCGCCGGCACAGCCGCAGCTCGCCGACGTCGCGAAACCCGAGCCGCCGGCCGCGGTACCCGCGGCCAAACCCGCGAAGAAGAAGACGCCGGAGCCCGCGAAGGCGCCGGAAGCCGCGCCGGCTCCCGCACCCAAGACGGTGACGGTGACGCACCTGCCGGAGCCTGGCGCCGCCGCGGCCGCCGCGCCGGCTGGCGCCGCCACCGCGGCCAAGCCCACGCAGGTGTTCGGCGTCGTCACCTCGGGCACGACGTTCAACGTCTCCCCCGTCGCTCGGTTGTGCACGGACCTGTACAAGACCGGCGATCAGGCCACGGGGACGATCGACGCGACGGTGCAGGGGATCGACGGCGCGGTGCTGCCCATGGGGAGCACGGTCACGATGCGCGTCACGAACTCGCAGCGCGGCAAGGGCTCCGACACCGAGGCGGCGATCGCGTTCGAGCTGATCGCGGTGAAGGTGGGGAACGAGACGTACAACGCGACGGGGCACCTGACGTCGCCGCCGCCGCTCGAGAAGACGCGCGCGCAGTCGACGGGCGACCAGGCCAAGAAGGTCGGCGTCGGCGCGGCGATCGGGGCGCTCGCCGGACAGCTGCTCGGCAAGAACACCAAGTCGACGGTGGTGGGCGCGGTGGTCGGTGGCGCGGCCGGCGCGGCAGTCGCGGCGGGCACGGCGGATTACGACGCCTGTGTCACGCCGGGCGGGCGGTTGCAGTTCCAGCTCGACAAGCCGTTGACGGTGCGGATCGCGAGTCCAAGACCCTAGCCCCCGGGGCAGGGGAGTGTGCGGGAGAGGTCATCGCGGCAGGAGTTGAGGTAACCGGAGGGTCCTCTCGAGCCAGTCCTTGGAGTACTCCAGCGTGAGTGTCAGGTGCTCGGCGCGAAGCCGGGCGATATTCGCGGGCGACGGTTGCTCGCGTAAGTCCTAGCCCGTCTATCGCGGGTCCAGTCGATCGACATGGTCGACTTGCGCGTCGCGCAGATACAGCGAGTCTCACAGGTGAAGGATGATCGTCGGGGAAGAGTTGGCATCCGACACGCTTGCCATACGACAAGCTCGCCTCCAGGCAACTCAACCGCGAAGACGAACGCCATCGGCAAGTTGAGCCGAGCCGCCCAGAATTTCCCGCCGGAGACGCTGCCAGGGCGCGCCCGTCCCTGCACGAAGCGGATGCCGACCGACTGCCAGCGCTCGCGGGCAACAGCCGCTCGACCAGCGGCCGGAGTTTATCCGTGTCGAAGCGTTCGCGCGACACAGACGATGGCCTCCGTCGACTTTGTACGCTCGCAGTCCTGCGAGATGCGCGCAGTCAGCCAAATGTGGCGTGTCTTGAAAAGGGTCGACGCCTTGCGCTCAGAGTCGAACGTGCTAGCTATTGTCCACCCTTCGCTCGCACGCTATCTGCAGCGCGAACGCTGCACGATCTGCGACGAGACGACCGCGTACGTCACAATTCCGGTGGAGGAATGAATGACACGAATGCGGAGAATTCAGCTGGCTGCGCTCGCAGTGATTGTCGGAGCCTCAATCGCCCCGGCTCCCGCTGCCGCGGCGGTGGTCGCCTCAGACAACTGTCCAGTCGATTGGTATCCCGTTGAGAGGGCAGCTTGCGATCCGTATATGCCTCCGTGCGGCCCGAATCAGAACTATTGCATGGGGGGGCTGACTGGGCAGTGTCAGTGCTTCTGAACGGACGAAGACCTCCTGCGGGATGAGATACGTATTCCGCGACGCGCGACTTGGTGTTCCTCGAGTCGCGCGTTCGGCCGTCCCGCACACACCGCGTCGCGCAGCAGACGTTTAACCACAGAACACGTCAAACTTGGATGACCAAATCGTCACGCTTCGAGACACTGTCCACGGCAATCCTCGTTGTATGCGCACTGGTCGTCACTGCCGTATCGGTCCGCCGCCAATTGTCTACTCCGTCACGTTCTGACGCGCCGATCGCACCCCTTGAGGTCCGTGACTGGAAGCGGTACGTCGCGGGGGATCTGCGGATCGGTGCGGCGTCTTCCCCTGTGACGATCATCGAGTTCTCTGATTTCCAGTGTCCATTCTGCCGGCGTCTCTTCCAATCGGTCGACCGACTCCTACTCTCTCATCGTGGAGACTTACAGGTAGTCTTTCGGAACTACCCATTGAGCGTCGCGCATCCGCAAGCGAGGTCCGCAGCAATCGCCGCGGAGTGTGCGGCCGCAGCGGGGCGGTTTCACGAATATCACGACCTACTGTTCACTCATCAGGATTCGCTCGCAAGTATCGGCTGGTCGCTCCTCGCGCTTCGCGCAGGCATCGCCGACACGACGGGCTTCCGTCGATGCCTCGGGGACGTGCGGACGTCGCAGCGCCTACTCGCCGACTCAATTGCCGCCGCCGCATTGCGCATCCGCGGCACCCCGACCGTCCTCGTGAACAAGTGGCTGTTCGTCGGAGCACCTTCGGATAGCCTTCTCGAGCTATACGTGACCCGCGCGATTTCCGAGGGGCACCAGTGAGCAGAGCCTTGCGGAACTCGATGTCCGGGTCGTCCAGGAGGATCGGCGATCGCGCTTCAGCCGGAGGCGCGCGGAGGCACCGGAGGCCTATCTGGTGCTCCTGTCTCGACACGAGCGATCTGTGAGACGTCACGTTCTCAACGTGAGTATGCTTGTGCCCCTGTTGTCATGCGTCGGCCAGCTCGGCGCTCAAACAGTGCGCGGAACGGTCCTCTGGCCCGATAGCTCCCCCGTCGCCGGCGCTCTCGTGGTGCTGAAACCGGCGAGTGGGGGCGAGCCTTCGCGCACGCTCAGTGGAGCAACGGGCCGATACGCGATGCACCTTCCGGCCATCGGTCGCTACCAGATGAGCGTCCTGCGAATCGGGTTCGAGCCGACCGTCCTTCCGGAGTTCGAAGTCTCCGCCGGCGAAACGCGCGACGTCAGCGTCGTGATGCACGCCGCGCCGGTGCACCTGGCGAAGGTGGACATCCGCGAAGGCACCGCGTGTCGCGTCAATCCCGATTCCGGCCTGATGGTGGCCCGCGCGTGGGAGCAGGCGCGTCGCGCCCTCCTCACGACTCGGCTCTCGGCTGGTGACGTGCCGCTGGTCGGCGAGTGGATCAACTACCAGCGCACGCTCGACGCCAGCGGCCACTACGTGCGCAAGCAGGAAGTGCACGCTGTGCGGTCGCCCACTGCGCATGCCTTCGAGAGCGTGCCCGCCGAGCGGCTCGCGACCGATGGCTACGTCACCGACGGAATGGCGTACGCGCCGGACGCCGAAGTCCTTCTCTCCGACTCGTTCGCAGCCACGCATTGTCTCAAACTCGTGCCGTCGCAGGCCGAGCGGCCCGGGATGCTGGGGGTCGGGTTCGAGCCTACGCCTGAGCGCGCCGCCATCCCCGACATCACGGGTACGTTCTGGCTCGACACCGCGACGGCCGAGTTGCGCACGCTCGACTTCCGTTACACCCGGATGAGAGAAGAAGCGATTGACGCCGGCGCGGGCGGCACCTTGCGGTTTCTGCGACTTGGCGACGGGGAGTGGCTCGTCTCCGATTGGGCCGTGCGTCTGCCGAAGCTCGCGGAACCCGGGCGCGCGGTGCTGACCGGGGCGCTGTCGCGCCTGGAGGGACGAGCGCACGTGGTGGGGTTCGAGGTGACTGGCGGCGCGGTGAACCGCGTGCAGCGAGGCGATAGTGTCCTGTACGCAGCGAAGGGCGCTGCGGTGCGGGTTCAAGTGGTCGCGCGCGATGCGATGGTGACGGCCCGCGGCGCGCGCCTGACGCTGGCCGGCACCGACTACGCAGGCACGGCTGATACCCTGGGCCGCATCACGGTGGCCCCCGTACTCGACGGCCGCTTCGTCGCGCACGTCACGACCCCCTTGTTGGATTCGCTCGGTATCACATCCATCGAGGCCGACGTGCAAGCAGCTCCCGGCGCACGCGTCGACTCGCTCCGGCTGCCGTCGGCACGCGACGTGCTGCTGGCCGCGTGCCCTCAGGACTCCGTGCGCCACGGCGAGGCCCTGTTGCGGGGCACGGTCCGCAGCGAAGCCGGGCGCCTGCTCTCCGGCGCCGCCATTACGGTGACGTGGCGGATCGCGAACGAAGCGCCCGGCGATTCAGCGGAGCGCACGTTGGGTGCGCTCAGCACCGAAGGCCGGTGGCGGATCTGCGGGGTTCCGCGAGGGATTCCGCTCGCGGTTCGGTTGACGAGTGACTCGGGCAGCGACGGGCGCGACGTTCGGCTCGATGAGGGCGAGGCGCTCGGGGCCGTCGATCTCATCGCGCGCGCCGACGTCGCCGCGCGGCGCGATGGTCCCGCCGCGTCGCGCGCGCTGGTGGAGTTCCGGGTGTCAGCGACCGGCGGCACCGCACTCGACGACGCACGACTCGACGTCTCGCTGCCCGACGGACGGACGCGCGTGGTGGTCACGAACGCCGGCGGTCAGGCGCTGTTGCCGGACGTTCCACCGGGCACGCTGCGCGTGAAGACCCGCCGCATCGGCTTCGTGCCCGGCCAAGTGGCGGTGCGCATCGAGGCCGGGCGGAATACCGTGCCGATCCTGTTGGGCGAGACCGCCCTCCCGGCGCTGGACACCGTCCGCATCATGGGCGACCGCCGCATCGACGCGCGGTTCGACGAGTTCGACACGCGTCATCTGCGTCACGAGGCCACGGCGAGTCTCGACGAGTCGGAGATCGCCAAGCGCCGGCCGTTGGAGACGTGGCATCTGTTTCGCGAGCTGCCGGGTGTCAGGATGGCGAAGGACCCCACAACCGGCGCGATGCGCCCCGCGTCGACGCGGGGCCTGAAGGTGGACGCCATGAAGGGGGTGTCGCTCTGCTTCTTGACCGTCTATATCAACGGCGCTCCGGTCGCCCCTGATTTCGATCTCGGGAACCTGCCGATGCCGAGTGAACTGCACGGCGTGGAAGTCTTTGCCGGCGCGGCCTCGATACCGCTCCGGTACGCGGGGGCCGTCCTGAGCGACCAGACGTGCGGGCTCATTGCTATCTGGACGAAATGACCACCCCGGCCCTCAATACCCCACCGCGCCCCCCACCGACCGCGGCTCGAACACCCCGTGCCACCCACCGCTCACTCGCAGGATCGAGTTCACGTTCGCGATCCCTCCCTGCGAACGGATCGCGTGCCCCATCGCCTTGAGCGAATCGATCACCGCGCCGCTGAATCCGTTGTTCTCCACGCGGATCTCGTCCGGCAGCGCCTGATGGTGCAGCCGCGGCGCGCGCATCGCGTCGGCCAGCGACATGTGGTACTCGATCACGTTCAGGATCACTTCCATCGTCGCCGTGATGATCGTCGGGCCGCCGGCGGCGCCCGTCACCATCAGCAGCTGCCCCTGCGGGTCGAGCACGATCGTCGGGCTCATCGCCGACAGCATCCGCTTGCCCGGCTGGATCGCGTTCGCCTCCCCCTGCACGAGCCCGAACATGTTCGGACTCCCGGGTTGCGCCGCGAAGTCGTCCATCTGGTTGTTCATGAAGAACCCGCCGCCGCGCACCCACACCTTGCTCCCGAAACCGCCGTTGAGCGTCGTCGTCGTCGCGACGGCGTTCCCCATCGCGTCGACCACCGAGTAGTGCGTGGTGTGTTCGGGCTCGCGCCCGGCGTTGAACGCCGGTGTCTTGCTCGCCTTCGCCCGGTCGATCTGCGCGGCGAGCGTCGCCGCGTAGCCCTTGTCGGTGAGCTGCTCCATCGGGACCTTCACGAACGCGGGGTCGCCCAGCTTCTCGTTGCGGTCCATGAAGCTGCGCCGGTACGTCTCGGCGAGCAGGTGCACGTATTGCGTCGACCCGAACGGCGGCAGCGGCGCGAACTTCTCGAGGATGTTCAGCGACTCCGTCATCGTGATGCCGCCCGAACTCGCCGGCGGCATCGTGAACAGCGTGTAGCCGCGATACGTGCTCTTGATAGGAGTGCGCCACAGCGGCGTATACGCCTGCAGGTCGGCCTTCGTGATGATGCCGCCCCCGCGTTGCTCCTCGGCGACGAGTGAATCGCCCACCTCGCCGTCGTAGAACGCCTTCGGCCCCTGGGCCGCGATGAGCTTGAGCGACCGCGCGAGGTCCTGCTGCACGAACCGCGCGCCCGGCGCCGGCGCCTCGCCGTTCGGGAAGAACAGGTCGCGACCGGCGTAGAGCGAGATGTCGCGCTTGTCGGCGTTGATGCCGCGCGAGAACGCGGAGTCGACCACGAACCCCTGCTCGGCGAGGCGGATCGCCGGCGCCATCACCTCGGCGAGCGTCTTCGTGCCGAACTTCGTGAGCGCCGCGTTCATCCCGGCCACCGCGCCCGGCACGCCGCTCGCCAGATGCCCGAGCACGCTCTTGTTGGTGAGCTTGCCGTTGGCGTCGATGTACATGTTGCGCGTCGCGGCGAGCGGAGCGACCTCGCGGTAATCGATGGCCGCCGTGCGCCCGTCGGCCATGCGGATGTTCATGAACCCGCCGCCCCCGATGTTGCCGGCGAACGGGTACGTGACGGCGAGCGCGAAGCCGGTGGCCACCGCCGCGTCGACCGCGTTGCCACCGGCCTTCAGGATCTCCACGCCGGCTTCGCTCGCCAGCGCCGAGTTGCTCACCACCATCGCGTGTTCGCCGAACGAGGCCTTGGTGCCCGACGGGAAGCGCCACCCCTGCGGGAAGGCGGCGTCGACCGTCGCCTGGGCCATCTTCGGCGCATCGCGGTGATCGATCTGCGCCGTGGGCGGCACCGCCGTCGCGCCGGGCGCGGCCGTGCTGGGCGACGGCGCGGAGCCCGACTGCGGATGGCAGGCCACCAGCAGCAGCGCGAAGACGAGCGAATGGCGAGTGCGGAACGACGGCATGTCGGATGGCTCCATGGAGGGGCGCAAACAGATAACTTAACCGAGGTTCCCCTCGACCGATAGAAACCGGCTCCCCGTCCCTTCGTCCAGTGATCGTCGACCCGCGCGTCACCGAGCAGCGCAATCCGCGCACCGCCGACATCGACCTCGCCTCGCCGGCGGAGATCGTCGACCGACTCAACGCCGAGGATCGCACGGTCGCCGACGCGGTGCGGTCGCAGCGCGAGCCACTCGCCGCGGCCGTCGCCGCCGCCGAGCAGACGCTGCGCGCCGGCGGGCGCCTCTTCTACGTGGGCGCCGGCACGTCGGGACGCCTCGGCGTGCTCGACGCGAGCGAGATCCCGCCGACGTTCGGCGCGTCGCCCGAGCTCGTGCAGGGGATCATCGCCGGCGGCATGGCCGCGCTGACGCGCGCCCAGGAAGGCGCCGAGGACCGCCCCGACGGCGCGCGCACCGATCTCGACGCCGCCGGCGTGCGCGCCGGCGACTTCGTCGTCGGCATCGCCGCGAGCGGCACCACGCCCTACGTGCGGGCCGCGCTCCAGCACGCGAAGTCGCTGGGTGCGCGCACGGCCGTCGTCGCCTGCTCGCCGCCGCCCGCCGAGACGCTCGCCGCCGCCGACATCGCGATCGTCGCCGTCACGGGACCCGAGGCGGTCACCGGCTCCACCCGCATGAAGGCGGGCACCGCGACCAAGCTGATCCTCAACACGATCACCACCGGCGCGATGATCCGCCTCGGCAAGACCTACGGCAACCTGATGGTCGACCTGCAGGCGACCAATGAGAAGCTCGTCGATCGCAGCGAGCGCATCGTCGCCGAGGTGTGCGGCATCGAACGCGCGGCGGCCCGCGCCGCGCTCGACGCGGCCGCCGGGAGCGTGAAGCTCGCGATCGTGATGCAGCGGCTCGGCGTGACGCGCGACGAGGCCGTGCGCGCGCTCGAGGCCGCGGGTGGCGTGATCCGGCGCGTGCTGAAGGACGCGCCGCCGCCGGTGCGATGAGTCCGGTGCGCGAGGGCTCGCACGACGCCGCGGATCGTTCGGCGCGCACCGCCGATCGGTCCGCCGTGCTCGTCGGACTCATGTCAGGCACATCGCTCGACGGCATCTCGGCGGCGGTCGTGCGTTTCACCGAGGCGGGCGAGGCGCTGAACCACCAGCTGCTCGCTTATCGCTCTGTGCCGTACGACGCGAATCAGCGCCAGCGCCTCGAACGCGCGATGGTCGCCGCATCACCCGAGGAATACGCCCGCCTCGACTTCGACCTCGGCGCCTGGCTCGCCGACGCCGCCGTCGCCGTGATCGCCGAGGCGGGTGTGGCGCGCGCCGACATCGCCGCCATCGCGTCGCATGGCCACACGGTGTGGCACGACCCGCCGCGCGCCACGTGGCAGTTCGGGCAGCCGGCCGTGATCGCCGAACGCACGAAGCTCCCCGTCATCTCCGACTTCCGCGTGCGCGACGTCGCCGCGGGCGGGCAGGGAGCGCCGCTCGTACCGATCGCCGACGCACTGCTCTTCGCCGCGCCCTCGCATTGGCGCGCCCTGCAGAATCTCGGCGGCATCGGCAACGTGACCGTCGTGCCGCCGGGCGGCGATCTCGCGAGCGTGCGCGCCTTCGACACCGGGCCGGGCGTCTGCGTGATCGACGGCGTGGTGCGCACGCTCCGCCCCGCGCTTCCGTACGACGTGGACGGCGCGCTCGCCCGCGCCGGAACGGCGATCGAATCTGTCGTCGATGCGCTGCTCGCCCACCCGTACTTCGCCGCGGAACCGCCGAAGAGCACCGGACGCGAGCTGTTCACCGGCGCCTACATCGCCGACGTCGTCGCGCGCTGCCGTGCCGCGAAGCCGCGCTGCGCCGACGAGGACATCGTCGCCACGGCCGTGCTGCTCACGGCGCGGAGCATCGCGCAGTCGTTCGCGCGCTTCGTGCCCGAGCCGGTGGCCGAGCTGCTGCTCAGCGGCGGCGGCGCGAAGAACCCGGCGCTGTTCGACGCCATCGAACGCGAACTCGCGCGCGTTCCCGCGTCGGCGGGGTTCGCGGGACGCCGCATCGCGACGTTCGACGACGTGATCTACGACGGCGAGGCCAAGGAAGCCGTCGCCTTCGCCCTCCTCGGCTGGCTCCATCTCGCGCGCCGCGCCGGGAACGTGCCGTCGGCCACCGGCGCGCGCGGCCCCCGAGTCCTCGGCACGTACACGCCGGCGTGAACACCGCCGCCCTCCTGATGCCGTCGCTGCGCCACGATGCGACGCACGGCTTCGCGCACCTCCGCGACCACATCGACGACTGCCTCGAGCTCGGCGTAGGAGGCTTCCTCATCTACGGCGGCTCGGCGGTCGAGGTGGGCGCGCTCGCCGCCGACCTGCGCGCGCGGTCGCGCATCAACCTGCTGCTCGCGGCCGACGTCGAACGTGGCGTGGGGCAGCAGTTCGCCGGATGCCTCGCCCTGCCGCCGTTCGGGGCGCTCGGGTCGCTCGGCGACGTTGACGTCATGCGGCGCGCGGCGCGCATCACGGCGCGCGAGCTCAAGCAGCTCGGCCTCAACTGGGCGTTCGCCCCCGTGTGCGACCTCGACGTGGCGCCGTACAGCCCAATCGTCGGCACGCGTGCCATCGGCGACAACGCGCCCGCCGTCGCCGCGATGGTCGCCGAGTGGATCGACGCCTGCCAGGCCGAGGGAGTGCTCGCCTGCGCGAAGCACTTCCCCGGGCACGGCCGCGCCGACGGCGACTCGCACGTCGCGCTGCCGACCGTCTTCGCCAGCGCCGACCAGCTCTGGACCACCGATCTGCTCCCCTTCCGCGCCGCCATCGACGCCGGCGTCGCGTCGATGATGACCGCGCACGTCGCGTACCCGTCGCTCGACCCCGGCAACGCGCCGGCCACGCTCTCGCACGCGCTCCTCACCGAGTTCGCGCGGCGCGTGCTCGAGTTCGACGGCCTCTTCGTGAGCGACGCGCTCGAGATGGACGGCGTGCTCGCCGCGGGTAGCGAGTCGGAGGTCGCCATCGCCGCCGTCGCCGCGGGGTGCGACGTGCTCCTCGCACCGATGGACGTGGAGGGGACGGCGCAGGCGCTGGCCGGCGCGTCGA
>JACQBG010000010.1 GCA_016194585.1 Gemmatimonadota bacterium
GGCGTGGTGGCCGCATGAAGGTCGGCGTCGTCCGGTTCCCGGGTTCGAACTGTGACGAGGACGCCGTCCTCGCCGTGGTGGAGCAGCTGCACGAGCGCGCGATCCTGCTCTGGCACAAGGACCACGACCTGCAGGAGAGCGACGTCATCATCCTGCCGGGGGGCTTCAGCTACGGCGACTACCTCCGCGCCGGCGCCATCGCGCGCTTCAGCCCGATCATGCAGGAGGTCGTCGCGCACGCGAAGCGTGGCGGTCCGGTGCTCGGCATCTGCAACGGATTCCAGATCGCCTGCGAGGCCGGCCTGCTGCCGGGCGCGCTGATGCGCAACGAGAGCCTGCAGTTCCGTTCCATGCCGGTCACGGTCCGCGTGGAGCAGACGAACACCCGCTTCACCGCGGCCGCGCGCCCGGGCCAGCGCCTCACCATGCCGATCGCGCACGGTGACGGCCGCTACAGCGACCACGACGCCGCGCTCGACCGGCTCGAGGGCGAGGGACAGGTCGTCTTCCGCTACGTCGACGCGGAGGGGGACGCCACGCCGCAAGCGAACCCGAACGGCTCGCTCCGCAACATCGCCGGCGTCACGAACACGGCGCGCAACGTGGTCGGGCTCATGCCGCACCCCGAGCGCGCCGTCGACGCCCTGCTGAGTAGCACCGACGGGTTGGTGTTGTTCGAATCGATGCTCGCCGCCGTCCACGCCTGACCGGAGTCCCCATGCGACGTCTCGCCGCTCTGTTCCTCCTCTGCGCTGCCACCGCGCACGCGCAGGCTGTCATCGACCCGGGCATGTCGAAGTCGCAGGTCATCGCGAAGTTGGGCGCGCCGCTCGCCGAGCGGACGTCGGCCACGCAGACCTTCCTCTTCTACAAGAACGGCGTGGAACGCCGCGCCGGCATGAACGACGTGGTGATCCTGCAGGGCGACAAGGTCGTCGACGCCGTGTTCCGCGCCAAGGGGCGCAGCTACTCCGGCCAGAGTTCGTCGCCCCGCGAAGTCTCGGCCGCCGCGGCGCGCAGCATCGGCCGTCAACGCCAGCCGGAACCGCCGGCCGCTCTGTCGCCGGCGCCGACGCCGACGCCGCCCGTGAAGAAGCCGGCTGCCCTCCCCGCCGAACGGGCGCAGGCCGAGGACGTCGCGCGCCCGATGCCGCCCGCGGGATCGGGGCAGCGCAACGCGCAGAAGGCCGCCGATGACGCGGCGGCCGCGAAGAAGGCGGCGGCGGCCGCCGCCGAGAAGAAGGCACCCGACGCGACGAAGCCCGACCCGAACGCTCCGCCCGCCAAGAAGCCCTGACCGCCCCTCCTGCCCTGGATCGCATCTCCGTGACTGCCGTTCCCCGCCCTGGCGACCCCGTCATCACCCCGGCCCTCGTCGCCGAGCACGGGCTCACGCCGGACGAGTACGACCGCCTCGTCAACATGCTCGGCCGCACGCCGACGTTCACCGAGCTCGGCGTCGTGAGCGCCCTCTGGAGCGAACACTGCTCCTATAAGCACTCGCGCCCGGTGCTGCGCACGCTCCCCACCAAGGCGCCCTGGGTACTGCAGGGCCCCGGCGAGAACGCGGGGGTGATCAGCATCGGTGACGGACTCGCCGTCGCGTTCAAGATCGAGTCGCACAACCATCCGAGCGCCGTCGAGCCGTACCAGGGCGCGGCCACCGGCGTCGGCGGGATCCTGCGCGACGTATTCACGATGGGCGCCCGGCCGATCGCGATGCTCAACTCGCTGCGGTTCGGTTCGCTCGACACGCCGCGGGTGCGATACCTGGTCGGCGGCGTCGTGAAGGGGATCGGCGACTACGGCAACTGCATGGGCGTGCCCACCGTCGCCGGGGACATCATGTTCGACCCCGCCTACGAAGGGAACCCGCTCGTGAACGCGATGTGCGTGGGACTCCTCTGCGAGGACGACCTCATCCGCGCGAAGGCGGAGGGGATCGGCAATCCGATCATGGCGGTCGGCGCGCGCACGGGGCGCGACGGCATCCACGGCGCGAGCTTCGCGAGCGAGGACCTGTCGCACGAGAACGACGCGAAGCGCCCTCGCGTGCAGGTGGGCGACCCGTTCACGGAGAAGCTCCTCCTCGAGGCCACGCTCGAACTCATCGCCAGCGGCGACTGCGTGGCCGTGCAGGACATGGGGGCGGCCGGCCTCACGTCGAGCAGCGCCGAGATGGCCGAGCGCGGCGACGTCGGCGTGGTCATCGACACGACGAAGGTGCCGCAGCGCGAGACGGGGATGACGCCCTACGAGATCCTGCTCTCGGAATCGCAGGAGCGGATGCTCGTCGTCGCCAAGAAGGGGCGCGAGGACAACGTCCGCGCCATCCTCGCGAAGTGGGACCTCACCGCGGCGGTCATCGGCGAAGTCATCGCGGAGCCGGTCTATCGCGTGGTCGAGGGCGACCGCATCGTCGCCGAGTTCCCGGGCACGCGCCTCGTCACCGATTGCCCGCAGTACCATCCCGAGGCGAAGGAGAGCGAGGTCATCATCGCGCTGCGCCAGCGTGACGTGCACTTGGTCGCGGAGAAGCCTGAGGAATCCGATCCGATGTGGACGCTCACGCGCCTGCTCGAGTCGCCGACCATTGCCAGCAAGGAATGGATCCACCGGCAGTACGATTCCACCGTGCGCACCAACACGGTCGTCGGCCCCGGCGGCGGCGACGCGGCGGTGCTGCGCGTGCGTGGCACCACAAAGGCGCTCGCCGTGAAGACCGACTGCAACGGCCGATACGTGTATCTCGACCCGCGCGTGGGGGGCCGCATCGCCGTGGCCGAGGCCGCGCGCAACGTGGCCTGCGTCGGCGCGAGGCCGCGCGCCGTCACCAACTGCCTCAACTTCGGCAATCCGAAGCGTCCCGAGATCTTCTTCCAGTTCCGCGAGGCCGTGGGCGGGATGGGCGACGCCTGCCGCGCGCTCGACACGCCGGTCACGGGGGGCAACGTCTCGCTCTACAACGAGAGCCCGCTCGGCGCCGTCTACCCCACGCCGACGATCGGCATGGTGGGGCTCGTCGACGACGTCGCGAAGATCGCCCGCATGGCGTTCGCCGACGCCGACGACGCCATCGTGCTGTTGGGCGAGCCGACCGACGAACTCGGCGCGAGCGAGTACCTCGCCTGGATCCACGGCATCGTCGCGGGCGCACCGCCACGTTGCGACCTCGAGCGCGAACGTGCGCTCATCGAGACGCTGATCGAGACGATCGGCGCCGGGCTGGTGAAGTCGGCGCACGACTGCAGCGAAGGCGGACTCGCCGTGGCGCTGGCGGAGTGCGCGGTGAGCGACCGCGACGCGATGCGTGGCGCGAGCGTCGACCTCTCCGCGTGGGCTCTGCTGCCGCAGCGCGCGCTGCTGTTCGGCGAAGCGCAGGGTCGCGCCGTCGTGACGACGAAGCACGTCGCGGAGCTGCTGGCCGTCGCGGCGCGCCACGGCGTGCCGGCGCAGCGCATCGGCACGGTATGCGAGGCGGGAGAAGGGCTCACCATCCGGATCGGCGACCGCCGGTCGCACAGCACGCTCGCGCCGCTGGCCGCGGCGTACCACGAGGCGATCCCGCGCGCGATGCGGCGGGCGCCGGCAGAGACGGTGACGAGCGACGTCGCCGCGGGAGTCGCGGACTGATGTGCGGAATCTTCGGAGTGGCCGGCAAACCGGACGCCGCCCGGCTCGTGAACCTCGGGCTCTACTCGCTCCAACACCGCGGCCAGGAGTCCGCGGGGATCGTCGCCGTCGGCGACGGTGAGGCGCACGGGTATCGCGCCATGGGGCTGGTCGGCGAGCACTTCGACGCCGAGCGCGTCGCGCAACTCCCCGGCACCACCGCCATCGGCCACACCCGCTACTCCACGGCCGGCAGCTCGACCATCGAGAACGCCCAACCCGCGCTCGTGAACTTCAAGAGCGGGCACATCGCGCTGGCCCACAATGGCAACCTGACGAACGCGACGGAGATCCGCGAACGGCTCGAAGCCTACGGCTCGATCTTCAGCTCGACGATGGACAGCGAGGTCATCGTGCACCGCCTCGCGCGGTCGATGGCCACGAAACCGGAGGAGCAGTTAGCCGAGGCCCTGCAGGGGGTCGAAGGCGCCTATTCGCTGCTCATCCTGATCAACGAGACGCTGCTCGCGGCGCGCGACCCCAACGGGTGGCGGCCGCTCGTGATGGGAAAGCTCGGCGACGCCGTCGTGTTCGCATCGGAGACCTGTGCGCTCGACATCGTCGGCGCCACGCTCGAGCGCGAGGTGCTGCCGGGCGAGATCATCGCGGTCGACAAGGAGGGCGTGCGCAGCCTGCAGCTGCCGCCGGCGAAGGAACTGCATCGTTGCGTGTTCGAGCATGTGTACTTCGCGCGTCCCGACAGCCAGGTCTTCGGCGGTTCCGTCGACCGGGCCCGCCGGAACCTCGGCCGCCGGCTCGCCGAGGAGCATCCCGCGCCGGGCGCCGATTTCGTGTTCGCCGTGCCCGACTCGTCGAACGCCGCCGCCCTCGGCTACGCCGAAGCCAGCGGGCTCCGTCTCGAGCATGCGCTCATCCGCAACCACTACGTCGGCCGCACGTTCATCCAGCCGACGCAGGAAGGACGCGACGCGAAAGTGCGCGTGAAGTACAACGCGGTGCGGGACGTGCTCGACGGCAAGAGCGTCGTGATGGTCGACGACTCGATCGTGCGCGGCACGACGACGCGCGGCCTCGTCTCGCTCATCCGGGGCGCAGGCGCGCGCGAGGTGCACATGCGCGTCGCCTCGCCGCCCATCACGCATCCGTGCTGGTATGGCATCGACACCCCGGAGCGCGACCAGCTCATCGCCGCGCGCATGAGCGTGGAGGAGATCGGGCGGCACATCGGCGTCGATTCCCTCGGCTACATCTCGCGGGAAGGGATGCTCGGCGCGGTACCCGGCGGACCGACCGGATTCTGTCACGCGTGCTTCAGCGGCGAATATCCCACGCGTCCGCCGACGATCCTCAAGAAGAACCGGCTCGGCGGCAGTTGAACCGACCGGCGGGGGCCGACCGGCCCCCGCATCGGTTCAGGTCGGCTAGTGGCCGGCGCGCAGTCCGCCGAACGCCATCGAGGTGCCCGCCCCGGCGGCGCTCGCCTTCTCGAACACGTGGCGCACCGCCGCGACGTCCTCGACGGCGAGGCCAAGCGACTTGAACAGGGTGACGTCACCCGGCGACGTCCGTCCGCGCTGGCGGCCGAGCAGCAGGTCACCGAGCTCGCCGAGGATGTGCGCGTCGGTGATGCGCCCTTCGGCGCGCGGCACGAGGAAATCCCCAGACTCGTTCAGCGTCGACTCGCGGCGGTCGACGAACAGCCGCGACCGCGCCACCGCATCGGAATCGAGCTCCCGCGCCGCCGGGAGCGAGGCACCCACGGCGTTGACGTGCGCCCCCGGCGCGAGCCACGCGCCCTCGAGGATGGGCGTGCGTGCTGCCGTGATCGTGCAGACGATGTCGGCGCCGTCCACGGCGTCACGCGCACTCCCGCAGACCACGACCTCACCCTCGAACCTGGCCCGCGCCTGTTCCGCGAACGCGCTCGCGCGCTCCCCAGACCGGCTCCACACGCGCACGCGGCGGATCGGCCGCACGGCACGCACCGCGTCGAGATGCGGCATCGCGAGCACCCCCGCGCCGAGCAACGCGAGCTCCGCCGCGTCCTCGTTCGCGAGGAGCCGCGTCGCCAGGCCGGACACCGCGGCCGTACGGATGGCAGTGATCGACGACGCATCGGCGATCGCCTGCAGCCGGCCATGCTCGGCATCGAAGAGCAGCACGACGCCGATGTGCGAATCGAACGGTGTGCGGTCGTTGCCGGGAAAGACCGTGATGATCTTGGCGCCAAGCGCCGCGTCGCCGCCGCGCCCGAGGATGGCCGGCATCGCCGCGAACGCGTTCGGGGTGCCGTCGAGACGCATCACCGTGCGCAGCGGAAGCACGGCGGCGCCCTCGGCCACGGTCCGCAGGGCGGCCGCCATCACCTCGATGCACTCCGGCATCGGAAGGAACCGGGCGACGTCACGGTCGGAGAGCAGGAGCGTCGAGGTCATCCGTCGAGTATCGCCCGCACGCGCGCCAGCAGTTGCCCCGAGGTGAACGGTTTCGCGAGGAACTGCACGCCCTCGTCGAGGATCCCGTGGTGCACGATCGCGTCCTCGGCGTAGCCCGACACGAAGAGCACCTTGAGGTGCGGCGCCCGCGCGAGGAGCCGGTCGGCGACCTCACGCCCGTTCAGCTCGGGAAGCACGACGTCCGTCACCAGCAGCGACGCCGCGGAGAGCAGTTCGGCGGGCATCTCCACCGCGCTGCGGCCGTCGCCGTAGGCATGCACCTGGTACCCCTGCCGTTCGAGGATCCGCACGTTGAGCGCGCGCAACGCCGCGTCATCCTCCACGAGGAGGATCGACTCCGCCCCGCGCGTCGACGGCAGCGCCGTGACCACCGCGTGCTCGGCGGTCGTCGCGCTGCGATCGCGCGGCAGGTACACGCGGAACGTCGAGCCGATGCCGACCTCCGAATACACCGAGATCGCGCCGCCCGCCTGCCGTACGACGCCCTCGACGGTGGAGAGACCGAGTCCCGTGCCGCGGCCGGGCTCCTTGGTGCTGAAGAAGGGCTCGAACAGGCGATCCATCACGTCGGCTGCGATACCGACCCCGGTGTCGGAGACGGAGAGTTGCACGTACTCGCCGGGCGCCACGTCGCGGCGCATCGCGTCGCTCTCGGCGATGGTCACGTTCTCGCCGGCGATCACGAGCCGGCCACCGCGCGGCATCGCGTCGCGCGAGTTGACGGCGAGGTTCATCACCACCTGCTCCAACTGCCCCGGATCGGCCCGCACCGGCCAGAGCGACGAGGGCATCTCGATCTGAAGCGCCACATCCTCGCCGATGATCCGGAGGAGCAGCGACTTCAGCCCCTCGAGCAGTTGGTCGAGACGCACGCGGCGCGGTTCGATCACCTGCCGGCGCGCATAGGCGAGCAGCTGCCGCGTGAGCGCGGCCCCACGCTCTCCCGACTTGCGGATCTCATCGAGGTCCCCGGTGGGCACGCCGCGGTCGGCGAACTCCGCCTTCGCCAGTTCCGCGTACCCCACGATCGCCGTGATGATGTTGTTGAAGTCGTGCGCGACGCCCCCCGCCAGCCGGCCGACGGTCTCGAGGCGGCGCGCGCGCGCCTCCGATTGCTCGCGCTGCCGCCGCTCGTCGAGGCTCCTGATAGTCATGTAAGCGCCGACGACGTTCCCCTCCGGCGAGCGGATCGGCGCGAAGGTCACGTCGAACTCCCGGTCCCCGCGTTCGTCCTCCGAGCGCCAGACGCGCGTCGCCCCCTCGCCCGCGAGGGCGCGACGCCAGAGGTACGCGGCCTCTGCGGAGACACCGCGCGGCCCGGTGCCGATCGCTTCGACCACCGTGCCGAACGCGGGAGCCGCACCGTGCAGCCGCTCGGCGTCCTGCAGCCAGCCGCGATTGGCGAGGACGAGGCGCCCTTCACGGTCGACCACGGCGAGCCGCTCCTCCATCCCCTCGAACAGCACGCGGAACCGCGCCGATGCGTCGCGGAGGTCGTGCACGGCGGCCTCGAGGAGTTCCGTGGCGCGCCGGCGCTCCCGCGTCAACGTGCCCAGCATGAGGGCGGAGATCGACGCGAGCCCCACGAAGAACTGCGAGATCCACTGGCGGTCGGACTCCTCGTACCCGAGCGCGGCGATCGGCCCGCGCTGGTTCTCCGTGAAGACGCCGACCAGCACGCTGAGCACGAGCGAACCGGCGGCCGCGCCGACGACGCCGAAGCGAAGTCCCAGCCAGATGAGCGGCGGAACGACGAGGAAGCTCAGCGCGACGAACGGCGAGTGCACGTCGACCCGCTGCCCGAAGAGCGCGACCGTGAGGCCCACCAGGAGGCCCATCAGCGCCAGCGCCTGCACCCAGGCGCTCCGCTCCGTGATCTCGGTATCCAGCGACCGCGCGATCACCATCGGCGAAAGGACGATGATGCCGACCAGATCGGCCTCGAGCCACTGCGCGAGCCCCAACGACCAGGCGCCGCGCCCCGCCAACGTGAGTTCCGCATATCCCGCGACCGAGCCGGCGGTGAGGGTCGCGACGACGGCCGAGAACACGAAGACTCCGAGCCCACCCACGTCGTCGAGCGCCGGCGGTTGGCGGCGCGTCAGCGCCCGCGCCAGCAACCCACCGATCAGTCCCTCCGCGGCGATGCAGAACGCATAGACCGCGTACAGCTCGACGTTCTGGATCTTGCCGAACGTCTTCTCCGACGCGAACTCCGTCGCGAACACCGCGACGAACACCAACAGCCGCTGCCAGCGTCCGCGAGCGCGGTACTGGAGTCCGAACCCCACGCCGGCCGGCAGCCAGATCGGCACCAGCGTGGCGATCGTGTCGCGGAGATAGCCGAGCGTCGCGGCGCCGAAGCCCAGATACAACGCCATCCACGCCGCCAACTCGAGCGGACGGAGCGGCTCGTCGGCGGTCGCCGTCTGATCGATGGTGGTTCCGGGCACGCCTATAGTTTCGGCACCGACGAGCCGGGCGCAAGGTGACACGCAGTCACGAATTCGCCGAAAGCGCCGGGCCCCGCCGAACGCCGGGCGGCGGATGCGGCATTTCCCTGACGAACCCGCCTCGGTGCGACGCCTAGATTGGCTCCGAAACCAACCCGGGGACCTTCGCGGTGCCGCAAAACGTCTTCTTCTTTGGCAACGGCAAGGCCGAGGGCACGCGCGAGTGGCGCGACCTGCTCGGTGGAAAGGGGGCGAACCTGCACGAGATGACGAATCTCGGCATCCCCGTGCCCCCCGGCTTCACCATCACGACCACCGTCTGCGACGAGTTCCTCAAGCACGGAACCTCCCCGGGCAACCTCCGCGACGAGGTGAACGCGGCCCTCGCCCGCCTCGAGGCCACCGTCGGCCGGAAGTTCGGCGACCCCAAGGATCCGCTCCTCGTCTCCGTCCGCTCCGGCGCCCGCGTCTCCATGCCCGGCATGATGGAGACCATCCTCAACCTCGGCCTCAACGACGAGACCGTCGAGGGGCTCGCCGCCCAGAGCAAGAACCCGCGCTTCGCGTGGGACTCCTACCGCCGCTTCCTGCAGATGTACGGCGACGTCGTCATGGGCGTGGCGAGCGAGCAGTTCGAGCAGCTGCTGAGCACCAAGCGCATGCTCTCCGGCGCCAAGACCGACGCCGAGATCCCCGCCGACATCCTCAAGACGCTCGCCGGCGAGTACAAGCTCCTCGTCAAGCACTCCCTCGGGCGCGAACTGCCGATGGACCCCCACGAACAGCTCTGGGGCGCCATCGAGGCCGTGTTCAAGTCGTGGACGCTCAAGAAGGCCGTCGACTATCGCAAGGTGAACGTCATCCCCGACACGCCGGGCACGGCCGTCAACGTCATGGCGATGGTGTTCGGCAACCTCGGCGACGACTCCGGCACCGGCGTGGCCTTCACCCGCGACCCCTCGACGGGCGAACGCCGCTTCTACGGCGAGTTCCTCGTCAACGCGCAGGGCGAGGACGTCGTCGCCGGCATCCGCACGCCGCTCCCCATCACGGCGATGGCCGACGCCTTCCCCGAGGCCTACGCGGCGCTCATGAAGGTGCAGGACACGCTCGAGAAGCACTTCCGCGACATGCAGGACCTCGAGTTCACGGTCGAGCGCAAGACGCTCTACATGCTGCAGACGCGCACCGGCAAGCGCACCGTCGCCGCCGCCGTGCGCATCGCCCACGAGATGGTCGCCGAGGGGCTCATCTCGAAGACCGACGCGGTGAAGCGCGTGCGCCCCTCGCAGCTCGACCAGCTGCTCCACCCCGTGCTCGACCCCGGCACGCGCGCCACCGTGCTCGCGACCGGGCTCCCGGCGAGCCCGGGGGCGGCCAGCGGGCAGGCCGTGTTCGACGCCGACGAGGCCGAGCGACGCGCCGCCCGGGGCGATCAGGTCATCCTCGTGCGCCCCGAGACCACGCCCGAGGATTTCCACGGCATCGTCGCCGCGCGCGCCGTGCTCACCGAACGCGGCGGCATGACGAGCCACGCCGCCGTCGTCTGCCGCGGCATGGGCAAGGTCGCCGTCGTCGGCTGCAAGGACATCCGCGTCGACGTCACCAAGCGCTGCTTCACCGTCGGCGACACCGTCGTCAGCGAGCGCGACTGGATCACCCTCGACGGCGCCACCGGCCGCGTCTACGCGGGGCACCTCCCCACCGTGCCGAGCGAGGTGATGCGCGTGCTCGGCGGCACGCTCCGCGCGCCCGACGCGCCGGTGTTCCAGTCGTACGACGAGCTGCTCTGCTGGGCCGACGGCGCGCGTCGGTTGAAGGTGCGCGCCAACGCCGACACCCCGAAGGACGCGCGCACGGCCCGTCAGTTCGGCGCGGAGGGGATCGGGCTCTGCCGCACCGAGCACATGTTCTTCGAGGGCGACCGCATCACCCCCATGCGCGAGATGATCGTCGCGCACGACGAGGCCGGCCGCCGCCGCGCGCTCGAGAAGCTCCTGCCGATGCAGCGCTCCGACTTCGAAGGGATCTTCGAGGCGATGTCGCCGTATCCCGTGACGATCCGCCTGCTCGACCCGCCGCTGCACGAGTTCCTGCCGCACGGCGGCGAGGAAGTGAAACTCCTCGCCCGCACGCTGGGCATCACGCGCCCCGAACTCAATCACCTCGTCGACTCGCTGCGCGAGACGAATCCGATGCTCGGCCACCGGGGATGCCGCCTCGGCATCACCTATCCGGAGATCACCGAGATGCAGGCGCGCGCCATCTTCCGCGCCGCCGTCTCGGTGAAGCGGCGCGGCAAGGAGGTGCACCCCGAGATCATGATCCCGCTCGTCGCGACGGTGAAGGAGTTCGACCACCAGCGCGCGATCGTCGACCGCGTCGCCGAGGAAGTGATGGGCTCGATGGGCGAATCGCTCCCCTACCTCGTCGGCACGATGATCGAGCTCCCGCGCGCGGCGCTGACGGCGGACCTGATCGCCGCGCGGGCCGAGTTCTTCTCGTTCGGCACCAACGACCTCACGCAGACCACGCTCGGGCTCTCGCGCGACGATGCGGGGCGGTTCCTCCCGCTGTACGTCGAGAAGGGGATCTTCCCGGAGGATCCGTTCCGCGTGCTCGACGTGGAGGGGGTGGGGCAACTGATCGAGATGGCCGTGAAGAAGGGGCGCGCCACGCGGGCCGGCCTCAAGTGCGGCATCTGCGGCGAACACGGCGGCGAGCCGGCCTCCGTGGGGTTCTTCCACCGGGCCGGGCTCGACTACGTGTCCTGCTCCCCGTTCCGCGTGCCGATCGCCCGACTGGCTGCCGGCCAGGCGGCCCTCGAATAGCGCCGCGGGACGGGGGGCGAGTCGCGTTCGAAGCGATGGCGGCGCTCGACTGGCGCCGTGGAGCGCTCGCGCGGCCGCACGCGCCCGAGCGCGGTCAGAGGCTCTTGACGCATCAACATATTTATATATGTTGATGTCATGTCCACCGCGACCCTACTCCCGGATGCGGCGCCGGAACTGACCGCCGCGCGGTTCCAGGCACTCTCTGACCCGACCCGCATCCGCATCCTGCACCTCCTTCGCGACGGCGAACACTGCGTCTGCGACCTGCAGGCCGCCCTCGATATCGCCCAACCCCTGCTCTCCTTCCATCTGAAGGCGCTGCGCGACGCCGAGTTCGTCAGCTGGCGCAAGCAGGGGCGGTGGGCCTACTACGCGCTGCGCGCCGAGACCCTGCGCGCGGCGCACGACGACGTGGCCCGCCTGCGCGCGCCCATCACCCGCACCCTTCCCGTGAGCTGCTGCGAATGACCACCCCGATCGACATCAAGTCCACCGTCCGCGACCGCTACGCGCGCGCCGCCCTCACCGTCGTCGAGACCGGCACCAAGGGGAGCTGCTGCGGCACGGGCTCCGATTGCTGCGGCGACGACCCCATCACGTCCAACCTCTACGAGCAGTCGCAACTCCACAGCATCCCGGCTGACGCGGTGCTCGCATCGCTCGGCTGCGGCAACCCGACCGCGCTCGCGGAGTTGCGAGCCGGCGAGGTCGTGCTCGACCTCGGCTCGGGGGGCGGCATCGACGTGCTGCTCTCGGCCAAGCGCGTGGGGCCCACGGGCAAGGCGTACGGCGTCGACATGACCGACGAGATGCTCGCCCTCGCCCGCTCGAACCAGCTCGCGGCGGGGGTCACCAACGTGGAGTTCCGCAAAGGCGACATCGAGCACATCCCGCTCGACGACGACACCGTCGACGTGATCATCTCGAATTGCGTGATCAATCTCTCCGCCGACAAGCGGCGCGTGTTGGCCGAGGCGTTCCGCGTGCTGAAGCCCGGCGGCCGGTTCGCGGTGAGCGACGTCATCGTGCGTGGCGACGTGCCGGCCGACGTGCGGCGTTCCGCGGAGCTGTGGGTCGGCTGCGTGGCCGGCGCGCTGGAGGAGCAGGAGTTCCTCGCGCTGCTGCGCGAGGCGGGGTTCGAGGATCCCTCGATCGAGCCGACGCGCGTCTACACGGCCGAGGACGCGCGCGGCTTCGCCGCCTCGGCGGGACTCGACATCGACCGCATCGCCGCCGAGATCGACGGCAAGTTCATCAGTGGATTCGTGCGGGCGACGAAGCCCGCGCGCTGCTGCGGCCCCGACTGCTGCTGAGGCACGCATGACGACGTCGACGATCACGACGCGCGCGGCCACCAAGCTCGACCTGAGCGCGGTGCTCGCCCTGCTCGCCGAGGCGAAACTGCCGCCCGACGGCGCGGAACTGTGGATCGACCACTTCATCGTCGCCGAGCGCGACGGCGACGTGGTGGGGTGCGCGGGGCTCGAACTCTACGGCGACGACGCCCTGCTCCGTTCGGTCGCGACGGCGCCGTCGGTGCGTGGCACGGGGCTCGGCGCGCAGCTGGTGGAACGCGCGGCCGATCATGCGCGCGCGATGCGCATCGCCGATCTCTACCTGCTCACGACGTCGGCGGAATCGTGGTTCACCCGCCTCGGCTTCGATCGCGTGCCGCGGGAGTCCGTGCCGGCGTCGGTGCGGCAGTCGGTGCAGTTCAGTCTCGTGACCTGTTCGTCGGCGACGGCGATGCGGCGATCGCTCGCGTGACGATCGCGCTCATCGGCGACGTGCACGCCAACCTCCCCGCCCTCGAGGCGGTGCTAGCGGCGCTCGACGCGCGCGACGACGTCGAGGCCACGTATCACGTGGGCGATCTCGTCGGCTACGCGCCGTGGCCCGACGAGACGGTGGCGCTGCTCCGTTCGCGTGGCATCGCCGGCGTCTCGGGCAACTACGACTCGAGCGTGGCGACGGGATACAAACACTGCGGTTGCCAGTACGAGGATCCGAGGCAGGAAGCGCTCTCGCATCGCAGCTTCGAGTGGACGAAGGCGAACACCAGCGCCGAGACGAGGCGCCGGCTGGGCGAGCTGCCCTTCTCGCTCACGGTGCGGCCGCTCGGCGGCCACCTGGCCGGGCCGCAGCTGATGATCGTGCACGGCACGCCGACGCTCAACACGGTATACTGGCACGCCGACCGCTCGGACGATTTCTGCCGGCAGATGGCGGCGCTCGCCGGCCTTCGCGCCGGCGACGTGATCGCGTTCGGGCACACGCACAAGCCGTGGCATCGCGTGGTGGACGGCATGCACTTCGTGAACTGCGGCTCCGCGGGACGTCCCAAGGACGGCGATTGGCGCACGGGCTTCGTGACCGTGACGTTCTCGGCCGCGGGACCCGAGGTCGGCTTCCACCGGCTCGACTACGACATCGATCGCGCCGCGCGCGGGATCGAGGCGAGCACGCTTCCGCATGAGTTCGCCGGATATCTGCGCACGGGCGGTACGCTGCCCCCGGATACGAGCGCGCCGCCCTCCAGCAACGCCCCATGACGCCGCTTGCACCCGACACTTCGAGCGCCGTCGAGGCGCCGATCCTCCGCCGTCTCTCGACGATCGACCGGTTCCTCCCGCTCTGGATCTTCGCGGCGATGGCCGCCGGCATCCTGCTGGGGCGCGCGTACCCGACGCTCGGCGCCGCGCTCGATCGCGTGCAGGTGGCAGGCGTGTCGGTGCCGATCGCGATCGGTCTGCTCTGGATGATGTATCCGGTGCTCGCGAAGGTGCGCTACGAGACCATCGGCCGGCATCTCGGCGACACGAGGCTCCTCGGCACCTCGCTGTTAGTCAACTGGGTGCTGGGGCCGCTGCTGATGCTCGCGCTGGCGTGGCTGTTCCTCCCCGACCTCCCCGCGTACCGGAACGGGCTCGTGTTGATCGGGCTCGCGCGCTGCATCGCGATGGTGCTCATCTGGAACTCGCTCGCCTGCGGCTCCGGCGAACTGGCGGCGGTGCTCGTCGCGCTCAACTCGCTCTTCCAGATCCTCACGTATTCCGTGCTGGGCTGGCTCTTCCTCACCGTGGTGCCCGGGTGGTTCGGCGCCGACACGGCGAGGATCCATGTGTCGATGGGGCAGATCGCGAAGAGCGTCGGCATCTTCCTCGGCGTGCCGCTCGTCGGCGGCTATCTGACGCGCCGGACGCTCGTCGCGAGCCGCGGCGCCGCGTGGTACGACGACGTGTTCATGCCGCGGTTCGGACCCACGGCGCTGCTGGGGCTGCTGTACACGATCGTGCTGATGTTCGCGATGCAGGGGCACCGGCTGCTCGAATTGCCGCTCGACGTGCTCCGCATCGCGATGCCGTTGCTCGCCTACTTCGCGGTGATGTTCACGCTCGCGTTCTGGTTGTCGCGGCGGCTCGGCTTCGACTACGAGACGACAGCCTCGCTGTCGTTCACGGCGGCCGGCAACAACTTCGAACTCGCGATCGCGGTGGCCATCGCCACGTTCGGCATCGGCTCGGGCGAGGCGCTCGCCGCCGTCGTCGGCCCGCTCATCGAGGTACCGGCGCTCGTGGGACTCGTGTATGCCTCGCTCTGGGCCCGCCGCCGTTGGTTCGCCCCTCAGGCGCTCCAGAGCGCGCGGTAGGTCAGCGCGCCGGCGATCCCACCGACGATCGGACCAGCGACCGGGATCCAAGAGTAGCCCCAATCGGAGCCGCCCTTCCCCGCGATCGGCAGTACCGCATGCGCGATGCGCGGGCCAACGTCGCGCGCCGGGTTGATCGCGTAGCCCGTGGTGCCGCCGAGCGAGAGCCCGATCGACCAGATGAGGATGCCGACGAGCGCCGGGCCGATCCCCTTCGCGACGTCGGAGCCCGGCACGAGGTTCGCCGGCGAGAGCACGGCGAGGATGCCGAGCACGAGCACGAAGGTGCCGATGATCTCGGCGATGAGGTTCGCGCCGGTGTGGCGGATCGCCGGCCCCGTGGAGAACACGGCGAGTTTGCCCGCCTGGTCGTCAGTCGCGCCCCAATGCGGCAGGTACGCGAGCCACACGAGCACGCCGCCGAGGACACCACCCACGAGTTGCGCGGCGATGTAGCCCGGCACGTTCGCCCACGGGAACTTCCCGATCGACGCCATCCCGATCGTGACCGCCGGGTTCAGGTGCGCGCCACTGATGCTGCCGACGGCGTACACGGCGATCGTGACGCCGAACGCCCAGCCGGCGGTGATGACGATCCAGCCGGAGTTCTGCCCCTTGGTCCGATGCAGTACGACGTTGCCGACGACGCCGTCGCCGAGGAGGACGAGGAGCATCGTGCCGAGGAGTTCAGCGAGGTAGGGAGACATGCGTACCCGGTCGAAGTCTTGGATGGTTGGTATCAGTGGGCGTCGCGCGTACGACGCTCGGCTACGGCCATGACGATGGTGTCGGGAAGGGCGCGCTGAAACAGCCACTCGGTCCGAGTCCGCGCCAGAGGGTCGGGCTCGGCAGGTCGGTCTGTCCCTCGGTGACGGCGAGCACGCAGCCTCCCGCCCCCGAGATACCGACCACGCGTCGCCGGAAATTCTGGCGGTCCACCTCGTTCCATCGCGTGCCGTCCCAACGCGAGATCCCACCGTTCTCGCTGCCCAGATAGACCTCGTTCGGCCCGCGCACCCAGAGCCCGACCTGGAAGAGCGCCTGCAGATAGGGTGACGGCACGTGGCTGACGAGGTTCTGGTCGCCCGCAGAGATCGGGAAATTCGTCCACTGCGTCCCGTCGAAGTGGATGAGCACGCTGTCGCCGACCGCCCACACGTCGCTCGGTCCGCTGCCGGCGACGCGCGCGAGGTTGCGCGAGGTCGGGCTGTTCATCGCCGACCACGAGGTGCCGTTGTATCGGGCGATGCGGCCGCCGGCGCCGACGGCGAACACGTTGGACCGCGACGTGCCCCAGATCGCGTAGAGCACCCCCGAACCGCCCGACGATTCGTTCGCGCAGGCCGTCGGCGCCGTGCAGTGGAGGATCGAGGTGCCGCCGACCGCCCACACGTCGCTCCCGACTCCCCACACCGCGTTGTAACTGTCGGCCGTTGCGATCGGGTGCGAGAAGTCGCTCACGATGCTCCATCCGCTCCCGTTGTAGCGGAGGATCGTGCTCGCATTGCCGACGGCCCACGCGTTCGAGGGACCGTCGCTCCACACACCCTGCAGGATGCGGATGGCCGGCGTGTTCGGCGGCGGTGCGTCGACGTGCCAGGCGCTGCCGTCCCAGCGCGCGAGAAAGAGGTTCCACCCGACGGCGAACGCGCTCGTTGCGGACGTCACGACGATGTCGCGCAATGCCGGCTGATAACTCAGCACCGTCAACGCCGTCGCGCTGACCCGCTCGATGCGTCCGAACGGCCCGGCGACATATGCCGCGCCGCCTCGAGGATCGGCCCACGGGCGGCCCTGAGCCTGGGTGAATCGCGACTGACCGATCGAGCGCCACGTCCCCGTGCCGTCGTAGCGATAGTACGCGCGATTGATGCTGGCGCTGTCGCCGTACACGTAGATCTCGCTTGCGGACGTCACTGCCATCCGGTAGTTGCGCCCCGTTCCGAGACCGGCAGTCGGTAGCGCCGCCCACGTACTGCCATTCCACTTGTAGAATCCCTGGCCGTTGCCGGCATTCACGAACAGCTGGCCCGGTGCGGGGCACGCAAGGTCGACGACGGACACGGAGGAGTTGGGCAACGCTGCCACGCCGGTCCAGCTGGTGCCGTCGAACCGGTAGATTCCGGCCGGACTCGTGGGGGACGTGGTGGCAGACGCCGCCGCGTACGCCTCGCTCGGCCCTGTGATGCAGACGTTGTCGACGCGTGGATTGTTGGGGAGCAGATACCGCTTCCACGTCTGGGTATCGCCGATCCACACGAGTCCGTTCGCGCCGCCCGCGATCACGAGTTTCGCGGTGATGTTGTTGACGTTCCCGAGTGAGATCAGCGAATCGGGGACTGCGCTAATCCGCGTGATCGCCGTGCCGTCATACTTGTAGAGCCCGTTCGGCGCCGCGAGGTAGGCCTCGGCCGCGGAGAACGCCGTGACGTCGTAGAAGTTCGTGTTGGGGGGCGCGGAGGTGGCCGACACGCGCTGCCACGCGCCGTTCTGGAAGATCGCCAGTTGCGGGTACGCCTGGAGCGGCGTATTCGAGGGCGTCGCGGGGAACTGCACGCCCGACGTCACCGAGAAGAGGGTCGGCGCATTCGTGCCGCTGAAGACCCCGGTGAGCGGCGCGTTGGTGACACCCTGGCCACCGAAGAAGGTCGGCGTGCCGATGCCGCCGAGCCGGAGTGCCTCGTCCCCAGCCCAAGTGATGACGCCGAAGCGCGTCGCCGAGAGATCGATCGCGGGGATGGTCGGCGTGCGCCCCGGCCCGACCTCGAACGGACCCACGATGGTGTAGTCGAACGCACCGCGGAACGGATCCCCGCCGTTCTGCTTCGTGGTGTCGCGTGTGAAGCCGCTCGTGTCGGGGAGCAGCGATGCCCCGACGATGATCGTGCAGCCGTCCTTCCCCTTGCTGGCGTTGTACGCGAGGCACGGCGCCAGGTCGACAGGCAGCGAGATCTGCTGGGTGCCCGCGGCGTACGGTGCGATCTTGTAGGCCAGCAGCGCCGTGTCCTTGTCGGCCCCGTACGCGGCACCGACCCAGATGAACTTCGGCGTGAGGGCGGTCTGTGCCGAGGCGATGGTCGTGAGCTGCAGCGCGATCTTGGGATTGAAGTACCCCGCCGACCGCGTGAGTCCCTTGTCCGCACAGCCAGTCAGACTCAGCGCGGCGAGTGTCGCGACTGCCGCGGCCCGCCGACCGGCGCCCATGACGCCGCGTGGCGTCCCGAGGATCGAGGTGGTCATTTCCCCTCCCGCCGGCCCGAAACGGTGATGCCGATCGTGGCGCCGATGCCGTTGCTCTTGGCCGTGCCGGTATCGAACGACCCGTACTGCCCATGCACGAAGAACCGCGTGAGCGATGACTGCCCTGCCCGCTCGACCCCCAGCGTCACGCCCACGCCGGTCGTGGCCGCGCCGACGAGCGCGTCGGTGAACTTCATCCCCGACTGCCAGCGGGCATCGGCGGCGATGATCAGCCCCGTGCCGTATGCGCCGCCCACCACGCCGCCGATCGCGCCTTCGACGTAGGTGCTGGCGGAGCCACTCACGCTCGCTCCCGTCGAGTCCGTGAACGCCGATCGCTGGCGTACGGCGAGACTCACCGAACTCTCCCGCCAGCCCGACGCACCGAAATCGAGCTTGGTGACCGCGGTGAACTGCGGTCCGAGCGTATAGTCCGCGTTCTGGTCCGGCGAGCCGGTGGCGACCTGCCGCACCTTGTCCTTCGAGAAGACGTCGGCCACGAGCAACGCGCTCAGTCGTGCCTCGCCGAGCACACGGTCAAGGCCGAGCGTGACGTGTGCCGCCGTGCCCGGCGTGATGTGCGTCTCGGCGCTCCCGGTGGCGAGCGCCAACGCGATCGGCGAGTACTCGGTGCGCTGCTCGGCCGACGCGCCGATGGCGATCGCCCAGTCGTCGCCGGAGAAGCTGCGCAACAGGCCGAGGGTATAGCCGGTGCCCGTGCCTAGCGCCGCGATCGGCATGCGCAACGCGGGTGAGCCGATGACCTGCAGCGCGTTCGTCTCGTCGGCGTTCAATCCGACCTTACCGGTCGGGAGGTTCACGCCGGCCGTCACCTGCAGCGCGTCGCTGAAGAGCGGGCCCGTGAGGCGCAGCTTCAGGTCCGTCGGTCCGGCGACGCTGACGACGCTATCGCCACCGTCGGAACCAGCTCCGCTCCCTTGTCCGGCTCCGGACGGCGCGCTCGCCTTGAAATGCGCGGCGCCGTACACACCGGCACCCGACACGTCGACGCTCCACCGGCCGAACTGCGAACGCACGCTGAACGGGATGGTCGCCTCGGCGACGTCGGCGAGCCCGCCGGCGCTCTGCGGGAGCGGTGTCGAGAAGTGCCACGCGGAGAGTGAGATGCCGGTGCCCCATCCCGTCGAGGGGAGCAGCGCTTCCTGCGCGAGCGCGGGCGCGCTCGCGGCGGCGACCGCCACCGCGACGAGCAGCGTCGATGCGCGCCTCATGGATTCACCCGGATGGTGAAGATCAGCGTGAGCACGCTCCCCGTCGAGAGCGGCGCGTCGACGGCCTCGGGCGGCTTCGGCGCGACCGGCGCGTTGATGACCGGCGCGTTGATCGCCTGCGCGCTGAGGTCGATGACGCGCGCCACGCTGCTGGCGCGCTGGGCGGCCGAGCTCGTCGCGGGCGCGGCGGCGAGTTGCGTGCGGGCCGGCGCGAACGTCGGGTCGATGCGCAACGTCTCCTCGAAGGCGGCCGTCGCGCCCGCCGCGTCACCACGCGCCTCCGCCTGCACGCCCCGGCCATACGCCACGAGCGTCGCGAGCTGCACCGACTGCCGCTGCTCGACGCGCGTGCGCTGTGCGGGCGTGAGGGTGATGCCAAGCCGCTCGAACACCAGCAGCGCGAGCTGCTTCTCCGCGTCGATCACGCGGGCGAGCGGCGCCTGCGCGGAGACCAGTTCCTGCACCGTACCGCCGATGACGTCGACGACGCGCGCATTCAGTTGCATCGTGCCGTCCGGGGCGAGCACCGCGTCGCCGATCAGCAGGCGGCGCGCGCCGACCAGACGCCCGACCCGTGGCGCCGTGTGAGGGTCGACCCGCCCGGAGTCGACGAGCGCCAGTTCCCGCAGCATGCTGTTGACCTGCAGCCGCTCGACGAGCCGCAACTCCGGCGACGTCGCGAGGTCGGACATCAGCATGTCGGCGAGACCGAAGCTCAACGGCCGGAGCAGCGTGTCGTTCGAGACCACGGTGAACGGGAGCACGGCGAAGGTGCGCGCGGGGATCTTCGCGGGGTCGAGCTTGTTCTCGTTCTCCAGCGCGATCTTCGCGGACTTGTCCGCATCGGCGATGCGGGTGGCGCGCTGGAACGCGGGGTCGCTCGCGCACGACATCGTGAGTGTGCACGCGACGAGCAACGATGCGCGCCGCGCCGTCGCGTGGGACCTGCGACGTCGAGGACTCGAGGCTTGAGCCGTCATCGGTTCGGGGGTGACAATGGAGGGTGAGCCTGGACCCTGACCTGATCAGCGCAAGAGAATAGACCGCGAGCGGATGGTCCGCAACCGAGCCGCGGCGCGTGCGATTCCGGACGCTTCGAGGGACAGGTATACTTGGACCCGCGCCACCCTCCCCCACCGGCCCTCCTCCCATGCGCCCCTCGAGATCGCTGCGGTCGCTTGCCGCCCTGCTCGCCCTCGTGCTGTCCACCTTCCTGAGCCCCGCGCGTGGCGCACCATGGGCCGCCGGCACTCGCGCCGACTCCGTCACCGCGCTCGTCGGCGCGACGCTCATCGACGGGAACGGTGGCCCGGTCATCGCCGACGCCGTCGTGATCGTGACCGGCAAACGCATCACGGCGGTGGGGCGCCGCGCCGACGTGCACATCCCCAAGGGGGCCAGCATCATCGATGCCACCGGCAAGTTCCTCGTGCCGGGGTTCATCGACACGAACGTCCACATGTCGCTCTACTCGGGGCTCGAGAGTCTCGTCCGCTATCAGGACCGTTTCACCGACATCGCCATCGAGGGCGCTCAGCTGCAGCTGAAGTACGGCGTCACCAGCGTGCGCGACAGCTACGGCATGCTGAAGCCGTTGCTCGAGGCGCGCGACCGCATCGATCGCGGCGAGGTGCCCGGGGCGCGCATGTACGTCGCCGGGAACATCGTCGGCTGGGGCGGACCGTGGTCGTACACGTTCACGGGCACGCGACAGGCCGACCTCTCGCTCTTCCAGGAGCAGATGAACGATGCCGTCGCCGCCGGCGCGGGCGAGGAACTGATGGGAATGACGCCGGAGCAGTTGCGCGTCGCGATCGACCGGTACCTCGACCAGGGCGTCGACTTCGTGAAGTACGGCGGCACCAGCCACGCGTTCTATCCGGCGATGCTGGGCTTCTCCGAGCCGGCCCAGCGGGTGATCGTCGAGGAGACGCACAAGCGCGGCAAGGTGGCCGAGACGCACGCCACGTCGCCCGAGGGACTGCGCATCGCCGTCGACGCCGGCGTCGATCTCGTGCAGCATCCCGACGCGACCGACGCGCCCATCCCGGCCGAGACGGTGCGCAAGATGGTGGAGAAGCGCGTGGTCTGCGCGATGCTCGCCAACACGATCACCGGCAAGCCGTGGGCCGACCTGCAGAAGAAGATCAAGCAGCGCGCCGATTCGATGAAGAAAGGCGACAGCACGCGCGCCGCCGCGGAGGCGCGCGGCGACACCTCACGGACCTACGCCGACAGCGTCGTGGCGCGCCTCCTGCGCGAACGGCCGTTGCGCTCGCGCACCACCGCGGAGACGAGCCGCGATTCGGCGAACCGCGCGATGCTCGTGCGCCGGGCCAACGCCGAGGAACTCATCCGCGCCGGCTGCGTCGTCGCGCCGGCGACCGACAACTATCGCGGCGCCGCGCCGGAGTTCGAGCGCCAGCCGAAGCCCGAGACGCAGGCGCCCGGCATCGGCACGCTGCTCTCGATCGAAGGGCTCGTCGAACTCGGCATGACGCCCTCGCAGGCGATCGTCGCGGCGACGAAGAACGGCGCCTTCGCGATGCGCATGAGCGACCGGCTCGGCACCATCGAACCCGGCAAGCTCGCCGACCTGCTGCTGCTCGCCGGCGATCCGCTCGCCGACATCCACAACATTCGGCGCTTGACGCTGGTGATGAAGGAGGGGCAAGTCGTGGATGTCGCGCGGCTGCCGCTCAAAGCGGTCTTCTATCGCCCCGTGGCGAAGACCGCGCCGTAGCCGTGGCGCGGACGTCTGAAACGCGGAACGGGCGCCCTGGTCGGGCGCCCGTTCCGTGTTCCGGTACAGTGGAGGCGGGGAGATTCGAACTCCCGTCTTGCATAAGATCTTCCGCAGCGTCTACGTGCGTATCCCACCGATTGATGTCTCCAGCGCCTGGCCAGTGGGCCGCCGAACGCTGGATGAGCCCTCTAGAGTTTCGCCCGGCGCCGGAAGGCGCGACGCTGGACTATCCCGGATTTTCGATACCCGTGAAGCCGCCCCGGGAGGGCTTCCTCATGGGCACTGCTGGACGTAACTAGAAGTTACGCAGCAAGCGCGAAGTTGTTGTTCGCAGTTGAGACTTTCCCGAGTGTTTTACCAGGAACCCGAGGACCTGGGCACGCAACCACGGGGCCACCTACACAATCGATTCCAGTCGCCCCCGATCACTCCTTCAATATACACCGCCGGGGAAGCCCCGTTTCACCCCGCGACCTCGATCCGGTTACGGCCATTCCGCTTTGCAGCGTAAAGTGCGGCGTCGGCCCGCTCGAACAGCAACCGCTTCTGGGCGTCCGTGCCCCCCGCCGCGTACGACGACACGCCGAAGCTCGCCGTCACGCGGAGCGCCTTCCCCTTCCACGGCACCACCGCCCGCTCCACCGCCGCGCGCAACCGCTCCGCCAGCTCCTGGGTCCCCACCGGCGACGTCTGCGGCAGCAGCACGCACATCTCCTCGCCCCCGATGCGCGCGCACAGATCAGTCGTGCGCACCGTCTCGAGCAGCGCGGCCGCCACGGCCTTGAGCACGGCGTCCCCCGCTTCGTGGCCGTGCGTGTCGTTCACCGCCTTGAAGTGATCCAGATCGGTCATGATGAGCCCGCAATGCCCGCCGAACCGGTCGGTCTCGATCAGCACGCGCGCCAGCGTGTCGTTGAACCGCCGCCGGTTCCACAGTCCCGTGAGCGCGTCGGTCTGTGACTGCACGTTCGCCTCTTCGAGTTCCCACGCGGCCTCGAGCGACGCGGCGGCGAGCTGGGCGAACATCCGCGCCGTGCGCAGGTCGCGCGGCGCCAGCGCTCCCGGCGTCTCGCTGCCGACGACGAGGGCGCCGATCGTCAGCGCGCCCCGGCGCAACGGGAGGACGGCGACCGACGCTCCGCACGCGGCCGCCCGGCTGCCACCGAACAACCGGTTCCCGGCGACGAGGCTGCTCGCATCCTCCCAGACCTGCGGCGTGCCGCCGATGCATGCCGCGGCCGCGATCGAGTCGACCGTCACTGGAGCGCCGATCTCGGGCTGCGGCATCGGATAGGAGCGGGTCACCCGGCGCACGAAGCCGCTGTTCGTCTCGCGATCCCATTCGACGAGCGCCGCGAACCCGGCGCCTGTCACCTCCAGCGCCCGCTCCGTGAGGCTCCCTTCGAGCACCGCGCGGTCGCCCGTGGCCTGCACCTCGAGCGCCGTGCGAACCAGCGCCCGCAGCTGCCGGTTCTGCCGCGTGAGGTCGTCATCGTGCTCGCCGAGCGCCCATACCGCCGACAACTGCGCCGCGTGCGACGCGACGATCGCCTTGAGATCGGCGTGCGAACGGCGCCCCGTGGCGCGCAAGGCGAGGACGAGCACGCCGCCGCCCGACGCGTCGTCGGCCTCGTCGCCGACCACCGCCGGCCGCGCGGGCGCCGCCACGAAGGTGGGTGCATCGCTCGCGCTGTCGAAGGTGACGATGTCCTCGGTGGCCGCCCACGACGCCAACGCGCGTTGCTGCGCCGTTCCCCAGGTCGCCGGATCGGCGCGCATGCCGCCCGACGACGCGATGCACTCGAACGGCGCCGCGCTCGACGCACGTTGCCACAGCTGCGCGCTCTCGGCGTCGAGGTCGCGGGCGATGAGCGAGAGCTGGCCGGCGAGGATCTCGTCCCCGTCCACGGCCAGGTCGTCGTCGACGCGCGTGATCGCGGAGGTGAATCGCGGGCTGGCGATGCTCTGCCGAGGCGCGAGGATCTCCCGCTCAGCGCTCTCCGCCGGCCCCGTGCGGGCGCGGCGCGTGGCCCATCGCGCGATGGCGATGCCTCCCACGAATCCGGCCAGCAACGCGGCCACGATCCACACGCGTCACTCCTGCCTGGCGGGCATCACCCGGCCATGATCCGCGCCGCCGCCATCGCCGCGCCGAATCCGTTGTCGATGTTGCACACCGTCACCCCGGCGGCGCAGCTGTTCAGCATGGTGAGCAGCGCGGCGAGCCCGGAGAAGCTCGCCCCGTAGCCGATGCTCGTCGGCACGGCGATCACCGGCACGCGGACGAGCCCGCCGACCACCGACGGCAGCGCGCCGTCCATCCCCGCGACGACGATCACCACCGCCGCTCCGCTCAGCGCATCGTGCTGGCTCAACAGGCGATGGATACCGGCGACGCCGACGTCGGTGAGCCGCGCGCAGCGCGCCCCGAGCGCGTCGAGCGTGACCGCGGCCTCCTCGGCCACCGGAAGGTCTCCCGTGCCCGCGGTGACCACGAGGACCGTGCCGCGACGCGTGTGCGCGTCCGGCGACGCGGGCGCCGGCGACGCTCCTCGCAGCAAGACCGTGCGCGCCAGCACGTTCGCTTCCGCCTTCGGGAACGCCGCGCCGAGCGCGTCGCGCTGCGCCTCGGAGGTGCGGGTCACGAGGAAGCCGTCGCCGTGCGCCGCGATCCGCTCGCAGATCGCCACCGTCTGCTGGACGGTCTTCCCTTCTCCGAAGACGACCTCGGGAAAGCCGTGCCGCAATGCGCGATGGTGGTCGATGTGCGCGAACGGAAGCGCCTCGACAGGCTCGCGATCGAGATGCGCCAGCGCCTGCTCGACCGTCGCCCGCCCGTGGGCGACGTCGTCGAGCAGCGTGCGCACGCGCTCGCGCCTCATGACGAGGCCGCCTCGAGCGTCCCGTGGGCGAGGTAGTCGGCGAAGATCCCCTCGACTTCGCCGAATCCGTTCACCTGGTGCAGCTTGCGGCGCAGGTCGGCCGAGTTGGGGAGCCCCTTCACGTACCAGCCGATGTGCTTCCGGAACTCGAGCGCCGCGCCATGGGGGTCGTGCTCGTACGACTGCACCATCCGCGCGTGGTCGAGCGCGATCGCAAAGCGCTCCTCGACGCCGGGGGTCCGCGGCATCGGTTGGCCGTCGAGCAGCGCGCGGGCCTGCGCGAAGATCCACGGCTGGCCGAACGAGCCGCGGCCGATCATCACGGCGGCGCACCCGGTCTCGCGGCGCATGCGCGCCGCGTCGGCCGCCGTCTTGATGTCGCCGTTGCCGATGACCGGGATCTCCAGCGCCTGCACCATGGCCGCGATGTCCTCCCACCGCGCGTTGCCGGTGTACATCTGCGTGCGCGTGCGCGGGTGCAGCGCGATCGCCTTCACCCCAGCATCCTGGCAGCGCAACCCGATCGTGACCGGATCGCGCATCTGTTCGTTCCAGCCGCTCCGCACCTTGCAGGTGACAGGGAGGTGCGTACTGCGCACCACGGCGCGGATGACGTCCTGCACGAGGCCGAGGTCGCGCAGGCACCCTGAGCCGCCGTTGCGCTGCACCACCTTCTTCACGGGACAACCGAAGTTGATGTCGATGAACTCGGGCTGGAACACGTCGGTCACGAGCGCCGCGGCCTCCCCCATCGCCTGGGGATCAGCGCCGAAGATCTGCACGCCGATGGGCCGTTCGTCCGCGCCGAACTTGAGCTTGTCGACCGTGGCCGGGTTGTCGCGCCGGATCCCCTCGGCCGACAGGAACTCGGTGACGACCACGTCGGCCCCCCACCGCCGGCAGAGGCGACGGAACGGCGATTCCGACACCCCGGCCATCGGGGCGAGGAACAGCGGCACGTCGTGCGCGACGGGGTATGGGAAGGAGGGCATCCCGAGGAAACTAAACCGACGGGCAACTGCTTGCAACAACTTGATTTGACTCGACTTGCGCCATGCTGTATGTTCCCGGTTCACACAGCAGATGCATGGCGCGCCCGGCGCGCCTTTCACGGTGAGGACGCAGCATGGAATTGCGCGAGTTCTTTTCCGAAGATGCAGTCAAGCTCGGCCTCGAGGGCACGACCAAGGACGAGGTGCTGAAGGAACTGATCGGGCTCCTCGGGCTCGACGAGAAGAACGAGGCGATGCTCTTCAAGATGCTGAAGCGCCGCGAGAACCTCGGCTCGACGGGGATCGGACGCGGCATCGCGATCCCGCACTGCCGCTCGCTCGTCGTCAACAAGCTCCGCGTGGCGTTCGGCCGGAAGAAAGAAGGGCTCGACTTCAAGGCGATCGACGAGAAGCCGGTGCAGTTCTTCTTCCTCATCGTGGCGCCGCCGCTCGAGGTGTCGAACCAGTACCTCCCCGTGCTCGGCAAGATCGCGCAGTTCTCCAAGGAACCCGACGTTCCCGATCGCCTGCTCTCCATCACGCAGCCGGCCGAATTCATGAAGCTGCTCGAGGAGAAGGGCGTCTGACCGATCGGGCGCGGTGAGGGCTCGGCTCCACCGCCCTCCCGCGTCCCGCTCTGGCCCCGGGCACGTGCGCGGCCCAACTTGAAGGGCATGCGCGCCCTCCTATCGCTCGTTCTCGCCGCGGCTGTGTTCACGCCGCCCGTCCGCGCCCAGGGCGCGGACCCGCACCCCACGGTCACCGTCGGCACCGCCACCGCCAAGCGCGGGGAGCGCGTGTACGGCACGTTGACCATCCCCTCCGCCACTGACTCCGGCACGACGATCCAACTCGCCATCGTGAACGGCGCGAAGCCCGGCCCCGTCGTGGCCTTCATCTCAGGCTCGCACGGCACGGAGTACACCTCCGTCGTGGCGATGACGCGTCTCATCGCGCGCATCGACCCGGCGAAGCTTCGCGGCACGGCGATCGTCGTGCCACTCCTCAACGTCGCGTCGTTCGAACGGATGGTACCGCACGTCAATCCGGTCGACGGCAAGGGGATGAACGCGAGCTATCCCGGCGACGCGAGCGGCACGCAGACGCAGAGAGTGCTCGCCGCGGTCGCCCGCGAGATCGTCGCGCAATCGGACGTCGTCGTCGACCTGCACGGCGGCGACCTCGATGAGGACCTGCGCCCGTACAGCTACTGGATCCGCACCGGCAAGGCGGCCCGGGATTCGGCCTCGCGTGCGCTCGCTCTCGCCTTCGGGCTCGACATGATCATCGTCAACGACGTCGACGTCACGAGCGCCGCGGGCACGCGCACGCTGAGCGGCTACGCGCTCTCGCAGGGGAAGACGACGTTCGTGGCCGAGGCTGGGCACTCCGGGCTGGTGACCCCCGCCGAGACGGCGATGCTCGTGAATGGCTCGCTCGGCGTACTCGGCGCCCTGAAGATGATCGACCATCCATCGAAGCCGGCCGCGAAGATCTCCTGGGTGGGCGCCGACCAGCGAGTGCGGGCCGACGGCGGTGGCATGTTCTACGCGACCGCCGCGCGCGGCAGCGTGGTGAAGAAAGGACAGAAGGTCGGATACGTGACCGACTACGTCGGGCGCCCCGCCGGCGACGTGCTCGCCCCGCAGGACGGCGTGGTGAGCTTCATCCGTGGCGTGCCCTCACTCTGGAAGGGGGCGACGATGGTCACCATCCTCAGGCAGTTCCCCGGAGGGCCGGCGGCGTGGCAGAAGCCGGAGCGCTGAGTGGCACGCCCCGGCGGCCACCCTGGGGCATGATGCTGTTCCTCGCCTTCGTGCTGCTCGTCTCGCTGTCGAGCTTCCGCGACGTGCGCGGCGTGTTGCGTGCCACGGACGTCCCGGGTCACGGTGCGCTCGCCGCGTTGCAGCTCATGACGGCGACGCTCGGAGTCGTGCTCGTCCGGCCGCTCTGGACGCGACAGGTGCGGTTCGCACCGGTGCTGCTGGCGTGGGGTGCGTCGCTCGTGTCGACGGGCACGGTCGCCGCCACGATCTTCACCCCCGCCCCGGAGCGGCTCGCCTCGTGACTTGGCGCCTTCGGTGGTACGCTGGTGGGGGCCGCCCTGCTCGTGTTCTGGCCGTGGCGCTGGCTCCGCCGCGCGCCGCAGTCGACACCGGCGCCGGACGCGCCGTGACCCCGCGTCCCTGGATCCTCGCCGAGAGCACGTGGGCCGAAGTGCGCGCCACGCCGTTCGAGGTCGCCATCCTGCCGTGGGGCGCCACCGAAGCGCACAACTACCATCTGCCGTACGCCACCGACAACATCCAGAGCGACGCGGTGGCCGCGGAATCGGCGCGCCTCGCCTGGGAGCGGGGAGCGCGCGTGACCGTGCTTCCCTGCGTGCCGTTCGGCGTGAACACGGGACAGCTCGACATCCCGCTCTGCATCAACATGAACCCGTCGACGCAGGCGGCGCTGCTCGCCGACGTCGTGCACGCGCTCGAGGGGCAAGGGCTCCGCAAGCTCGTCATCGTGAACGGGCACGGCGGCAACGACTTCCGGCAGATGATCCGCGAGCTGCAACCGCGGACGGCGGTCTTCCTCTCGACGGTCAACTGGTACAAGGTGATCGACCCCGCGCCGCACTTCGCCGACCTCGGCGATCATGCCGGGGAACTCGAGACGAGCGTGATGCAGCACGTCGCGCCCTCGCTGGTGCGCCCCCTCGCCGACGCCGGCGACGGCGCCGAACGCAAGTCGCAGCTGCGTGGCATCCGCGAAGGGTGGGCGTGGGCGCCGCGGCAGTGGACGAAGGTCACGGCCGATACGGGCATCGGCGATCCCGCGGCGGCGACGCCGGCGAAGGGCGCGCGCTATTTCGGATTGGCGACGACGGCGATCGCGGAGTATCTCGTCGAGCTCGCCGCACTCGACCCAGCCGAGCCGTATCGCTGAACGCGCGGCCGCCGGGCGCGAGCGTCGCGCCGCCGGCTCCTAATGGTCGAAGTGCAGCCGCTTGATGTCCTGCGTGAGCCGCCATCGCATCCGGTTCATCTGCAACATCGCCACGACGACCAGACTCCCGACGTACCCCCACCACACCCCGGTGGGGCCGAGCCGCGCCGTGAACGTGAGGAGCAGGCAGAGGGGGATGCCGACACCCCAGAAGCCGCCGAGGTGGAGCAGCATCGGCACGCGCGTGTCGCCGGTGCCGCGCAGCACGCCCGCCGAGACGCACTGCATGCCGTCGAAGATCTGGAAGAGCCCCGCGATGGGCAGGAGCGACGCGGAGAACGCCACCGTCGCCGGGTCGGCGGAGAAGAACGCCGCGATCGCATGGGGGAACAGCGTGAAGGCGAGCGTGGCGATGACCATGAAGCCCACGCCCACCGAGAGCGCCGCCACGGCGTCGCGCCGCGCCGCGGCCACGTCGTCGCGCCCGACGGCGCGCCCCACCATCGCCGCCGCCGCCGCGCCGACGCCGAGCGGCACCATGAACGTGATCGACGCGAGGTTGAGCACGATCTCGTGACCTGCGAGCGGCACCGCGCCGAACAGTCCGATCACCAGCCCGCCCATCGCGAACACCGCGACCTCGAGCCACTGCTGGAACGCCACGGGGAGTCCGAGGCGCAGCATGCGCAGCATGGGGCGTGGCGCGAACGCTTCGGCGCGCCACGGCCGGAGCGCGGGCCGCAGCGACCGCCACCCCGAGCCGACGATGATGGAGAGCATCACCCAGCGGCCGATGGAGGTCGAGATCGCCGACCCCGCCGGCCCCAGCGCCGGGAATCCCCAGTGGCCGTAGATGAGGAGCCAGTTCAGGAAGGCGTTGAGCACGTTCCCGACGACGATCGAGACGACGATGGCCCGCGACGTGCCCATCGCCTGCAACGTCTGCCGGAAGACGACGAACAGGAAGTTCGGCAGCACGCCCCAGATGAGCCAGCGCGCCACGACCGCGGTGATCGGCACCACCGACGCCGGCTGTCGCAGCAACGTGAACAGCCACTCCCCTGGGACGAGGGCGAGCGACATGAGCACGCTGAGCGCGACCGCCATGAGCACGCCCCGTTGCACGCCGCGCGCCACCCCCACCGCGTCCCTCGCGCCGACGGCCTGCGAGACGACGGGGTCGAGCACGAGCAGGAGGCCGAGCCCGAAGAGGAACAGGTTCGCCCAGTAGATGTGTGCGAGGGCGACGGCGGCGATGGCGTCGGGCGACACGCGACCGACCATCGCCGTGTCGACGACCCCCATGAGCATGATGCCAACCTGCGCGAGCACGATCGGCGCGGCGATCCGCGTCATCTCGCGGAGTTCGCCGCGCGTCGGGCGAAGCTCCGCGAGCGGTATCACCCTATTCCCACTCGATGGTGGCGGGCGGCTTCGAACTCACGTCGTACACGACGCGATTCACCCCCGGCACCTCGTTGATGATGCGGTTCGAGATGCGGCCGAGCACTTCATGCGGGAAGGCGAACCAGTCGGCCGTCATCCCATCGGTGCTCGTGACGGCGCGCAGCGCGATCACGTGCTCATAGGTGCGGTAGTCGCCCATCACGCCGACCGACCGCACGGGGAGGAACACCGCGAACGCCTGCCAGATGTCGTTGTACAGTCCGGCCGCGCGGATCTCGTCGAGGTAGATCGCGTCGGCCCGGCGCAGCGTGTCGAGCGCGGCCTCGGTGACTTCGCCGAGCACGCGGATGGCGAGTCCGGGGCCCGGGAACGGGTGGCGGCCCACCATCTCCTCGGGGAGTCCGAGCTCGCGCCCCACGTTGCGCACCTCGTCCTTGAACAGCTCCCGCAACGGCTCGATGAGCTTGAACTTCATGTCCGGCTTGAGGCCGCCGACGTTGTGATGCGTCTTGATCGTCGCGCTCGGCCCGCCCTTCGCGCTCGTGCTCTCGATGACGTCGGGGTAGAGCGTGCCCTGCACGAGGAACTCCGCGTGCTCGCCCGCCTGCGCGGGGGCGTCCTCGAAGACGTCGATGAACGTGTGCCCGATGGCCCGGCGCTGCTTCTCAGGCTCGGCCTCGCCGGCGTGGGAGTCGAGGAAGCGCCGCTCGGCGCGCACGGTCACGAGCTTGATGCCGAGGTGCTGCCCCATCGTGCGCTCCACCTGCTCGCGCTCGTGGAGGCGGAGCAGCCCCGTGTCGACGAACACGCAGGTGAGCTGGTCGCCGATGGCGCGATGCACGAGCGCCGCCGCGACCGAGCTGTCGACGCCGCCGGAGAGGCCGCAGATGACGTTCTTGCTCCCCACCATCTCGCGGATCTTCGCGATCTCGTGCTCGATGAACGAGCCGGGCGTCCAGTCCGGTTCGGCATGGCACACCCCGAACAGGAAGTTCGCGATGATCTCGGCGCCGCGCACCGTGTGCGCGACCTCGGAGTGGAACTGGATCGCGTGCACGGGCTTCGTCGCGTGGCGGAAGCCGGCGACGACGTTCCCCGCGCTCCCCGCCGTGAGCACGTACCCCGGGGGCGGCGCCTCGACGTGGTCGCCGTGGCTCATCCACACGGTGGTCTTCTCCCCCTTCTCGAAGCCGGCGAACATCCCCGCCGGCTCCTCGACGGTGATCTCGGCGCGCCCATACTCGCGGCCACCGCCGGCGACGACCTTCCCTCCCTCGGCGTGCGTGATCCACTGCAGCCCATAGCACACGCCGAGCACCGGCGCGACGTCGAGGATGCCACGGTCGAAGGTCGGCGCCCCCTCGTCGGTCACCGAGTTCGGGCCACCGCTGAGGATGATCCCCGTCGGCTTCCATTCGCGGATCCACTCGAGCGACCGCGTCGGCGGATGGATCTCCGAGTACACGCGCGCCTCGCGCACCCGGCGGGCGATGAGCTGCGTGAACTGGGAACCGCAATCGAGGATGAGGATGCGCGAGCTCATGATGGCCTGGAGGTCGGTCGGTGGATCAGAACTGCCATTTCGGGTCGGACAACTTGATGAACTCGACGTGCTTGGTGTCGAGGTCGAGCACCGCGGCCGTCGGCGCGCCGTGGATCCAGCCGCACGCCTCGCCGGGGTTGATGATCAGCGTCTCGCCGCGCGTCTTCATGGACTGCTGGTGTTCCTGGCCGTGCACGACGACGTGGTGCGACTTCACCGAACGCGCGCTCACGTCGCCGATGTCGTGGACGAGCAGGATCTTGTGCTCGCCGATCGTGAGCGAGTGGGGCGATTCGAACAGTTCGTGCCCCATCCCCTGTTCGGCGATCGCCTTGAGCCCCTCGGGATCGCCATCGTTCCGGCCGAACACGCCGGCGAGCGCGACGTTCGAGTCCTGGAACGGCTTGAGGGCGAAGGGCGAGCAGAAATCGCCGGCGTGCAGCACCATCCCGACCCCGCGCTCCAGCATCTGCGCGAGCAGCTCGGCGATCGCCGGCAGCCGGTCGTGGGTATCGGACATCAGGCCGATCTTCATCACGCGTCCCTCCACTCGGGGTCGTCCTGCTCGAGACGCACCAGGTCCTCGTACCGCTCCCGTTCCGTCACGACGGCGAACCGGTGGCCGTCGACCATCACCTCCGCGGCCCGCGGGCGCGCGTTGTACGTCGAGCTCATCACGTAGCCATAGGCGCCCGCCGTGTGGATCACGAGCAGGTCGCCCGGCTGCGCATCCTCCATCTCCCGATCGAGGGCGAGGAAGTCCCCGCTCTCGCATACTGGACCGACGACGTCCACCGTCGCCCGTTCCGCACGGGCCGTGGCCGTCTCGATGAAATGGTATGCGTCATAATGCGACGGGCGGAGCAATTCCGTCATCCCCGCATCGGCGATCACGTAGTCCTTCCCCCCGCTCCGCTTGCGATAGAGCACCCGCGAGAGCAGCACGCCGCTCGCCGCCGCGAAGAAGCGTCCGGGCTCGACGAGCAGCTCCACGCCAAGCTTCCGCACCACCGGGACGATCACGTCGTGCCAGGCGCCGAGATCCGGGTCGGCGTCGCCGTCGCCGTACGCCACGGGGAGTCCGCCGCCGATGTCGACGTACTTCAGCGATGCACCGAGCGCCCGGGCGCGTGACGCGAGCTCGGCGAGCTTCTCGAGGCCGTCGCGATACGGCTCGAACGACGCGAGCTGCGAGCCGACGTGCATGTCGAGCCCGAGCACGCGCACGTTCGGCAGCGCGAGCGCGGTGCGCACCACCTCGGCCGCGTCCTCGAACGGGATGCCGAACTTGTGCCCCTTCGAGCCGGTGGCGATGTACTCGTGACGCGTCTCGACGGCGACTTCGGGGTTGATGCGGAACCCCACCGGCGCGGGCGTGCCCAGTTCCCCGGCGATGCGGTCGAGCAGCCGCAACTCCGCCTCGGACTCGACGTTGATGAGCTTGATCCCGGCCTGCACGGCGTCGCGCAGTTCCGCCGCCGTCTTTCCAACGCCGCCGAAGATGATGTCGTGCGCGCCGAACCCGGCGCGCCGCGCGCGGAACAGTTCGCCTCCGCTCACCACATCCGCCCCCGATCCGAGCTCCCGCAACAGGTGGAGGATCGCCCGGTTGGAGTTCGCCTTCAGACTGTAGTGGATCCGGTGCGGCACTCCTTCGAGCGCCGCGCTGAGCCGCCGGAACCGGTCGCGGATCACCGCCGCGCTGTACACGAACGTGGGCGTCCCCGCGTCGCGCGCGATGCGCTCCGCCGGCACGTCCTCACAGTACGCCGCCCCCTCGCGGCGGGCGAACGCCTGGGTCAGTACGCCTTCGCCCACACGGCCTCGGCGGTGGCCGTCGCGCCACAGCAGAGACAGCTCGTGGGAGCGGTCGCGCTGCGGAACTCGGGGTCTGGGATGCAGCGGATGGTCGCCTTCGTCTCCTCCTTCACCTGCGCTTCGCAGGCCGCGCCGCCGCACCAGCCCGCGTACACGAAGCCGCCCTCGCCCTCCATGAGCGCCTTGAACGCCTCGTACGAGGCGATCCCACGCACGCTCTTCGCCTCGCGCCGAGCCTTCGCCGCGGCGAACATGTCGCTCTGGATGGTCTCGAGGAGCTTCGCCACGCTCTCGGCCACCCCCGCCATCGGGATCGGCGCCTTCACGCGCGTGTCGCGACGCGCCGAGAACACCGACTGCTTCTCGAGATCCTTGGGGCCGAGCTCGAGACGCAGCGGCACGCCCTGCAACTCCCATTCGTAGTACTTGGCGCCCGAACGCATGCCGTCGCGCGCGTCGACGTGCACGCGCAACCGGTCGTGCGCGCCACGCCCCATCCACGCCGTGAGCTCGTCACGGAGCTTGTACGCGGCGTCGGTGAGCTTCGTCTTCTCGTCGTCGTTCTTCCAGATGGGGACGATGACGACCTCGATGGGGGCCAGCCGCGGCGGCGTCACGAGTCCGTTGTCGTCGCCGTGCGTCATGACGAGCCCGCCGACCATGCGCGTGCTCACCCCCCAGCTCGTGTTCCAGGCGAAGTCCATCTCGCCCGTCTCCGTCTGGAACGTCAATTCGAACGCCTTGGCGAAATTCTGGCCGAGGTTGTGCGACGTGCCGGCCTGCAGCGCCTTGTTGTCCTGCATCATCGCTTCGCACGAGAACGTGCGGAGCGCGCCGGCGAACTTCTCGCTCTCCGACTTGAGGCCGGTCACCACCGGCATCGCCATCCAATTCTCCATGAAGTCGCGATACACGCCCAGCATGCGGCGCGCCTCTTCCTCGGCTTCGTCGTGCGTGGCGTGCGCCGTGTGCCCCTCCTGCCAGAGGAACTCGAGCGTGCGGAGGAAGAGGCGCGTACGCATCTCCCAACGCACGACGTTCGCCCACTGGTTGATGAGCAGGGGCAGGTCGCGGTAGCTCTGCACCCACTTCGCGAAAACCCCTCGACGTGCTGCGCCTCCTTCTGGAGGAAGCTCTCGGGGATCAGCAGCGGGAAGTACGCGTTGCGGTGCCCAGTCGCCTTGAACATGTCGTCGAGGGCGCGCTGCATCCGCTCCCAGATGCCATAGCCGTTCGGCCGGATGACCATCGACCCCTTCACGGGCGAGTAGTCGGCCAGCTCGGCGCGCAGCACCACTTCGTTGTACCACGCGCTGAAATCCTCGGCGCGGGTCGTCAGCTTCTTGTCGTCTGCCATCAGTCCGTCGTGCGAGGAGGGATCGTCGAGTCGAACCACTGCGTGAACGTGGCGAGCGCCTGCGCGTCGCCGGCGAGCAGAGGCGGCGCGGGGAACTCCGCCTTCGGCGCCTCGGTCATCTTGCCGCTGAGTCCCTGCACCACCACCACGTCGCCGGGAGCGAAGTAGACGGCCGCGCGGGCCCCGCTCTTCTTGGCCGCGTCCACCTGATTGCGCGTCGACTGCGTCGTGTAGCGTTCCGCGTTGAGCGCGTAGTCGACGCTCAGCCCCGCGTCGCGGAGCCGGTGCGCCAGCGCCAAGGCGTCGGCGATCGGATGCTCGAGCGCCCCGTCACCGCCGGCGATGAAGCAGTCGGCCCGGCTCCCGCCCACCGCCGGCACGAGGCCGCGCGCCTTCAGCAATTCGCCAAGCACCACGTCGCCCATGCCGAAGCCGAGCGCGTGAAGGTCCACGCCGCCGAGCGCGGCGAGCAGGTTGTCGTAGCGGCCGCCACCGCACACGGCGCGCAACTCGCCTTTCGCGTCGAACAGTTCGAACACGATCCCCGTGTAGTACGCGAGGCCGCGAACGATCGAAAGGTCGAGGTCCACCCATCCCTTGCCGCCGAGCGCTTCGACGTGCGCGACGTACCGGTCCAGCCGGTCGAGGGCGGCCGCGACCTCCGGCGACGCGCCGAACTCGGCCCGCAGCGCCTCCAGCGACCCGATCGCGGGCAGGGCGAGCACGCGCTCGCTCATCGCGTCGGAGAGCCCCGCCGCGACGAGCTTCTCCCGCGACACCCCTACCGGCTGCCGGCCGATCTTGTCGAGCACGCCGTACACCGCGCCGAACGCTTCCTCCTCAACGCCGATGGCCGCCAGGAGCGCGTTCAGCAGCCGGCGGTCGGAGAAGCGCGCCCGCACGTCGTCGGCGCCCAGCCCCAACTCCCGCATGATGTCGATGGCGACGCACAGCAGCTCCGCGTCGGCCAGCTCCGTCGGCTCGCCGACGATATCGACGTTCAACTGGAAGTGCTCGCGCAGCCGCCCTCGCTGTGCCCGCTCGTAGCGGAACAGCTGCGGTACGGAGAACCACCGGATCGGCTTGCGCAACGCGTTCGCGCGGGCGCCGACCATGCGGGCGAAGGTCGGCGTCATCTCGGGGCGCAGCGCGACCTCGCGCCCCCCCTTGTCGACGAAGTTGTACAGCTGGCCGACGATCTCCTCCCCGCTCTTCCGGGTATAGAGGTCGAGCGGCTCCAGCGGCGGTCCGTCGTACTCGACGAAGGCGTACCGGCGCGCCACGGCCCGCCACGCCGCGAAGATATGGGCGCGGAGGGCGAACTCGTCGGGGAAGAAATCCCGGAAGCCGGGGAGCGTGCCGCTGGACATCAGTGAAAGCTAGCCAGCGGTGGGACTTACCTCCAGCCGAGCCATCGCATCGCCCACCGTGTGGAATGACCCGGTGACCAGGACCGTGGCCCCGCTGTCGGCGGCCCGGGCCAGCGCACGGTCGAAGTCGCGGACGAGTTCCGCCGAGAGATTGCGCTCCCGGGCGTACGCCAGCGGCTCCGGATTGCTCCAGACCCGGTTCGACGGGGACGTCGGGGCATTCGTGATCACGAAGTGGTCGACGGCGGGGGCGAGGTGGTCCATCATCCCCCGCCAGTCCTTGTCGGCCAGCACCGAGAACACCGCGACGACGGGGCGCGGCGGTTGCACGGTCTTGAGGGTGCGGGCGAGCACGGTGGCGCCGGCGGGGTTGTGCGCGACGTCGAAGATGTAGCGCCCCGACCGGTGGAACCGCCCGGGCAGGTGCACCGCGGCGAGCCCCCGCGCGATCGCCTCGGACGTCGGGCGCATCTCCGGCGGAACGCACTCCAGCATGGCGATCGCCATCGCGGCGTTGTTCGCCTGGTGCGCGCCGAGCAGCGGCGTCCGATAGTCCTTCCCCGCGAGCGTGAACGAGGTCCCCTCGGGAGTCACCTGCACCGCGGTCGGCCCGCCGTCGTCGAACACCGCCTGCACGGGCGAGGCCCCTCGCTCCTGCGCGTAGCGCCGCAACAGCTCCCGGATGCCCGACTCGGGCTCGCCGATCACCGCGCACACGCCGGGCTTGAAGATGCCGGCCTTCTCGAACGCGATCTCCTCGCGCGTCGCGCCGAGATACTCGACGTGATCGATGCCGATGTTCGTGACGCCGGCGACGAGCGGCGTCACCACGTTCGTGGCGTCGAGACGACCGCCGAGTCCGGTCTCGATGACGGCGACGTCGACGCCGTCGGCCGCGAAGAACTCGAAGGCCATCGCCGTGGTCGCCTCGAAGAACGTCGCCCCCAGCCGCTCCACTTCCGGAGTCCAGCGGTCGACGAAATCGACGATGCGCGCCGCATCCACCGGCACGCCGTCGACGAGGAACCGCTCGCGGAAATCGACGAGGTGCGGCGACGTGTAGCGTCCCACGCGCAACCCCTGCGCTCGCAGCAGCGCGTCGAGCGTCGCGCAGGTGCTCCCCTTGCCGTTCGTGCCGGCGACGTGGATCGTGCGAAGCCGGCGGTGCGGATCGCCGAGCAGCGCGAGGAATGCCTCGACGCGCTCCAGCCCAAGCTTCCAGATGCCCGTCGTGCGCGCGAAGAGGAAATCGAGCGCGTCGGCGTACGTCCTCAGGTCGACGCCCACCCGGTGGCGGCCGGCTTGCCGCTCATGTGCCGCAGCAGCTGGCCCACTGTCTCCTTCATCTTGTGGCGGTGCACGACGCTGTCGATCATGCCGTGCTCGAGGAGGAACTCGGCGGTCTGGAACCCCTCCGGGAGATCCTGCCCCAGCGTCTGCTTGATCACCCGGGGACCGGCGAACCCGATCACCGCGCCGGGTTCGGCGAGGATCGCGTCGCCGAGCATCGCGTAGCTCGCGCTCACGCCGCCGGTCGTCGGGTTGGTGAGGATCGACACGTACGGGATGCGGCGCTCGGCGAGCTGCGACAGCACGGCGGAAGTCTTCGCCATCTGCATGAGCGAGAGGACCCCCTCCTGCATGCGCGCGCCGCCGGAGGCCGAGATGATGATGAGCGGGAACTTCTTCTCGAGGCTCCGCTGCGCCAGCCGCGCGATCTTCTCCCCGACGACCGAACCCATGGAACCGCCCATGAAGGCGAAGTCCATGACGCCCAGGTTGACCGGCATCTTCTCCATGGTGCCCGTCGCCGTGAGGATGGCGTCGGTGTCGCCGGCGTTGGCGAGCGCCTTCTTCAGGCGCGCCGGGTAATCTGGGAACCCCAAGGGGTCGCTCGACTTGAGGTCGGTCTCGGTCTCCTCCCAGCTATCGGCGTCGAGCAGGAGGTTGACGTACTCGATGGCCCTGAGCCGCCGATGGTAATCACACGCCGGGCACACACTGGCGTTCCGGAGGAACTTCTCCCGGATGTCCGTATGCCCGCACGCCTCGCACTTCTCCCAGACGTCGGCGGGGATGTCGAGCCGGTTGACGCGGGGTTCGCGGGGTTTCTTTTCTTTGCGGAACCAAGCCATCCTCAAAACTCGCATGAACGGCAGTGGGAGGGCAAGGCGCCAGGGGGCGAGATCGAGTGCGAGTGGGAGCCGAGTGCGAGTGGGCCCCGAGTGGGAGTGGGAGTGGGAGGGCAAGGGCCAGAGCCCGAGCGGGGTGCGCCGGCATCCAGCGCCTCATCTCACGAAGTCATCATGACCTCATCGGCCTCGCACGATTCCGGTCCGCACGGCGGCCGGACGATGACGGCGCCAGGGCGCATCGACCGCAGAGTGTGGCATGACGATCATCGAAGATCCGGAGTTCCGCGCCTGGGAACAGCAGGTCCGCCCATCGCTGCAGGAAGATCCCCTCTGGACCCTGCATTCGTATCGCGTCGCGATGTTCGCATTGCAGTCGGCCCAGGACGACGTCGCGCTCGCGCAGCGCAGCGGCGCCGATCACGACATGACGGCTCAACTGCTTCGGGCGCTCGGGTCGGTGAGCGCGAACGTGGCGGAGGCATTCGGTCGTCCGACCGCCACCGATCGAAGTCGGTTCGTCAGCTATGCGATCGGCTCGGTGCGCGAAGCGATCTCCTGGTACCACGCCCTCGCGCCTTACCTCGGCGCCGGCGAGCTCGACAGGCGCCTCGAGGTCCTCTCGGAGCTTCGTCGCCTGTTGCTGGGTTATCTACGCTGGCTCAGGACTCACGCGCCGCGACTGAGGCTAGCGTAGGGAGTGGAAACCTGACGCAACCCGAAGAGGGCCGATCCAGCGCAACTCCGAAGCGAAGCGCTCAAACCCGTCGCCCACTCCCACTCCCACTCGGGGCCCACTCCCACTCGGCTCCCACTCCCACTCGACCTCGCCCGCTCAGGCCTTGCCCTCCCACTGCCTTAGATGACGAGCGAATCCGCCCTCCCCCTCCCCTCCGCCGACAGCCGGACCAGGATCCCCACCCCCAGCCAGCACGCCAGCATGAACGACCCGCCGTAGCTGAAGAACGGCAGCGGGATCCCCGTGATCGGCATCAGGTTCAGCGTCATCCCCACGTTCACGAGCACGTGCACGAACCAGGTCGACACCAACCCGAACGCGAGCAGGCTCGAGAACGGGTCGGCTGAACGGGCGGCGATGCGCACGCAGCGGAGGAAGAGGAGGAGGAAGAGGGTGAGCGCCACCGTGACGCCGATGAAGCCGAGTTCCTCGCCCACCACCGGGAAGATGAAGTCCGTGTGCTGTGCCGGGAGGAACGCGAGCCGCTTCTGCGTGCCCAACGTGAAGCCCTTGCCCAGCCATCCGCCGGAGCCGATCGCCACCTGCGACTGGATCACGTGGTAGCCGCTTCGCTGCGGGTCGGTCGACGGGTCGAGGAAGACCAGCAGGCGTCGCTGTTGGTACGGATTCAGCTTCTCCCACACGATCGGCGCGACGACCCCCATCACGACGTTCGCCGAGACGATGAGCACTCCCTCGACGATGTACGGCTTGTACCAGAGCACGAGTCCGAGCAGCAGCAGGAACCACGCTCCCCACAGCCCGGTGCTGAAGGCGAGCACGAGGCTCACCGCCGGGCTCGCGACGAGCACGAGGAGCGGCCACGACACGCCGCTCCAGAACAGCATCGCGAAGAAGATGCCGACGAACACGATGCCGGTGCCCAGGTCCGGCTGCAGCATGATGAGGAGCCACGGCACGCCGACGACGAGCGCCGGCTGCCAGAGGTCGATGAGCGACTTCGGCGGTTGCTTCCGGGCGCCGAGCACCTTCGCGAGCATGAGGACGACGGCGATCTTCGCGAGCTCCGACGGCTGGCCGATGCGCATGCCGCCGATCGCCAGCCAGCTCTTCGTGCTCGCCGCGGTGCCCGCGCCCTTGCCGACGAAGAGCAGGATGAGGAGCACGACGCACGCGCCGGCGTAGGCGGGGGTGGCGGCCCAGTCGAGGAACCGCACCGACGGGCGGCTCGCCAGATAGGCCGCGGCGATGCCGAGCGCCACCCACGCGAGCTGGTTGTGCCACAGATGGGTCACGAGCGTCGGCACGTCGGTCTGCCCCGCCGAGAACACCATCGACACGCCGAAGCTCGAGAGGCTGAGCGCCAGCAGGACGAGCGGCCAGTCGGTGGCGACGCGCGCCTTCACGGGCCGTCCGTCGAGAGGAACTGCTGCGGCGTGGCCTTCAGGTAATGCTCGATGATCTTCGCCGCGATGTGTGCCGCGCGCGTGCCGTGGCCGCCGAACTCGAGCATTACGGCCACGACGATCTTCGGGTCGTCGGCCGGGGCGAATCCCACGAACCACGCGTGGTTGAGCTCGGCCCCGCCCTTGAACCGGCCGCTCTGCGCCGTGCCCGTCTTTCCGGCGAGCACGATCCCCTGGATGCGTGAGGCGGCGGCGGTGCCGCGGCTCACGACGCCGGCGAGGGCCGCGCGCAATCCGGCCATCTGCACGCTGTCGAGCTGGAAGATCCGCTCACGGTCCGGCGGAGCGCGCACCACCTGCGGACGCGCCGCCGAGCCGTCGGTCGCGAGGGCCGTGTAGAAGCGCGCCATATTGACGACCGTCTGCGAGTTCTCTCCCTGACCGATGGCCAGGTTGAGCGAGACGGCGGAGCTCCACCCCCGCACGCCGTAGCGGCGGTTGAAATACTCCGTCGCCGGCGCCGTCGGGAAGATCGGACGCATCTCCGCGGGCAGGTCGATCCCCGACCGCTCGCGCCCGCCGAGCGCGATGCCGCCCGCGACGAGCTTCATGATGCCGATCTTCGTGCCGAGCTGGTAGAAATACACGTCGCACGACTTCTCGATCGCCTCGGAGAGCGAGAGGGAGCCGTGGCCGCGCTTGTCGTAGCACTTGAAGTAGCGATTGCCGTACTGCATCCCCCCCGTGCACGGCACCGGCATGTGGTCGTCGAGCTTCACCAGCCCTTCCTGCAGGCCGATGACCGCCGTCGCGAGCTTCCACGTCGAGCCGGGGGGGTAGCGGCCCTGGATGGCCTTGTTCGCGAGCGGCCGCCGGGGATCGTCCATGAGCGAGCGCCAGTAGTCGAGCGGGATGCCGCCGATGAACCGGTTGGGGTCGAACGACGGCGCGCTGTGGAGCGCCAGCACCTCGCCCGTGCGCGGCTCGAGCGCGACGGCGGCGCCCTCGAGCGAGTCGCCGAAGATGCCGACCACGAACTTCTGGAGGTCGAGGTCGATGTTGGTGTAGAGCGGCTGCGCCGGGTCGGGGCTGATGTCCTGGCGCGCGCCCGCTTCCTTCACGACCCGGTTGCGCGCGTCGACCTCGACGAAGCGCACTCCCTCCCGCCCTCGCAGGCGCTTCTCGTACTGCTTCTCGATGCCCGCCTTCCCGATCTGCTGCCCGGCCTTGTAGCCCTGCGCGGCGAGGGAGACGAGCTCCCCCTCGTTGATCTCGCCCGTGTAGCCGACGAGCGAGGCGACCGCGGCGCCGTCGGGATAGTATCGCTTGGGGGTCGCCTGGATGATCAGTCCCGGAAACTCGATGCGGTGTTCCTCGAGCTGCGAGACGAGGTCGAACGACGCGTCGGCGAAGATCACCGCGGGCCGGTTCGGGTTGCGGCGGTAGCGGCGGACCACGGCATCGGACTCGGCGTCGTTGATCGGCACCGTGCCGCCGAGCCGCTTGAGCGCGGCCCGGAGCGAGTCCTCGCGCGGCGAGAGCAGCGAGACCGTGTAGCCCGGCACGTTCTCGGCGATGATCGCCCCGCGCCGGTCGTAGATCACGCCGCGCGGCGCCGCGAGCGGCACTTCGCGCAGGCGGTTCTCCTCCGACTGCAGCACGTACTGCGCATGCTGCAGGATCTGCGTCCGGAAGAACGAGCCGAGGAGGAAGAGGAATGTGGCGGCGAGCAGCCCGGACGCGACGCGCCCTCGGCGCTGGACGTCGTTCGGATGGAAGCTCACGCGCGCGGTGCCCCGAGAACGGGGCGCACGGCGAGGAGGACGATCAGCCCGACCACCGCCGTGGCGGCCGCCGCCAGCGGCGACCAGAGCATCGCCTGCAGGAGGAAATCGGTGCCTTGCAGCCGGTGCTCACCGGCAAGGAAGAGCAGGTCGAACGCCCATTTGCCGAGGAAGACGAACATGCCGTTCAACGCGACGTTGTCGGCGAAGAACGCGGCCTTGAGCCAGCTCGCGCCGAAACCCACGACCGACATCGCCAGCGCCCCGGCGCCGAAGGCGACCGGCGTGAGCGAATCGGACACCAACCCGAGCACGAGACCGGCGATCGCGGCCACTCCCGGCCGGGCGCGCACGGCGACGAGCAGCAGGGCGATCATCAGGAAGTCGACCCCACCGCGCCAGGCGAGCAGCGGGCGCAGCGAATAATGCAGCGCCACGAGGAGCAGGAAGACCACCACGAACCAAGCCGCCTTGGCCACGTTCATGGACGCCGTCCCGTGTCGGGGCGCGCCGCCGCCTTGGCGAGCGAGTCGGCCGCGGCGATCACGCCTTTGGTCGCCGAATCGGCCGGCACGCCCAGCTGCCACACCGCGCCGACCCCCTCCTTCACCCGCTCGCTGCGCAATACCATCACCGACGCGATGTCGGAGAGCTTCACCATCGGGCGCAGCAGGTAGCTGCGCGTGATCCCCTCGGGCGTGCGCATCTCCGAGACGACGGTGCCGACGGGGATGCCGCGGGGGAACACCCCGCCGAGCCCCGAGCTCACGATCACCGCCCCCGCCTTGAGCGGCGTGCGCAGCGGCACGCTGCGCAGCTCGAGCAGGTAGCGCCCCGCGCCGGTCGACGTGTGCGACGAGACGATGCCGTACGCGCTCTCGTCGGCGGCCATCGCGCTCACCCGGAACTCCGGGTGCGGCCAGAGGATGGCGAGCGAGAACGACTTGTCGACGCGCTCCACCATCCCGACGAGTCCTTCCGGCGCGACGACGGGCGACAGCATCTCGACCCCCGCGTCGCGCCCCGCCGAGAGGGTCACCGTGAAATCGTCACCGAGACCGCGCCCCTGGAGCACCTCGGCCGGCACGAAGCCCCACTTCAGCGCCGCGCCGAGCCCCAGCAGGCGCCGCAGCCGCTCGTTCTCCGACTCGACGCCGGTGAGCCGCTGCGACCGCAGCGTGACGCTGTCGGCCACGCGCACGAGGGCGTCGCGCGTGAGGAAGACGCGTCGCGCCTGCTCGGAGCGCGCCTGCAGCGAGGCGAGCGGGGCGACGACGGTCGTGCGGAGCGCGGACGCGGCGTTGTCGCGCATCGCCGAGGGGAGCACCATGCAGGCGAGCGACACGCCGGCACACACCGCCGCGAGCACGAGATCGACGCGAGCATCCGTACGCGAGGGGCGCGGCGGCACGTCGCGGCCTACGGCGTCAGGTGCTCAGCACCGACCAGTACTTCTCCTCGTCGTCGAGGATCCTCCCGCAGCCGCGCACGACGCAGGTCAGCGGGTCCTCGTCGACGTGGATGGGCAACCCGGTCTCCTGCGTGAGGAGCACGTCGAGCCCGCGGATGAGGGCACCGCCCCCCGTCATCACGATGCCGCGGTCGACGATGTCGCTCGCCAGCTCGGGCGGCGTGATCTCGAGCGCGCGGCGCACCGCGTCGACGATCTGCTGCACCGGCTCCTGGCAGGCCTCGCGGATCTCCGCCGAGTGCACGCGGACGGTCTTCGGGATCCCCGACACCAGGTCGCGCCCCTTCACTTCCATCTCGCGCTCCTCGCCCATCGGCGCCGCGGAGCCGATCTGGATCTTGATCTGTTCCGCGGTCGGCTCGCCGACGAGGAGGTTGTAGCTCTTCCGCATGAACTGCACGATCGCCATGTCGAGCTCGTCGCCGCCGACGCGGATCGACGTGTCGCTCACGATCCCCGAGAGCGCGATGACGGCGATCTCCGTGGTGCCGCCGCCGATGTCGATCACCATGTTCCCCGTCGGCGTCTCGACCGGCAGCCCCACGCCGATCGCCGCGGCCATCGGCTCGGCGACCATGAACACTTCCTTGGCGCCCGCGCCGAGGGCGGAATCGCGCACGGCGCGCTTCTCCACCTCGGTGATCCCCGACGGCACGCAGACGATGACGCGCGGCTTCACCTTGAACACGTGGTTCTCGATGATCAGCGTGAGGAAGTAGCGCAGCATCTTCTCGGTGACGTCGAAGTCGGCGATCACGCCGTCCTTCATCGGCCGCACCGCGATGATCCCCTCGGGCGTGCGGCCGAGCATGCGCTTCGCCTCGAGGCCGACGCCCTTGATCTTCTTCGTCTCGCGGTCCATCGCGACGACGGAGGGCTCGTTGAGCACGATGCCCTCGCCCTTCACGTACACGAGCGTGTTCGCCGTGCCAAGGTCCACGGCGATCGCGTTGGCGGGGAACAGCGAGCCCCGGGAGAAGAACGGCCAGCGCATATGTGTCGATGCGCGCCCACGTTCGCGGGCGGCTCTGAGAAAGTCGGAGGGATGAACGGCGGGGAGAACCCTCGAAAGCTAGCCCCCGTCGCAGGGGCGAGCAAGCAACGCCCCGAGCGGAAACAGGCGGGGCGGGACCGCGCCACGCGCGGCCCCGCCCCGCCCTCCGTCCTCCGCCCGCCGCTTACGGCTTGCGGTCGATGCACCCCGTGAAGTTGGGGTTGTTCGTCTCGTCCTGTGGCACCGGGAGGTTCGTGTCGGTGCCGTACGGCACGCCCCGGTAGTGCGTCCCCGTCGGGAAGACGGTGTTGTCGGCGCGGTTGTACTGCCGCTCCAGGCGGCGCATGTCGCTGAGCCGCTGGCCGCGCGAGAACGTCCAGAAGGCCTTCTCCCAGAACAGGAGGTCGGTGCGGGCGGCCGCCGTCCCCGGATCGACGAGCGGCGGCATCACGGTGGGCTGCACCTCACCGAGCTTCGGCGGCGCGGCCCGCAGCGCGTTCAGGATCGACAGGAGCGTCGCCCCGTCGTTCGCCCGCAGCGCCGCCTCGGCTTCCACCATCCGCGCGTCGATGCCGTTGATGACCGGCACCGTCGTCGACTGCGCCCAGAGCGTCGTCGTGAACGAGATCACGCTGCCGTCCTGCGACTTCGTGCCCGCCGGCGAGTTGCTCACCGGAAGACGCGGGTCCTTGGCCGAACCGAACGGGATCGACGGCTTCACCGTGAAGCTCCCGGCGCTCGTCTTCACGAGCGTGTCGCCGACGTTGTACCGGCGGGAACTGAACGGCTGGTTCCAGAGGATGTTGTCCCCCGAGCTCGTCAGGAACGTGTGATCGTAGGAGAACGACGTCGGGATCCCCGCGACGAGCGCCGCGGCCGCCGCGATGTCGTTCGTGCCCAGCATCGCCCGCGCCTTGCCGACCTTGGCCGCGCGGTTGATGAGGACGCTGGTCGCGTCGGTGAGGCCGTTCGTGAGCGCCATCGCCGAGTCGTACGACGCCTGCGCCCGCTTGAACACGGCGTCGTCGGTGAGCGGCGTGCCGTACACCACCGGCGTCACGCTCGCGTCGCTCAACGGGATGCCGTTGCAGAAGTCCTGCGCCAGCTGCATCTCGGCGAACGCGCGGGCGAGGTACATCTCGGCGATGTCCGAAGACGCGGTGGGCCGGTACTTTCGGAGCGCGGCGATCGCCTGGTTGGCGGCCGTGCGCACCTGGTTGATCGTGCGGAACTGCGTCGTGACGGAAGCGTTGTTGAGCTGGATCGCCCGCTCGTCCGTCTCGTCGTTCTGGACGAACGTCGAACTCGTCGTCCACTCGTCGGCGAGCAGCCCGCCGAAGAGCCACGAGCTCTCCGTGCCGCCCGTCATGTTCCGGAACCGCGCCAGCGCGCCGATCTTCAGCGCGTTCGCGCCGTCGGCGTTGTTCACGTTCGCCGGGTCGATGATGTTCGGCTCGGAGACGTTGAGCATCGTGTCGGTGATGCTGTTGTGGCAGGCCGCCACCGTCAGCGCCACCACGGTCGCGGCGAGCAGCAGCCGGCCACGACGCGAGACCTTGGAAGCGGTCGTCATGGGGTGTCCCTGGTAGGTGGGCATCAGAAGCCTAGGGTGAAGCGGAGGATGTAGTACGTCGGGGCCCCGAAGCTCTGGAAGTCCGACGGGTTGTCGCCGCCGGCCGTCGCCGTGTAGTCGTTCTCCGGGTCGACACCGCGGTAGTTGGTCCACTTCGCGAGGTTGCGCGCCGAGAGCATCACCGTCGCCGACCGGGCACGCACCGAGCGCGCCAGCCGGTCGGGCAGCGTGTACACGGCCGAGATCTCGCGCAGCTTGAGGAAGCCGCCCGGCTGGAAGAAGCCGTCGAGCGTCGCCGACGGGTCGTTGCGCGTCGCCACGACCATCGCCTGTTCCTCGAAGGAGGCGCCCGGGTTCATGAGCCCGTTGCAGTTCTGGCGGCTCACGCAGCGGATGCGCTCGGTGTTGTTGTAGTACAAGTCGCCGCCGCGGTAGTCGAGCAACGCCGTGAGGCGCAGCTTGCGGTCGAGCAGCTCGACGCCGGTCGTCATCGCCAGCGTCTTGCGCGGAGCGCTGTAGGCGCGGAACGTGACCGCCGTGTCGACGAACACCTCGTTCAGGTTCGGGTCCTTGTTGTAGGTCAGGATCCCGTCGCCGTTCTTGTCCTGCCAGCCGGTGATGTGCTTCGCCCAGAGGCCGAACAACGGATATCCCTCGACGGCCCGCGTCGTCACGCCGATCTGGGGCGGCGTGTTCCCAAGGCTCACCAGCTTGTTGTCGTTGATCGACATGTTCAGCGTGACGTCGATGCCGAGCGACTTGCGGTCGACGAGCTGGGTGTTGATCACCGCTTCCCATCCGGAGTTCGACACCGAACCGAGGTTCCGGCGCACGCTCGGCGCCGCGCCCGCCGACGGCGCGACGATCGCCGAGATGAGCGCGTCCTTCGTCTTCTTGGCGTAGTACGTCGCGTCGAGGTTGAGCAGCCCCTTGAACATGCGCGCCTCGAAGCCGACTTCCGTCTCGGTCGTCTGCTCCGGCTTGAGGTCGCTGTTGCCGAGCGCCGAGAAGATCACGCCGGGCTGGTCCGTGCCGCGCACGTTGGTCGTCGTCGCCCCGAACGTCCGCAACGCGTCGAGCGGGCCCGGCTGCACGCCCGAGGAGCCGTACGCCGCGCGCAACCGCAGGTTGTCGATGCGGAGGAAGCTCGGGACCTTGAACCAGGGCTCGTCGGAGATGATCCACGACGCGCTGGCCTTGGGATACAGGATGTTCTGGAAGTTCGTGCCGAACGCGCTGTTCTGGTCGGTGCGCACCGCGACGGTCAGGAAGAGCCGGTCGCGGATCGCCAGCTGCTCCTCGAGGAACTGGCCGAGCGTGCGCTGCGGCACGTACGTGTTCGTCACCGAGATGATCGTGCCGGCGGGTGGCGTCTGCGTCCCCGGCGCGAGCACCGAGCCCTGCGCGCCGTCGCCGTCACGCAGGTAGTCGACGTACTGCAGGCCGACCGTCGACTTGAGGATGTACGATGAGCCGAAGCTGTTCGTCGCCGTCGCCGAGAGGTTCGCCGTGAAGTTCCGGTCGTTGAACCGGTAATCGTTCGCGAACCCCTGACGGTAGGTAGACGTCAGCGGCGGGCCCTCGCCACGGAAGAGCAGGTTCTGCTCGACGCGGTCGGTGAGGTCGTTGCCGACGTCCGCCCGCACCTGCAGCCACGAGGTCGGACGGTAGTTCACGTTCGCCGACGCGATGAAGCGGTTGATCGCCTGTTCGACCTTCTCCTGGTACGTGTAGGCCGGCGTCCACGCGCGGTAGCCATGCAGCAGCGTGTTCACCGTGGCCACGGTGCCGTTCCCGGGGTACCCCGGGCCGCCGAACGCCTGCGATCCGAGCCCCGCCGTCGCGTTGGACGCCTGCAGCAAGTAGGTGTCGCCCATCGTGATGCCCGTGCTCACCGTGATGTCGAGCTTCGGGTTCACGGCCACGCTCAGGTTCGCCCGCACGCTCGACTGGTCGAGCTGGTTCGGGTGCGCCATCCACTTGCGGATCGGGAGTGCCGACGAGTCGAGCATCGCGTACTCGAAGTTCGGCAACTTGAACACCCCCGTCTCCACCTGACGCGAGAACGCGACGAAATAGCGCAGTGCGTCGGTTCCGCCGCTCACCTGCGCGCCGAGCTCCGTGCGATGCCCCATCCCGAGCGGCGTCGCGTTCGGGTCGTGCAACGGGCTGTACTGCCGCACGCTGTCCTTCACGCACGTCCCCGCCGAGATCAGCGGCAGGCCGCACTCGCGGTACGCCGTCAGCCCGGGCGAGTGCCCGGCGATCGTGTAGTTCCACGGGTACGGGTTGCGGTCCGTCAGCTCGCCGTTCTCCTCGTACACGTTCCACCGCGCCTGCCCGGCGCGCCCCTTCTTGGTCGTGATCACCACGACGCCGTTCGCCGCGTCGGTGCCGTACAGCGTCGCCGCCGATGGCCCCTTCACGATCTCGATGTTCTCGATGTCCTCGGGGTTGATGTCGCCCACCCGCCCCGCCTGCGCGTCGCCCGTGAACAGCGAGGTGTTCGTGCCCCCCGTCATGCGCACGCCGTCGATCACGTAGATCGGGTCGTTCGTGAGGCTCAGCGAGCTCGTCCCGCGGATGCGGATGCGCGAACCCGACCCGGTCTGGGTGCTCGGCGTCACGAGCACGCCCGGCGTGCGGGCATTCAGCAGGTCGTTCATGTTCGTGACCGGCGAGTTCTCCTTCAGCCGGGTCACGTCGATGGACGCGACGGCATTGCCGATCTCGACGCGCCGCGTCTCACCGGTCGCCGTCGTCACGACGGGGGTGAGGTTCACCGCGACGGCGGAGAGCGCCACGTCGACCGCGACCGTGCGGCCATTCTCGACCGTGACGGTGCGCTTCTGCTCGCCGTAGCCCACGCGCAACACGCGCACGGTCTGAACGCCGGCCGGCACGGCACGAAGCGTCGCCTTGCCGTCGGCGCCGGTGAGACCGCCGATCGTCGTTCCGACGATGGCGACTTGTGCCTGCTCGACGGCGCGTGTGCCCTCGGTGACAGTCACGGTGACGGTGCCTTGGGCAGCCGTCGGGCGCGCAAAAAGAATGATGGCGACACCGAGTGCCGCCATCAATTTCGCGCGCCGCGTCCAGGGGGGTGGCCTGTGCATGCGGATTTTCCCTCGTCGGAAAAGTGGCCGGCGGAGCATCGTCGAGACCGCCGGATGTCGTGGAGCACGTATCTAACGCGGTGTGGAGCCGGAACGTTGGCTCAATCCTGTGTACCATCGGAGCGCGCCGCCCGTCACAGGCGCGTCCTCCGCTCGACGCAGGCGGGGCGGCCGGATCTCCCGGCCGCCCCGCCCCTTTCCAGACAACCGCCCGACTCAGCCCACGAACTTCCCGGGCTCGTGATACTCCATGCCGAACGCCTCGGCGACGCCACGGTACGTCACCTTGCCGTCGGCCACGTTCAACCCCTTCAGCAGCGCGGGATCGTCCTTGAGCGCCTGCTTCCACCCCTTGTTCGCGAGCTTGAGCGCGTACGGGAAGGTCGCGTTCGTGAGCGCGAGCGTCGACGTGCGCGGCACGCCACCCGGCATGTTCGCCACGCCGTAGTGGATGATGCCGTCGACCGTGTAGACGGGGTTCTCGTGCGTCGTCGCGTGGATCGTCTCGACGCATCCGCCCTGGTCGATCGCGACGTCGACGATCACCGACCCCGGCTTCATCAGCTTGAGGTCCTCCTTGCGGAGGAGCTTCGGCGCCTTGGCGCCCGGGATCAGCACGCCACCGACGACGAGGTCGGCCGTGGCGATCTGCTCGAGGATGTTGTGCCGGTTCGAGTAGATGCACGTCACGTTCGCCGGCATCACGTCGCTCAGGTAGCGCAGGCGCGGCAGCGAGAGGTCGAGGATCGTGACCTTGGCGCCCATGCCGGCCGCCATCTTCGCCGCGTTGATGCCGACGATGCCGCCGCCCAGCACCACCACCTTGGCGGGCGGGACGCCCGGCACGCCGCCGAGCAGCACGCCGCGGCCGCCGTACAGCTTCTCCAGGTACTTCGCCCCTTCCTGCACGGCCATGCGGCCGGCGACCTCGGACATCGGGATCAGCAGCGGGAGCTCGCCGTTCGTGAGCTCCACCGTCTCGTACGCGATGCAGGTCGCGCCCGAGTCCATGTGCGCCTTCGTCAGCTTCTCGTCGGCGGCGAAGTGGAAGTACGTGAAGATCGTCTGCCCCTTCTTCATGCGCGGCCACTCGGGGGCGATCGGCTCCTTCACCTTGATGATCATGTCGGCGCCGGCCCACGTGGCGTCGGCGTCGGGCGCGATCTGGGCGCCCACGGCCGTGTACTGGTCGTCGGTGAAGCCGCTGCCGAGGCCGGCGCCCTTCTCGACGAGCACGGTGTGTCCGGCGGCCACGAGCGCTTCGGCGCCGGCCGGGACGAGCGAGACGCGGTTCTCGTTCGTCTTGATCTCTTTCGGAATGCCGATCTTCATGGGATCTGAGGGTTCAAGTGTGAGTGGTGTCCGACGACGGTCCGAGACTCACCAGCGTCTGGCGCTCGGGCCCGAAAAAGGACGCGCACACCTCGCGCGCGTCGTCCTGCGTGATCGCGTCGATCTTCGCGAGCACCGCGTCGAGCGGGAGGAACGGTTCGTCGAACAATTCCACCGCCGCGGCGCGGTACATCCGGCTCGTCACCCCTTCCATCGACAGGGTGATCTGCCCCTTCAACTGCTGCTTCCCCATCGCCAGCTCGTCCGCGTCGACACCCTCCGCCGCGAGCCGCGCCAGCTCCACCCGTACCGCGTCGGCCGCCTGCGCGGCGGTGTCCGGGGCCGTGCCCAGGTACACCCCCTGCATGCCGGTGTCGACGTGGAACGATTGAAATGTATACACGGAATACGCGAGTCCCAGCTCTTCGCGCACGCGCTGGAAGAGCCGCGAGCTCATGCCGCCGCCCAGCAGCGTGTTCACGAGCATGAGCGTGTGGCGCCGGGGGTCCTTGTGCGGCACCGTCGGCGCGCCGAAGACGAGGTGCACCTGCTGCCCCTCCCGCTCGACATGGCGCTCGCACGGCGGCATGGGCGTCACGGGCGGGGCCACCAGCCGCTCGGCGTCGCCGCGGGGCACGTCCCCCCACCCGGTGGCCGCCAGCACCCCCAGCAGGGCCTCGTGCTCGACGTTCCCGCTCGCCGCCACGACGATCTGCGGCGGATGGTACGCCCGCCGGTGCAGCGCCCGGATGTCGTCGACGACCATCCGCCCCACGCTCTCGCGCGTGCCGAGGATGGAGTAGCCGAAGGGATGGGCGCCCCAGAGCGCCTCGTTGTGCAGCTCGAACACGAGGTCGTCGGGGGTGTCGTCGACCATCGCGATCTCCTCGAGCACCACCTTCCGCTCGAGCCGCAGGTCGGCGTCGCGCAGCAGGGGACGGAAGACGAGGTCGGCGAGCACGTCGGCCGCCTGCGGAAGGTGCTCGTCGAGCACGCGCGCCTGGTAGCAGGTGTGTTCGCGCGCCGTGTAGGCGTCGAGCGACCCGCCGAGCGATTCGAGCGCCGAGGCGATGTCGCGCGCCGTGCGCCGCTCCGTCCCCTTGAACACGAGATGCTCGAGGAGGTGCGAGACCCCCATCTGGGGACGCGCCTCGTGGATCGAGGCCGCGCGCACCCAGGCCCCGATAGCGATCGACCGCACGCCCGGATAATGCTCCGAGAGTACGGTCAATCCGTTCGGCAACACCGTGCGCTCGACTCCCCGCTCCGCCAGGGCGGACTCGAGGGAGACGGCGCCGTTGGGCACCTTAGCGCCCGCGGCCACCCCGGCCGCCGCCACGGCCACCCCGGCCGCCGCGATCGCCGCCGCGGTCGCCACGCGGCTCGCGCGGACGATCCTCGCCGCCATCCGCGGCCGGGGCCGCCGGCCCGGCGGACCCGCCCTCGGCGTACGTCGCGTCGGCCGCGCCCGTGGCACCCGCCTCGTCCGCGCCCGGCTTCGGCACCAGCGCCTTCATCGACAGGCGCAGGCGGCCGCGCTCGTCACGGTCGATGAGCTTGACCTTCACGCGGTCGCCCTTCTTCACCACGTCCTCGGTCTTCTCCGTGCGGCCATGCTGCAGCTCGGAGATGTGCACGAGTCCTTCGGTACCCGGCATGATCTCGACGAAGGCGCCGAACGCCGTCGTGCTCTTCACCGGGCCTTCGTACGTCTCGCCGACGATCGGCTCGGCGGTGATGGCCTGCACCATCTGGCGCGCGCGCTCCATCGACTCGCTGCCGACGGCGGCGATCGTCACGAGGCCGCTGTCGTCGACCGTCAGCTCGGCGCCCGTCTCGTCCTGGATGCCGCGGATCGTCTTCCCCTTCGGTCCGATGAGGTCGCCGATCTTCTCGGGGTTGATCTGCACCGTCACGATGCGCGGCGCCCACGGGCTCATCTCCGTCTTCGGCTCCGCCATCGCCTTGTTCATCTCGCCGAGGATGTGCAGGCGGCCGTCCTTCGCCTGCGCGAGGGCCTCCTCCATCAGCTTCAGGTCGAGCCCCTGGATCTTGATGTCCATCTGGATCGACGTGATCCCGTCCTTCGTCCCGGCGACCTTGAAGTCCATGTCGCCGAGGTGGTCCTCGGTGCCGAGGATGTCGGTGAGGATCGCGTACTTCTTCCCTTCCTTGATGAGCCCCATCGCCACGCCGGCCACCGCGGCCTTCATCGGCACGCCGGCGTCGAACAGCGAGAGCGAGCCGCCGCACACCGACGCCATCGAGCTCGAGCCGTTGCTCTCGAGCACGTCGCTCACGATGCGGATGGTGTAGGGGAACTCCTCGAACGCCGGCAGCACGCCCATGAGCGCGCGCTCGGCGAGGTTGCCGTGGCCGATCTCGCGGCGGCTCGTGCCGCGCATCGGGCGCACCTCGCCCGTGGAGAACGGCGGGAAGTTGTAGTGGAGCATGAACGACTTGGTGGTCTCCTTCGCGTCGTCGATGCTGTCCATGCGCTGCACGTCGTTGGCCGTGCCGAGCGTCGCGGCGACGAGCGCCTGCGTCTGCCCGCGCGTGAAGAGCGCCGAGCCGTGGGCGCGCGGGAGGAGCGACGTGTCGATGCTGATCGGGCGCACTTCGGTCGGCTTGCGGCCGTCGACGCGGAGCCCCGTCTCGAGCACCTGCGCGCGCAGCGCGTCGTACTCGAGGTCGCCGAGCACGGCGCCGATGAAGCCGTGCTCCGTCTCCGGCAGTTCGGCCTTGAGCAGGTCCTTGACGGCGCTCTTGACCTTCTCCACCGCCTGGATGCGCGTGTGCTTGTCCTTCTGGTTGATGGCGGCGAGGATCTTCTTCTCGGCCTCCGCCTTGACGCGCTTGATGACGGCCGCGGGCGTCTCGGCCTTCTTCCATTCCATCTTCTCGGCGCGTTCCTTGCCGAGCAGCTCGTTCTGCATGCCGATCAGCTCGCGGATGCCGCCCTGCGCGATCTTGAGCGCCTGGATGACGTCGTCCTCGTGGATCTCGAGCGCGCCGCCCTCGACCATCATGATCGAGTCCTGCGAGCCGGCGACGACGAGGTCCATGTCGCTGTACTCGAGCTGCTGGAACGTCGGGTTGAGCACCCAGTTCCCCTGCACGCGGCCGACGCGCACGCCGGCGATCGGCTCGGCGAACGGGATGCGCGACGCGTTCAGCGCGAACGACGTGGCGACGAGGCCGAGCACGTCGGCGTCGTTCTCCTGGTCGGCGGAGATGACGTAGAGGAACACCTGGACTTCGTTCTTGAAGCCCTCGGGGAAGAGCGGTCGGATGGAGCGGTCGATGATGCGGCAGGAGAGGATCTCCTCGTCGCGCGGCCGTCCCTCACGCTTGATGAAGCCGCCCGGGATCTTGCCGGCGGCGTACGTCTTCTCCTTGTACTCGACGGTGAGCGGGAAGAAGGGGAGCGTGCTCTCCTTGTCGCTCACGGTCACGGCGGCGAGCACCATCGTGTCGCCAAAGCGGACGAGCGCGGAACCCGCAGCCTGCTTCGCCATGCGCCCCGTCTCGATCGTGAGAGGGCGGCCGGCGAACGTCCGTTCAATGCGATGCATCATTGCTTTTTTCTCTCGGGAATGCACAAAAAGCGCGGTCCGCAGAGGGCGGCCGCGCGATTCGTGTCATGCGTTGTCTTAATAACGGAGGCCAAGATCGGAGATGATCTTCCGATAGCTCTCGAGGTCGGTGCGCTTCAGGTAGTCGAGCAGGCGGCGACGCTTGCCCACCATCTTGAGGAGACCGCGCCGGCCATGGTGATCCTTGGCGTGCTGACGGAAGTGATCGGTCAGATAGTTGATCCGTTCCGTGAGCACCGCCACCTGCACCTGGCTCGACCCCGTGTCGGTCTCGTGCTGGCGATTCTTCTCGATCGCCGCAGACTTCGTGAATACCATGTCTTTGTCCCTGTCCCTATGCTGTCATTTGGTTGTAGCATAACAACATAGCGTGTTTTTTGATGGATGTAAAGGGGTTCGATCCCGCGCGGCGAACTGCCTGCCGGATGCCCCCTCCCAAAAAGAAACCGCTGGTCCCGCGCCCAGAAGAACGGCGGGGGGCGGCGTTGCCGCCCGATCAGATCTGATCATCCATGATCCGTTCTGATCCCCCCAGAACTTCGTCGGCTCGTACATCTGCCCCGCCGACTCCCGGCCCGTATGCCTGCTCTGCCGACTCCGGGCTCCGAGGCGGCCCTACTTCATGAAGCTCAGCACCAACGACTTCAGGTCGTTGAACATCACCGTCACGAAGAGCAGCCCGATCAGCGCCAGCCCGGCCCGCATGATCCACTCCTTCGTCCGGTCGCTGAACGGCTTCCCCTTCACCCCTTCGGCGACCGTCACCAGGATCTGGCCGCCGTCGAGGATCGGCACCGGCAGGAGGTTCAGCACCGCGAGGTTGATGCTCAGGAACGCGATCAGCGTGAACAGCGACTCCACCCCCGACCTCGCGGCGGCGACCGACGTGCGGGCGATCGCGATCGGCCCGCCCAGCGTCGACACGCTCACCGTGCCGCGCAGCAGCCCTCCCAGCACGCCGAGCACGGAACCGCCCATGGCCCAGGTCGCATGCCAGCCGCTCCGCACGGCCTCGCCGAACCCGATCGGCTCGCTGGCCACCCGGTTCATCGGCCACGCGCCCACCTTCCCCGCCCGCTCCGCTTTCCCGGTGACCGGGTTCGGCACCTCCTGTGCGACGGGCACGAGCTGCACCGTCAGCCGCTGCGTGCCGCGCGCGATCTCGAACGCGACCGGCGTGCCCGCGCTCGCCGACACCACCTGCGCCATGTCGCTCCAGCTCTTGATGCGCTGCCCGTTCAGGGCGACGATGCTGTCGCCGTGCTGGAGTCCCGCCTGCTGCGCCGGCATGCCGGCGACGAGCGAATCGACGACCGCGGGCACGTACTGGCGCCCGCTCACGGCGAAGATCCCCGTCGACACGACGATCGTGAGCAGGGCGTTCATCGTCACGCCGGCGACGAGGATCACCACCCGCGCCCACGTGGGCTTCGACTCGAACCAGCGGTCGCTCGGCACGGGCTTCGGGCCGTGCGGCACCATCGCCTCGGGGTCCCAGTCCGGTCCGTGCTCCACGCCCTCGGCCACCGTCTCGTTGCCGCCCTCGAGCACCGACGCCGTCTCGTCGTCGCGCGACGCCATCCGCACGTAGCCGCCGATCGGCAGCACCGAGATCACGTACTCCGTCTCGGCGCCGCGGCGGCGCCACCGGAAGATCGGCCGCCCCCAGCCGAGGGAGAAGCGCGGCGCGTACACGCCCACCGCCTTCGCGGCGACGAAGTGCCCGAACTCGTGCACGAACACGACGATGCCCAGCACGATGATGGGCGAGAGGAAGGCGAGCATCAGGCGCGCTCCCGCACGAAGGCGCGGGCCGCCGCGTCGGCGGCGAGCAGCGAGGCCCGGTCGTGTCCCGGCATCGCGCCGTGCGCGTCGAGCGCCTCGCCGATGCGCGTGGCGATGTCTCCGAACGTCATGCGTCCCTCGAGGAAGAGCGCGACCGCCTGTTCGTTGGCCGCATTGAACACCGCGGGCGCCGCGCCACCGGCGCGTCCCGCCGCGATGCCGTGCCCGAGCGCCGGGAAGGCGTCGTGGCGCACCGGTTCGAACGTGAGCGGGCTCGCCTGCACCGGGTCGAACCGTGGTACCCCGGAGTCGGCGACGCGTTCGGGATGCGTCAGCGCGTAGAGCACCGGCAGCTCCATCGACGGCACCCCCAGCTGCGCGACGACGCTCCCGTCGACGAACTCGACCATCGAGTGCACGACGCTCTGCGGGTGCACGACGACCTCGATGCGGTCGTACGGGAGGCCGAAGAGGAAGTGGGCCTCGATCACCTCGAGCGCCTTGTTGGCGAGCGTCGCGCTGTCGATGCTGATCTTGCGCCCCATCGACCACGTGGGATGGTTGAGCGCGTCGGCGCGCGTCGCCGTGGCGAGGCGCGCCGCGTCCCAGGTGCGGAACGGGCCGCCGCTCGCCGTGATGATGAGCCGCTGCACCTCCGACGGGTCGTGGTCGCCCATGCACTGGAGGATCGCCGAGTGCTCGGAGTCGACGGGGACGATCTCGCCCCCCCCGCGCGCCGCGGCGGCCGCGGCGAGCTCGCCGGCGACGACGAGCGTCTCCTTGTTGGCGAGCGCGACGCGCTTCCCCGACTCGAGCGCGGCGAGCGTCGCGTCGAGCCCCGCCGCGCCGACGATCGCGTTGATCACCACGTCGACGTCGTCGCGCGTCGCCGCGCGCACGAGCGCGCCGGCACCGCGATCCCAGCCGGGGCGCGCGCCGCCGCCGGCGACGAGTCCCACGTACGCGGGCGCCCAGGCGTCTTCCTGCTCGGCGAGCAGCGCCGCGTTCTCGTGCGCCGTGAGCGCGACGACGCGGAACCGGGCGCGCTGGCGGTCGAGCACGCGCAACGCGGTGGTGCCGATGGACCCGGTGGAGCCGAGGATCGCGACGCCCTGCATGCCGCCGTCCGGTCGCGCGCCGGTCGCGCCGCCGCTCACCGCGGCGCCGGTACGAGCAGCCAGCTGAGCAGCACGTAGCCGAGCGGGAGGGTGAAGAGGAGCGAGTCGACGCGGTCGAGCATCCCCCCGTGGCCGGGGATGAGATGCGAGCTGTCCTTCACGCCGACTTCGCGCTTGAACATCGACTCGACGAGGTCCCCGAGCTGCGCGGCAACGCTCAGGAGCGCGCCGACGCCGATCGCGACCGGCAATCGCAGCGTGACCATCGCCCACGACGGCAGCGCCACGCGGGCATAGATCACGCCGATGACCACCGCGGCGAGCAGCCCACCGACGGCGCCCGCGACCGTCTTGCCCGGGCTCACGGTCGGCATGAGCTTGCGCACGCCGAGCCAGCGGCCGACGGCATACGCGCCGGTGTCGGTGCCCCACGTGAGCAGCAGCGGGAACGCGACGAGGGCGGTCCCCGCGCCGGCGCCGATCACGTACGGGTGGTAGCGCAGCCCGTAGGCGAAGGCGAGCATGCCGCCCGTGTAGAACACGCCGAGGAGCGTGAGCCCCACGGCCTCGAGCGGCTTCCCCGCCGAGCCGCGCGCGAAGAGCGCGGCCACGAGGAGTTCGAGCACGACGAGCATGAGGAGGCTCACCGGGGGCACCCAGAGGCCGAGCGTGCGCGCGTGCACGAGCAGCGGCACGAGCGCGGCGAGGGTGACGCCGTGCGCGTGCAGCGGACGGCTCCCCGTGTCGCGCGAGAGCGCGAAGAACTCGTGCGCCGCGAGCCCAGAGGCCACCGAGAGCAGCACGGCGAGCCAGGCGCCCCCCAGCCATACGAGGGCGACGACCGCGGGAGCGGCCACGACGGCGAACGCCAGGCGCTTGGGGAAATCAGACACGGGTTGTCGGTCGCGGCGTGCGGAGGACGGAAGGCTCAGACGGCGACGCGGCCGAACCGGCGGTCGCGGCTCTGGTAGTCGAGGATCGCTTCGTACAGGTCGCGCCGGCCGAAGTCGGGCCACAGCACCGGCGAGATGTACAACTCGGTGTACGCGACCTGCCAGAGCAGGAAGTTGGAGATGCGCTGTTCGCCCGACGTGCGGATGAGCAGGTCGGGGTCGGGGCAGTCGGCGGTGAACAACTTGCCGGCGAAGGCGCGTTCGTCGATCTGATCGGGAGCGAGCCGGCCGGCGGCGACGTCCTCGGCGAGGAGGCGCGCCGCGCGCACGAGCTCGGCGCGCGCGCCGTACGAGATGAAGAGGTTGAGCCGCAGTTTCGTGTTGTGCGCCGTCTGCTGCATCACGCGGTCGACGGCGGCCGCCGCCGCGGGAGTGAGCCGCGCGAGCTCGCCGAGCATACGCACCTGCACCCCCTGCGCGTCGAGCTCGTCGGCTTCCTTCTGGATGTATTCCTCGAGCAGCGACATGAGCGCCGACACCTCGCCGGCCGGCCGCTGCCAGTTCTCCTGCGAGAAGGCGAACAGCGACAGCACCTCGACGCCGGCCTCGATCGCGCCCTCGACGACCTCGCGCACCGCCTTCATGCCGCTGCGATGCCCGAGCGGGCGCGGCAGCATCCGTCCTCTCGCCCAGCGACCGTTGCCGTCCATGATGATGGCGACGTGCTTCGGGGCGCCGCCGTGCTCGCGGAGCTGGTCCAGGAGGTCGGAAGCGAGGGACGTCGACACGTCAGACTTCCATGATCTCGGCTTCCTTGGCCTTCATGATCGCGTCGACCTTGGCGATGTACTCGTCGTGCAGCTTCTGGAGGTCCTTCTCGGCGTGCTTCACGTCGTCCTCGCTCACGCCGTCGAGCTTCTTGAGGAGTTCGCGCGAATGCGTGCGCGCGTGGCGCACCGCGATGCGGCCGTCCTCGGCGTACTTGTGCAGCACCTTCACGAGGTCCTTGCGGCGCTGCTCGTTCATCGCCGGCAGGGGCACGCGGATGACGCCCCCCTGGATGGCCGGGTCGAGGCCGAGGTCCGACTCGCGGATCGCCTTCTCGACGGCCTTGATCTGTCCCTTGTCGAAGGGCGTCACGAGGAGCACGCGCGGCTCCGGCGCCGACACCTGCGCGCACTGGTTCATCGGCAGGAAGGCGCCGTACATCTCGACCTTCACGACGTCGAGCATCGCCGGCTGGGCCTTGCCCGAGCGCACGGTCGCGAACTCGCGCTTCGCCGCCTCCACGCCCTTGTCCATCGCGGCGCGGCAGTCCTTCATGATGTTCTGGATGGTGCTCATGATACGAGGGTCCCCACCCGCTCGCCGCGCAGGGCCTTCAGCACGGTGCCGGGTTTGTTGATGTTCAACACGATCAACGGGAGGTGGTTCTCCTTGCAGAGCGTGATGGCGGTCTGGTCCATCACGCCGAGCTCGCCGTGCATCACCTCACGGTAGCTGATGTTCTTGTACTTCTTGGCGCCGGGCGTCGTCTTGGGATCGGCGTCGTACACGCCGTCGACGCTCGTCGCCTTGATGATCACGTCGGCCTTCATCTGGATGCCGCGCAGCACCGCCGCGGTGTCGGTGCTGAAGTACGGGTTCCCCGTGCCGCCGGCGAAGATCACGGCGCGCCCCTTCTCGAGGTGGCGCAGGGCGCGCCGCCGGATGTAGGGCTCGGCGAGCTCCTCCATGCGGATCGCCGTCATCACGCGCGTGTCGAGCCCTTCCTTCTCCATGATGTCCTGGAAGGCGAGCGCGTTGATGACCGTGCCGAGCATCCCCATGTAATCGGCGCTGACGCGGTCCATCCCCATCTTCGAGATCTGCGACCCGCGGACGATGTTGCCGCCGCCGATGACGAGCCCGATCTGCGCGCCCAGCGCGGCGATCTCCTTGATCTCGCGGGCGTACTTGGTGATCACCTGGAAGTCGAACCCCGACCCCTGCCCTCCGGCGAGTGCCTCGCCGGAGAGCTTGAGCAGCACGCGCGGGTACTTCAGCGCGCCCTTCCCCCGGGGTTTCGCGGCCATCGCCGGCTCAGGCCTCGCCCATCTGGAACCGCGCGAAGCGCTTCACCTCGGCGCCCGGCGTCTCCTGCACGAGCTGGCCGACCGTCTTGCTGTCGTCGCGCACCCACGGCTGCTGCAGGAGCGTGACTTCCGAGTAGAACTTCTCGACGCGCCCGCTCACCATCTTCTGGACGATCGCGTCGGGCTTGCCGCTCGCCTTGGCCTGCTCGACGAAGATCGCCTTCTCGCGCTCGACGATCTCCGGGCTCACGTCCTCCTTGCGCACGGCGATGGCGACCGTCGGCACGCCGGCGGCCACGTGTTCGGCGACCGTGTTGCCGAGCGCGCGCGCGGCCGCGCCCGTGGCGCCGCCGATGTCGGCGAGCACGGAGACCTTGCCGTTGTGGTGGCGGTAGAAGCCGATCGCGCCCGTCGACGTGAAGCGCGCGACGCGGCGCAGGGTGACGTTCTCCCCCGTCTTCGCGGCGGCGGCCTTCACCACCTCGCCGAGCGTCATCGACTTGTCGTGGTGCCAGTGCTTGCCGAGCAGCGCGTGGTCGGTGCCGACCTCGGCCACGCCGTCGAGCGACGTGTCCTCGGCGATGTGGCGGCAGACGAGCGTCGCGAGCGCCACGAACTCGTCGTTGCGGGCGACGAAGTCCGTCTCGGAATTGAGCTCGATCATCGCGCCGAGCGTCGCGTCGTCCGACACCCAGGTCACGATCTGCCCTTCCGAGGCGGCGCGCCCGGCGCGCTTCTCGGCCTTCGCGATCCCCTTCGAGCGCAGGTGGTCGACCGCCTTCTCGATGTCGCCGCCGGTCTCCTCGAGCGCCTTCTTGCAGTCGCCCATGCCGGCGCCCGTGCGGGCGCGCAGCGCGGCGACATCCTTGGCCGTGATGGTGACACTCATGATTCGATACGCCTGGTGTACTGTGTGTGGAAACGCCGCCGGCGAGACTGCGCAAGCCGACGGCGATGGGAAAACTACTGCCTCACGAGGTGCGGCACTATGCCGCCCGGGTTACTCCGCCGCGGCGTCCGCCGGTGCGTCGGCCGGTGCGTCGGCCGGCGAGGCGCCCTCGAGCGCGGCGCCCTCGACGGGCACGCCGTCCTTGAGGCGGGCCGCGATCGCTTCCGGACGCGCCTTGCGGCGGCGCGGACGGCGCTTCTTGGCGTTGCGGTCGTCGCCGGCCGGCTCGGCCCCGCGGTCCGACGAGTACGTGTAGCTCTCGCCGTCCTCGGTCTCCTCGCGCAGCGCCGGCGCCTCGCGGCGCGCCTCGCTGATCGTGTCGGCGATCGCACCCGTGAGCAGCTCGACCGAGCGGATGGCGTCGTCGTTGCCGGCGATCGGCACGGTGATCGCGTCCGGATCGGAGTTCGTGTCGCAGATCGCGATCATCGGGATGCCGAGCTTGTTGGCCTCGTCCACCGCGATGCGCTCCTTCTTCGCGTCGACCACGAAGATGAGCCCCGGCAGGCGCGACATCGGCTTGATGCCGGCGAGGTTCTTCGAGAGCTTGTCGCGCAGGCGGGTCAGGAGCAGCTGCTCCTTCTTCGTGTAGTTCTCGAAGTCGCCGCCGGCCTCGGAACCCGCCTCGAGGTCCTTGAGCTTCTTGATCTGCTTCTTGATGGTCGAGAAGTTCGTGAGCAACCCGCCGAGCCAGCGCTCCGTCACCCACATCGCGCCGCACCGGTCCGCCTGCTCCTTCACGAGCTCGGAGAGCTGCTGCTTGGTGCAGACGAAGAGGATGTTCTCGCCGCGCAGGATGACCTCGCGCGCGAGCTTCTGCGCGAGTTCGATCTGCCGCAGGGTCTTCTGGAGGTCGATGATGTGGATCCCGTTGCGCTCCGCGAAGATGAAACGGCGCATCTTCGGGTTCCAGCGACGGGTCTGGTGGCCGAAGTGGACACCGGCCTTGAGGAGATCGTCGAGCGTGGGCTGAGCCATGGATCGTGTACCGGTTGGTTGTTGCCGTCGGTCGCAGTCAGCGTGCGGCGCCGACCGCTCGAAAGCGGCACCCGGCGGGCACTCGTGCGACCTGAGAGATGGACTGCGGGAACGTGGAGCCCGGCCGGAGCCGGTCGTGCGGGCTGCGGGGCGGTGCGGAGGGAACCCCCTCCGCACCGGCCGCCGCGGCGACTAGCGCTTGCTGAACTGGAACCGCTTGCGGGCCTTCGGACGGCCCGGCTTCTTGCGCTCGACCGAACGGGCGTCGCGCGTGAGGAGGCCGAGGTCACGGAGCTTGCGGCGGTGCGACTCGTCGATCTTCACGAGGGCGCGGGCCACGGCGAGACGGAGCGCGCCGGCCTGCCCGGTCGATCCGCCGCCGGTGAGGTTCGCCTTCACGTCGTACGCGCCGAGCGTGTCGGTCGCCGTGAACGGCTGCTGGATGGCGGAGACGTTGGACGGGCGCGGGAAGTAGTCACCGAGCGTGCGCCCGTTGACGTCCCACTTGCCCGACCCGGGCTGGAGATAGACGCGGCAGACCGCTTCCTTGCGGCGGCCGACGGTGTGCGTGATGTCGGCCATTTACTTCGCCTCCGCCTGCTTGAAGGTGAGCACGGTGGGCTGTTGCGCCATGTGCGGATGCTCGGCACCCGGGTACACGCGCAACTTCAGCCGCAGCTTCTGCCGTCCGAGCGCGTTCTTCGGGAGCATCCCGTGAACGGCCTTCTCGATCACGCGCTCGGGGTGCTTCGCGAGCATCGTGGCGAACGGGATCTGCTTGTCGTGCCCCATGTAACCGGAGTGCATGAAGTACGTCTTCTGCTCGGCCTTGCGTCCCGTCACGCGGACCTTCGACGCGTTGATGACGATGACGTTGTCGCCCGTGTCCATGTGGGGCGTGAACATCGGCTTGTGCTTGCCGCGGATGATGCGGGCGATCTCGGTCGCGAGGCGGCCGAGCACCATGCCATCCGCATCGACGATGAACCACTTGTGTTCGAAGTCGACGGGACGTGCGCTGTACGTGGTCTGGGACATCAGAACGGGAACTGAAGGGGTGCTGCGCCTCACCGGTGCGGGGTGCAACCCGGGTTTCGGCCGCCCCGAAGGGCGTTTTGAGACAGACACCTAAGATAGACAAGGACTTAGCTGCTGTCAACGAGGCCCTGGACACCACATATTATCACCGATGTCCTCTCCGGCCGAACCGTTCACGCCGTCGGGCACCGCGAGCCGCTCCCCGCTGGTCGGGCTGCTCGTGGGATATTTCGCGCTCACCGCGGTGGCGTACGCCTTCGTCACGCCGGGCGGCGCGTCGCTCGCCCTGTGGAGCGACATCGCGCACCTGCCGTTCCCGGTGTTCGGGCTCATCGTCTTCGCGCAGACCGCGGCCGCGGCGCCCGACGCCGGGGTGCGGCGCGGCTGGCAGCTGCTCACGTTCGGACAGCTGGCCGGCGTCATCGGCGACCTCGCGTGGATCGTCGCCGACGCCCGGCACACGAACGTGCCGACGGCGATCTATCTCGCCTGGACGGCGGTCTACGCCGTCGGCACGGTCGCCGGGATGCTGTGGCTCATGCGCGCGACGCCGACCGACCGGCAGCGCACGAGCGACTGGGTCGACGCCGGCATCCTCGCCGCCGCCGGCTGCGTGCTCGCCTGGTACCTCGTGGCGCAGGACACGGCGCGCATCGAGCGCGGCGACGTCAGCGCCCTCGTCGTCTTCTTCGTGACGACGAGCGTGAACGTGGGACTGCTCTATCAGGCGGGCGCGCTCTGGTTCCGCGCGCCGGCCGTGATCCCGCGCCGCACGGCGGCCTGGTTCGTGGCCGGTTTCATGACCTACGTCGTCGCCGACCTCCTGCTCGAACGCGAGAGCTATCTCAATACGTACACGGGCGGATCGTACCTCGAAGTCTTCTACAACTTCGCCTCCCTCGCGCTCGTCCTTGGCGCCGACGCGGCCCGCCGCCGGCCGGCCGCCGCGGCGCCGGCGGACACGCCGCGCCGGGCCGACATCGTGCCCGTCATCGCGACCCTCATCGCGCTCGTGCCGCTCGCGCTCGAATCGCGCCATCTCGACCTGCAACACACGGCGCTCCACGGCGTCGCGCTCGGGCTCGCCGTCCTGCTGCTGATGGTGCAATGGCGCCAGCGACTCGCGCGCGACGAGATCGCCGCGCTGTCCGACCGTCGCATCGGGCTCGAGCAGCAGCTCTGGCAGGCGCAGAAGATGGACGCCATCGGGCGGCTCGCCGGCGGCATCGCGCACGACTTCAACAACATCCTCGCCGCGATCTCGTCGCACGCCCAGCTGCTGCGATCGGCCGACGGGCCGCCGAGCGGCCGTGAGATCGACGAGATCGAATACGCCACGCAGCGCGCCGCCGCGCTCACGCACCGCCTGCTCGCCTTCAGCCGCACCGACTCGCCGAGGGTCGGCGCCGTGCCCGTGTCGGCGGTCGTGCGGTCGATGGAGCCGATGCTTCGCCGGCTGCTCGCCGCGCCGGTGCGGTTCGACGTGCAGCTCGCCGATGACGACGCGTGCGTGGCGCTGGGCGACGGCCAGCTCGAGCAGGTGCTGCTGAATCTCGCCGTGAACGCGCGCGACGCGATGCCCGAGGGCGGCACGCTGCGCATCGCCACGCGGCGGGTGCGCGTCGCCGCCGGCGCACGCGACCCGAGCGGTCTCCCGCCAGGCGAGTGGGCGGTGCTCGAGGTGCACGACACCGGGCACGGGATGGACGACGGCGTGCGGGCCCGGCTCTTCGAGCCGTTCTTCACGACGAAGCCGCGCGGCCAGGGCACCGGGCTCGGCCTGGTGACCGTCGCCGGCATCGCCGACGCGGCGAACGGTCACGTGTTCGTCGACAGCGCGCCGGGGCGCGGCACGACGATGACGGTGGTGCTCCCGCTCGTCGACGCGCCCGCGCGGGACGCCGTCGGGACGCCCGCGCCGGCTCCGCGGCCGCACGAACCGGGGCGCAGCACGATCCTGCTCGTCGACGACGAGGCGTCGGTGCGGCGCGCCCTGGGGATCTATCTCTCGCGCCACCAGTTCACGGTGCTCGAAGCGGAACATGGCCGCGCGGCCCTCACGACGCTCGCCGAGCGCGACTGGCAGGTCGACCTGGTGATCACGGACGTCGAGATGCCGGAGATGAGCGGCCTCGACCTCGCTCGTGAGATCCGCGCGCGCGCCCCCGCCCTCCCGTTGCTGTACATGTCGGGGTACGTCGACGGCCGCCGCGGGAGCGAACCGGACGCGGAGTTCAGCGCGGCGGACGTGCTGACCAAACCGTTCGACCTCGCGTACCTGCTCGAGCGCGTCCGCGGCGCACTGTCAGGCCCGCCGCCGCGCGCCGGCTGACCGCTACTCGAACTCGACGAGCAGCGCCCCCTTCTCCACCGCGGTGCCGACCCGCGCGTGCACGGCCTTCACGATGCCGGCGGCGGGCGAGCGCAGCTCGTTCTCCATCTTCATCGCCTCCATGGCGACGATCCCCTGCCCGGCCTCGACGTCGTCGCCGGGCGCGACCGACACGCGCACGATGAGGCCGGGCATGGGCGCGCGCAGGGGCTGCGGTCCGAGGGGCCCCGCGGCCGCCGCCGAGAGGTCGCGGATGGCGCGCGTCCGCGCGTCGAGCGCTTCGACGAGGTGCCGGCGGCCGTCGATGCGCACCACGTAGCGCCCGCGCGCGCCGTCGCGCCGCGCCGTGAGGCGGTGCATCGCGCCGTCGATCGTCACGAGCCGTACGGGGGTGCCGGCGACGTCGACGAGGTGCGCGTGCCGCGGCGCGCCGCCGTCGACGCGCGCCGTCTCGCCGTCGAGCTCGACCTCGACCCGCGTGCCGTCGATGTCCACGAAGTACTTCATGCCGCCTCCTCGGGTACCAGCTCGCACACGGTCTCGACGTGCGCGGTCTGCGGGAACATGTCGAACGCCGTCATGCCGGAGACGCGCCACCCACCCAGCCGCGCAACATCGCGCGCGAGCGTCGCGGGGTCGCAGCTCACGTAGACGATCGCGCGCGGACGGCGCTCGGCGCGCGCGAGGAGCGCCGTGACGCGCGCGTCCACCCCGGCGCGCGGCGGATTGAGGATCACGACGTCGGCGGGGAGCGCGCCCTCGAGCGCTTCCTCGACCCGCGCCGCGATGGCGCGTGACCCCTCGCCGAGCCGCGTCGCGCTGAACGCGCTCGCCTCGCGGTCGAGTTCGATCGCCGTCACGCGGCAGCCGCGCCCAGAGAGCGCCGCGGCGACATCCCCGGCGCCCGCATAGGCATCGACCACCGTCGCCGGATCGTGGGCCATCGCGCGGTCGATGACGAACTCGGAGAGCAGCGCGCCCACCTCGGGATTCACCTGCGCGAACGACGCCGCCGGCGACGCATGCTCGCGCCGGTCGTGAAGCAACCGCCGCGTCGCCCCGTCGGGCACCCACCAGATCGCGCCGATCGACGGCACCTGGCCGGCGAAGGTCGCATGATGCCGCCACTCCCTGCCGCCTTCGAGGACGAACGACGCGCCCCCCTCGGCAAGGCGCACGTTGCCGCGCAATCGCGGATCGGAGGGCAACCACCGCTCGGCCGCGAGCACCTCGCGCCACGCCTCGAGCAGCGCCGGCTCGGCGAGGCGGCATTCCTCCAGCGAGAAGACGCGGTCGGGATCGTCCCACGCGTGGAAGCCGGCCCGCACGCCCGAGGCGTCACGGCGGATGGCGAGCGAGAGCTTGCGACGATAGTGCCACACGCGCTCGCCGCCGACCATCGCCGGGAGCGGCAGGTCGCGCCGCGCGATGCGGCGCATGGTCTCCTGCACGATATGCCGCTTCGCCTCGCGCTGCGCTTCGATCGACAGGTGCTGCAGCTGGCAGCCGCCACAGTGGTCTCGCTCATAGTGTGGGCACGCCGGCGTGACGCGACCGGGTCCCGGCACCTCCAACCGATCGACGCGGCCGCGCGCGAGCCGCCCCTTCTGCTCCACCGACGCGACGACGCGGTCGCCGGGCGCAGTGCGCGGCACGAACACGACGAGCCCCTCGTGTCGGGCCACGCCGTCGCCTCCGGCGGCGATCGACGCGATGTCGAGCGTCCACTGCTGGGTCACGCGCCGCGCAGCCCCTCGGCGCGCGCGAGGCGCGCCCACGCACTCTCCGACGGCGCCGTGCCTGCGGCGGCATCACCTGCCCCGCCCGACGCCTTCACTCGCGCACCGCGGTCGTGCTCGGCGATGAGCGCGGCCGCGATCGCGACGGCCTCGCGATCGGCGGCCGAGGGCGTCGCCGCGAGCAGCGACGGCAAGCGGCGCTCGAGCCACTGGATCTCGATCGCGCCTCGCTGGAACTCGTCGTCGTCCATCACGCGCAGGTGGAACTCGCGCGACGTCTCGATCCCCTCGATGGTCAGCTCGCGCAACGCGCGCCGCATGCGCGCCACGGCCTCGCCGCGCGTTGGTGCCCACACGATGAGCTTGGCGAGCATCGGATCGTAGAACAGCCCGACCTCGGAACCGACCTCCACGCCGCCATCCCATCGCACGCCGGGCCCACCGGGCACCTGCAGGTGCGTGATGTGGCCTGTGGACGGGAGGAAGCCGTTCGCCGGATCCTCGCTCGTGATGCGGCACTCGATCGCCCAGCCGTTCGGCTCGATGGGGCCGAGGGCGGGGAGCCGCTCCCCCGCGGCGATGCGCAACTGCCACTGCACGAGGTCGAGGCCGGTCACCAGTTCGGTGACGGGGTGCTCGACCTGGATGCGCGTGTTCATCTCGAGGAAGTAGAACGCGCCGCTCGCGTCGAGCAGGAACTCGCAGGTGCCGGCGTTGACGTACCCGGCGGCGCGCGCCGCACGCACCGCGGCTTCCCCCATCCGGCGGCGCAACTCCGGCGAGACGGCGACGCTGGGCGCCTCCTCGATCATCTTCTGGTGACGGCGCTGCACGGAGCATTCGCGCTCGCCGAGCGAGAGCACGGTGCCATGCTGGTCGGCGAGCACCTGGATCTCGATGTGCCGCGGCCCCTCGATGTACTTCTCCACGTACACGGCGTCGTCGCCGAACGCGTTCTTCGCCTCGCGCTTGGCGGCGTCGAGCGCGCCGGCGATCTCCGCCGCGGAGCGGACGACCCGCATCCCCTTGCCGCCGCCACCGGCCGCCGCCTTGAGCAGCACGGGATATCCGAACCGCGCCGCGACCTCCGCGGCCTCGGCGGCGTCGGTGAGCGCCTCGGTCGTGCCGGGCACGACGGGGACGTCGTGCGCGATCGCCAACTGCCGCGCCGACGTCTTGCTCCCCATCGCCGCGATCGCCTCCGCGGGCGGGCCGACCCACACGAGCCCGGCGTCGCGCACGGCGCGCGCGAACCACTCGCGCTCGCTCAGGAAACCGTAGCCCGGATGCACCGCCTCGGCGCCCGTCGCCTTGGCGGCGGCGATGATCGCGTCGCCGAGCAGGTAACTGTGGCTCGAGGGGGGCGGACCGATGCGGACGGCCTCATCGGCTTCGCGCACGTGCGGCGAGGTCGCGTCGGCGTCGGAATAGACGGCGACGGAGCGGAGGCCGAGCTCGCGGCAGGCGCGCACGATGCGGAGGGCGATCTCGCCGCGGTTGGCGATGATCACTTTCTTGAACGACGAGTGGGAGGGCAAGGCGATAGCGGGGGAGGTCGAGTGGGAGTGGGAGCCGAGTGCGAGTGGGACCCGAGTGGGAGTGGGAGTTGAGTGGGAGTGGGACGTGTGAGGGGGAAGCCGATCGGCTCGTGCTCGACTGCCCCTCCCCCTCCCCCTCCTACAGTGGAATATTCCCGTGCTTCTTCGGCGGATTCCGGTCGCGCTTCGTCTGCAGCGCCTCGAGCGCGTCGATGAGTCGCGGGCGGGTGTCGCGCGGGTCGATGATGTCGTCGACGTAGCCGCGGCTCGCGGCGACGTAGGGGTTGGCGAACTTCTCGGCGTACTCGGCGACCTTCGCGTCCATCGCCTTCGCGGGGTCGTCGCTGTCGGCGATCTCCTTCTTGAACAGGATCTCGACCGCGCCCTTGGGGCCCATCACGGCGATCTCGGCCGTGGGCCATGCCACGTTGAAGTCGCCGCGGATGTGTTTGGAACTCATGACGTCGTAAGCGCCGCCGTATGCCTTGCGGGTGATCACCGTCAGCTTGGGGACGGTGGCCTCGCAGTAGGCGTAGAGCAGCTTCGCGCCGTGCTTGATGATGCCGCCATGTTCCTGGGCGACGCCGGGGAGGAAGCCCGGCACGTCCTCGAAGGTCACGATCGGCACGTTGAAGGCGTCGCAGAACCGGATGAACCGCGCCGCCTTGAGGCTCGCGCTGATGTCGAGCACGCCGGCGAGCACGGCCGGCTGGTTGGCGACGATGCCGACGCTGAAGCCGCCGATGTGCGCGAAGCCGCAGATGATGTTCGCCGCGTAGTCGCGCTGCACCTCGAGGAACTCGCCGTCGTCGATGATGCGGGCGAGCACGTCGTGCATGTCGTACGGCTTGTTGGGGCTGTCGGGAACGAGGTCGAGCAGCGCCTCGTCACGCCGGTCGCGCGGGTCGGTGCCGCGCCCGCGGGGCGGCGGCTCGACGTTGTTCGACGGCACGTACCGGAACAGCGTGCGGATCGACTCGAGACACTCGAGCTCGCTGTTGCTCGTGAAGTGCGAGACCCCGCTCGTCGCGCCGTGCGTGTCGGCGCCGCCGAGCGCCTCCATCGTGACGTCCTCGTGCGTGACCGTCTTCACCACGTTGGGGCCGGTGACGAACATGTAGCTCGTCCCCTTCGTCATGAACACGAAGTCGGTGATGGCGGGTGAGTACACCGCGCCGCCGGCGCACGGCCCGAGGATCGCCGAGATCTGCGGCACGACGCCCGACGCGAGCGTGTTGCGCAGGAAGATCTCCGCGTAGCCACCGAGCGAGACGACCCCTTCCTGGATGCGGGCGCCGCCCGAGTCGTTGAGTCCGATCACGGGCGCGCCGTTCCGCACCGCGAGGTCCATGATCTTGCACACCTTCTCGGCGTGCGCCTCGGAGAGCGATCCGCCGAAGACCGTGAAGTCCTGCGAGAAGACGTAGACGAGGCGGCCGTCGATGCGGCCGTACCCCGTGACGACGCCATCGCCGTACGGCCGCTGGTCGGCGAGCCCGAAGTCCTCGGACCGATGCGTGACGAACCGGTCGAGCTCGACGAAGCTCCCCTCATCGAGCAGGACGTCGAGACGCTCGCGCGCCGAGAGCTTCCCCTTGTCGTGCTGGGCCTTCAGCCGGGCGGCCCCACCTCCCTGCTCCGAGGCGGCGCGCCGCTGCTCAAGGAGCTGGAGCTTGTCTCGCATGGACATAGGACTCTAAAGGTAGTGAGCGCCCTGGGACACGACCACCGGCGGACGGTCGCCGCACGTGACTCAAGTTCTGGCGGCGTCGGTCGAAAATACCGATGAGGGCTACACACATCTCAATAACCGGAGGCTACATGGCAAGGATTGCTACTCTCCCCGGGGCGACCCGGAGCACACTCTGGCGCGTCCTCGGACTCGCGACGGCGATCGCGTTCATGTCGACGCAGGCCTGGGGACAGGACGCGAGCAAGGTCTACGACCTCGCGGACCTCTCGACGATGCCGAAGCTCGCGTCGATGTCGCAGGCGACGAAGCTCATCCAGGGCTCGTATCCGCCCCTGCTGAAGAGCAGCGGCGTCGGCGGCACAGTGCAGATGGAGATGGTGGTGGACAAGGACGGCAAGGTCGAGCCGGGCTCGATCGAGACCGCGTCGTCGGTGCCGGCGCTCGCCGAGGCCGCGAAGAAGGTCGCCGAGAAGCTCGAGTTCTATCCCGGGAAGGTCAAGGACACTCCCGTGCGCACGCGGGTCGTGCTGCCGGTGGTCTACAAGCCGTAATCTGGTCCGCGACGGCGTTCCGCCGTCGCGCGTGCCCTCACTTGCCGCCGCCGGGCGGTTCTCCGACGTCGAAGCCGACGTCATCGAGCAGGATCGTTCCGGCGGGACCCCGGTCGAAGACGAACCGCACGGCGCGCACGCCGTGCGGGTCGAATCCGTCGAGCCGCTCCGCGAACAGCGCGAGCGGCACGCGGTAGCTCGCGAGCACGTCGTCGTGGTCCTTGGCCGGTGCGCCGAAGCGCTTCTCGACGAACGTCCACTTCCACAGTTGCACCGTGAGCGGCGGGCGCACCGGCGCGACGGCGGAGAGCGGGACCGACACCGTGCGCCCGTCGGCCATGACGAGCTCGATGTCGAAGTCGAGCGGCACCGAGTCGGCGCTCGCCTTCGCGTGCGCGTCGTCACGCGTCGCGGCGTTCGCCGTACCCGCGTGTGCGCTGACGGCCGAGTCGCCGCCCACGCGCGCGGCGGCGGCGCTGTCGAGAGGCGCCGCGGTATCGCCCCGGGCGAGCGGCCGCGGCCGCGGGCCGCCGTAGTTCGCGAGCGAGAAGACGAGCGACGAGGCCCGCGCGAGCTTCCACGAGGTGGCGAGCGTGTCGGGAAGCGCGAGCGTGTAGCTCGGCACCGCGCCCTTCCGCACCGAGTCGGGCGCGGTCCACCCGAGCATCACCGCGTTGTTGTTGAACGGCTGGAGCCCGCGGCTGCGCATCGTCAGGCCGACCTCCTTCCAGGTCGCCAAGCGGCGTCCTTCGAGACGCACGCCGTCGGCCGACCCGCGCGTGACGTCGATCCCCTCCTCGAAATCGGCGAGCAGCCGCGTCGTCGGCCGGTCGAACCGGGAGATGTAGATCGTCCTCGGGAGCCATCCGCCCGCCGTGCGGTGGTCGGCGAACATCGGGAGGTACTCGCGCCGGCCGTGCAGCGTGGCCTCGAGGAACCCGGTGATGAACACCTTGCCGGCCTGTCGCTGTTCGTCGCCGGTGAGGAGCAGGTGCTTCCTGAGCAGCCACCCCGAGTCGCCGACGTCGTTGTCCCCCCACACGGTATTGAACTGGCCGTGGTTGGCGCGGTACACGTACACCGCGGCCTTCACCCAGTCGCCGCCGTCGGTGAAGCGCACGCGCTCGTACTGGCGCAGCCCCATGAAGGTCGAGACGTCGCTGTCGTGCGAGCCATGGATGACGAAGTAGTTCACGTTCTCGAGCGGTGTCGGCTTGTCGGCGGGCTTGTACTGGCCGTCGACGGGCGCGATCGCGATCACGGTGCGAATGTCGAAGCCGAAGTCGAAGGTGACGCGCGCGTCGTCGGGATAGCGCGAGAGCCGGTTGAACGCCGCGGCGACGGCGACGGCCTCGCCGCCGCGCGAGTGGCCGGCGAGCGCGATGCGCGACATGTCGATCTTCTTGAAGAAGGGCGACGCGGGATCGGCGTTCCACGCGCGCCACACCTTCAGGTGCTGGAGCAGCATCCAGCCGCGCGCGTCGTTCTCGTTGCGCAGGTCGCCGTTGAGGAAGTTCTCGTCCACCGACGCGAGGATGAACCCCCGGCTCGCCAGATGTTCGCCGAGCCACGCGTAGCCGGGGTCGGAGAACTTCTTCATGTCGTGGTTGCCGTGCACGATCAGCACGAGGGGGAACGGCCCGGGCCCGTCGGGATACCAGACCCGCGCGTTCACGGGGAGCCGCTTCTCGTCGAAGCCCCAGTAGTCCCACCGCTTCTTGAGCCGCTTCTTGTCGCCGCCGCGCAGATACGGGGTGCCGTTCACGGCCCGCGTGCGCAGGGTGAGCGAGTCGCGATACTCGGCGCGGCGCCGGTCGCCGCCGCTGCCGTAGTACAGGAACTTCACGGCGTAGCTCCCGCGCTCGGCGGGGTTCGGCGCGGCGATCGTGGTGTGCGCGAGCTGCACCGCCGAGTCGTCGGGGACGAGGAGCGACGGCGTGGCGCAGGCGGTCGCGAGGGCGGCGAGGACGATCGCCGCGAGGCGTGATGTGGGTTTCATCGAGGCATGACGTTACGCGAGGAGCGGAGGGACTGCAACAACGCCTCGGATCTCCGCAGGTACGGCGAAGGGCGAACGACGCCGCGGATGGACGCAGATACCGCAGACGGGAGTTAAAGGCCTTGGGGGAACGACCGCGCGCCCTTCGCGCCGTCGTTCCCCCAAGAAGCCCTTCCTGTCGTATCTGCGTTCATCTGCGGCGTCGTTCCGCCGTCCCTGCGAGCAACTGCGGCGTCATTCCGCCGTATCTGCGAAGATCTGAGGCGTTGTTATGCCGTCCCTGCGAAGATCCGAGGCGCCGTTACGCCTCGGGCTCGATCTCGGCCACGATCTCGTCGAGGTTCGCCGGGATCTGCGCCGCGGCGGCCTCGCCCTCTTCCGAGAACACCTTGCTCGGCGTCTCCGGACGCGGCGGCTGGTCTTCGGGGATGCTTGTCACGGCCAGCACGATGCGGCGATGGATCGGGTCGACCTCGAGCACGCGCAGCTCGAGGATCATCCCTTCCCACGCGATATCGGCCGGGCTCTGGATCTGCTTGCCCGTGAGGTTCAGCTGCGAGATCGGGACGAAGCCCTCGATGTCGTTGCCGAGGTCCGCCACGACGCCCTTGTCCATGAGACGCACGATCGTGCCCTTCAGCTCGGTGCCGACCGGGTAGGTCTCGCCGATCTTCAGCCACGGATCCTCGGCGGCCTGCTTGAGGCCGAGCGAGATGCGCTTGTTGTCGCTGTCGATGTTCAGGATCACGACGTCGACCGAGTCGCCCTTCTTCACGACCTCCGACGGGTGCTGGACGCGCTTCGTCCAGCTCATGTCGGAGATGTGGATGAGGCCGTCGATCCCCGGCTCGATCTCGACGAACGCGCCGAAGCTCGTGAGGTTGCGGACCTTGCCGTTGATGCGCGTGCCGACCGGGTACTTGAGCGGCAGCACCATCCACGGATCCTGCTCGGTCTGCTTCATGCCGAGCGAGATCTTCTCCTCGTTCGGATCGACCTTGAGCACCACCGCCTCGATCGCCTCGCCGATGCTGACGAGCTTCGACGGGTGACGGACGTTGCGCGTCCAGCTCATCTCGCTGATGTGGACGAGCCCCTCGATGCCCGGCTCGAGCTCGATGAAGGCGCCGTAGTTCGTGATGCTGACGACCTTGCCCGAGACGCGCGTGCCGACCGGGTACTTGGCGGCGACGTCCTTCCACGGGTAGCTCTGCAGCTGCTTGAGGCCGAGCGAGATGCGCTCGCGCTCCCAATCGATGTCGAGCACCTTGATCTCGAGCTCCTGGCCGATCTGCACCATCTCGCTCGGATGCGAGATGCGGCCCCACGACATGTCGGTGATGTGGAGCAGGCCGTCCACGCCGCCGAGGTCGATGAAGGCGCCGAAGTCCGTGATGTTCTTGACCACGCCCTTCCGCACCTGGTCCTTCTGGAGCTCCTTCATCAGCTTCTCGCGCTTGCCGGCCCGCTCCGTCTCGAGGATCACGCGGCGCGAGACGACGATGTTGCGGCGGCGCTTGTTGAGCTTGATGATCTTGAACTCGTACTTCTGGCCGAGCAGCTCGTCGATGTTCGGGACGCGCCGGAGCGCGATCTGCGAACCCGGGAGGAAGGCGTCGACGCCCATGAGGTCGACGACCACGCCACCCTTGATCTTCTTGACGAGCGTGCCTTCCACCGGCTGGTCGGACTCGTAGGCGACGCGGATGCGCTCCCACACGCGCATGAAGTCGGCCTTCTTCTTCGACAGGACGACCGAGCCTTCCTGGTCCTCGAGGTGCTCGAGGAGCACTTCGATCTCGTCACCGACCTTGAGGTCGGGGATGTCCTTGAACTCCTCGAGCGGGATCGTCCCTTCGCTCTTGAAGCCGATGTCGAGCACGACGAGGTTGTCGCGGATCTCGAGCACCTTCGACTTGACGATCTCCCCTTCCTCGATCGAGGCGAGGGTGCCGTTGTACATCTCCATCATCTGCTCGTACTCGGAGGACGAATACTCGTCTTCCTCGTAGAGCTCGGGGCGGCGATTGGCGAGGGGGCGAAGCTGCGCCTTCTGGAGGTCGCGCTTCTCGCGCGCCGTCAACGGCGCAGCGGGGGTCTCTTCGAGCATCTCGGGAGTCATGGAACCTGAGTCGCGGTGGGGATCGGCTCGCCGCGACGGCGAGGATACGGGTGAACGAACAAGGCCCCGGCCGAATTGCCGGAGCCTTGTATGTTAGTCTCTTCGAGGCACAGGGTCAATGGCCTAAGGCCAGCCCCGACGGTCAGTTAGGCCGCCGCTCCAGCGCCAGTGCGACGATCCGCGCCACCTGCTCCGCCTGTGTGATGCCGCTCGTGTCCACCCACACCGCGTCGGGGGCCGGCTGCGTCTGCTCCGAATCGCGCAGGTCGCGGGCTTCGAGCTCCTCCGTCTCGGCCTCCAGCTCCTCCGGCATCGGCTCCCGCCCGGTGCGCTGCAGGATGCGACGGCGCGCCCGCACGCTCGGCAGCGCCACCAGCCACACCTTGAGCGGCGCGTCCGGGAACACGACCGTCCCCATGTCGCGCCCGTCGGCGACGACCTCGTGCGCCGTCGCCGCCTCCCGCACCCGGTCGTTCACCCAGAGCCGCAGGTGCCGCATCTGCGCGACCTGCGAGACGAGCGCCGTCACGGCGTCGCCCCGGATCTCGGCCTCCTCCGGACGGCCGTCGATGCACGCCAGGAAGGTCGTCTCCCCCGGCTGCCAACTCACGCGGCGCGCCGCATGGAGCACCGACTCCTCGGTCCAGAGTTGCGGCTCGTCACCCTCGCGGATGCGCGCCGCCGTCACGGCACGGTAGAGCGAACCGGAGTCGACGTGGCGGGCACCGAGCGCCTCGGCGACCATGCGCGCCGTGGACGACTTGCCCGACGCGGCGGGGCCGTCGATGGTGACGACGAAGGGACGATCAGGCACGGACACGGCTCAGGTCGGACCAGAAGGTGGGATACGACACGGCGACGCAGTCGGGGTCGTCGATCTCGATCTGATTGCCCGGGAGCGCGCCGAGCACGCCGAACGCCATCGCGATGCGGTGATCGCCGTGCGTGACGACGCGCCCCGCGAGCGGCCGGTCGCCACCGCGCACGACGAAGCCATCGGGCAGCTCCTCCGCGTCGGCGCCGACCGCCACGAGGTTCCGCACCACCGTGGAGATGCGATCGCTCTCCTTCACGCGCAACTCGGCGGCGCCGGTCACCCGCGTCTCCCCCGCGGCGCGCGCGGCGACGCAGGCGAGCATCGGCAGTTCGTCGATGAGCGAGGGCACTTCGGCCGGCTCGATGACGGTACCGACGAGCCGCCGTGGCGCCGCGACGAGCGTCGCGACCGACTCGCCGCCCTCGTCGCGCACATCCTCCCACCCGAGGCGCGCGCCCATCCGCTCGAGCACGATGAAGGCGCCCGTGCGGGTGGGGTTGGTACAGACCCCCTCGATCTCGATCTCGCCGCTCGAGGCGAGGGCCGCGAGCGCGGCGAAGAACGTCGCCGACGACGGATCGGCCGGGACGCGCGCGTCGAGCGAGCGCAGTGCGGGTCCCGGTACGAGCGAGACGGTGGTCCCCTCGCTGCGCACGTCGATGCCGCGGCCGCGCAGCATCCGCTCGCTGTGGTCGCGCGTCGCCGCGGGTTCATGCACCTCGACCGGAACCCCGGCGACGAGGCCGGCGAGCAGGATCGCGCTCTTCACTTGCGCGCTCGCCGCCTCGCTGCGCCAGGTGATGCCCTGCAGCGCGCCGCCGTGGATGGTCATCGGCAGCCCGTCGCCCTGCTCGAACTCGAAGCGCGCCCCCATCGCCGTGAGCGGCTGGGCGACGCGCCGCATCGGCCGCTTGCTGAGGCTCGCGTCGCCGATGACGCGCGACGCGAACGGCGACGCGGCGAGGATGCCGGCCATGAGGCGCGTCGTCGTGCCGCTGTTGCCGCCGTCGAGGGGGGCGGCGCTCGCGCGCAGTCCGCGCAGCCCCACGCCGCGCACCGAGATCGCGTCGCTCGTCACCGCGGGCACGTCGACGCCGAGGGCGCGCAACATCCCGGCGGTGCTGTGGACGTCGGCCGAGGGAAGGAGTCCCTCGATGCGCGAGACGCCATCGCCGAGCGCGGCGAACATCAGCGCGCGATGGGAGATGCTCTTGTCGCCGGGAACGCGGAGCCGGCCGGAGACGCGCATCCTACCGCAGCCACCCTTCGAGGGCGGTCGCGAGGTCGGTCTTCTCGTCGCGGTACTTCACGATCACGGGCGTCTGCAACGCGAGTCCCTGCTCCGCCGCCCAGCCGCTCCGCACGGCGCGCGCGCCGGGGACGACGACGGCGCCGGAGGGGATCTCGAGCGGCGCGTCGGCCGTGGCGCGATACACCGTCTCGCGCACGAGGTCGTAGACGGGGGTGCCGCGCGTGAGTACGACCCCCGCCGCGATCACCGCCCGGCTCCGCACGACCGTGCCCTCGTAGACGCCGGTGTTCCCTCCCATCATCACGTCGTCCTCGATGACGACGGGACTCGCGTTCACCGGCTCGAGCACGCCCCCGACCTGGGCGGCCGCGCTGATGTGGCAGCGGGCGCCGATCTGCGCGCAGCTGCCGACGAGCGCGTGCGAGTCGATCATCGTCCCGGCGCCCACGAAGGCGCCGACGTTCACGAACATCGGCGGCATGCAGACGACGCCGGCGGCGAGGTGCGCGCCGCGGCGCACGGTCGAGCCGCCGGGGACGATTCGGACGTTCTGCGCCACGCCGAACCGCTGCGGCGGGATCGTGTCCTTGTCGACGAACGAGAACGCGCCCCCCGCGGGCGAGAGGTCGGCGAGCTGGCCGAAGCGGAACCCGGCGAGGATGCCGCGCTTCACCCAGGGGACGGCGCGCCACGTGCCATCGTCGCCATGCACGGCGGAGCGGAGCGTGCCGCGCTCGAGTTCGTCGAGCAGCGTGCGGATCGTCTCGCCGACGTCGCTGGGCGGCTCGCTCCCGGCGGGGAGCGCGAACAGCGCCTCGATCCGTGTCTCGAGTGTCACGTGGGCGAGCGACGTCACGAGGTCAGCGCTCCCGCCTCGACGAGACTCGCCCGCAGGCGCGGATAGTGCTTCGAGTCCATCGTGACGAGCGGCAAGCGCAGCCGGTTCTCGATCTTGCCGAGCAGCGCCACCGCGGCCTTGATGGGGATGGGGTTCGATTCGCAGAACGCGGCCTGGCAGAGCGCGTGCAGCTTGAGGTGCAACGCCTTCGCCTCGTCGGCACGCCCGGCCGCGGCGGCCTTGCACAGCGCCGTCATGGCGCGCGGCGCGGCGTTCGAGACCACGGAGATGAGGCCGTGCCCGCCGGCCGCGATCACGCCGAGGGTGAGTCCGTCGTCACCCGAGAGCACCTCAAACCCGCTCGGGGCGTGCCGGATGATCTCGCTGATCTGCGCGAGGTTCCCCGACGCCTCCTTCACCGCGACGATGTTCGAATGCTCGGCGAGCGCGAGCGTGGTCTCGGCCTCGATGTTGCTCGCCGTGCGGCCGGGCACGTTGTACACGACGATCGGGAGAGTGGAGGCGTCGGCGATGGCGCGGAAGTGCGCGAGGATGCCGCGCTGCGGCGGCTTGCTGTACGCCGGCGAGACGTGGAGGAGGTGCGTCGCGCCGGTCGCGACCATCGCCTTGGACGTCTCGATGGCGACCTTCGTGTCGTTCCCGCCCGCCCCGGCGATGACCGGCACGCGGCCGTCGGCGCGCTCGGCGGTGATGCGCGCCACGAGGAGCCGCTCGTCGAGCGACATCGTGGCGGCCTCACCGGTGGAGCCGACAGGGACGAGGCCGTCGATCCCCTCCTCGAGCTGCCAGTCGACGAACGCGGCGAGCGCGGTCTCGTCGACGCTGCCGTCGGCGGCGAAGGGAGTGACGAGCGCGGTGGCGCAGCCTGCGAGCGACCGGGTCATTCGGCGGTCCCGAGAAGGTGGTCGAGGGTGAACACGCCGTGGCGCCCGACGATCCAGCGGGCCGCGGCGAGTGCGCCGGCGGCGAAGACGCGGCGGTCGCGCGCGACGTGGGTGAGCGTGATCTGTTCGAACGGCGCGTCGAAGACGACCTCGTGCGTCCCCGGCACGCTCCCCGTGCGGACGCTCGTCGTCGGCAGCGCATGGCCGAGCTCCCGCGCCGCGTGCTCGGCGATGAGCCTCGCCGTGCCCGACGGGGCGTCGAGCTTCGCGGCATGATGGGTCTCGACGAGGTGCGCGTCGAAGCCGGCGTTCGCCGACGTGACGAGCCGCGCGGCCTCGGCGACGAGGCGCGTGAAGAGGTGCACGCCGATCGCGAAGTTGGGCGCCCACAGCAGGGCCCCCTTCGCGGCGAGCACTTCCGCCGCGACGGCGGGGCGCGCCTCGTCCCAGCCGGTCGTGCCACTCACGACGGGGACGCCCAGCGCGACGCAGGCGCGGACGTTCGCCGCCGCGGCGCGCGGCACGGTGAATTCGATCGCGACCTGCGCATCGGCGAGGAGTTCGCGGGTCACGCCGCGCGGCGCGAGTTGCGCCTCGCCGAGCAGGGCGACGACGTCGAAGCCGTGCTCGTCGGCGAGCGAGGCGACGGCACGCCCCATCTTGCCGTCGCCGATGACGGCCAGCCGCACGCGAGGAGTGCTCATGCGCGCTGCGGTCCGAAGAAGGCGTCGTGCAGCCGGCGCATCACCGGCTTCACCTGGTCGGCGTCGACGATCATCGTGAGGTTGATCCCCGTGGCGCTCAGCGACAGCATGTGCAGCCGCGTCTCGCCGACGGCGGCGATCGCCTTCGCCATGGCGGGAGCGCTGCCGCCGAGGCCGGCGCCGACGACGGCGACGATCCCCTTCCCCCGCTCGAGACCGACGTCGCCGAAGGCGCGCAACTCGGCGACGACCGCCTCGAGGTGCTGGTCGTCGTCCACGGTGAGCGACACCGAGACCTCGGAGGTCGTCACCACGTCCACCGACGTCTTGTGCCGCGCGAACACGTCGAAGATGGCGCGCAGCGCACCGGGCATGCCGAGCATGCGCGGCGAGCGCACCTTCACGATGACGGTGTTCCCCTTGCCGGCGATCGCGCGCACGGGGAAGGTCGGCGCGTCGAAGGTGATGCGCGTCCCGTTGCCGTCGGGGCGCATCGAGTTGCACACGAACACGGGGATGCCGCGCTTCACCGCCGGCGCGATCGTGTTCGGGTGCAGCACCTTGGCGCCGAAGCTGGCGAGCTCGGCCGCCTCGTCGAAGCGGATGTGCTCGATGAGCTGCGCCTCGGGGATCACGCGCGGATCGGCGGTGAGCATGCCGTCGACGTCGGTCCAGATCTCGATCGCCTCGGCGTCGAGCGCCGCGCCGAACAGCGCGGCGCTGTAGTCCGATCCGCCGCGGCCGAGCGTGGTCGTCACGCCGTCCTTCGTGGCTCCCATGAAGCCGCCGAGGATCGGCACCTTCCCGGCGTTGACGAGCGGGAGGAGATGCTCGCTCGCGGCGGCGGCGATGAGGTCGTCCTGCGGCTCCGCCTTGCCGAACGTCGCGTCGGTGATGAGCACGCGGCGCGCGTCGACGAGCACGGCGTCGATGCCGAGGCGGCGGAACGTCGCGGCGACGATCGGCGCGGAGAGCTGCTCTCCCATCGCCGAGATGGTGTCGAGCGAACGCGGCGTGAGGTAGCCAAGCACGGAGAGCGCTTCGGCGAGATGCGCAAGTTCGTCGAAGAGCATCGAGATCTCGGCGGCCACGTCCTCGGCGTCGGCGCCCGAGCCGATGAGTTCGCGCGCCGTCTGCAGGTGCCGCTCACGCAGCGCCTCCACCTGCGCGATCGCGGCGACGAGGTGCCCGCCCGACGCCTGCTCGGCGGCGGCGATGAGCGCGTTCGTCGTGCCGGCGAGGGCCGAGACGACGACCACCGGGTGCCGGTCGAGGCGCGCCTTGACGATGCCGGCGGTGCGACGGATGGCCGTCGCATCGCCCACCGAGGTGCCGCCGAACTTGGCGACGATCACGCCGCGCCGCTCCGCGCGATGACGCCCGTCTGCACGAGCACCTCGGCGTTGAGGATCGAGCCCCCCGCCGCGCCGCGGATGGTGTTGTGCGACATCGCGACGAGGCGCAGGTCGAGGATGTTGTCGGCGCGCACGCGGCCGACGGTCGTCGTCATGCCGCGACCGTCCATCACGTCGCGCCGCGGCTGCGGGCGGTCGGGCTCGTCGCGGTAGCGGATGGGCATCGCGGGCGCCGACGGCAGTCCGCGCACGATCGCTTCCCCTTTCCACTCGCGCAGCGCCTCGATCGCCTCCTCCACGGTCGGCTTGCGCTCGAAGCCCAGCGTGAGGCAGGTCGTATGGCCGTGCTCCACCGGCACGCGGTTCGCATGCGCGCTCACCACGAACGAGGCGTGCTCGATGGCCGAGCCCGTGAAGCGCCCCAGCATCTTCTGCATCTCGGTCTCGATCTTCGGCTCTTCGTCCTTGATGTACGGGATCACGTTGCCGAGGATGTCGAGCGACGGCACGCCGGGATAGCCCGCGCCGGAGACGGCCTGCATCGTCGAGATGAACACCGTGCGGATGCCGAACCGCTCGTGCAGTGGCGCCATCGCCACCGCCGCGGTCGTGGACGCGCAGTTCGCGTTCGTCACGATCGCGCCGCTCCACCCCCGGTTCCGCCGCTGCACCTCGAGGATCGCGAGGTGCCCCGCGTTCACCTCGGGGATCACGAGCGGCACGTCGGGTTCCATGCGGTAGTTCTTGGCGTTGCTGAGCACGACGCGCCCTTCGTGCGCGAACGCGGGCTCCAAGTCGGCGGCCGCGGCGGCGTCGAGCGCCGAGAAGACGACCGGCGAGCGCACGCTCCCCGTGTCGCACGGCGTGACGGTGAGCGCCGCGACGTCGGCGGGGAGTTCCCCCTCGATCCATCGCGTGGCCTCCGCATACGACTTGCCCGCCGACCGCTCCGACGCGGCGACCTCGGCGACGCGGAACCAGGGATGGCCCGCGAGGCAGCGGATGAACGTCTGGCCGACGGCGCCGGTGGCGCCGAGCACGGCTACGGGGATGCGCGAGTCTGTCACGTCAGGTGCCGGTCTGAAGGAGGGTGCGGACGAGCCGCTCATAGTGGTCCACGCTCACGCGCAGCTCGTCGACGGCGATGTACTCCTCGAGCGTGTGCGCGACGTGGATCGAGCCCGGCCCGAAGAGCAGCGGCGTGCCCCACCGCGTGAGCAGCGGGATGTCGCTGGTGTACGCCATCGGCGCGACGTCGAAGCCGGGCACGGTGTGGAACCGCTGCGCGGGGATGAACGAGCCGTACTCGAGCGTGGCGCGGCCGGTCGCCCACGCGTCGAGGGCGCTCTTCACCGGCGCCGCGTCACCGACGAGGCGCACCATCATCTCCGCCTCGCAGAAACCGGGGATGATGTTCGCCTCGCTCCCGCCGCGGATGAGTCCGACGTTGAGCGTCGTCTCGCCGAGCGCCGTATCGACCGGAAGGGCGAGCCCGTCGAGCTCGAGGAGCATGCGGGCCATCGGGATGATGGCCGAGTCGCCGAGGTGCGGGTACGCCGAATGGGCCTCGCGCCCCTTCACGCGCGCGATCACGCGCAGCGCGCCCTTGCACCCGGTCGCGAGCCGGCTCTCCGTCGGCTCGCCGTTGATGAGCCACCGACTGGTGGCGGGCAATTGGTTCGCGGCGCGCGCGCCGTCGGAACCGCGCTCCTCGCCGACCACGAAGAGCAGGTCCACCCGCTCCTCTCCCGCGGCGACGAGCCGCTCGGCGGCGACGAGCATCGCGGCGGCGATCCCCTTGGCATCGCACGCGCCGCGCCCGCAGAGGCGCGTCCCCTCGAGCCGGGGCGCGACATACGGCGGCACCGTGTCGAGGTGCGTCGAGAGCGTGACGCCGCCACCTTTGCGCGACGCCCACACGTTGCCGCGCCCCGGCGTGACTTCCTGCACCGTGACGTCCCATCCGCTCGCGATGAGGCGGCGCGCGATGAAGTCGACGGCCGCCGCTTCCTCGCGGGTCGTCGAGGGGATGGCGAGCAGTTCGGCGGCGAGGGCGACGACGTCTGTCATACGGTGAAAACTACCTGATTCGCGCGTCTCATTGAACCCGCTCGCTCCGCTTGACGGGGCAATCGGAAAGCGACATCATACGCAGCACGATGACGCAAGTCGGCGATGGAGTTCGCCGTAACCGCCCGGGCCGGGCTGATGACTCCTACGGACGCCATCCGGAGGAGTCTTTTTTGTGTCCATGAACGGGTTCGACGCCAAGCTGCTCGGGATGATCGCCCTCGGGAGCGCCACCGGCGGGGTCGCGCGGTTCGTGCTCGGGAGCGTGATCCAGGCACGCTCGGCGGGCGCCTTCCCCACCGGCACCCTGCTCATCAACATCTCGGGGTCGTTGCTGCTCGGCTTCCTCATGCGCTACACGCTCGGGTCGACGTCGGTCTCGCCCGAGGTGCGCGCCATGCTCACGACCGGATTCTGCGGCGGTTACACCACGTTCTCGACGTTCTCGTACGAGACGCTGACCCTGATCGAGGACGGCGACTGGCGTCGCGCCGGTGGCTACGCCACGGCGAGCGTCGTGCTGGCGCTCCTCGGCACGCTCGGTGGCTTCGCGCTCGCCCGCGCCGCGCTCGATGCGCGCCGCGCCCTCTGACGGAGGTGGCCCCATGCACGGGATGAACGGCGAGCGCACGCTGATGCGCATCCACATCGGCGAGCGGGACAGGGATCCCGCGTCGGGCAAGCCGCTCTACGAAGCGATCGTCCTCCTGCTGCGCGAGCGGCATTTCGCCGGCGCGACGGTGACGCGCGCGATCATGGGGTTCGGCGCCAGCGCGCGGATGCGCACCGACCGCGTCGAGATCCTCTCGCTCGACCTGCCGATCGTCGTCGAGGCGGTGGACACCGAGGAGCGCATCCAGGAGGTGCTCCCCGCCCTCGACGCGATGATCGGGGGCGGGTTGATCACCCTCGAGAAGGTGCGCGTGATCACCTATCGGAGCGCTCCTCCGGCGTGACCGGTTGCGCGGCCGTCGCGGCCGCCGCGGAAGCCGCCGGCGCCGCGCCGTGCTTGTAGACGAGCTCGCCGCCACTGTGACCGACGCGGTACCCGGCAATGACGAGCGCCGCGGAGGCGACCGTGGCGGCGGGACGTATGACGGCACCGGCGCGCCCACGGACGAACCCCGCCGCCGTGATGGCGAAGACGACCCCCGACAGGATGAGGAAGAGCTCGGCCGCCTCCTCGTGCGACTCGACGTACCGCTCGGGGACCCGCTTCTCGACCACTTCTCCCTGATCCTGCCCCGTCTGCAGCGCGGCCCACGCCGACAGCGTGAGCGCCCCGGCGACGAGCGCCGGGATCGCCCAGGCGTTACGTGTCGCCCAGCCGCGCCGGATTGCCCAGAGCGTGGCGGCCGCGGAGATTGGGAGGAGGAACATCAGGACGATCGGGAAGTGGACGACGGCGGGATGCAGCGGGTTCGGCAACACCGTGTGCTCCTTGTGAGGTTGAGGCCAAGCTGGGCCGTCCAGCGTGACCGCACCATCCGACATTCGACGCGACGTGGCGAGAAATCCCTTGACTCCGGCAGATGACGTAGGCGCGGACCCACCCGGCGGTGACGATCCGCCGCTCCGGCTCCCGCTCGCCGTCGTGCTGGCCCTGATCGGGATTGGCGGCACGGTCGACCTCGCGCTGGACAAACCGTCCAACTGGTTCTCGGTGCATGTCGTCTACGAGGTCGTGATGATCGCGGCGTCGTTGACCGGGGTCGTCGTGCTCTGGCGCCGCTGGCGGCGCGCGGAACGCGCCGCGGCGTCGTGGCGTGACGCGGTCGAGGCACACCGCGCCGAACGTGACGCCTGGCGGGCCAGCGCCCAGACGGCCCTCGACGGACTCGGTCGCGCGATCGACGAACGGTTCCGCGGCTGGGCACTCACCCCCTCGGAACGCGAGGTGGCGCTCCTGCTGCTGAAGGGGGAGAGTCACAAGCGCATCGCCCGACTCACCGACCGGAGCGAGCGCACGGTCCGCCAGCACGCGGTGGCCGTCTACGACAAGTCGGGGCTGCACGGCCGCGCCGAGCTCGCCGCCTTCTTCCTGCAGGACCTGATGCTGCCACCCGACGAGCGGCGCGACTGAAACGACGCCGGCGGCCGGACGGTATCGTCCGGCCGCCGGCGTCCCGTGGCTGGTATCAGAAGACGATGTTCACGTTGCGGTCGCGCACCCGCTTCTTGAACGCGTCGAAGTCGCCCTTGAGGAGCGCGTCGATCGCCGCCTGTGCCTCGTGCAACCGCTGGCGCAACAGGGCCTGCACCTCGCGTTCGCTGTCGGTGGGCCGGTCGTCCGACGCCGTGAGGGTGCCGCCGAGGTATTCGAGCTTCTCGGCGATCCCCTGCGGCCAACGGAGCGCATCCTGCCCGCGGCCGGTGACGCGGATCTGGAACAGTTTCTCCTCGAGCCCGGCGATGCGCTCATCGAGCGAATCGGCGGCGGCGCGGAGGTCGGCGTCCTTGTCCTTCGCGGCGTCCTTCTCGCCGCTGGTGAGCGCGGCCTTGGCCGCGACGAGCTGCGAGCGCGCGAGTTCGACGCGGTCGATCGTCGCGACGGTGGAGTCGATGTCGGACATGATCGCGCGGGCGAGCGTCTCCTGCGCCTTGAGGGCGTCGGGCGACGCGTGCGAGTTCGGATCGGCGAGCACGACGAGCGGCTGGGTGAGCGTCTTCCCCACCGCGGCGAGCCGCACCGTGTAGGTGCCCGCCGGGAGGAGGAGCGACATGCGTCCGACGCCCGGCGCCGGCTTGCCCGAGGCCTCGACCTTCATCCACGGCGAGAGGTACGGACTCACGCGGATGCGCGCCTCCCTGGTGGATTCGCCACGCAGGTCCCACCACACGCGATTGATGCCGGCCTTGCCGGCCGTGGTGAGCGAGCGCACCACGGCGCCGGTGCCGTCGAGGATCTCGACCTTGAGCGAATCCTTCGCGTCGCTCTTGAGCCAGAAATCGATCGACGCGCCGTACTTCGGACTGAAGCCGGCGGTGGGATCGTTGCCGACGGCGAACGGCGCTTCGGCGGTGCGGAAGCGCCACGCGTTGCGCGGCGCGAAGAGCGCCACGTCCTGCGGCGCGACGTCCACCGCGGTGCGGAGCGGCGTCATGTCGTCGAGGATCCAGAAGCCGCGCCCGTACGTGGCGATCACGAGGTCGCTGAAACGCGGCTGCACCGTGATGCCGTACACGGGAGCGTGCGGCAGGTTGTTCTGCAGCGGCTGCCAACGGGCGCCGTCGTCGAACGAGACGTACATGCCGTTCTCGGCGCCGGCGAAGAGCAGCCCCGGCTTGACCGGGTCTTCGGCGAGCGCGTGCACGTAGCTGAGCGGGCTCTTCGGGATGCCGTTCACGATGAGCGTCCACGTCTTGCCGTAGTCGGCCGTGCGCCAGATCCACGGGTCGCGGTTGTTCGCCTGATGGCCGTCGACGCTCGCGTACGCCACGCCCTTCGTGAAGCGCGACGGCACGATGCTGCTCACCGTGCCCCAGTCGGGCAGACCGGCCAGGTTGGCCGACACGTCCGTCCACGACTTGCCGTCGTCGCGGGTGAGCTGGAGCTTGCCGTCGTTCGTCCCCGCCCACACGACGCCCGGTTCGATGGGCGACTCGGCGATCCACATCACGACGCCCGAGTACTCGACACCGATGTTGTCGGGGGTGAGGCCGCCCGACCGCTGCATCTTCGACCGGTCGTTGCGCGTGAGGTCGGGGCTGTAGAGTTGCCAGCTCTGGCCGTAGTCGCGCGAGACGTGCACGTGCTGGCTGCCGACGTACACTTTCTTGGGATCGTTCGGCGACACGTGCAGGGGGAAGTTCCACACGAAGCGGTACTTCACCTCGGCGGCCGAGTGGCCGATGGTGCCCTCCGGCCACACCTCGACGTAGCGCACCGCGCCGGAGCGCAGGTCGTAGCGCGTGACGATGCCGCCGCCGGCGCCCGAGCCCGACGCACTCGACCAGACGAAGTTGGTGTCCGACGCGTCGGGGGTCGCGAAGCCGCTCTCGCCGCCACCGACCGTCTGCCAAGCGCCACGCGGGATGTCGGGGAACGCGCCGTTCGCTCCGTAGCGCGTGTTGCTGGGCCCACGGGCCGACGGCCCGTCCTGCCGGTTGCCGTACACGTAGTACGGGATGCGGTCGTCGGTGGTGACGTGGTAGATCTGCGCGATGGGGAGCTCGAAGTTGCGCCACGACTTGCCGCGGTTCGTCGTGACCGCGAGGCCGCCGTCGTGCGAGACGGCCATGCGGTTGCCGTTCGTCGGATCGATCCAGATGTCGTGATGGTCGCCGCCGGGGATCTCCACGTCGGGGGGATCGATGACGGTCTGGCCACCGTCGAGCGTCTTGGCCCAGTTCGCCGAGAGGAAGTACGCCTCGTCGGCGTTGTCGGGCGACACGCCCATGCGGTTGTAGTACGCGGTGCGCCCGGCGAGCTGACGGTCGTCGGAGACCTTCTTCCAGTTCGCCCCGCCGTCATCGGAGCGCCAGAGGCGTCCGGTCGCGGGGGCGGCGACGTTCACCGCGGGCACGCCGTCGCCCGTCTCGATGAGCGCGTAGATGCGGTCGGAGTTGGCCTTGGAGATGCCGAGGCCGATCTTGCCGATGGTGGCCGTGGGGAGGCCGTTCCCCTGCAGGCGCTTCCACGTCGTGCCGCCGTCGCGCGACATCCAGATGCCGCTGCCGGCGCCGCCCGAGAGGCGCCCCCACGTGTGCAACTCCACCTGCCAGAAGGCGGCGTAGAGGATGCGCGGGTTGTTGGGATCCATCACGAGGTCGACGGCGCCGGTGCTGTCGTTGACGAACAGCACCTTCTCCCATGTCTTGCCGCCGTCGGTCGTGCGGAAGATGCCGCGGTCGGGTTGCGGCCCGTAGGCGTGTCCGAGCGCCGCGACGTAGACGACCTCGGGGTTGGTGGGATGGATGACGATGCGCGAGATGCGCCCCGTGTTCTCGAGTCCCATCTTCTGCCAGTTCTTGCCGGCGTCGGTGGACTTGAACACGCCCCAGCCGAGCGAGATATGCGAGCGGATGAACGGCTCGCCGGTGCCGACCCAGACGACGTTGTGGTCGCTCGACGCGACGGCGACCGACCCGATGGACGAAACGGGCTCGCCGTCGAAGAGCGGCTTCCACGTGATGCCGGCATCGGTGGTCTTCCAGAGGCCGCCGGAGGCGGCGCCGGCGTAGTACGTGTTCGGATCGCCCGGCACGCCACTCGTGGAGGTGACGCGGTTGCCCTCCGGGCCGATGTAGCGCCAGGTGAGCGGCGTGTACTTGGAGGAGTCGACGGCTGCGGCGGCGGTCGGCGCGGCGGCTTTGCGCTGGGCGTCGACGCGCGGCGCGAGGATCATCGTCGGCAACAGGAGCGATGCGGCGGCGACGTAGGTCCGGAGAGAGAATCGCATCTTCAAGTCGTTCTCGAGAGAGAGAGTGCCACGAACGTGGCGCGGGGGTGGTGCAGAGGGGCGATCGGCAGGTCGACGGACCGAGACGGCACGCGGCGACGCGGCAGCTCGCGACTCAGGAATTCACGTCGATCGCATACACCGGGCCGAGGGTCGCTCCGCCCTGCAAGGGGGGATCGTCCCCTTCGCTGGAGAAACTGCGCGGGCTGTAGGCGTTGGGCGGCGGCGTGAGCGGCAGGACGCCCATGCGCTGGTACATCGTCGCCACGAGCTCGGCGCAGAACAGCGTGTTGGGCGGTCCCGGTATGCCCTTGAGGCCTTCCTGGTACTCCTTCATCATGTCATCGAGCGAAGGAAAGGCCGTCCCCTCGATGGCATTCACGGCGGCCGCGACGCCCTGTTCGAACGCGTCATCGCGCGTGACGCCGCTCAGCGGCCGCCAGTACGGGGCGTCGTTGTACGCGGGCGACGCCATGTACTTGAGCGTGGCGTCGAGCCACCCGCACTGGGCGCCCCCGTGCGACGTGTTCGTATCCGGGTCGAACTCGATCGGATCGGGGCCCGCCTGCCAGATCATCGGGCGCCGATCAGCGGGATGGAGCGCGGCGATGGCCGAGTGAGAGAACCAGGTCTTGAGCGTCGCCTCGATCTTCTGGCTCTCGTCGCTCTGCCCGTGAAAAAGGAGGATGTCGCCGGTCTGGACCTTCGTGAGCAGCGTGCTGAGCGGGATCACGGGATACGTCGGGTCAGCCACGGCGACCTCTGTCGTCTGGGGGGGGAAGCTGATCGCCCACGAACGTAGGATGCGCCGACGCGGGCGGCAAGCGGCGTCTCGGGCGGGCGGCGATTGCCGTCACGACGACGAACTCGTAGCATTTGGGGGCTTCGCCGCGCCACTCCCCCCTTCGAGTCTCGCTCGATGGCCGGTCCGACCCACGAGCACCGTTCCGCGACGCCGCTGCCCCCATTCGCCAAGACGATCGCCGTGGCCGGGGTGGCGTTCCTCGTGCTGTTCGCGATGCAGGTGGTGATCTCGGTCCGGCACGGCGACGAGCAGCGGGTGATCGGCTGGACGGCGTCGGAGTCGGCGGGTCGATGGACGGTGCGCGACGTCGCCGCGGATGGACCCGCAGCCGGGGCCCTGCTGCCGGGGGACACGGTCTTCGCCGTGAACGGCGACGCGCGGTACGGCGACATCGGCCCGCAGTGGGCGCTGCGGCACGCACCGCCGGGCAGTAGCTACGTGGTGCGCGTCGGGCGCGCCGGGGGCCGGCACGACGTGGCACTCCGGCAGGTCGTCGTCCACGATGCGACGTACCGGCCGTGGATCGTCAGCTACCTCTTCGAGGCGCTCGTCTTCGCGGCGGTGGGCGTGTTGCTCGGCCTCGCCAAGCCGAACGATCCCGTGGTACGCGCCGGCGCCATCTCGTGCCTGCTCGAGGGCCCGTTCTTCCTTTGGGACGCTTCGCGCCCATACGACGGTGTGCTGCAGGGCCCGGCCCTCACGATGCAGTTGCTGCTGGTCTCGTCGTTCCCCATCTATTCGATGCTCGGCTACCGCTTCCTGTCGGGCTTCCCGACGGGGGAGCGCCCACGCGGCGTCTGGCGCGCCATCGGCGTCGCCATCGTGGCCGGCACGATCGCCGTGTGGGTGCCACGCACCTCGCTCAACGTACTCCAGACGTTCGGGCCGGCGGTGACCACGAACACGCTGGTGGCGCTCGGCGCCGTCGCCCGCACCTACCGTCATCTCGGTCCGTTCGCCGACCAGTTGGTGCTGTTCGGCACGGTCCTCGCGATGCTGTGCGTACTCGCCCGGAACTATCTCCATCTGCGCGAAGGTGACCAGCGGCGGCGCATCCGGATCGTGGGGTTCGGCGTGGCCCTCGGTTCGCTGTCGATCGCGGCGTCGACGGTCATCGACGGGCTCGTGCTCACCAAGGGCGCGAGTGCCGGCATGCGCGAGCTGGCCGCGACGTACAAGGCGATGGCGAACGCGATCGTCGTCGCGATGCCGTTGAGCATCGCCTACGCCGTGATCCGGTACCGCGTGCTCGGGGTCACCATCATCATCCGCGCGGGACTGCGCTACTTGCTGGCCAAGTCGGTGCTGCAGGGCGTCGTCGCGCTCCCGGCGCTGTTCTTCGCGTGGACGCTCCTCTCGCATCGCGACGCGACCGTGGGCGAGCTGCTCTTCGGCGGCACCGGCCGCGCGAACCTCGGCGTCGCGACCGCGGGGCTGGTGTTGTTGCGCTATCGCAAGCCGGTGCGCGACGCCGTGGACCGCCGCTTCTTCCGTGAATCCTACGACCAGGAACAGCTCCTGATCACGCTGGCCGACGGCATCAAGGCGCTCGATACCGTGCAGCAGATCGCGGCGATGGTGACGGCCCGCATCGACGAGGCGCTGCACGTGCAGGGCGCGGTGGTGCTCTTCCGCGAGCACAGCGACGCCTCGTTCGTGGTGGGGCACACCAGCGGCGGACTGGACGCGCGGCACGCGCTGCCCGCGACGTCGTGCCTCCTGTCGCAGCTCGAACGCGCGCGCCAGCCGACGTCGTGGCGCCGGCTGCGCGATACCTGCGACGATGCCGACGTGATGTGGATCGACGGACTCGGCATCGATCTGCTCGTGCCGGTGCTCGGCGTCGACCAGGACCTCGTGGGCGTGCTGATGTTGGGGCCGAAGCGGTCGGAGGAGCCCTACACCCGCCGCGATCGCGCGCTGCTGCAGACGATCGGCTCCCAGGTGGGCGCGGTGTACGAGGTCCTGACGTTGCGCGCGCAGGTCACGCGCGACCAGAAGGTGCAGCGGCAGGTACTCGACCGGTTGAGCGAACGCGACGTGAACCTGCTCAAGCAGTGTCCCGCCTGCGGTCGCTGTTACGACCGTACCGCCACGCGGTGCGACGACGACGGCGCCTCGCTCGAGCTGACGCTCCCCATCGAACGCGTGGTGGCGGGGCGGTATCGCCTCGACCGCCTGCTCGGTGAGGGCGGCATGGGCGCCGTCTTCCGGGCCCACGATGAGCGGCTCGGCCGCGCCGTGGCCGTGAAGGTGATGACGGGCGCCCTGTTCGGCGATCCCGCGGCGCGGCGACGCTTCGCCCGCGAGGCGCAAGCGCTCGCGCGCCTCGAGCACCCGAACGTGATCCGCGTGTACGACGTCGGCGAGCTCGTGGGCGAGGGCGCGTTCCTCGCGATGGAACTCGTGGAAGGGGTCACGTGGGGTGCGATGCTCGCGCGGCACGGTGGCACGCTCCCGGGGACCGACGCGGCGCCGCTCTTCCGGCAGCTCCTCGACGGCGTGCAAGCCGCGCACGACGCGCAGGTCGTGCACCGCGACCTCAAACCGGAGAACCTCCTGCTCGGCACGGACGGCGACGCGACGCGCGTGAAGATCCTCGACTTCGGCCTCGCCAAGATGCGGTCGTCGTCGGACACGTCCTCGATGAGGGTCACCGCGACGGGCATGGCGCTCGGCACGCTCGGTTACATGGCGCCGGAGCAGCTGTTCGGCGACGAGGTGGACCATCGCGCCGACCTGTACGCCATCGGCGTGATCGCGCTCGAGACGATGACCGGGCCCGTACCACGCGCGGGCTTCGCCGTGCACGAGCTCGTCGAGCGGCAGCTGCGCCAACGGCTCCTGGGCGACGACGCCGGCCGCGGCGCACGCGCCCTCGGCGAGGTGCTCGCTCGGTGCCTGGCCCACGATCCCGCGAAGCGTTTCGACTCTGCCTCGGTGCTGAAGGGTGCGCTCCTGAGCGCCGTCGAGGCGTTCACACCGTCGGCGGGCGGCGCCTGAGCGACCTGCGACAGCCGTACGCTTCCGTCGCTCCCGCTCCACGCACACTTTTCCACATGCCCACGAACTCCGCCCCCCAACCGCGTCACTCCGCCATGCGACCAGATCGCCGCTCCCACTGGCCCTCGATGTTCCTGCCGGTCGCCGTTCTTCTCCTCGCCGTCCGGCCGCTCGTGGCGCAGGAGACCGCCACCGAACGCGCCGCGGCCTCCGACGTGGTGCAGAAGATGGCCGCGCTGCAGCAGTCGCTCGCCGTGCCGGCGCTCGTCGCGAAGCTCACCGCGCCGAACCCGGCGCGTGACGCGATCGCGGCGCGCGCCAAGGAGCTCATGGACACCGAGCTCATGGCGATGGCCGACGACATCACGCGCCACCCCGAGGTCGGGTTCAAGGAGGAGCGCACGGTGCGCATCCTCACCGATTACCTCAAGGCGCACGATTTCGACGTGAAGGTCGGCGTCGCGGGACTCTCGACGGCCTTCGTGGCGACGTACCGCAAGGGTACCCCCGGGCCGAACCTCGGCGTCATCCTCGAGTACGACGCGCTGCGCGGCACGAAGGGCGACTTCCACGGCGACCAGCACAGCGCGCAGGGGCCCGTCGGCATGGCGGCCGGGATCGCCGTGGCCGAGTTCCTCACGCGCACGAAGACGCCGGGCACGGTGACGTTCTACGGCACGCCCGCGGAAGAGATGATGCCGCCCCCCTCGAAGACGGTGATGCATGAGGCGCACGTGTTCGACGGCGCCGACATCATCGTGCGCTCGCACTCGAGCATGGGCACCGAACGCGCGGCGCACGGGTTCGGGTCATGCTGCCTCAACATCGAAGGGGTGAAGTACATCTTCTCCGGCGCGCCGGCGCACCAGATGACGCCGTGGGAAGGGCGCGACGCCCTGACCGCGGTGATCCACCTGTTCGAGAACATCGACGCGATGCGGCGCAACATGCGCCCCGAGACGCGCATCCAGGGGATCATCACCGAGGGCGGCAAGGCGCCGAACGTCGTGCCCGACCGCGCGGTGGCCGACTTCTACATCCGGTATCCCGACCAGGTCTACCTCGCGCAGGTGCGCGAGATGGTCGACAACGCGGCGCGCGCCGCCGCGCTCGCCACGGGGACGCAGGTGAAGATCGAACCGTACGGCAGCATGCGCGACGGCATCGCCGAGGCGACGCTGAACGAGGTGGCGTTCGCCTACCTCAAGAAGTACGGCGGCACGAAGGTGCAGGCGGAGCCGGCCAAGCCGCAGGGTTTCGAGGAGACGGGGAGCGTCTCGCGCGACATCCCCGGCACCGGATTCTCGGCGTACACGTCGAGCGGCGGCTACCACACGTACGAGATGCTGGCCGACGCGACCGGCCCGATCGGGCACGCGGGGTTCCTCGTCGACGCGCAGGCGATGGCGGCGCTGCTGTACGACTTCGCGACGCACGCCGACTACCGCGCCTCGGTGAAGCGGGAGTTCGACACGACGAAGGCGCTGTTCGGCGAGTACATCGCCGCGCTGCAGAAGGCGTATCCGCTGCCGGTGGTGAAGGCGCCGTAGCGAGGGAGCGGAAATGCCGGGGCTGGGAATCGAACCCAGATGGGGTTGCCCCCAAGGGATTTTAAGTCCCTCGCGTCTAGCCAGTTTCGCCACCCCGGCGGCTCCCAATACTAAGGGCGGGAGATGTCCGCGGCGCCATGGCGCCGGCATCCCCCGCCCTTCGTGCATCGCCTCGAGACCTGCTGAGAGCGGGAAACGGGACTCGAACCCGCGACCCCAACCTTGGCAAGGTTGTGCTCTACCAACTGAGCTATTCCCGCGTCACGCGAAAGCTAGGCGTCCCGCGCGCACCGAACAAGCCGTCCCACCCGCCCTAGAGTCATCTGGCGCGGACGAGCGCGCGCTCGCTCCGCCGCCTCCCTGACTTCCAGAGCCGCACCCGCCAGCGCTTGATGCGTTCCCCCATGCGATTGCGCACGACCATCTTCACGAACAGCACGCCCAGCGAGCGGTCGCGGAACACCCACCGGGAGATCACCAGCAGCACGTTCCACGGGTTGAAGAAGGCGTCGAGGATCTCCTTGCGCGCCGCCATCGCCTCGTCGTGGGTGAAGTGGCTGAAGGCGATCGACGGCATGTCCTTGCGCACCGTGTCCCAGTCGCGGCTGGCGCGCCCCTCCGCTTCGAGCCGCTCGAACAGCGGCGTCCCGGGCCAGGCCGTCATGAAGAAGACGCGCGGGAAGTCGGCCTTCGCCTCCTTCATCGCGCGGATGAGTTGCTTCGGATAGTCCTTGTCCTGCGCGTCCATGCCGAGGATGCACGAGGCGATCACGGCCAGCTTGTGCGCGTGCAGGTTGGCCACGACCACGTTGTAGTCGACGCCGACGTTCTGCGGCTTGTTCACCTCCTTGAGGCCGGCTTGCGACACCGCCTCGAACCCGATGAACACCGCCCGGCACCCGGCCCGATACATCAGGTCCATGAGCTCGGGGTCGGAGGCGAGCGTGACCGTCGTCTGGCACCCCCACACGAACCGGTACCGCCGCTCGATCATCGCCTCGAGCAGGCGCACGCGGTCGGCCCGGTCGGCCTTGCTGTAGCCGATGAAGTTCTCGTCGGTGACGATCACCACGGGGTAGTGGCTGACGCTGTCGAGATCCTCGAGCACCGTCTCCAGCGGGATCGTGCGATAGCGCCGCTGCGAGAACGCCGTGAGATAACAGAACGAACAGCTGTACGGACAGCCGCGCGAGGTGAGGACGCTCGGGTACTGGTAGTTCGCGTGGATGAGGTCGCGGCGCGGCGTTCCCAGCGTCGCCAGATCGACGTTCATCGGGCCGAAGTACGTCGGCTTGGGCGCGCCCTCCTCGAAGTCGCGCAGGAACTGCTGCCACGGCCCCTCCCCCTCGCCCGAGACGACCGTGTCGAAGTGCTGGAGGGCTTCGTCGGGGAGCGCGGTGACATGCGCGCCGCCGGCGACGCAGTACACGCCGCGCGCCCGCAGCGCGTCGGCAAGCTCATAGGCGCGGGCGATCCCCGGCGTGATGGGCGAGAACGCGGCGATGTCGGCGTCGAGCGTCGCCGGATCGACGTCCTCGCCGACGTATTCGTCGTACAGCGCGATGTCGTAGTGCGCGGGGGTGTGGCGCCCGAGGTAGGCCAGCGCGAGCGGACTGTACAACAGCTCCTCGCTGTGCGTCTCCTTCGTGCGCGACGGATAGATCATGGCCAGCTTCGTCATCGAGCGGCACGTCCGTTCATGAGACACCTTCCCGAAGACCGCGACGCGCTACGGCCGCACCCCGTGCGCGTGCACCGTGAACCACACGCAATACGCCACCAGCCCCGAGAGCGACGCGTCGCCGCCGCACGCCGTCGCGCGTCCTTCGCGATCGATGAACTCGGCGGCCAGCCCGTGGTCGAGCGGCGCGCGGCGCAGCCACTCGAGCACCGACGACGCGTCCGGGCCGAGCAGGCGGGCGAGCTGCTGCGCGAGCCGGGGGGGCGGGCCCTCGAGCGTGCCCCCCACCTTCTTCGCGGTCCGGCGGTACAACGAGTCGGTGCGTTCCACCGCCTCGAACAGCGGGAGCCAGAGCGCCGACGCGATGGGGTCGTCCTCGCGGGTGACGCCGCCGGCGAGATCCGCCGCGGCGACGAACGACGGCTTGCCGCCATCGTCCGCGACGAAGTGCCGGCGGATCGCCGCGCGCACCGCCTCGGGATCCTGCAGCTCCTTCGCTTCCTCTTCGTCGAGCGTGCGCTTGAGACTCTCGAGCGCGAAGGCCACGACGGCGTTGCCGTGCAGCGTGAACGGCATCGCAGCCGGCGATCCGGAGAGCGTGACTTCCGTGTGATACAACGGATGCGTCTTGTCGCGCCGCGCGGCGAGGTCGTCGGCGGTGTGGTACAGCGTGTCGGCGAGCACGGGCTCCTCGACGATCTGGTCGTCCCCCGTCTCGCGGATGTACCGCTCGGTGGCCACCGCGTACGACGCCGCCCCTTCGAGCGTGAATCCGGGTTCGAACAGCGTCCCGTCGAGGTAGTGCACGCCGTTCCCGGGCGCGTACCCGTGCAGCTCGCACGCGCGCAGGATCAGCTCGCGCGCCAGCGGTGGGTCGGCCAGCTGCACCGCGGGCACCGTCCAGGCGAGCGCCTCCCAGTCGCGCACCGTCACGCCGCGCTCGCACCACGGGGCGCGGCTGCGCACGAGATAGTAGTGCGCGTCGTCGAGCGCGCGCCCCACGCCGTAGAAGTAGGCGAACAGCAGGTGCCGGTTGACGAGCGAGTCGACCGACTCCATTCCCGTCCCCTGCTCCAGCGAGCGGATCGCGTCGCGGGTGAGCTGCAGCAACGTCCGCCAGCCGCGCCGCCGCAGCACTTCGACCGTCGCGCACGCGCCGTCGCGCTCCGGCCCGGCGCCGAGGTAGAACGCGGTCTCGACGCGGCCGCGCGGCTCGACGCGCAGCGAACGGCGGATGGCGTACGACGGGGCGGCGCCCGGCGTCACCTCGCACGTCGACTCGCCGTCGGCGGCCAGCGCGAGCGCCATGTAGCCGGGCGGTTCGGCGCCGTCGAGCACCACCACGTCGCCCACGGCGATCACGCGATGCGCGTCGGTGAACGGGCGCGGCGACTGCACGCGCAGCTGCCGATGTCCGAGCGTCCCTTCGATCGCCAGGGTGACGTCGGCCGCGGCATCGCCCCGGTTCTCGACGGCGAGCGCGATCACCGCGCCGGCGATGTCGGCATCGCGGCCGAACGGCGCGAACACGGTGCCGCGCACGATGAGGTCGCCGACCGTGCTCGTGAAGGTCGGGAGCCAGTGCAGCGCGCGTTCCCACACGATCCCGTGCTCGGCGAGCGCCACCGGCCGTCCGTTCACCGCCATCGTGGGGCGCACGAGCGCGGCGCCCTTCCCTGTCTGGAAGTCGTCGCTCCCCGCGAACTCGACGGCCGAGCGCGCCGCGCGATGGAGCACCCCCACGGCGTGGATGGCGGCGTCGGCGGGGTGCACGCAAGGGATCGACAACCAGTGGTTGCCGGTCAGTTGCCAGGGAACGGAGGGGAGCGCGTCGTGTGTCACGGGGTAGGATTCTGCGTTATCTTCTCTCGACTGCTGCAAACTAGCCGTCCGCGTGACGGCTCGCTTCCCCTGACCGTGTGCTGATGTCGCCCTTGTCGCGCCGCGCCGCCGGGCGCGCGCTGTGCCTCGTTTCGCTCGCCGCTGCCGGCTTCGCCCCCGCACGGGGTGGCGCGCAAGCCGTGCTCGGCGCGGGCGACGACGCCGTCCCCGTCCCCGCGGGGGTGCTGCGATTCCGCGCCATGAGCCGATGGACGCTGTTCGGGGAGCGCTACGGCCTCAACACGCCGGGACGCAAGAACGGCGCGGTCGAGCCGCTCGGCGTCGACTTCAACCTCGACACCATCGGCGTGAAGCAGTTCGAGAGCCTCGCGCCGGTGCAGGCGGGCATCCGTGCCTTGGCCGGGATGCCCGACTGGGTCGCCTCGCTCGGCAAGTCGGTCGTGCGAGTGCGCGACCAGGTCGTCGCCACCCCGCTGGGCGTCGAACTCGGCGTCACGAGCCGGCTCACCATCGGCGCGCTCGTGCCGTTCGTGACGGCCACGAGCAACGTCGACTTCCGCATGAATCCGACGGGGCTCGAGCCGACGATCGGCTTCAACCCCGCGTTCACCAACGCGTCGGTACTGCAGGCGAACACATTGCTGCTCGCGCAGTTCGACAGCGCCGCGGCCCAGCTCACTCGCGCGCTGGGCACGTGCGCCGCGGTCCCCTCCGCGCCGGGGTGCGCGGCGCTCAATGCGAACGCCGCGAGCGCCCGGACGCTCCTCCAGAACGCGGCGGGGTTCACGGCGGGATTGGCGCAAGTGTACGGAGGCCGGAACGGCGCGAAGGGATTCCCGTTCGTGCCCGTCGCCGGCTCCACGGCGCAGGCGTCCGTCACGGCGCGCGTAGCGGCCTTCCGCTCGCTCTTCGCGTCGTTCGGCTCGGCGGGCATCGTCGGGACCGGACCATCCGGCGCGGCGCCGCTCACCGCCACCACCGCGCAGGCGCTGTTCACCGACTCCTCCTTCGGCATCGCCTCGAAGCCGCTCGCCACGTCGATCACGCGCGGCATCGGCGATATCGATCTCTTCGCGACGCTTAACCTGTTCGACAGTTTCGGTCGCGACGTGAACAAGCGCATCGCGCCGAAGGGTTTCAACTGGCGCCAGTCCGTCGGTGGCCTCTACCGCCTCGGCACCGGCACGCTCAAATCGCCGGACGACTTCACCGGCCTCGGCACGGGCGACCACCAGAACGATGTCGGCGTCCGCTCCTACACCGACCTCCTCTGGGGTTCACACTTCTGGCTGTCGCTCGTCGCCAAGTACGACTGGCAGATGGCCGACCAGATCGTCACCCGCATCACGGCGGCCCCCGACCAGCCGCTCGCCCCGGCGTATCGCCGGCAGACGGTCGGCCGCGACCTCGGCGACGTGTTCGAGCTGCAGGTGAACCCGCGCTGGTCGATCACCGACTACATCGGCATCTCGGCGCATTACGACTACCGGCGCAAGTTCTCCGACCGGTACACGGGCACGTTCACCGTGAACGACCTCAACGGCCAGCCGCTCACGATCGACGCATCGACGCTCGACCTCGAGACGGAGGCGCGCGAGCATCGCCTGGGCGGCAGCCTGACGTACTCGACGGTGGCGGCGCACGAGAAGGGACTCGTGCGGGTGCCGTACGACATCACCTACTCCCACTTCGAGACCACCTTGGGGAGCGGCGGCAACGTGCCCAAGCTCGTCCAGGACCAGATCCAGTTCCGCCTCTACACGCGCCTCTTCGGGCGCTGAGCCGGCGGGGACTCGAGTCGCGGCGGCGCGGCGGCGGTCGCGAGCAGTTCGCGCGCGTGCTCGCGGCTCACGGCGCTCTCGGCATCGCCGCCGAGCATGCGCGCGATCTCCTCGACCCGCGCGTCGTCGGCCACCACGCGGATGTCGGCCGTCGTCACCCCGCCCCGCGCCCCCTTGCTCACGACGATGTGATGGTGCGCGCGGGCCGCGATCTGCGGCAGGTGCGTGATGGCGAACACCTGATGGTGCTCGGCCACGCGGCGCATCGCATCGCCCACCATCAACCCGGTCTTGCCGCCGATGCCGGCGTCGACCTCGTCGAAGATGAGCGTGGGCACGTGGTCGATGCGCGCGAGGATGGTCTTGAGCGCGAGCATCACGCGCGCCAGCTCGCCTCCCGACGCGACCCGCGAGAGCGCCCGCGCGTCGTGCCCGACGTTGAGCGCGACGCGGAACTCCACCCCCTCCGCCCCTGACGGCGAGATCTCGCTCCGCGGGATGAGCTCGACGTAGAAGCGGCCGTCGGGCATGCCGAGTCCGGGCAGCTGCGCTTCGACGGCCTTGGCGAGCTTCGTCGCCGCGGCGCGGCGCTTCTTGCTGAGGACGCCCGCCGCGGCCGCGAGCGACTGCTCGCACTCGCCGACGCGCGCCGCGAGAGCGCGCTGGTCCAGCCCAGCCGTGTCGAGGAGGTCGAGTTCGGCCTGCGCCTCGCGCGCGGCCTGCATGGCCGACGCGACCGACCCGCCGTGCTTCTTGAGCAGGCGGAAGATCAGGTCACGCCGCCGCTCCACCTCGGCGAGGCGCGCCGGATCGACCTCCACCCCCGCGAGGTACGACGACGACTCGCGCGCCAGCTCCTCGAGGGCGTAGTAGGCGGCATCGAACAGCTCCTGCAGGCGCGCCGTGCCGGGGTCGATCTTCTGCAGCGCGGCCAGCGTGCGCTGCAGGTGGCCGACGCGCGCGAGCACCGCGTCGTCGCCGCCCTCGAGGGTGTCGGACAGTTCGCCGGCGAGGGCGCGCAACTCCTCCGCGTGCGTCAGCCGGCGCGCCTCGTCGTCGAGTCGCGCGTCCTCCCCTTCGACGAGCTTCGCGTCGCCGACCTCCTTCGCCACGTGACGCAGCCAGTCGGCGCGCCGCGCGGCCTCGTCGCGACGTCGCTCGAGGTCGCGCAACGCCGAGCGCGCCGCGAGCAAGGCGCCGTGCGCCGCGCCCACGGCCCGCGCGTCGCTCGTGGCGTCGCCGAAGGCGTCGAGGATGTCGCGCTGCGAGTCCTCGTCGAGCAGGGCGTGCGCCTCGTGCTGCCCGTGCACGGTCACGAGGAGCCGGCCGAGTTCGGAGAGGACCGACGCGGTGACGGGCGTGCCATTCACCCACGCGCGGGCGCGCCCGCCGGCGGCGGCGACCTCGCGCTTCAGCACGACCGTCCCGTCGTCCGCCTCGAGGCCATGGGCGTCGAGCGCCGCGGCGACCGGCGCCGCTCCGGCGATGTCGAACACGCCCTCCACGGTCGCCTTCTCGGCGCCCGTGCGCACGAGGTCGCTCGCGGCGCGCTCGCCCACGAGCAGCCCCAGCGCGCCCACGATGATCGACTTGCCAGCGCCCGTCTCGCCGGTGAGCGCGTTGAACCCGGGCCCCAGCGGCAGCGCCACCGACTCGATGATCGCGAAGTTCCTGATGCGCAGCTCGGTCAGCACCTCACTCGTCCCGCTCGGCGAGTCCCCCCCAACCGAGCTTGCGGCGCAGGCGGCCGAAGAACGTCGTGCCCGCGAAGCGCACGAGCGTCACCGGATGCGGCGATCGCCGCACCACCAGCGCATGTCCAGCGCCCAAGTTGGTGCCGACCTGCCCGTCGACCGTCACCAGAATCTCCGGCGGCGCATCTTCCGGACGCAGGATGATCTCGGCGTCGGGAGGGAGGAGGAGCGGGCGCACCGCCATCGTGTGCGGCGCGACCGGCGTGATGAGGATCGACTCGACCGTCGGCGCCACCACCGGGCCGCCCGCCGAGAGCGAGTACGCCGTGGAGCCCGTCGGCGTCGAGACGACGATGCCGTCGGCGGCGAGCACGCCGATCTCCTCGCCTTTCACCGAGACGTGCAGGCGCAGCACGCGCGCGAAGCCCCCCTTGTGCAGCACCACGTCGTTCAGGGCGCGCAGCCGCACCCCCGGCGTGCCCGCGGCGCCGAGCGACGTCGCCTCGAGCGCCATCCGCCGGTCGGCTTCGTACTGCCCCCGCGCGAACCGCGGCAGGAGGCGCGGGAATTCCTTCACGCGGCAGCTCGTGAGGAATCCGAGGCGCCCGAGGTTCACGCCGAGGATCGGCACGTCCACGTCGTCGAGGAACCGGGCGGCGCGCAGCAGCGTGCCGTCTCCGCCGAGCGAGATCATGCCGTCGAGCGCGCCGGGATGGGCCAGCGCCGTGAACGAGGGCGCGAACTCGAGCAGGTGCGGCTCGGCCTGCACTTCGAGCCCGAGACGCGGCGCCTCGCGCGCGAGCACGTCGAGGATCTCGCCGATCCCCGCGTATCCCTGGTGCGCGATCACGCCGATGCGCATCAGCCGGCCACCGCTTCGCTCTGGTGCAGCGCGCGCACCCGGTCGGCGATGCCCGCGGCGTCGAGCCCGCACTGCGCCAGCTGACGCGCGCGCGGCGCGGCGTACACGATGCGGTCGGGCACGCCGTGAGCATGCACGCGCACGGCGGCGTTCATGTCCTGCACCACGCTCGCCATGAACGCGCCGAACCCGTTCACGACCGTTCCCTCCTCCACCACGAGCAGCTGCTTGTGGTCGCTCACCACGGCGGCGAGGGTGAGTTCGTCGTACGGCTTGAGGTAGCGGCAGTTCACGACCGTCACCGACAGCCCCTCGGCGGCGAGCGTCGCCGCCGCATCCATCGCCTTGAGCACCATCGTGCCCACCGCGAGGATGGCGACGTCCTGTCCCTTGCGCAACACCTCCCACGTGCGCTCCGGCACCGGCGCGACCTCGCCGATGGGCGGCGCCACGTCGGGCGCCACGTCACGCGGATAGCGCAGGCAGAAGGGGCCCGACTCGTGCGCCGCGGCCGTGCGCAACAGCCCGAGCAGCTCGCGCCCGTCCTTCGGCGCGGTGACCGTCATGTTCGGCACGGCGAGCATGTAGGCGATGTCGTAGAGCCCCGCATGCGTCTCTCCGTCCTCGCCGACGAGCCCCGCCCGGTCCATGGCGAAGATCACCGGCAGCCGCTGGATCGCGACGTCATGGATGATGTTGTCGAACCCGCGCTGCAGGAACGTCGAGTAGATCGTGACGACGGGGCGCACGCCCCGCGTGGCCATCCCCGCGGCCATAGTCACGGCGTGCCCTTCGGCGATGCCGACGTCGAAGACGCGCTTCGGGTGCACCTTCTGCACGAGGTTGATCCCCGTGCCGCTCGGCATCGCGGCGGTGAGCGCGGCGATGCGCTCGTTCTCCGTCATGAGCTCGGCGAGCCCCTTGCCGAACACCGTCGTGTAGTTCGCGTTGGCCGGCGCGGCGGCGGTGCGCTGCTTCCCCGTGGCCGGGTCGTGGCCGGGGGGCAACGCGTGCCACTTCTCCACGTGCTCGCCGGCAGGGAACCCTTTCCCCTTCTGCGTGATGACGTGGATGAGCCGCGGCCCCTTCAGTTCGCGCACGGCCTTGAAGGTGTCGAGCATCTGCGCGACGTCGTGCCCGTCGATGGGGCCGAAGTAGCGGAAGCCGAGCTCCTCGAACAGCACGCCCGGTGTGAGGAGCATCTTCACGCTCTCCTCCCACTTGCGGATGAGCTTGCCGGCCTCGTGCAGCATCCCCGGCGCGTGGTCGGCGATGTCGCCGAGCGCGGAGCGGATGCGGTTGTAGATCGGGTTGCGCTGGATCGAGGTGAGGTACTTGTGCATCGCCCCGACGTTGGGCGCGATCGACATCTCGTTGTCGTTCAGGACGACGATGAAGTCGCTCCCCGAGGCGCCGGCGTTGTTGAGCCCCTCGTAGGCGAGCCCGCTCCCGAGCGATCCGTCGCCGATCACCGCGACGACCTTGAACTGTTCGCCCATCAGGTCGCGCCCCACGGCGATGCCGTAGGCGGCGCTGATCGACGTCGCCGCGTGTCCGGCGCCGAACGCGTCGTACTCGCTCTCGCTGCGCTTCAGGAAGCCGCTCAGTCCGCCTTCCTGGCGAAGCGTGTGCATCTGCTCCGTGCGTCCGGTGAGCAGCTTGTGCGGATACCCCTGGTGGCCGACGTCCCACACCACCTGGTCGCGCGGCGTGTCGAACGCCGCGTGCAGCGCGATCGTGAGCTCCACCACGCCCAGCCCTGCCCCGATGTGCCCGCCCGTGACGGAGCACGACTCGATGAGATAGGCGCGCATCTCGTCGGCGAGCGCGCGCATCTCGTCGAGCGAGAGCGCGCGCAGGTCGGCGGGCGACGTGATACGGGGGAGGATCTTCATGGAGCCGTCGGGAGGTGGTTCACGGAAGATGTCACGAGCGCCGGTGCACGATGAGGCGCGCGAGCTGTTCGAGGGCGGGCGAGGCGATGCCGGCGTCGCCGAGGGCGGCGCAGGCGTCGGCGCAGAGCGACTCGGCGCGCGCGCGCGCCTCGTCGATGCCGAGCAACGCCGGATAGGTGCTCTTCTGCAGCGCGAGGTCGCGCCCCGCGGTCTTCCCCAGCTCGTCCGACGTCGCCGTCAGGTCGAGCACGTCGTCGGCGATCTGGAAGGCGAGTCCCACCGCGTCGCCGTACCGGTCGAGCGCCGCCAGCACGGGCGCACGGGCGCCGGCGGCGAGCGCGCCGAGCCGCACGCTCGCCGCGATGAGCGCGCCGGTCTTGAGGCGATGCACGCGCTCGAGCTCGGGCAGGGTGAGCGACCGCCCCTCCCCCTCGAGGTCGAGCAGTTGCCCGCCGACCATGCCGCCGGCGCCCGACGCGCGCATGAGCGTGCGCACGATCTCCGTCACCGCGGAGCGATCGAGCCCGAGCGCCATCGCCGCCTCGGTCGCGGCACGCGCGGCGAGGGGCACCATCACGAGCCCCGCGGCCGTCGCCGCCGCGACCCCGAACGCCTTGTGCACCGTGGGGCGGCCGCGCCGCATGTCGTCGTCGTCCATGCACGGCAGGTCGTCGTGCACGAGCGAATAGGCGTGCACGACCTCCACCGCGGCGCCGAGCGCGCTCGCGTCGCCCGTGCCGCCGGCCGCGCGGTAGGCCGCCATGAGGAGCACGGCGCGCAGCCGTTTCCCCTCGCCGGCCAGCGCATAGCGCACGCTCTCGGCCACGGCACCCGACTCCACGGCGAGTCCCTCGCCGGCGAGGCGCGCGAGCGCGTGCCCCACCGCCGCGCGGTCGGCGGCGAAGTCGAACGGCGCCGGGGCGGCGACCGTCACTCGCGTACCTCGAGCACGCCGTCGGCGCGCTCGACCAGCTGCGCGACGCGTCCCTCCGCCTTCGCCAGCTCGGCGTTCGCTTCGCGCAACTTCGCGATCCCTTCCTCGAACAGGGCGAGCGCCTGCTCGAGCGAGAGGTCATCGCGGTCGAGACTGGCGGCGATCTGGTCGAGCCGTTGCAGCGTCGTTTCGAAACTCATCGTCGTCTCAGCGAAGGGCGGACGGAGGCGCGCCAAGCTCGACCGCGCGCGCCGTCGCGCGCACGAGGCCGTCCTGTAACTGTAGCTCGAACTCGAGCCCGGGGGCGAACGCCGCGGCGCGCGACAGGGCGCGTCCGTCCACGCCCCTGGCGACCGCGTACCCGCGGGCCAACGTGCCGAGCGGACTCCGCCCCTGCAGGTGCGCCGCCACTTCCAGCAACCTCGCACGGCGCGGCTCCGTCACCCGCGAGGCGAGCACGCCAAGGCGAGCCGACGCGGCCTCCCACGTGGCGCGGCGCCGCTCAGCCACGCGCCGCGCGCGGACGGTGAGGTCGCGCCCGTGCTGCCGCAACCGCAGCGACGCCTCGCGCACGCGCCGCGTCGCGCCTCCGCGCATCCGCTCGCCGAGCGAGAGCACCGAGGCCCGCACGTCGGCCAGCACCGGCACCGCCGCCTCGGCCGCCGCGCTCGGCGTCGCCGCCCGCAGATCGGCCACGAGGTCGGCGATCGAGAAGTCCACCTCGTGTCCCACCGCCGAGATGGTCGGCGTGGGACACGCCGCGATGGCGCGCGCCACGCGCTCGGCGTTGAACGCCCAGAGGTCCTCACGCGACCCGCCGCCGCGGCCGACGATCACCACGTCGGCGCCCCCCCAGCGGCCGACCCGCTCCAGCGCCGCCACGAGAGAGTCCGGCGCCGTCTCCCCCTGCACCGCCGCCGGCACCACGACCACGTTCACGAGCGGGTTGCGCCGGCCGATCACCGACACGATGTCGTGCAGCGCCGCGCCGTCGGCGCTCGTCACGACGGCCACGCACGACGGGAACGCGGGGATGCGCCGCTTGCGCGCCGGATCGAGCAGCCCGTCCTTCTCGAGCGCGGCGCGCGTCAGCTCGAACCGCTTGCGCCAGAGCCCTTCGCCCTCGGCCTCCAGTGCCGTGATCGCGAACTGCATCGTGCCGCGCGCCGCCCACACCGAGATCTTCCCGCGCGCCGTCACCTGCATCCCCTCGTCGGGGGGCGCCGGGATGCGCCGCGTGTCGCGGTTCCACACCACGCACGAGAGTTGTGCGTCCTTGTCGCGCAGCGTGAAGTACCAGTGCCCGTTGCCGTGCGCCTTGAAGTTCGTGACCTCGCCGCGGATCCACAGCGCGTCGAACGACCCCTCGAGGATCGCCTTCACCGTCTCGTTGAACTCGGAGACGCTGACGGCGCGTTCGGGGGACGTTCCGGGCGCGGTCACGCCCCCTGCTCCGCCGCGCGCACGGTGTTCTTGAGCAGCATCGCGATCGTCATCGGGCCGACCCCGCCGGGCACCGGCGTGATCTTCGACGCCACCTCGCGCACCTGCGCGAAGGCCACGTCGCCGCACAAGCGATAGCCCCGTTTCGCCGACGCGTCGTTCACGCGGTTGATCCCCACGTCGATCACCACGGCGCCGGGCTTGACCATGTCGGCCGTCACGAACTCCGGCTTGCCGATCGCCGCGATGAGCACGTCGGCGCGCCGCGTCACGTCGGCGAGGTCGCGCGTCTTCGAGTGACACACCGTCACCGTCGCGCTCGCGTTCACGAGCAGTGAGGTCATCGGCTTGCCGACGATCGTCGAACGGCCGAGCACCACCGCGTTCGCGCCGGCGACGGTGACGCCGGCCCGCTCGAGCAGCACCATCACGCCGGCCGGCGTGCAGGGCGCGAACCCGGTCGGCTCGCCGATCCAGACGCGCCCCACGTTGATCGGGTGGAACCCGTCCACGTCCTTGTGCGGCGCGATGCGCAGGATCACCGCCTGCGGGTCGATGTGCTTCGGCACCGGCATCTGCACGAGGATGCCGTGCACCGCGGGGTCGGCGTTCAGCCGGTCGATGAGCGCGAGCAGGTCGGCCTGCGGCGTGTCGTGCGGGAGGCGGATCGTCTCGCCGTTCATCCCCGCCTCCTTGCACGCCTTCTCCTTCGACGCGACGTACACCGCGCTCGCCGCGTCGTCGCCGACGAGCACCACCGTCAGCCCGGGCGTGATGTCACGGGCCGCATGCAGCGCCGCGGCGTGCTGCGCGACCTCGGCGCGGATCTCCTTGGCGACGGCGGCGCCGTCGATCAGTTCAGCGGGCAATGTCCATCGACCTCTTTTCACGGATCGCGACCACCTTGATCTGACCGGGATACTGCAGCTCGGTCTCGACGCGGCGGGCGATCTCCTCGGTGAGTGTCTGCATCCGGGCGTCGTCCACGTCGTCCGGGTTGACGATCACGCGCACCTCGCGTCCGGCCTGGATGGCGAACACGCGGTCCACGCCCTTGTAGCTCGACGCGATCTTCTCCAGCCCCTCGAGCCGCTTCACGTACGTCTCGAACGCCTCGCGGCGCGCGCCGGGGCGCGATCCGCTGATGGCGTCGGCCGCCTGCACCAGCACGCTCACTTCGCTCTCGTGCGGCACGTCGTCGTGGTGCGCGGCGATGCAGTTCACGACGAGCGGGTTCTCCCCGTACTTCGTCGCCACCTCCACGCCGAGCTGCACGTGCGTCCCCTCGTGCTCGTGCGTGAGCACCTTGCCGATGTCGTGCAGCAGCGCGCCGCGGCGCGCCATCGCCGCGTCGAGCCCGAGCTCCTCGGCCATCATCGAGGCCAGCCACGCCACTTCCTTCGAATGCCCGAGGATGTTCTGCCCGTAGCTCGTGCGCCACTTCATGCGCCCGATGAGCTTGATGATCTCCGGGTGCAGACCGTGCACGTTCGATTCGTAGGCCGCCTGCTCCCCCGTCTCGACGATGCCGGCGTCGACTTCCTTGCGCGCCTTCTCGACCACTTCCTCGATGCGCCCGGGATGGATGCGCCCGTCGGCGACGAGCTTCTCGAGCGCCAGCCGCGCCACCTCGCGCCGCACCGGGTCGAAGCAGCTCACGACCACCGTGTCCGGCGTGTCGTCGATGATGAGGTCCACCCCCGTCGCGAGCTCGAAGGCGCGGATGTTGCGCCCCTCGCGGCCGATGATGCGCCCCTTCATCTCGTCCTTCGGCAGCGAGACCGCGCTCACCGTGATCTCCGCCGTGTGCTCGGAGGCGAGCCGCTGCACGGCCAGCGCGATGATCTTCTTCGCCTCGCGGTCGGCGTTGCGCTTGGCCGCGTCGCGGATCTCGCGCGTGCGGTTGGCCGCGTCGGCATGCGCCTCCTCCTCGAGGCGCCGCACCAGCTCCGCCTTCGCCTCCTGCGCCGAGAGCCCGGCGAGCTGTTCGAGGCGGCGCCGTTCCTCCGACACCATCTTCTCGAGTTCCGCCTCGCGATCCTCGACCGCCTTCTCCTTGCGCCCGAGGTCGCTCGCCCGGCGGCCCAACTCCTTGTCGCGATTCTCGATCACGTCGACCTTGCGGTCGAGCGTCGTGTCGCGCTCGTGGAGCCGCTTCTCCTCGCGGTCGAGTTCCTCGCGGCGGCGGCGGGCTTCCGACTCCCACTCCTCGCGGGCCCGCATGGCCTCTTCCTTCCCCGCGAGCACGGCCTGCTTGCGCAGTCCATCGGCGTCGCGCTCGGCGTCGCCGACGATGCGCTTCGCGACCTGGTCCGCCGCGTCACCCGCCGCCCGACGGGCCAACTCCTCGGACTCGCGACCGGACTTGCGTCCCACGAAAAAGGCGACCGCAGAGCCGGCAACACCAGACGCGCCGAGCCCGATCGCCAACCAGATCAAGGGATCCATGGTTCGTATGCTCCAAGGCCGCGCGTGCGCAGGACGTCACCGCGCGCGCGCCGCAATCAATAAAGGAACCGCCGGGGAGCGAGGGTGCGAACGGTTCGGCAGCGCGACTCCTCGACCATCCGGTTCGGCACCGTCGGAGGGCGCGTAACGGGGTGGGCTAAGTGTAGCGGCTACTTGGACCTACGCAATCTCGACTCCCGCGCTTAAGAAAGTATGTGCAGCCGCCGAAAATGGCAATTGGAGCACCAGCCCATTTGCCTCCTTTTCGGGTGGGACGATGCGCGACGCGCCGGACGGCGCCGCCGCCCCCGTCCGGCGCCGAGCTCGGGGCGGTGAGTTCGTGTAACGCCAACGCATTCTTCACGTTGAGCCTGGAGCAGGTCGTGCGCATCGAGCATGGAAGCCCGAACGCCGCCGTCGCCGGAGTCGCCAGCGCGGCCCCGGCCCGCGACGTAACCACTCGAGGGACCGTTCTCGTCATCGACGACGAATCGGGGATCCTCGGCGCGGTCGGCCGCATCCTCACCAAATTCGGCTTCACCCCCCTCCTCGCGCTCGACGGCGTGGAAGGGCTGCAGCTCTTCGAGCAGCACGCCGACGCCATCGACGTCGTGGTCCTCGACTGGCACCTCCCTGCGCAGTCGGGGCAGAAGACGCTCGCCAAGCTGCTCGACCGCCGCCCGGACGTTCGCGTCGTGCTCGCCACGGGCGACCACGACGCCGAGCTGTCGCAGACCGACCGCGCGCACATCGCGTGCCTTCTCCTCAAACCGTACTCCGTGGCGGAGCTGATGCTCGCCGTGGGCACGCTCGCGGCCGCCTGATGCGCGCCGCGAGTGCGTGACGCCGATGCAGGCGCCGAAGGCGGAAGACGCGGCGCAGCCCGAGCTGCGGGACTTCGCGCGGCTCTTCGAGGTGGCGTTCGAGGACTCCACCGCCCCGCGCGCGCTGCTCTGCGCCGATGGCACCTTCCTGCGCGCCAACGGGCGCTTCGGCGAGTTCCTCGGCGTCGCGCCGGAAGCGCTCACCGGCTGTGCCCTCGGCGACTTCGCACATCCCGACGACCGCGCGCGGCTCGCCGCGCTCGCCGACGGCACGGCGCACCGCATCGAGGCGCGGTTCCGTTGTCTCGATGGGCGGGAGCGCGTGGGCGAGCTCGCCTCCCACAGCGTGAGGCACCGCGACGGCGGCGCGCCCTTCCTCACCGTCGAGTTGCACGACGCGACCGAGCGCGTCGAGGCCATCGCCGCGCTGCGCGAGAGCGAAGCGCGACTGGCGCTCGCCCTCGAGTGCAGCGGCATGGGGCTGTGGGACTGGAACATCGAATCGGGGAGTCTCTTCTTCAGCGACGCCTGGGCCGCCGCGTTCGGCTACGGCGACGCCACGCGGCACCACTCGTACGACACCTGGCGCGACCGCGTGCACCCGGACGACCTGCCGGCCCTCACCGAGATCCTCACCCACCATCTCCGCGGCAAGAGCGACTTCTTCCGCGCCGAGCACCGGCTGCGCCGCGCCGACGGCACGTGGGCGTGGATCGACGCGCGCGGACGCATCGTGCAGCACGGCGAGCGCGGCGCCCCGCGCCGCATGGTCGGCACGATGTACGACGTCACGGCGCGCCGGCAGGCGGAGGAGGAGCAGCGCACGCTCGAGACGCAGATGCTGCGCGCGCAGAAACTCGAGAGCCTCGGCGTGCTCGCGGGCGGCATCGCGCACGACTTCAACAACCTCCTCACGACGATCCTCGGCAACGCGAACCTCGCCCGCGCCATGGTCGGCGAGGAGAGCGAGATCGCCGACCTCCTCGCCGACGTCGAGGCGGGCGCGGTACGTGCCGCCGAGCTCACGCGGCAGCTGCTCGCCTACGCGGGCAAGGGACGCTTCGTCGTCCAGCCCGTGGACCTCTCCGCCCTCGTGCGCGAGATGACGGCGCTGCTCCACACCGCCGTGTCGAAGCGCGCCCGCCTCGACCTGCAGCTCGCGCAGCACCTGCTCACGATCAGCGCCGACCCGAGCCAGATGCGGCAGGTGGTGATGAACCTCGTCACCAACGCCTCCGACGCGCTCGGCGACGACGACGGCGTGATCTCGATCCGCACGGGGATCGTGCGCCACTACTCCACCCCGGGCGGACGCGAGAGCACGTCGCTCCCCGACCACTTCGTGTACCTCGACGTGGAGGACACGGGCGTCGGGATGGACGAGGCGACGCGGACGCGCATGTTCGAACCGTTCTTCACGACCAAGCGCGGGGCCCGCGGGCTCGGACTCCCCGCGACGCGCGGCATCGTGCAAGGGCACGAAGGGACGATCCGCGTGACGAGCGCGCCCGGCCATGGGACGACCATCCGCCTCCTCTTCCCGGCGAGCGCCGTGCTCCCGGTCGAGCGCGCCCCGAAGGAGCGCGCCCCCGACGCCTGGCGCGGCTCGGGTACCGTCCTCGTCGTCGATGACGAGGAGGGCGTGCGCACCGTGGCCCAGCGCCTCCTCACCCGCCTCGGCTTCACCGTGCTGCAGGCCGTCGACGGCGTCGATGCGCTGCACCTCTACGAGTCACACCGCAACGAGATCGTGCTCGTCGTACTCGACCTCACGATGCCGCGCATGGGAGGCGCGGAGACGCTCGCCGAGCTGCGTCGGCGCAATCGCACGCTCCCCGTCGTCGTGACGAGCGGCTACTCGGAGTCGGAGCTGGGAGCGCCGCCGGATGGATCGGCCGCGGTCGGTTTCGTGCAGAAGCCCTTCGCGCGCACGGTGCTGGTGAAGGCGCTGCGGGAAGCGCTCGACGACTGACGCGCCGCGGCGCTCAGGCGCCGCGCTTGGCCGGCGGGAGCCAGCGCCGCAGCTCGCCCGAGAGCGAGTGCATCTCGCGCGCCATCTCGTCGTTCCCCGACCGCTCCTTGAACAGCTCGTCGGTGATGGAGAGGGCGGCGAGGATCGCGGCGCGATGCGAATCGACCACGGCGCCGCTCGCCATCACCTGCTTGATCGCGCGGTCGACGTAGGCGGCGACGGCCTGCGTGTGCTCCGGCAGCGCGTCGCTCTTGATCGTGTACTCCTCGCCGTAGATGCTGATCTTGGTGCTGTGCTTCGGCGCGCTCATCGCGGCTCTCCGGCGTGCTGCTGGCGAAGGAAGCGCACGCGGTCGAGCATCTTGCGTGTGCGGTCGGCGGCGTTCTCGAGCCGGGCCCGGAGCCGCGCGTTCTCGGCCTCGAGCTGCGACACGCGCTCCTCGGCGCGCTCGTCGCCCCCGCCGCCGCGCGTCGCGATGGCCTTGAGCCGCGCTTCGGCGGCGTGGGCGCGCTTGCGGAACGCCGAGAGTTCCTCGCCGAGGTGACGGACGAGGGTCTCGAGCTCGCGGAACGCTTCCGCGTCAGGTCGAACGGGGGATGACACCGAGTTCCTTCTCCAGCGTCTTGAGCAGTTGCGACCGACGACCGTCGATCTCCTTGTCGCGTAGAGTGCGCTCGGGGTGGCGGAAGGTCAACCGCCAGGCGAGCGACCGCTTCCCGGCCGGCACCCCCGTGCCGCGGAACTCGTCGAACAACAGCAGGCTCTCGAGCAGGTCGCCCGAGTTGCGGCGGATGACCCGCTCCACCTCGGCCGCGGGCATCTCGTCGGCGACGAGGAGCGCGAGGTCGAACTGCGCCGCCTCCATCACCGGCAGCGGCGCATACTGCACGAAATGCCGCTTGGGCGGCGTGCGTTCCTCGGCATGCGCGTGCGTCCCCTTGTCGGCGACGAACGCCGACGGGAGCACGCCGAGCGTGAGCTCGACGCCGAACGCGCTCGCGGCCCACACCGGCGCGTCGAGCGCGACGGTGCGCACCACGCCGCGCGGCGTCCCCTCGACGACGATGCGCCAGAGCACGCCGTCGGGCTCGCCCGTGTCCGCCGCCTCGAGCTTCACCCGGGCGCCCGGGAATCCCGCCGCCGCGACGAGCTCGCCGACGGCCTTGGCGTCCCACGCATCGACGTCGGGGGGCGCCGGTTCCGTGAAGTGCACGGGGCGGCGCGCCCCCATCAGCAGCACGCCAACGCGCACCTCCTCCTTGGGCAGCACGCCGCTCGCCTTCGCGAACGCCGACCCGATCTCGAACAGTCGCACGGCGCGCTGCTTGCGCGTGAGGTTGTACTCGGCGCGGCGCGCGAGCGTCTCGAGCAGCGACGTGCGCAGGTGCGGTTCGTCGTCGGCGAGCGGGTTCGCGACGCGCACGTGCGTCTCGTCACTCCCCTTCACGAACGGCGACGGCCGCGCCTCGAGCAGCCCGGCGCCGACGAGCGCGTCGCGCACGCGCTGCGCCGTGACGTGCAGCGGGTGGTCCGGCACCGTGCCGGGACGTTGCGGGCGCAGTTCGTCGGGGAGCGCGTCGTAGCCGATGAGTCGCGCCACGTCCTCGATGAGATCGACGTCGCGCGAGACGTCCACGCGCCACGACGGGGGCGTCGCCTGCCATCCGTCGTCCGTTCCCCGCACCGAGAAGCCGATCGAGCCGAGCCGCCGCTGCACGTCGGCCGGCGGCACGTCGGTGCCGAGCACCGTGCGCAACCGCGCGCGCGAGAGCGGCACCGCCGGCGCGGCGAAGGCATCGGCGGCGCGCCCGACATGGATGGGCGCGCCATCGACCCGTCCACCCGCGACCGCGACGATCAGCGACGCCGCGATGCGCAACGTCTCTTCGAGCGCCCGCGGGTCGGTGCCCCGCTCGTAGCGGTAGCTCGCGTCGGTGTTGAGGCCGAGGGCGCGCCGCGTGGCGCGCACCCCACGTGGCGCGAAGTACGCGACCTCGAGCAGGATGTCCGTGGTGGCGGCGGTCACCTCGCTGTCGCGCCCACCCATCACGCCGGCCACGGCGACGGCGCGCGCCCCGTCGGCGATCACGGTCATCGACGGGGTGAGCGTGCGCGTCACGCCGTCGAGCGTCACGATCGCCTCGCCCGGCTTCGCCTTGCGCACGATGATCGTCTGCTGCGCGAGCGTCCCGAGATCGAAAGCGTGCATCGGCTGGCCGTAGCCGTGCAGCAGGTAGTTGGTGGCGTCGACCACGTTGTTGATCGAGCGCCCCACCACCGACTCGACGCGCCGGGCGAGCCAGTCGGGACTCGGGCCCACCGTCACGCCACGGATCGCCACGGCCATGTAGGCGGGGCATCCGTCGAGGTCGTCGACCCGCACCTGCACGGCGCCGCTCGTCGCGTGCGCGGCACCGACGACCGTCGCCGCGCCGGCGAGCGGCGCGCCGAGTTCGGCGGGCGTGCGCAACGGCGCCCCCGTGAGCACGGCGACCTCGCGCGCCATCCCGCGATGCGAGAGCAGGTCGGGACGGTTGGCGAGCACGTCGATCTCGAGCCGCACGTCGCCGATGGGGAGCACGTCGAGCAACGGCGTCCCCGGCGCGGCGTCGGTGTCGAGCTCGAGGATGCCGTCGTGCTCGGTGCCGAGGCCGAGCTCGCGCGCCGAGCAGAGCATCCCGTTCGAGGTGAAGCCGCGGATCTTGCGCTTCTCGATCGTGATGCCGGCCGGCATCAGCGTGCCCGTGCGCGCGAACGGGTACACCTTCCCGGCCGTGACGTTGGGCGCGCCGCAGACGACCTCGAGCAGCGTGCCCGAGCCGTCGTCGACCTTGTTGAACGACAACTTCGTCTCTGGGATCTTCTCGGTCTCGACCACGCGGCCGACGACGAACGGCACGAGGTCGGCGCGCAGCCGCTCGATGCCGTCGAGCGTCGCGACGTGGCGCCCGATCAGCTCGCCGAGCTGCTCGGGGGTGCGGCCGTGCGCGACGAACGCGGAGAGCCAATCGTACGAGGCGTTCATTCGGCGAACTGTTCGAGGAAGCGGACGTCCGAATCGTAGAGCAGGCGGATGTCGGGAAGGCCGTGACGGCTCATCGCGATGCGCCCCGGCCCCATGCCGAACGCCCACCCCGTGTACTTCGTGCTGTCGAGCCCCGCCGATTCGAGCACGGCGGGGTGCACCATGCCGCAGCCGAGGATCTCCACCCAGCGGGTGCCCCGCCCGTCGCCGAGGTCGATCTCCACATCCATCTGCGCCGACGGCTCGGTGAACGGGAAGAAGCTCGGGCCGAAGCGCGTGCGCCGCGTGCCGCCGTAGAAGCGGCGCGCGAACTCGTTGAGCGTCGCCTTGAGGTCGACGAAGCTGATCCCCTCGTCGACGGCGAGTCCCTCGAGCTGGGCGAACGCCGGCGCGTGCGTGGCGTCGAAGAAGTCGCGCCGGTAGACGTTCCCGGGGGCGAGCACGCGGATCGGCGGCGGATAGGCCTGCATCGTGCGCACCTGCACCGGCGACGTGTGCGTGCGCAGGAGCGCTCCCTCGCCGAGGTAGAGCGTGTCGTGCATGTCCATCGCCGGATGGTCGTCCGGGAAGTTCAGCGCGCCGAAGTTGTACCACTCGTGCTCGGCCTCGGGGCCGAGGGCGATGGTGAAGCCGAGCTCGCGGAAGATGCCGCAGATCTCGTCGATGACGAGGGTCACCGGGTGGCGGGCCCCGCGCCACGCGGCGCGGGCGGGCATCGTGCGGTCGAGCCGGGGCCCCGAGGGCGCGGCGGCGGCGAGCGCGTCGCGGCGCGCGTCGAGGAGCCGCTCGATCTCGACCTTCACCGCGTTGGCGAGCTGCCCGGCCTCGCGCCGCGCCTCGGGGGGCAGCGTGCCGAGCGTCGACATGATGGCCGTGAGCCGCCCCGCGGCGCGCCCGACGAGGTCGTTGCGCACCGCGGTCCAGTCGTCGAGCGACGCGGCCGCGTCGACGCGCGCGGGCGCCTCGGCGGCGAGCGCCGCGCACTGCGTCTTGAATTCGTCGAGGGTCACGAGGGATCGAGTGCGATGGAGAGTCGGGACGGCGACCGCGGTGCACGGTGGACCGTTCCCCGTGAGCCGTGCGCCGTCAACGTCGGTAGCAGTTAAAGTAGCGGGCGGCAGCCCGGATTTCCCGTGCTGCCGCCCGCCCGGTGCGCCCGAACGGGCGTTACGCCGCGGGCAGCGCCGCGCGCGCCTTGTCGGCGAGCGCCGTGAACGCCGCCGGATCGGACACGGCGAGGTCGGACAGGATCTTCCGGTCGACTTCGACGTTGGCCAGCTTGAGCCCATTCATGAACGTGTTGTAGCTCATCCCGTTCAGCCGGGCCGCCGCGTTGATGCGGATGATCCAGAGTTTGCGGAAGTCGCGCTTCTTGTTCTTGCGATCGCGGTAGGCGTACACCCACCCGCGCTCGACGGTCTCCTTGGCGGCCTTCCAGAGCTTGCTGCGGCCGCCGAACGCTCCCTTGGCGGCCTTCATCACCTGCTTCTTCCGCTTCAGGCGGACGACGTTGCTCTTTACGCGTGGCATGGTTCGTTCTCCTTAGGCCTGCAGCAGGCGGCGGAGGTTCTTGGCTTCACCGTTCGTCGTGACGATGTCGGGACGACGGAGCTGCCGCTTCCGCTTGGACGTCTTCTTGGTGAGGATGTGGCTCTTGTAGGCCTTGAGCCGGCGCACCTTGCCCTTCCCCGTGACGGAGAAGCGCTTCTTGGCGCCCTTGTGGGTCTTCATCTTCGGCATAACACGCGCCTCGCTTATTTCGGCGTGAGAATCATCGTCAGGGCCTTCCCTTCAAGCCGCGCATCGGTCTCGATCTTCGCGATGTCGGCCAAGGCCTGGGCTACCCGCTCGACCACGGCACGCCCGAGCTCGGGATGCGCGATCTGACGGCCTCGGAACATGAGCGTCACCTTCACCTTGTTCCCTTCCTCGATGAAGGCGCGCGCATGGCGTGTCTTCGTCTCGAAGTCGTGGGTCTCGATGCCGGGACGGTACTTCACTTCCTTCAACAGGATGACGTGCTGCTTCTTCTTCGCGATGCGCGCCTGCTTCGCCATCTCGAACTTGTACTTGCCGTAGTCCATGATGCGGACGACGGGCGGGCGCGCCGCCGCCGCGACTTCGACGAGATCGAGCCCCAGTTCCACGGCCTGCGACAGCGCCACATCGACTTCCATGATGCCGAGCTGCGAGCCGTCGGCCCCGATGACGCGCACCGGTGAGATGCGGATCTGCCGGTTGACGCGGGGCCCTCGCTTCGTGGTGTCCTGAATGACCAGTCTCCTCTATGGGACGAAAACTAAATCGCGGACCCCGTTCGGAGTCCGCGATGCGCATCCGCCCCCACAGCGGAACGCTGCGAGGCGGGGCGACCATGAACTCCTGCAGCACGACGCCGCGCGAGCGGTGAAGGCCAGAGGGTGGGACCGGCTGCCGAGCCGGGCCGCTTATCTGCGATGTCCGATAAACCTAAGCGGAACTTCTGGTTAGGGCAAGTGGGAGTGGGAGACAGTGGGAGGGCAAGTATTGGGCGGGGGAGGTCGCGTGCGAGTGGGAGCCGAGTGGGAGTGGGACGTACTCCCACTGCCTATTGGCAAACGGGCGTTCCTTCCGTGGTCGCCCCGCTGCCGAGCGTGATCGTGCAGGTCTTGATCGTCGAGGGGTGCGTGGCCGTCGCCGACCAGCCGGTCCCCGTCACGCCGCCGATCGTCACGGTGACGCCGGTCGAGGCGTGGTACGTGGTGCCCATCGACGTCGTCGAGCTCGCGTACACGCTGTTGTTATCGGCGAAGTACGTCTCCTGCGCCGTCGCGAGGTTGCGGAGGTCGGTCTTCATCGAGGCGATGTACGCCTTCTCCTTCGTGTTCGAGAACTTCGGGATCGCGATCGCCGCGAGGATCCCGATGATCACGACGACGATCAGCAACTCGATCAGCGTAAAGCCCTGCGAGCGACGCGTCATCCTACGCTCCCTCGGAATGTGGCAGAACCGCGCCTCGCGTCGGCGCTCGATAACCATGCGCCCGCGCCAGGGAGCGGGCAAGCGACGCCGCGGCGCCGTGTCACGGGCCCGACGTCTCGTCATCCAGCACGTAGCTCCGCCCGTCGTTCCGGACGCGCCCCCACGCGTGCGTCGCGTCGTGTTCGAACACGGCGAGCCACCGCTCCGCCTCCATCTGCGCGAAGAGCGCCCGCTTCGACTCGAGCGTGCGCAGCGGTTCCACGTCGTAGCCCATGATCCACGGCAACGGGAGGTGATAACTCGTCGGGCACACGTCGGCCAGGAAGCAGGCGATCTCCCCGCCCCCGTCGACGATCACGCTCTGATGGTGCGGCACGTGCCCGGGGGTCTTCCGCACGCTGATCCCGGGCACGATCTCGCGGTCGCCGTCGATGAGGTCGAACCGGTCGGTCGCGAGGATCGGGTCCCAGTTCACGCCGAAATAGCTCGCCGCCGTGCGCTCGTTGGTGTGCGTCGCGTAATGGTGCTCGCCGGCCTGCACCACGTAGCGCGCGTTCGCGAAGGTGGGGCGCACCACGCCCGCCGCGTCCACGAAGGTGTTCCCGCCCGCGTGATCGAAGTGCAGGTGCGTGTTCACCACCAGCGCGACGTCGCCCGGACGATGGCCGAGCGCGGCGAGGCCGTCCTCGAGCCAGGTGCGCCGCACACCGTCCACCTCGGCGCCCGTGTTCTCGATGCCGTAGATGTCCTTGAACTTGTCGCTGTCCTTGTTGCCCGAGCCGGAGTCGATGAGCACGAGGCCGATGTCGTGCTCCACCAGCAGCACGCGCATCCCCATGGGGATGCGGTTGCGCGGATCGGCGGCGAGGCGCTTCTCCCAGAGCGGTTTGGGCACGACGCCGAACATCGCGCCGCCGTCGAGCTTGAGGTCGCCTGTCTGGATCGCGTGCACGCGGAACCGTCCCACGTGGCGCGAGAGGATGGAAGGCTGGATCGCGGTCATGGGCGAAAGTTAGCGGTGCCGTGGCGCCGCGGGACAGCGCAGAATGCGGCGGCCACCGGCGCGACCGGGCGGGCACGCGTGGGAGCGCGCGGCGCCACGCTCACACACCCTCGGCGCCGTCGCTCCAGCCGGGGGCCGCCGAACGCCGCTTGCGCGTCGCGCCGGTGCCGCGCGCGAGCAGCCCTTCGAGCGCCTCCCAGCTGTACACCCCTTGCCGCTCGGCGTCGGCGAGGAGCGCCAGGAGCACTTTCGCGGTCGCGCGCGCGTCGCCGGCGGCGCGATGGCGGTGCTCGATCGTCACGCCGTAGTGCCAGCAGAGCGCGTCGAGATTGCGTCGCGGCAGATGGCGGAGCAGCCGCCGGGCGAGCCGCACCGTGCAGAGTTGCGCCGTCGCCAGCGCCTCGAGCGGGTCGCCGGCGTCGAGCGTCGTCGGCACCACGCGCGCGTATTCGGCCGAGAGGAAACTCCAGTCGAAGCGGGCGTTGTGGGCCACGAACACGCGTCCGGCGAGCTGCTCGGCGAGAGCGCCGGCGATGGCCTCGAAGGGGGGCGCGTCGCGCACCATCTCGTCGCTGATGCCGGTGAGCGAGGTGATGAACGGCGGGATCTCGCGCCCCGGATTCACGAGGGAATGGAAGGCGTCGTGCACCTCCCCGCCCTGCACCACGACGGCGGCGACCTCCGTCACGCGGTGCCCGGCGGCGGCACTGCCACCCGTCGTTTCCACGTCGACCACGACGAACGGGATGGAAGAGAAAGGCGGGTCGACGAGCATTTGGAATCTTACAACGGCGAGGGGGAGGAGAGAGGGAAAGGGGGAGGGGGAGGGAGGGACTTCAGGGCACAGGCCACAGCGAAACAGGGGTCAGGGACGACGAGGGGGAGCGGATCGCATCCCTCTCCTGTTGCCTGAGCCCCCTCTTGCTGTCCGCTCCCCCTGCCGTGTGCCCCTCCCCCTCCCCCTTTCCCTCCCCCTCCCCCTCCAGTTTATCTTGTGAAATCGTTCACAAGCCTGCCCTCCCGTGAAACACATCGCAGAATCCACCGTCCGACGGCTGTCCGATTATCTCCGCTTTCTCGAGGAACTCGAGCAGCAGGGGACGCGCACCGTGTCGAGCGGCGAACTCGCCGCGCTCGGGGGCACGACGTCGGCCCAGGTCCGCAAGGACCTCTCGTTCTTCGGTTCGTTCGGCAAGCGCGGACTGGGCTACTCCGTCGCGGCGCTCTCGAAGAGTCTGCGCGAGATCCTCGGCCTCGAGCGGCAGTGGCGGGTCGCCATCGTCGGCGCGGGGAAGATCGGTGGAGCCCTCGCGCGCTACAGCGGGTTCCATCAGCGCGGGTTCCACGTCGTGCACCTGTTCGACGCCGCCGGCGCGCTCGTCGGCACGGTGATCGACGGCGTGACGGTGAAGGACGAGCGCACGCTCGAAGCGACGCTCGCCGCCGAGCCGGTCGACATCGTGCTCATCGCCGTGCCGTCGGATGCCGCGCAGGCCGTCGTCGACCGCGTGGTGAAGACCGGGGTGCGCGCGATCCTCAACTTCGCGCCCGTGCCGGTGCATGTGCCGTCCACCGTCTCGCTGCGGTCGGTGAACATGGCGCTCGAGCTCGAGTTCCTCGCCTACGCGCTGGTGAACCACACGCGCTGAGCACGCCCGGCGTCGCTCCGGCGTCGCCTCGCCCTCGCCGCGCCGCTCAGCGCGCGCGCATGAGACGCGCGAAGTCGGCCGCCGAGAGCACTTCGGGGCGCACGGCGGTGGGGATCCCCGCTTCGCCGAGCAGCGCCGCGGCCTCGTCGGCCGAGAGGTCCCACAGTTCGCGCACCACGCGCACCATCTGCTTGCGGCGCATCCCGAACGCGCCGATCACCATCGTGCGGAAGGCGTCCTCCTCCGACGCGTCGATGAGCGGTTCGGCGAGCGGCGTGATGCGCAGCACCGCGCTCTCTACCTGCGGCGGCGGCTGGAACGCGCCCGCGGCCACGCGGAAGAGCAACTCCGCCCGCGCGAGCGCCTGCACGTTCACCGAGAGCGCGCCGTAGGCCTCGCTCCCCGGCGCCGCGACGACGCGCTCGGCGACTTCCTTCTGCACGAGGTACACGGCCCGGCGCGCCCGCGGTCGCTCGAGCGCGTGGAAGAGGATGGGCGTCGTGATGTTGTACGGCACGTTGCCGGCGACGAGGAAGTCGTCGGTGCCCGCCGCTTCGGCGAGCGACACGTCGAGCACGTCGCGTTCCATGACGTGCAACCGCGTGTCGAAGTGGTGCCGCTCGCGCAGCATCGAGGCGAGCGTGCGGTCGACCTCGATGGCGACGACGCGGTGCGCGCGCTGCATGAGCCGTTCGGTGAGGGCGCCCCGCCCCGGCCCGATCTCCACGACCGTGTCGGTCGCGGTGGCCTCGACGGCGTCGGCGATGCGCGCGAGGATGCGTGGATCGGTGAGGAAATGCTGGCCGAGCTTCTTCCTCGGCGGCGGGTACTTCGGCTTCATCTCATGCCTTCAGCTCCTGAGGACGACGATCGCCTGGTCGTCGGCGGGAACGCCGCCGCCCATGTGCCCTTCGAGGAGGGCGAACACACCGTCGACGACGCGCGACGGGGCGTCGGCGCGGCGCGCGCGCACGACCTCGAGCACCTTCGCCTCGCCCAGCACGCGCCCGGCGTCGTCGCGCGCGTCGCTGATGCCGTCGGTGAAGAGCACGAGCAGGTCCGCGCCGCGCGTCCACGGCACCTGCGCGACGGCGGGTGCGTTCGAGCCGAGTCCGAGCGGCGCGTCGGTGGCGGCGAGCCGCTCGGCGGCGCCGTCCCGGCGCACGACGAACGCGTGTGGGTGTCCGGCGTTGGCGTAGCGCAGGGTGCCGTGCGCGGGATCGACCACCACGTAGCAGATCGAGAGGTACATCTCGGTCTCGCGCAGCTCGTCGGCGAGGCTGGCGCGCAGCGCGGCGAGCGCTTCGCCCGGGTCGGCGTGGGCCTGCGCGTGGATGGCCATCGCGCTCATCGTGAGCGCCATGATGAGCGCGGCCTGGTAGCCGTGGCTCGACACGTCGCCGATGAGCACGCCCACCCGTCCCTGCCCCAGCTTGAACAGCTGGTAGAAGTCGCCCCCCACGTGCTCGGCGGGTTCGACACGCGCCGCGCACTCCGCGTCGGGGGCGAGCGACGACGGCGCCGGGAGAAGGCGCATCTGCAGGTCGTGCGCCATCTGCATCTCGTGGGCGAGGCGCTCCTGCGCGACCGAGGTCTTCACGAGGCGGTCGATCTGGATCGCCGTGCCGATCTGGCTCGCGATCGCGGCGACGAGCTTCTGGTCGCCGGCGTTGAACTGGGCGCGCGCCTTCGGCGCCGAGAGCGTCACGACGCCGAGCGGCACGCCGCCCTGCGGCGTCGTCCAGAGCACGGGCACGGCGAGCATCGCGCCGCGCCGCACGCCGGCCTCGCGCGCCGCGCCCGGGGTGGCGTCGTCGGCGATCACGGGATGGCGCTCGCGGAACGTCCGCGCGACGAGACTCTCGTCGTCGTCGACGGCGATCGGCGGCACCTCCCCCGCGGCGCCGAGCGCGGCGACCGCGTGCAGCACGCCGCGGGCGTCGTCGTGCACGTAGATCGCGCCGAGCCCCGCGCTCACCGTGTCGCAGATCTCGCGGAGGATGGTGGCCGCGGCGTCGGAGAGCGTGACGGTGCGTCCGAGGATCTCGCCGATCGAGTAGAGGAGGTTGATCTCCTCCCAGCTCTCGATGAGTTGTCGCGTCGCGAGTTCGGCCTCGCGGCGCAGGCGGTCGACGGAGGCACCGTCGCCGGTCACGGGCGGTGGAGGATGAGGCGCACCACGTTGCCGCCGTCGCTGTAGCGCTCCACGCGGTCCATGAGCGAGCGCATGAGGAAGAGGCCGCGGCCGTCCTCGCGCACGAGGTTGTCGGCCGTCGTCGGGTCGGCCGTGCAGAGGTCGAGGTCGAAGCCGTCCCCCTCGTCACGCACTTCCACCTCGAGCCGCACCGTGTCGACGCGCGCCCGCACGTGCACGGAGCGCGAGAGCTCCTCCCCGTTGCCGCGCAGGATGGCGTTCGAGATCGCCTCGGTGAGGGCGACGGGGACGTTCAGCGTGAGATGACGGCGCGGGAACTCCGCCGCCGCGCACCGGCGCACCACCTCATCCACGATGTCGGCGATGTACTGCACATCGCTGGGGATGCGGACGTTCAGCTCGGCCAGGGCCGGGGCCGCCTCCATTCAGAAGCTCTCGAGGGCGCGCTCGCGCGACTCGGAGATCTGGAACAGCGTGTCGAGCTTCGTGAGCTCGAACAGCGTCTGGAGGTCGTCGTTGAGGTTGGCGAGCCGCAGGTCGCCGCCGAGCTCGCGCATCTTCTTGGCGAGCGAGACGAGCACGCCGAGGCCCGAGCTGTCGATGTAGCTCGTGCGGCCGAAGTCGACGAGCACCTTGCGGGCCCCCTTCTCCAGCGCGTCGAGCACCTTCTGCTTGAGCTCCTGCCGGTTGCTCACGATCAACTGCCCTTCGACTTCGACGATGCTGACGTCGCCGGACTGGGTCAGGGTGAAGGTCATCGGGGACGTTCCTCGGTCGTGGGGCGTCGGGCCCCGTTATCGGGGCTCGGCCGGCTCCGCCTGGAGTGCGGTGACGGCCGCGATGTGAAAGATGGCGTCGGCGTCGGCCCCGCGCGAGATATCGGACACGGGTTTCGCCAATCCCTGGAGGATCGGACCGATCGCCGACGCGTGGGCGAGGCGTTCGGTGAGCTTGTAGGCGATGTTCCCCGCGTCGAGCGACGGGAAGACGAGCACGTTCGCCCGCCCCGCCACCGGGCTGCCGGGCGCCTTGCGGTCGCCCACGGCGGCGATGAGCGCCGCGTCCCCCTGCAGCTCGCCGTCGCAGGCGAGTTGCGGCTCGCGCTGGCGCACGAGCCGCAGCGCTTCGCTCACGAGGGCGATCGTGCCCCCCTCGCCGCCGGAGTGCTTGGTGCTGTACGAGAGGAAGGCCACGCGCGGCTCGTCTCCCACGATGCGGCGCCGCGCGTCGGCCGCGGCGATCGCGATGTCGGCGAGCTGCTCGGCGGTCGGCTGCGGCACCACGGCGCAATCGGTGTAGGTGAGCACCTCCTCCTCGCTGCCGCGGAACGGCGGCACGCAGACGTAGAAGGCGCTCGACACCGTCCGCACCCCCTTGGCCGGCCCGATCACCCAGAGCGCGGAGCGGATCACGTCGGCGGTCACGCGCACCGCCCCGGCCACGGAGGCGTCCACGTCGCCGCTGCGGACGAGGAACGCCGCGAAGGTGAGCGGGTCGCGCGCGAAGCGCATCGCCTCGTCGCGCGTGAGGCCGTGCTTGGCGCGCACCGTCACGAGCAGGTCGGCGAGCACCTCCACCCGGGGATCGGCCGACGGGTCGACGCATTCGAGCCCCGTGGCGCTAGCCGCGGCGTGGCCGTGCTTGGCCGCCGGGTCGAGCACGAGCACGGGCGTCGCCACCCCCTCCCGCTCGAGCCGCTGGGCTGCCTCGAGCACGCGCGGATCAGCCGCCTCGGAGAACGCGACGCGGGCGTTCAGCCGCGACGCGCGGGCGATGACCTGCTGGAGGAACTTCACGGCGCCGGGAACTTCTTCCGCAGCGCGTCGGCGACCGTCGGGTGCACGAGGTTCGTCACGTCCCCCTGGAACTTCGCGACCTCGCGCACGAGGCTCGAGCTGATGTAGGTGGTGTCGAGCGACGGCACCATGAACACCGTCTCGATCTGCGGTTGCAGGTGGCGGTTCATCAACGCCATCTGGTACTCGTACTCGAAGTCGCTCGCGGCGCGCAGCCCGCGGATGATCATCCGCGCGCCGCTCTCCTTGGCGAACGCCACGAGGAGCCCGCTGAACGCGCGCACCTCCACCCGCGGGTCGTTCTCCACCGCGGCGCGGATGAGCACCGTCCGCTCCTCGATGGTGAACAGCGGCACCTTCGAGATGTTGTGCGCCACCGCGACGATGATGCGGTCGACGAACCCGAGGCTCCGTTTGATGAGGTCCGCGTGCCCGTTCGTGATCGGGTCGAAGCTCCCGGCGTAGATCGCGAGGTTCGGCATGGGCGGATCAGGTCCTGTAGAAGGTGATGGCGGTGTCGCCGTAGCGGCGCGTGTCGCCCCCGGCGGGGAGCGCCTCGCGCGCTTCGTGCTCCACCCCGAAGATCGCCGCGAACGGTGCCTCAATCCAGCACTCCGCCAGACGGACGGCAAGTCCTAACCGGTACGGAGGGTCGGCGAAACAGAGATCGTAGGGCGCGCGGTCGCGCAGGCGCTGGGCGAACTTGATGGCGTCGGCGCGATGCACCGCGCACCGGCTCCCGGCGCCGAGCAGGTCGACGTTCGCCTGCAGCACGCGGATGGTGCGCGGGTCTTCTTCGACGAAATCGACGAACGAGGCGCCGCGCGAGAGCGCCTCGAGGCCGAGCGCTCCCGAGCCGGCGAACAGGTCGAGGGCGCGCGCGCCGGGGAGTTCCAGCTGCACGATGCTCATCCACGCCTCGCGCACGCGGTCGGCCGTCGGGCGCACCGGACCCGACTTGGGCGCGCTGATGCGACGCCCGCGCCACTCCCCAGCGACGATCCTCACCGGAAATCGCTCACGGCGAGCTGCAGCGTCGAGCGGCCGCGGAACTCGTTGCGCTCGAGCTTGAACGCGAGGTCGAGCGAGGCGCCCACGCGCACTTCGGCGGCGCGCGAGGCGAGCCCCCACCCCACGGCTTCCACGCGGCCAGCGGGCGTGTCGACCTGGAACTTGAGTCCGTCGGCGCCGATCTTCGTGGCCCCCGTGGCGACGGCCACTCCGCGCGCCGCGAACGTCGGGCCGGGATTCCCGATGCCGAACGGCTCGAGATGACGCAGCAGCTTCTCGAGTTCGTCGGTCGCCTCGGCGAGCGGCAGCTCGAGGTCGATGCGCAGGTCGCGCACGAGGTCGTTCTCGGTGAGCCGCTCGCGCGCCACGGCGTTGAACCGCTCGGCGAACGCGGGGATCCGCTCCGGGAGCACCGTGAGGCCGGCCGCGGCGCGGTGCCCGCCATGCTTCACAAGGAGGTCGCCGCACGCCGCGAGCGCCGCGTGCAGGTCGAACGCGGGGATCGAACGGCCGCTCCCCTTCCCCACCCCGCCCTGCACGGCGATGAGGAACACGGGGCGCGCCGTCTGTTCCACGACGCGCGACGCCACGATCCCGATCACCCCCGGGTGCCAGTCGTCGCCGGCGAGGACGATGCCGTACGTGGCGTCGAGGTCGAGCGCGTCGATGCGCCGTTCCACCTCGTCGAGCGTGCGCTTGTCCATCTCCTGTCGCTCGCGGTTCTTCTCCTCGCAGAACCGCGCGATCTGGTTCGCCTCGTCGTCGCGCTCCGTGAGCAGCAGCTCCACGCCGCGGATGGCGTGGTCGAGGCGCCCGAGCGCGTTGAGGCGTGGCGCGAGGATGAACCCGATTCGTCCCGCTGTGATCTCCTTCCCCTCGAGGCCGGCGCTCCGCACGAGGGCGCGGATCCCCGCGCTCTTCGACGCGCCGAGCAGGGCGAGCCCGCGCCGCACGAACACGCGGTTCTCGCCGCGCAGCGGCGCCACGTCGGCCACCGTCGCGAGGGCGACGAGGTCGAGCATGTTGAGCACGACGTTCTCGTTCCCCTGCATGCTGCGCGTGAGGGCGAGGGCGAGCTTGAACGCGACGCCGACCGCGGCGAGGTCCTTGTCGGGGTACGTGTCGTCGACGCGGCGCGGATTGAGCACGGCGAACGCGTCGGGGAGCGGGCCGCCGGGCAGATGGTGGTCGGAGATGATGAGGTCGATCCCCGCGGCCTTCAGGTCGGCGGCCGCAGCGTGCGCCGTCGTCCCGCAATCGCACGTCAGCACCACGTGGGCGCCGGCCGACTTCGCCGCGGCGACGCCGGCGCTGCCGAGGTCGTAGCCGTCGCGCTGCCGGTCGGGGATGAACGGCACGGCGGTGCCGCCGAGCGCGCGGATGGCGCGCACCATGAGCGTCGTGGAGCAGATGCCGTCGACGTCGTAGTCGCCGTGAACGAGCACCGTCTCGCCCGTGGTGATGGCGCGCGAGAGCCGTTCGACCGCGCGCGGCAGGTCGGTGAGCAGCGCGGGATCGTGGAGCTGGTCGAGCGCGGGGCGGAGGAAGCGCTTCGCCGGCTCGGGCGCGCCGTACCCGCGCGCGACGAGCAGCCGGCAGAGCGGCAGCGGGAGCGCGAGCGCGGCGGCGAGCGCGACCGCCGCGTCCTCGTCGGGGAGTGGCGCGTGCGTCCAGCGGACCGCCGGACGGCGCTTCACCCCGGGAAGTACATCAGCACGCCGCACGCCTCGCAGAGCTCGACCGCCCCGGTCGCACTCATCACGTGCCGCCGCTGCATCGGGATGGCGGTGTCGCAGTTGCCGCACGACATCCCGCTCATCGCGAACACCGCCTCGACGCGCCGCTTGCCGCGGATGCGGTCGTAGCGGGCCAGCAGCGCCGCGGGCACCTTCGCCGCGGCCGCGTTTCGCTGCTCGCGCAGCACGGCGAGCTCGCCGTCGAGCGTCGCGCGCTGCGACGCCACCTCGCCGCGGGCCGTCTCCTGCTCCGCTTCGATCGCCGCGAGCTCGTTCTGCAGCCCGTGCAGCACGCCGCGCGCCTCCTCGAGCCGCCGGTTGATGGCGAGCAGGTCGCTCTCCTCGGTGGCGACGATGCGCTTGGCCTGCTCCATCTGCGCGACGGCGGCCGTGGCCTGCTTCATCGTCTTCACCGCGTCCATCTGCGCCTGGTTGCGCTCGATGAGCTGCTTGTGCTCGGCGATCTTCTCGCGCACGTACGCCTGCTTCTTCTCCTCGGCCGCGACGCCGGCCGCGGCGCGCTCCACCGCGTCGAGCGCCTTCTGGCGTCGCGTGTCGAGGTCGCGGATGCGCGGCTCGAGTTCGGCGAGCTTCGCCTCGACGCCATGGATCGCCACGTCTTCCACCTGCACCGCCAACAATGCTGCGAGATCCGTATCCACTCCGCCTCCATCAGGTGATGTGCCGCCCCTTCCCCGTGCTACGACTCCCGTGTCCTGCGCACCGCCCCCCAGCCGCGGCGCGGGTCGAGTGCCCGCGTCTCGCTGCTCAACGCCTGCTTCTCCTGCATCAGCGCGTCCTGCTCGGCGCTTCCCGCCAGCGGCAGGATGCGATCGATCTCCGCCAGCCGGTCCTCGTTCAGTCGCGCGTGCAACCCGCGCAGCGCGGCGTCGACGGTCGCCTTCGCGTCGATCACCGCGCCGGGCTCCGACCGCAGCAGCTCGATCGTGCGGATCGCCGTCTCGTCGAGCGATTCGGCGAGCGCCTCGATCCCCGTCGCGGCCCCGTGCGCCGCGACTGCTGAAAAGATGGCCGCATACACGGGATCGCGAAACACGCCGGTCGGCGCGGGCGCGCCCACGTCGAGCCCCGGATGCTCCCCCATCCCCTCTTCGAGGCGCGCCACCGCCTCCACGATCCCGTCCACCGACGGCTGGTCGAGCAGCATCACGCGGATGAGGGCGAGCTCGTCCATGCTCTCGTGCGCCGGCGGCCGCTCGAGCACGAACTCGTGCGACGGCTCGTCCGGATCGGGAGGGAGCGGCACGCCGTGCTCGCCGCGCGCCCCCGCCCGCTCGCCGGCGCGCGACGTGCCGCGGTGCGCGCGGTCGTCCGGCGCGCTCCCCGGCCGCCCAGATCGTCGCGGCACCTGTTCGAGTTCGCGTTGCAGCACCGACCGGTCCACCCCCGCCGCCGTCGCCGCGCGCTGCAGGTAGAGGTCCTTCATGATCGGGTCGCTCGCCGCGCGGATGGTCGGCAGCATCGCGTCGAGCGCGCGGCGCTTGCGGCGCAGGTCGCCGAACCAGCCGCCGCGTTCGAGCAGCTGCACCTTGCGGTCGAACACGTCCATCGCGCTCGCGAACAGCTTCTCCATCGCGTCGCGCCCGTGCTTCGCCACGAACGTGTCGGGGTCCTCCCCCTCGGGCAGGGTCACGACGCGCACCGTCATGCCACGCGTGAGCAGCACGTCGGCGGCGCGGAAGGTGGCCTTCTGTCCGGGCGCGTCGCTGTCGTAGAGCAGGAACGCGTTCTTCGAGTGGCGCGCCAGCAGGTCGGCCTGATGCTCGGTGAGCGCCGTTCCCATCGGCGCGACCACCGACTCGATCCCCGCGTCGACCAGCCGCACCACGTCGAAGTACCCCTCAACGAGCACCACCCGCTCGTCGCGCCGGATCGCCGTGCGCGCCGCCGAGAGGTTGTAGAGGATGTGCCCCTTCGAGAACGCCTTGTTCTCCGCGGAGTTCAGGTACTTCGGCTCGCCGGGGCCGAGCAGCCGCCCGCCGAACCCCACCGTGTGCCCCTGCGCGTCGAGGATCGGGAAGATGAGCCGGTCGCGGAACCGCGGCCGCGGCTCCTCCTGCTCCTCGCGCCGCACGAGCAGCCCGCACTCGAGCAGCCGCGCGTCGTCGAAGCCGAGCCCGTTCAGGTACGAACGCATCAGCCCGAGCTCCCGTGGCGCGTAGCCCATGCCGAACCGGTCCGCCGTCTCGCGCGTGATCGACCGCTTCGCGATGTACTCGCGCGCCGGCGCGCCGAAGTCGCGCTCCCAGAGCATCTCGCGGAACCACGCCGACACCGTCGCGTTCAGCTCTCACAGCGGCTCGCGCGGGTCGGGCCCCTCGCGCTTGCGCTGCACCTCCACCACCTCGATGCCGGACTTCTCCCCCACATACTTCACCGCCTCGACGAACGTGAGCCCGAGGCGCTTCTGCACGAAGGTGAACACCGACCCCTTCTCGCCGCACACGAAGCAGGTGTAACCGCCCCCCGGCACGACGGAGAAGTTCGCGTTCGTCCCCTGATGGAACGGGCACGGGCCGCGGTACACCGAGCCGGTCTTCTTGAGGCGCACATGCTCGCCGATGATCGCGACGATGTCCGCCGCGTGCGCCACCTGGTCGACGACGTCGTCGGGGATCACGCGAGCTCCACGATCGTCGCGCCCGCGCCGCCTTGGTTCCACAACCCGAGGCGGAAACTCTTCACGCGCCGGTCGCCCTTGAGCAGCTGCGCCACCCGTTCGCGCAACGCGCCTGTCCCCTTCCCATGGATGACGGTGATCTCCGAGAGATCGGCGCGCACCGCGGCGTCGAGCGCCTGCAGCACCGCGTCGTCGACTTCCATCACCCGCATCCCGCGCACGTCCACCTCGCGCTGCACCGCCACTTCGGGCTGGTCGCCGATGAGCGCCACGGCGCGCTCCACCGGCTCCAGCCGCTTGCGCGACGTGCGCCGCAACGTCTTCAGCGGCACCGTGAGCTTGAGCGCGCCGACCGCGACCACCGCGTCGTCACCGCGGAGCTCGATCACCGTGCCGGCCTTGTCGCCCAGCGTCGCGAGCGCGACCACCGCCCCGACCTCCACCGGCCCCTGCTCCGCCCCTTCGCGCCGCACGGCGCGCTCGGCGTCCTGCCGCTCGGCCTCGTCGATCGCCGCCACGCGCGCCCCTTCTTCCGCGGCGCGCCGCTCGGCGAGCCGGCGCGCGTCGGCGCCCATCGCCTCGATCTGCTCCGCTCCCGCGGCCTTCAGCTCGCGGATGGTGCGCTCGATCTCCTGCCGCGCCTCGAGCAGGTAGCGGCGGGCGTCGGCGCGCGCGGCGCGCTCGAGCTCGCGCTCCTTGTCACGCACCGCCTTCTCGCGCTCGGCGAGCCGGTGCGCCTTCGCCTTGTTCTGCTCGTCGTGGTCGGCGACGTGCCGCTCGCGGTCGCCGAGCACGCCCTGCCGCCGCTCGAGGTCCTCGATGAGCGCCGCCACGTCGCGCTCGCTGCTCGGCACGCGCGCCTCGGCGCGCTGCAGCACGCTCTCCGGCATCGCCAGCCGGCGGGCGATGCTGAGGCCGTACGATCGCCCCGGGATCCCCTTCACGAGCCGGTACGTCGGCGCCAGCGCCACCGCGTCGAACTGCAGCGACGCGTTCACCACCCCCGGTACTTCCTGCGCGAGTTCCTTGAGGGCGCCCAGGTGCGTCGTGGCGATGGTCGTCGTGCCGCGCCGCGTGAGCTCCTCGAGGATCGCGCCGCCGAGCGCCGCACCTTCTATGGGATCGGTCCCCGAGCCCAGTTCGTCCACCAGCACGAGCGACTGCGCCGTCGCCTCGCGCACGATCTCCGTGAGGTTGCGCAGGTGCGCGCTGAACGTCGAGAGCGACGCCTCGATGCTCTGCTCGTCGCCGATGTCGGCGAAGCAGCGGTCGAACACGGCGAGCCGGCTCTCGCTCCCCACCGGCGCCGGGATCCCCGCCTGCGCCATCAGCGAGAGCAGGGCCAGCGCCTTCAGCAACACCGTCTTGCCGCCCGTGTTCGGCCCCGACACCAGCAGCGTGCGCTCGTCGGGCTCCATCAGCAGGTCGAACGGCACCACCGACTCCCTGTCGCGCGCCAGCAGCAAGGGGTGCCGCCCGTTGTAGATCGCGAACCCGTCCCCTTCCTTCGAGAGCCGCACCGGCGCGCACGCGAACGCCTCGGCATAGCGCGCGCGCGCCGTGAGCGCGTCGAGCGTGGCGAGCGCGTCGAGCGCGCCGAGCAGCGCCTCGCGCTGCGGACGCAGCCGCTCAGTCACCTCGCGCAGGATGCGATCGGTCTCGCGCAGTTCTTCCGCTTCCATCTCGCGGATGCGGTTCCCCGCCTCGACGGCCGCCGGCGGCTCGACGAACACCGTGCCGCCGCTGGCCGACGTGTCGTGCACGATGCCCCCCACCGCGCCGCGCCCCTCGCGCCGCACCGGGATCACGTAGCGCCCGTTGCGCAGCGTCACCGACGCGTCGTCCACGCGGTGATGGTCGTCGAGCTTCGCCATCAGCCGCTCGAGCAATCGCACGAGGTCGGCTTCGGCGCCGCGCAGCTCGCGCCGCAGCTTGCGCAGCAGCGGCGACGCGTCGTCGCGCACCTCGCCTTCCTCGGTGATGACGCGCTCGATCTCCTTCTCCGTGGCCGGGTCGCGCACGAGCCGCTCGGCGATCGGCGCGAGGGGCTCGAGCGCCGCGGCGTCGCGCGAGGCGTCGCCCAGCGCGTCCTTCGTCTGTCGCGACGACGCGAGCAGCGTCACCGCGGCGCGCAGCTCGGCGCCGGTCCACGCGACCCCGGGGATGCGCAGCCGGCCGAGCGGCGCCTCGAGGTCGGGGATCGGTTCCCCCGCCCAACCGCCCGGCCCCGTCACGAGCGCGCGCATCGCCTCGACGCGCGCATGCTCGAGCACGATCGCCGCGCGGTCGGCCGTCGGCGCGAGCAAGCGTACCCGCGCCGCGCCCACCTCGTTCGACGCATGGCCCGCCACCACGTCGAGCACGCGCGCGAACTCGAGCACGCCCAGGGCATGCGCGAGCCCCGCCGCCGGCGCGCCGTCGCCGGCCGGCATAGGAAAAAGCCCGAGCGGGCGATCGAGATCGCTCATCCGGGCTTGTTCGACCTGCGACAGCTGGAGGGTCACGTCTTCGCGCCGAGCTCCTCGCGGGCGAGGCGATTGATCGTGCTGCCATCGGCGCGTCCCTTGAACTGCGGGACCACCTTGCCCATCACCGCGCCAAGGTTCGCCGCACCGGACGCGATGGCGGCCCGTACGGCGTCGCGCAATTCGTCGTCGCCGACTTGCGCCGGCAACCAGGCTTCGAGCGTGGACGCTTCGGCCCGTTCCTGCGCCGCCAGCTCCAGCCGTCCGCCCTTCTCGTACGCGTCCACCGACTCCTTGCGCCGCTTGATCGCCTTGCGGAGCACGTCGACGACGTCATCGTCGACGAGCTCGCGCTTGAGGGCGATCGCGTGATTCTCGATGTCGGCGAGGACCGTGCCCAGAAGAAGGATGTTCGCCTTGTCCTGGGCCTTTCGCGCGGTGTTGAGCGCCGCGCGCAGCCGGTCCCGCATCGCTGCCACCTTAGGAGGACCGCGTCCGGCGGTTCTTCCGCATCGCGGCGTTCATCTTGCGCTTGCGCCGCTCGCTCGGCTTCTCGTAATGCCGATGCTTCCGGAGGTCCGAGAGGATACCGGCCTTCTCGCACTTCTTCTTGAAGCGCTTCAGGGCCCGCTCGAAGTTCTCGTCGTCATGGATGATGACTTCCGACAAACTGGATCTCCCCCCTTCATGGCGGTTGCGCGCCGGCTTGGGAACTGTGTTGGTAGCCAAGTAAGTTATTCTGTGTCGGAGGGTTATGGCAAGGGGACCTCTCCTGCCGCTACCTTTGTATCAACCCCCGCACATGAACCCCTCCACTCACGAAGCCTCGGTCTTCCACGACCCCAGCGGCAAGCGCTGTCGGGCGATCCGTCGGGTCACCCTGTACCTGGGGATCCTGACGACGCTCCTCGCCCTCGGCGTCGCCGTCAGCTTCGTGATCCCGCAGACGCTTCCGACGCTCCAGGACGCGTCGAAGAAGGTCGGCGCCCCCAAGCCGCACGCCCGCTTCAGCGACCCGCGCCTCACCGCCCGGCAGAACGCGGCGCACGAGCGGCTCCTCGCCGCCCTCGCGCAGCACCCCGCCCCGTTGGGCGAGCGCCCCGAGCTGCTCAAGGTCGTGAAGAACCGCGCCACCGAGAAAGTCGCGCCGGTGCGCGCCGTCAACGCCAACGTCGACCGCCCCTCCATCGTCGCCGGCTTCTTCGTCAACTGGAACGACAACTCGCTCGAATCGTTCCGCGCGCACGCCAAGGACCTCGACTGGGTGATCGGCGAGTGGGCCTTCCTCACGGCGGGTGGCGATTCCCTCAAGCTCCTCCCCAAGAACGAGGTGCTCGAGATCACGCAGGAGCTTCCCGAGGCCGACCGCCCGCGCATCTTCGGGATGGTGAGCAATTTCGACCCCGGGCTGGCGCGCTTCGATTCCACCGGCGTGCGCCGGTTGCTGTCCACGGAGGCGTCGCGGCAGCGCGCCGCCATCCAGCTCGTCGACTTCGCGCAGAAGTACGGCCTCGCCGGCATCACGGTCGACTTCGAGGAAGTGCCCGACGACATGCAGGACGCGCTGTTCGCGTTCATGCGCATCCTGCGCGCCGGGCTCGCCCCCGGCGGCCGCATCCTCACGAGCACCGTCGCCGTCAGCACCGACGAGCAGATGGCGCGGCGCTACGCGGCGGCGAACGACTACGTCTTCCTGATGCTGTACGACGAGCACTACGGGCAGGGCGACCCCGGGCCCGTCGCGAGCCAGCAGTGGTACGAGGCGAAGACGAACCAGTTCCTGCAGTGGATCCCGCCCAAGAAGACCATCCTCGCGCTCGGCGCGTACGGCTACAACTGGGACGACGCCGGGGGCAAGGTCAACAGCAGCGAGCTCACCTTCCAGGACGTGCTGCAGCGCGCACGCGAGCACGGCGCCACGGTGAAGTTCGACTCGGTGAGCCTCAACCCGTATCTCCAGTGGAGCGACCCGGACGGCGTCGACCACGTCGCCTGGTTCCTCGACGGCACCACCGCGTTCAACCAGGCGCGGTTCGGCGTGCAGCACGGCGCGGCGGGCACCGCCATCTGGCGCCTCGGCGACGAGGACCCCGCCATCTGGAAGATCATCTCGAACGACGTGCCGTCGGCGTCGGCCTCGGCGCTCGAGGTGATGGAGCCCGGCTACGACGTCCCCTTCCTCGGCAAGGGCGACCTGCTGCGCATCATCACGCGGCCGTCGGGCGGGCGCCGCATCATCGCCACCGACAAGAAGACCGGCTACGTCGTGCACGAGAGCATCATCGAGGCGCCGTCGCCGTGGATCGTGCAGCGCTTCGGCTCGGCCGACTCGATGAAGATCGCGCTCTCGTTCGACGACGGCCCCGACCCGCGCTACACCCCCGCCATCCTCGACACGCTCAAGTCGCGCGGCGTGAAGGCGACCTTCTTCGTCGTCGGCAAGAACGCGAACGAGTACCCCAACCTCCTCCGCCGCGTCGTGCGCGAAGGGCACGAGCTCGGCAACCACACCTACACGCATCCCAACCTCGCGCTCGCCAGCCCGTTCGTGGCGCGCATGGAGATCGTGATGAACGGCCGGCTCATCGAGTCGATCACCGGCCGCCGCACCGCGCTCTTCCGCCCGCCCTACTTCGGCGACGCCGACCCCACCACGGCGAACGAGCTCGTCCCCATCGGCCTGGCGACCGACCTCGGCTACCTGACGGTGGGCGTCACGCTCGACTCGCAGGACTGGCACCTCACCAACCCGACGTCGATCATCGACACGACGCTGTACCGGCTCGGCTCGGGCAACGTCGTGCTGCTGCACGACTCCGGCGGCGACCGTCATGCGACCGTCGCCGCGCTCGGCCCGCTCATCGACTCGTTGCGCGCCAACGGCGACTCGCTGGTGCTCGTCTCAGAGCTCGCCGGCATCTCGCGCGATGCGGCCATGCCGCGTTCCGACCCCGGCACGAACCTGTCGCGCACGGTCGACATCGTCGGCTTCGGCATCGTCGGCATCTTCGACTGGCTGCTCACCTGGACGTTCATCGTCGCGATGGCGCTCGCTCTCGGCCGGCTCGCCTTCATCATCGGGCTGGCGGCGATCCAGCGCCGCGTGAAGCCCGTGCCGCCGAACGGCACCTTCGCCCCCGACGTGGCCGTGATCGTCCCCGCCTTCCGAGAGGAGAAGGTGATCGTGCGCACCGTCGAGAGCCTGCTCGCGCAGGACTACGTCGGCCCGCTCGAGATCATCGTCGTCGACGACGGATCGCCCGACGAGACGTACGACGTCGCGCGCCAGACGTTCGACGGCGAGCCGCGCGTGCGCGTGTTCCGCAAGTCGAACGGCGGCAAGTCGAGCGCGCTCAACTACGGCATCGCCCGCACCGAGGCCGAGATCGTCGTCTGCCTCGACGCCGACACGCAGTTCGAGCCGCAGACCGTCACCGCGCTCGTCGCCCCGCTCGCCGACCCCGCCGTCGGCGCTGTCGCCGGCAACGCGAAGGTCGGCAACCGGGTGAACCTCGTCACCCGCTGGCAGGCCCTCGAGTACGTCACGAGCCAGAACCTCGACCGCCGCGCCTTCTCGCTGCTCGACTGCATCACCGTCATCCCGGGCGCCGTGGGCGCGTGGCGCCGCTCGGTGGTGCTCGAGGTTGGCGGCTTCACCAACGACACGCTCGCCGAGGACCAGGACCTCACCATCCGCATCCGACGCGCGGGCCACAAGATCGGCTACTCGGAGACGGCCATCGCGTGGACCGAGGCACCCGACACCATCAGCGCGCTCGGCAAGCAGCGGTTCCGCTGGAGCTTCGGCACGCTGCAGTGCGCCTGGAAGCACAAGGACGCCCTGCTCCGCCCGCGCTACGGCACGCTCGGCTGGATCGCCCTCCCCAACACGTGGCTGTTCCAACTGCTGCTCACCGCGCTCTCGCCGCTCGCCGACCTCGTGTTCGTCTGGTCGCTGCTGAACGTGTGGCTCACCTGGCGCGTGCACGGCGAGCACTACGCGCTCACCGACCTGCGCCAGCTGATGATGTACTACGGCATCTTCGTCATCACCGACTGGCTCGCCGCGTTGATCGCGTTCCTCTTCGAGCCCGACGAGGAGAAGGGGCTGAGCTGGCTCATCATGCTGCAGCGGTTCGTGTACCGGCAGCTGATGTACTCGGTGGTGTGGCGCTCGGTGATCGCGGCGGTGCGCGGGGGCGTGGTGGGCTGGGGGAAGCTCGAGCGCAAGGCGACGGTGGCGCGGGCGTAGCACTGCAACTGCAAAGTCTACCGCGGAGGACGCAGAGGACGCAGAGGACTGCAACTGCCAATTCTAACACGGAGGACACGAAGGGCACGGAGGACTGCAACTGCAAGCTCCACCGCGGAGGACGCAGAGGACGCAGAGGACTGCAGCTGCGAATTCCACCACGAAGGACACGAAGGGCACGGAGGCACGCAACTGCAAGCTCCACCGCGGAGGACGCAGAGGACGCAGAGGACTGCAACTGCGAATTCCACCACGGAGGACACGAAGGGCACGGAGGACTACAGAAGAACAACGGCAGCTACAACTGAACTACAACAAATCGGGGAACGACAGCAGCGCGAGATGTCTTCGGCGCGCAAAGTCGTTCCCCTTCTTCTTGCAGTCCTTCGTGTCCTCCGTGCCCTCCGTGGTAGAACCGCCGTTGCTGTTGCCGTAGCAGTCCTCTGCC
>JACQBG010000016.1 GCA_016194585.1 Gemmatimonadota bacterium
CCAGCGTTCGTCCTGAGCCAGGATCAAACTCTCCAATGATTCGAAGAAATGATTAGCTCTCCGATACGCTGCCACGCTGTCGCGTGACAGCGTGTTCGGAATCACAGATATGTTCAGGTTGATCTCTCGCCGAACCCCTGAATGGATTCGGGTCACAGAGATCGCCTCGCACATCTTGATCTCGTAATCAGTTATCAATCAGCTTCGTTATTTCGTGGCGCTTTCCGCGCCAGCCCCCCAGTATACTAGAGCACTGCCTGATCTGTCAAGGGCTTTCGCAAAGAATTTCGCGTCTTTCTTGCCCGGAGACACATCCCGATCTCACGACCGGTGCACCACTCCCCCGCTCGCCAAGGAGATTCGAGCAGGGCCCTTACAATACACAACCCCGCATAGGAACGCAAGCCCCACTCGCTCAACCAGTTCCGGCCCCCTCACACCCCCCGGAACCACCCTCGCGGCGCCACGAATTCCGCGGCATGCTCCCCGCCCCGCGCACGCACCCGAGAATGACACGCGGCCCGTCCGCCGATACCGGCGAACGGGCCGCACTCGTCCCACGCGCTTCGACAGCCTGTCGCTACCGAGACCTCACGGCGACGGCGTCTTCAACACGTACCCCTCCGGCGGCTGTGCGCCCAGCAGATTGCGCACGAAGTAATCCCACGTGCGACGCACCATGTACGGCTCGTTCGCGAAGCCGTGGTTGCGGTTCGGCATCACGAGCAGATCGAAATCCTTGTTCGCCTTGATGAGTTCGTCGATCACGAGCTGCGACGCCACCGGATGCACGTTGTCGTCCATCGTCCCGTACGCGATGAACAACTTGCCGCGCAGGTTCTTCGCCTTCCGCCAGTTCGACTGCGAGTCGAACGAATCGGTCGAATCGCTGAGCTTCTTCAGCAGCCCCTGATACTTCTCGCCCCAGGTGAAGTCGTAGCTGCGCTGGTCGTGGTTGCCGGCGCTCGAGACGGCGACCTTGAAGAACTCGGGGTAGCTGAGGATCGCATCGGTCGAGGAGAAGCCGCCGCCCGAATGACCGAAGATGCCGACGTGGTCGAGATCCATCTCCGGATAGCGCGCCGCGAGCTGCTTGATCGTCGCGATGTGATCGGGGATGCCGTTGTCGGTCATGTTGCCGTAGTACGCATCGTGGAACGCCTTCGACCGGCCGGGCGTCCCCATCGCGTCGACCTGCACCACGTAGAAGCCGAGCTCCGCCAGCGCACGCGCGTTGCCGCCGGGGCTCACGTTGAACTGGCGTCCGCCCGTCGAGCCGATCTGCGGTCCGGGGTAGATGTAATCGATGACGGGATACTTGCGGCCGGCCACGATGTGCGTGGGACGGAAGAGGAGGCCGAGCAATTCCGTCTGCCCGTCGCGCGCGCGCGCCGTGAACGTGGTCGGCATCGTCCACCCCGCTGCGACGAGGCGGCTGATGTCGGCGCGTTGCAGTTCCTTCACCACGGCGCCACTCGGAGCGCGCACCACGGACACAGGGATGGAGTCGGTGCGCGAGTAGACGTCGACGAGGAACTTCCCGTCGGGCGACATCGAGATCGCGTGGTCGCCGTTCTCGGGCGTGAGCAACTCGATCGACGAACCGTCGAGACGCGCGCGATAAAGGAAGCGAAGGTACGGATCGCGCCCCGGTTCGCGCCCGCGCGCCGTGAAGTAGGCATAGCGCTGCGCCTCGTCGATCCAGAGCAGGTCGCTCACCATCCAGTCGCCGCTCGTGATGCGGTTCTTGATCGCTCCGGTGGCGGCGTCGACGAGATAGAGGTGGCCCCAGCCATCGCGCTCCGACCACCACACCACTTCGCGGCCGCCGTTGATCGGCCGCCAGTTGGGGATGCCACCCGAGTTCTGGTTCGTCTCGACGAACGTCTTGCCGGTCTCCTTCAGGACAGTGCGCGCGGTGCCGGTGCGCGCGTCGGCGGCCATGAGCGTGAGCTGGTGATAGCCACGCTTGCCCGCCGTGAAGAAGACCTCGTTGCCGGCGGCGCTCCACCGGACGTCCTTCCAGACGGTGTCGGTCGCCATCCAGCAGCACGAGGTGTTCACCGCGTCGATGGGCGGCAGGTCGACCTTCACGCCTTTGCGCCCGTCGACGTCGAAGACGTAGTACTCGAAGGTCGGGATGACGGAGTCGCCAGGCAGCGCGTACCGGTAGCTGTGGAGCACCGCCGCCGGGCTCTTCGTCTCGAGCAGGTACATCGTGCGCACGTGGCGCTGGTCCCACTTGTGCGTGATGAGCCGTTTGGAATCGGGGGACCAGAGCACGTACGGGCGGAGTTCCGTCTTGTTCCGCACATTGGTCACCTGGGCGCAGCAGCCGATGTTGGAGATGGCGTACCCATCGTCGGGAGTGCCATCGGTGGTGAGCGCCGATTCGGCGCCTCCCGCCGCAGGGCGGACGAAGAGATTGCCCCCCCGCTCGTACGCGACCCACTTGCCGTCGGGGGACTTCACCTCGCTCGCGCGGTGCATCGGCACGGTGTCGGGCCCGGCGCACCGGTACGCGACGACGTCGCACGTCCAGAACTTCCGCTTGCCGATCTCGAACTGCACGGAGCGGCCGTCGGCCGAGAGCGTGATGTCGCGGAACGGCAGCTTCGTGGGATCGAAGGTGGTGTCGGCGCGGACGGAGAGTTCCGACGCGAGCTTCACGTTGTCGAACAGCGGACGCTTCGCGCCGGTGGCGGCGTCGACGACGAGGAACTCGTAGCCGCGCGCGCCGTGATTGCGATACCAGAAGCGGTCGCCGGCGGTCCAGTGCGGCACGACGGCGTCATCGACGACGAGGTCGCGCGCGTTCCAGCCGAGGAGGGCCTCGGCGCGCGCGTACTCGGTCGCGCTCAGCCGTGGGTGTTCCTGCGCGCGAAGCGGGAGCGCGAGGAGGGCGAGCGCCCCCGTCGTGGCGCCGGCGCGCCACGCGCCTCGGAGGAGCCTCGAGCAGTCAGGCATGATGGATCCGGGTGAGGTGAGGGATCGACGTCGCATCAGCGTTTCGCGTTCCATCGGGCCGTCCACGCCTCCGGGCGCCCCTTGAGGTACTTCTCGAACCAGTCGAGCAGCAGGCCGTCGCGCAGCTGCTCGACGCTCGGCTTGGAGTTGATGCCGTGGTTCTCGCCCTTCACGCGCACCAGCTCCGCCTCACGGCCGAGCATGCGCAGCGCGGTGAAGAGCTGCTCCGACTCGGTCGGCACGACGTTCGTGTCGTCGGTGCCGTGGATGAGGAGCATGGGGGCGGTGATCTTGTCGGCCTGGAAGAGCGGCGACCGGTCGACGTAGACGTCCTTGCGGTTCCACGGGTAGCAGCCGGGGCACGTGCCGTCGGTGTAGCTGTAGCCCGAGCCGCCGGCGCCCCAGTAGTCGGCGATGTTGCTGATGCCGGCGATGGCGATGCCGGTGCGGAAGATCTTCGTGCGCGTGTGGAGGTGCATCGTCATGAAGCCGCCGTACGAATGGCCGAAGTTGCCGACGCGCGCGGCATCGACGTACCGGTGCGTGGCGGTGAACCGTTCGGTGCCCTCGATGATGTCGGTGGCCGCGGGGAAGCCCCAGTCGTTGATGTGATAGTCGGCGAACTTCTGTCCGTAGCCCGGCGTACCGGCGGGATTCATGAACAACACGACGTAGCCGCTCGCGGCGAACCAAAGGAGCCGCTGTTCGAAGTTCTTCTTCATCGGCAGCGTGCCGCCGTAGTAGTGCACGATCATCGGGTACGACGCGGTCGAATCGAAGCCCGGCGGCAGCCAGTACCATGCTTCGATGTCCTCGCCGCGACTGTTCTTGAAGCTCCACGGGCGCCACGCGGGCATGGCGAGCGCGTCGAGCGCATGCGCGTTCGGCTGCGCGAGGGAGGCCGCGGCGCCGGTGGCGAGGTCGACGCGATAGACGGTGGCGGGCGTGACGGGGGTCTCGGTCGCGGCGACCATGGTGCCGGCGGCGACGTCGGCGCCGGTCATCACCTCGCCAGGGAGCGAGACGAGCTCGAGCGTGGTGCGTTCGAGCGCCGAGGTCACGGCGCGGCGCGTGCGGGCGGGCATCGTGCGTGCGCCCGCGTCGACGGGCACGTAGATGCGGCCGTCCTTCGCGTCCCAGCGCACGCGGGTGCACCCGAGTCCGCCGCCGACGTTGGGGATGAAGCCCGCGCTCAAGTCGACGAGCGCGGGATGGTCGAGTCGCGTGGCGAACAGCCCGTTCTCGTAGACGGAGAAGGTCGGGCTCTCGGTCTGCTGCGCCTCCTTGGTGCTCGCGCAGAACGCGAGGGCGCGCGAGTCGGGCGACCAGGCGAAGGCGCCGGGCGCGTTGAACGCCTCCTTGGGCAGGTCGATCACCTTGGTCGTCGCGAGCGAGGCGACATCGACGGTCCAGATCTCGGCGTCGAGCCACGGCCGCGCGACGTTGGTGTAGGCGTTCCGCGAGAAGGCGATGGTCTTGCCGTCGGGGGAGAGCGCGGCCCCGGCGACGCCGAACGACGAGTCGCCGACCACGGTGAAGCGCGTGCCCTGCGCGACGTTGACGGCGAAGACGTTCTCCTTGAGTGGCGGGTCACCCTGGCGCTGCCAGACTTCGGTGAGGCGGCGCGCCTCGCCGGGCTTGAACACGTCGGGGGCCAAGGCGCGTGCGGTGCCCGTGTAGTAGATCCACGCGCCATCGGGCGACCAGCCGACGATCGAACGGGCCGGCTCCCCGCGCAGGACTCGCGTCGTGGCGCCGGAGGCGGCGTCCCAGACCATCAAGTCGGTGCCGGCGCTGTCGGTCCGATCGCCGGCCACGAGATACGCGAGCCGGTCACCCTGGCGCGACCACTCGGGGTCTCTCGGGTTTCCCTGCCGCACGTCTCCGAGGAGATGTCCGCTCGCGACGTCGCGGATCTCGAGCGCCCCCGCGGAGCGGTCGGCGGCCGCGTCCTGCCACCGCGTGACGATGGCGACCTTGCTCGCGGCATCGTCGAGGCGTACGTCACTCACGGCGATGACGTCGTGCAGTTCGCGGAACGAGGGCGCATGCCGCGGATCGAGCCGTGCGGTCAGGTGGCCTCCCGCGGTCGCGGGGGTCAGCGTGAGCGAGAGCGGCGTGCCGGCACCGGCGGGGCGCCCGATGCGCTGCACCAGCACCATGTGCGTGCCGCGCGCGAGGTCGACGCTGGCGGATGACACGCGACGCCCGTCGATCCAAACGCGTCGGGTGGCATCGTCGCCACCGGTGAACTTCAGGCCGACGCGCTGCCACGCGTCGGCGTCGACGTATGCGACCGCGTACAGCGCGTCGCCGTCGGCGGCGGCGCCGGTGCCCGGCGACCAGCGTTGAGCGCCCGCGCCCGGCCAGCTCCATGTGCTGCCGCCGGCGGGCCACGCGGCGTGAGCGGGAGGGCGCGAGGCGTCGAGCCACGCGGAGTCGGTGCGCGCGCCGAACGGCGCGGCCGCGTGCACCGGTCCAAGCACGAGCCAGCGATCGACCGTGAGCTGCGCCCGCGCGGTGCACGGGAGTGCGGCGAGCGACGTGGCGGCAAGCGCGAGCGCCGCGAGCGTGCGGAGGCGGAGCGAGAGAGCAGGCATGACGCGATCCGAGCGTGGAGGTGAAGGCGGCCGTGGCCAGCGCAGTCGATGCGCCATGTATCGTCAGGGCGTGATGCGGAGGACGGCCTGTTCCTGCGGTTGGTGGTACTTGCAGCGATAGGCGTACGTGCCCGGGGTTGTCGCCGTCCAGAAGTACGCTTGCGTCTTGACGAGGTCGCCGGAGTCGCCCCACGGGCCGCCCGTCACGGTGTGCACTTTCACGTCGACGTTGTACCAGCAGATGTTCGTGCCCGACTTTACCACGACCTCGGCGTTCTCCTTGCCGTCGGGCTGCTGCTGGAAGAACCCTTCGCCGATGTAGATCTCGACGAGGTTCTGCGTGTAGTCACCGAGCTGCACGCGCACGGGCACGAAGGTGTCCTTGCCGGCGGCGACGGTGAAGCGGATGGGGTTCTCGTACGGATCGGGGATGATCGCCTGCCCCGGCGCGTCGAAACGGATCTGATAATCGCCGGCCGGCATCGCGGAGAAGGCGAAGCGACCGTTCGCGTCGGGCGTGGCCCGGACACCGACCTGGCGTCCGCTGTCGTACATCAGGATGAGCGAGCCGAGCCCCGGCTGCGGCCTGCCCTGCAGGTCGAGCACCTGGCCGCTGATGGTGCCCGTCGCGACGGGGCCGAGCATGTCCTTGGCGCCACCGCCGCACGCGCCGACGATAGATGCCACGCCGGCGGCACTGACAACGCCGAGGAATTCCCGTCGCGTCAGCTGATCGGCCGTCGATGGCGCCGTCGTCATGGACTTCGTCATGCCACACGCTCGTCGCGGAGGTGTCAGAGCGAAGAATGGGGTAGGCCAGCCGTCGGCCTACCCCGTTCTTCGTTCAGTCGTGAATCCCGCTCGCGTTACGAGATGCTCGGGCAGCTCCCGCCGCCGTCGACCATCTTCGGATTCGCGAGGATCTCGTTGCGCGAGAGCGGGAGTTTCGTCGCCCGGCCGGTGCCGAGGATCGGGCCGACGAGGTTGAAGCGGTACAGGTCCTCGAGCCGGTGGCCTTCGACGAAGAGCTCGGCCATCCGCTCGTTGAGCAGCGCGGTCTGCGCGGCCGCGGCCGTCGTGGGCACGGCGATCGCGGGGAGCGCGACACCGGCACGCGCACGGAGCCCGTTGAGCAACGACGCCTCGGTGACGAAGTCGTTGGTCCGCATGGCGGCTTCGGCCTGGATGAGCGTGGCCTCGACCTTCGAGAGCATGCGGATCGGCGCCGAGCGGCTCGCGTACTTGGTGACGCCGTAGTACGGGATGCGGTTGTTGACGCCGAGCTGGTTGGCGGTGCGCATGACGGCCATGCGATGGTCGTCCTTGGTCGGATCGAACCAGTCACGCAGGTAGGCTTCGTACGACGAGGTCGAATCGATCACGTGGACGCGCGACTGGTAGATCTCGCGGAGTCCGCCGGACCGGTTGCGGTTCTGATTGAACTGGTTGCCGGTGAGGCTCTGTGTGGAAGGCGCCCCTTCCGCATAGATGGCGTCGTACTCCCATCCGGCGGGAACGGCGGCCGCATCGGTCGCGGCGGCGGCGTAGTTGCCGGCGAGGAGGTTCGCGCGCGCCCTTCCGGCGTAGGCGACCGCCGTCCACTTGGCCTGCGAGGCCGCGTCGCCGCTGATGGCCTGCGCCGCCGCGAGCGCGGCCGTGAACTTCGTGATCGACTGTTTGATCACGTCGGAGTCCGGCGACCGGGGAGCGTTCGGCGCGAGCGGCGACTCACACCAGCCCATGCCGAGGAGCAGGTCGGCGATCGCGTCCACGGCGAGCACCTGGGCGCGCAGCGGGCTGGTGGCCGCCGATGCGCCCAACACGGTCTGTACGCGGTCCTGCGCGCTCTGCGCGGCGAACCGGGCGCGGAGGAGCTGGTCCTGCGGGTCGGAGAACGAACCCGCGGTCGGCCAGTCGTGGCGCAGCCGCCCGGCGGAGATGTCCTCCCAGTCGATCCACGTGGAGGTCGACGTCATCTCGTCGCTCTCCAACTCGGTCACCACGATGTAGTCGTCGTAGGCATGCTGGAGCAGGCCTTCGGCGCCGTCGGTGACGGTCTTGAGGATGATGGCGTTGTTCAGGGCGTCGTTGCCGAACGCCTGAGGGTTCGGGACGTCGAGCACGCCCTTGCACGCCACCACGGTCAGCAGCACGGTCACGGCCGCCGCGCTTCGCGCGATACGTCCGATGCCGGCCCTTTCAGTCTGGATTCTCATGATTGCTCTCTGTGAGATGAGTGGGGTCGGCCGCTAGAACCGCGTCTTGATCTGCATGCGGAAGACACGGGGCGCAGGTTGCATCAGGAATCCGTTGTTGAACGTGAACGAGCTGGCGCCCGCCCAGTTCATGTTCGGATCGACGCAGTTGCAGTGGTCCCACCACCAGAGGTTCTGACCCGAGAACACGATCGCCGTGGCGCCGAAGCCCATGGGCTTGGAGAACGTCTCCGGCACGGCCCACGAGACGGACAGTTCGCGCAGGCGCACGTTGTTGCGGCTGTCGTAATAGTTCAGGATGCTGGCCCACTGGGCGATCGAGTCGGCCTTGAAGGTGCGAGCGCCGTTCGGGCCGAGCGCGCCAAGGTACTCGTCGGAGCCGCCCTGACGGATGCGATAGGCGCGGTCGCCGTTGCCGAACGTGGCGCCCTGCTCCATCGAGAGCAGCATGTAGAAGGTGAACTGCCCGTAGCGGTACTGGTTCGACCACGAGGCGTTGAACGTCGGCAGGCCGGGGCCGAGGTACCGTGCCGTGTCACTGCGCGTGGTCACCGGGCAGCCGTAGCTCGGGCACGTGCCGCCGTTCTGCACCGAGAAGCCGGTCGGGACGCGGTCCCACACGCCGCCGATCGGATAGCCGACGCGGAAGGCGTTGTTGCCGAGATTCACGCCGCCGAGATCGGTGATCTTGTTCGCGTTGCCATCGAACTTGAGGCCGGTGGTCCAGTCCTGCCGCCCGGTGGCGTAGACGCGATAGTTGACCGAGGCTTCCCAACCGTGGTTCTGCACTTCGCCGATGTTCACGCTCTGCGCCGTGCTGAAACCGGCCGAGGGCGGATACGACTTCGGCACGATGGCGTCGTTGGTGACCTGCCAGTACCAGGTGGCCTCGAGGCCGATGCGATCCTGCAGGAAGCCGGTCTCGAAGCCGACTTCCTTCTCGGTCGACCGCTCCGGACGGAGGTCGGCGTTGCCCGGGTTGAGCGGCACGATGCCGATGCCGGACGCGAAGACGGGGGTCGAGGCATAGCTGGTGAACGAATCGAACGGTCCGGGCATCTTGCCGGCCTGGCCCCAGGCGCCGCGGATGCGCGCCGCGCTGAAGAACGAGGGGAGGTAGCCGCCCTTCGTCATGTCGTACGAGATGTCGGCCTTCGGATACTTCTTGTAGCCGTAGTTCTTGCCGAACGCGGAGTTGCCGTCGGCGCGCACGCCGAGGGTCATGAACAGCTGGTCCTTCCAGGAGAGGCGGTCCTGCACGAGGAAGCCGATGTTCACCGTCTCGGTGTAGTTCTCGGAGGCCTGCGTCGTCGCGGCGGAGCTGAGCGAGTTGACGCCCGGGCCCGCGAAGGTGTTGCCGACGGAGATGAGCAGGCTCTCGATGTCCCAGAAGCCCTGGCCGCCCCACGAGAGGTTCGATTCGATGCCCGCGGGGAGCTTGAAGTTGTACTGACCGAGGTAGTCGACCGTGTAGCTCTTGTAGTTGCGGATGCCGAGGTTCTTCTGGCCGTTCGTGACACCGGCGGGGCCGAAGGCGCCCGCGTACGGGAAGAAGCGGTCCTTGTGGTCGTTCGTGGCGTCCATGCCGATCGTCAACCGATTGGTCATGTTGGCCATCGTCGCATGACTGACCGTGACGCCACCCTGCCAGCGATCGACGTCGGACTGGGTCGTCATCGTCTGGATGTCGGCGACCGGCACCCACGCCTCACCGTACGGACGGGTCTTGCTGGCGGTGCGCGGATTGCCGTTGATCGCGTTGCCGAGGAGGGCGGTCCAGTTGTTGCCCGCCTGGATCTCGTTGATCAGGTTGCGCGTGTAGGCGGACTTCGTCTCGACCGTCCACTTGTCGTTCGGCGCGAACGAGAGATTGAGGCGGAGCGAGGCCTTGTTCTCGTCGTTCGGCTGGATCGAGCCCACTTCCTTCGAGAGCTGCAGCGAGGAGAAGTAGGTGCTGCGCTGCGTGCCGCCGGAGGCGCTCAGGTCGAAGGCCTGGTACGGGCCCTTCTTGATGAGGGTCTGGTTGGCGTCGAGAGCGCGCGTGCCGTCGGGCCCCGTGAAGAGCGGGAAGAGCGTGGTCGGCAGGTTGTGGCGCAGTTCCTCGTAGCCACCGCCGAGGCTCAGGTTCCACTCGGTCGGGCGGTCGCCGGAGCGGCCGCGCTTGGTGAAGATCTGGATGACGCCGTTGGAAGCGTCGGAGCCGTAGAGCGTGGCAGCCGCGGCGCCCTTGAGGACCTCGATGTGGTCGATGTCCTCGGGGTTGAGGTCGCCCATGCGGTCAGTCGACGCGCCGCCGCCGAAGGAGCAGCAGGCCCCGCCGCTGAACCACTCGGTCGCGCGCGTGTCGGCGCGGATGCCGTCGATGTAGACGGCGGGGCGCTGGTTGAGCGAGAGCGACGCCGTGCCGCGGATGCGGATATCCTGGCCGGTTCCGACACCGCCACCCACGGTGGTGGCGCGGAGGCCCGCGACCTTGTTCTCGAGCAGGTGGCCGACGTCGCTGATGGCCATCTGGTCGGTGATGGCGGCGGCGTCGACGCTGGCGATGGAGGCGCCGACCTGACGCTTCTCGACCGCGCCGCCGGTACCGGTGACGACGACCTGCGAGAGTTCGAGCGCGCTCTCGGACATCTGGAGGTCGACGCGCGTCGTGTCGCCCGCGCGGACGGTGATCGACTTCGCCAGCGGCGTCATGCCGATGCGCGTCGCGCGCATCACGCGCTCACCCGCGGCGACGTTGCGGATGCTGTAGCGCCCGCGGTCGTCGGTGCTCCCCACGCCGTACTGCTCGCCGACGACCTGCAACTTCACGCCGTTGAGCGGACGCCGGGTGGCGATGTCCGTGATGGTTCCGACAATGACGCCGGTCTGTGCGACGGCAGTACCTGCCGTGAGGGACACCGCGAGCAGCGCGACCGCGATGCTCGTGGGAAACCCACGTCCCCACGTTCGATGGGACAAGCTCATCTCCCCTCCACAAGGTGGTGTGTCGGTTCGGCCTACTTGGTGTAACGATTGTCGGTAACCCGTTACGTCGAGCCCATAATGCGACAGCGTGATCTGAGTCGCAATCCTCGTGTGATACACTGCGTATATGTACGGATGAGTACGCGTAACCGGTTCTCAGTCGCCGCCGCAACCCAAGGAATCGCACTCTAAAGCGACTACTCGACTAGCCGACGCGCTGTCACAGATCGCAGTTTGCAAGATGCTCGCCGCGCTTCGAGTCCGCGTCCCAGCGACATCACGCCTCGTTCGCATCGGTGTGCTGGTGTCTGCATCGGCCCTCGTCGCTTGCCGCGGCGCCGACGCCCTGCTTCCCAGTGGCGATCCCCGAGCGTTCCGCTGGAACCTCCCGGAGGGAGTCCCCGCCCCGCGCATCCCAGCCGACAATCCGATGTCGGACGCGAAGGTCGCGCTCGGCCGACGGCTCTTCTACGACCCGCGGCTCTCGGCGAATGGCGCGTTCTCCTGCTCGTCGTGCCATCACCAGGCGAAGGCGTTCGCGGACGGACGCAACCGGCCGTTCGGCGTCACCGGGCAGCTGCATCCGCGCAACAGCATGGCGCTGGCGAACGTGGCGTACGAAGCGCGCTACGGGTGGGCGGATCCGAACACGGCGTCGCTCGAAGCGCAGGCGCGGATCCCCCTCTTCGGCGAAGCGCCCATCGAGCTCGGGCTGCGCGGCAAGGAGGACACGCTGCTGGCCCGCCTGCGCGCGGTGCCGATCTACGCGGCGCTGTTCCGGTCAGCGTTCGCGCGCGACACGCAGCCTGTGACGATCGACAACGCCGTGCGAGCGTTGGCGGCGTTCGAGCGCACGCTGATCTCCGTGAATTCGCCTTATGACCTGGACGCGCGTCGGACCGGCGCACCGTTGCCTCCCGCGGCGAAGCGTGGCGCGGCCCTCTTCTTCAGCGACCGGCTCAAGTGCGCGCGCTGCCACTCGGGGCCGTTCTTCACGAACGCGGCGCGCGCGACGGGGGCCGCCGAGGGCGCGCCGGAGTTCTTCAACACCGGGTTGTACAACGTCGGCGGCACGGGCGCCTATCCGGAGCCGAACACCGGGTTGTACGCGGTGACGGGTGTCGCCACCGACATGGGACGGTTCAAGGTGCCGTCGCTGCGCAACGTCGCCGTGAGCTATCCCTACATGCACGACGGTTCGGTGGCGACGCTCGACGATGCGATCGACCATTACGCGGCGGGTGGGCGCACGGTGACGCTCGGTCCCGGCACCGGCGTCGGACGGGCGAACCCATACAAGAGTCCGCTCGTCGCGGGATTCGCGATCACGCCGGCGGAGCGATCGGACCTCGTCGCCTTCCTGCGCGCGCTCACCGACTCGACGTTCCTCACGGACGCACGATTCTCGAACCCGTGGATCGTGCGTTGAGTCGCGGTGGGGGCGGAAACGAGACGGCCCCGGCGATGGGATCGCCGGGGCCGTCTCGAATCAACCGGTCGTCACGACCGTCTCATGCGCCCTGTAGGAATCGAACCTACAACCTAGTGATTAAGAGTCACTTGCTCTGCCAGTTGAGCTAAGGGCGCGTGTCGTTCCTGATACCCGCGCTGTATCGCAAGGCGCGCCAGGAGGGAATCGAACCCCCGACCTGGAGCTTAGAAGGCTCCCGCTCTATCCAACTGAGCTACTGGCGCCTCGTCGGAAAGAAACCGTACTCTTCGTCGCACGTACCCGTGCATCTCGCACGCTACATCGGGGCGGCCGGATTCGAACCGGCGACCTCCTGCTCCCAAAGCAGGCGCGATACCGGGCTACGCTACGCCCCGCGAACCGAGCCGAATCTTAGTCGGCAACGCACCCCGGGTCAACCGTCGGCGCGAAGATACGCGTCGAGTACGGCGCGCACGGCGCGCGCCCGATGGCTGACGCTCGCCTTCTCGTCGAGCGTGGCCTCGGCGAACGTCACGCCGAGTTCGTCGCTCCTGAACCAGGGGTCGTAGCCGAACCCGTTCGCGCCGTGCGGCGCGAGGCCGATGGTGCCGCGCGTCTCGCCCCGCGCCGACCACGTGCGGTCGCGCTCGACGATGACGGCGACGCAGACGTAGCAGGCGCGGCGGTCGGCGACCCCCTCGAGGGCGGCGACGAGGGCGGCATTGTTGGCGTCGTCGAGCGCCTGCGCCTCGAGCGCGACGTTCGCCCATCGCTTGCTGCGCACGCCGGGGCGTCCGTCGAGCGCCGCGACGGTGAGGCCGGAGTCCTCGGCGAGCACGGCCCGCCCCGGGGCGAGGGCGGAGAACCACCGCGCCTTGGCGAGCGCGTTCTGCTCGAAGGTGTCGAACGCCTCGATGGTCGACTCGCGCGGGTCCTCGACGAACCCCGCCTCGGCGAGCGACTCCGCGGCGATCCCCTTCTCGGCGAGGAGCGGCACCAGCTCGCGCATCTTGCCCGCGCTGCGCGTCGCGACGAGGAGCGGAGCGCGCGAGTGCGTGCTCACCCGTCGAGCGCGCGCCGCTGCGCGGCGTCGAGCTCGCCGATCGCGCGCGTGGCGGCGTCGAGGAGCGCGCCCATCTCCTCGCGGCGGAACGTGCCGTGCTCGCCCGTGCCCTGGACCTCGACGAACCGCCCTTCGCTGCTCATGACGACGTTCATGTCGACGTCGGCGCGCACGTCCTCGACGTACTCGAGGTCGCAGCGCACCTCGCCACCGATGACGCCGACGCTCACGGCGGCGACGCGCCGGCGCACGGGGCTCGCGGCGACGCGCCCGGTGCGCACCATCCACGCGAACGCGTCGGCGACGGCGACGCTGGCCCCGGTGATGGCGGCGGTGCGCGTGCCGCCGTCGGCCTGCAGCACGTCGCAGTCGACCTTCACGGTGTACTCGCCCCACTTGAAGTCGTCGAGCATGGCGCGCACGCTGCGGCCGATGAGGCGCTGGATCTCCTGGGTGCGGCCGCCGAGCTTGTCGCGCTCGCGCGCGGTGCGCGTGTGCGTCGCGCGCGGGAGCATCGCGTACTCGGCGGTGATCCACCCTTCCCCGCGTCCCTTCCGCCAGCCGGGGACGCCGTCCTCGACGCTGGCCGTGCAGAGCACGCGCGTGTTGCCGAAAGCGATGAGGCACGAGCCTTCGGCGTACGGCGCGGCGGCGCGCTCGATGGAGACGGGACGGAGCGCGAGCGGGGCGCGGCCCTGGGGGCGCGGTTCAACGGCCACGGAGTCTCTCGACGGTTGCGGTGGTGGAATGGCCCGGCGTGATCGGGACGATGACGACGCGTCCGCCACGCGCGGTGACCTCGGCGGCGCCGACGACCGTGTCGGGCGCGTAGTCGCCCCCCTTGACGATGACGTCGGGAAGGAGCCGGCGGACGAGCTCGAGCGGTGTGTCCTCGCCGAAGACGACGACGGCGTCGACCATCTCGAGCGCGGCGAGCACATATGCGCGTTCGCTCTCGGCGCGGACCGGACGCTCGGGGCCCTTGCCCAAGCGCCGCACCGACGCGTCGGCGTTCAACCCGACGACGAGCCGGTCGCCCTCGGCGCGGGCGTGGCGCAGCACATCGATGTGCCCCGGATGGAGGAGGTCGAACACGCCGTTGGTGAAGACGACGCGCTCACCGGCGGCGGCGGCGCGCTCGCGCCAGGCGGCGGCCTCGGCCCAGGAGAGGATCTTCCGGTGCGGGTCGAGCGGCGGTCGCGGCGGCCCGCTCAGAAGGCCCCCGTGGCCTGCGGGCTCAGGTGAAGCTCGTAGACGAAGCCGGGGAGTTCGATGTGGGCCGAGTAGTCGGCCCAGATGAAGATCGCGTGCGGCGTCCGCCGCACCTGGATGTTCTGCGCGCTCTCAGGGAGGTTCAACGAGTCGGCGAGATCGGCGAGCCGGCGCCGAATGACGGTGTCGGTGCGATGCGGCGCGTAGATCGCCTCGCTGCGCATGCGGTCGAGGAACGTGTAATAGGCCCAGCCGACCTGCGCGACGTTGACCGCGAAGTAGCCGATGGCGGCGATCACGAGGAGCGTCACCAGGCAGCCCAGCTGGCTCGCACCACGGCGTACTCTCACCATTGCGATTGCGCTCCCTCGATGATCTCCGTGACGATGCGATCGACGGCTTGCTTGCGGCCGTCGGCCTCGGCGTTCTCCGAGTATTCGCCCTGCGCGGTGATGCCCTTCTTCGACCAGAGCGTCTTCTGCGTGGTCTGGTCGATGATCTCGACGTCGACGACGAGTGAGAGGCGGCGCCGCGCGCTGACCGCCTGGTTCGGGTTGGCGCTGTAGCCGACCGGGTCGTCGATGCTGAACTTAGCGATCGTGCCGCGCACGACGGCGTCGGCCTTCGCCTCGGTGGCCTCGCGCAGCCCGAGCCGCGAGGCGAACTGCTTGCGCAGCGCCTCGCTCAGTTCGCGCTGCAGTTCGGCGCTCGCCGTCTCGTTGTCGAACGGGAGGACGGCGACGGTGCGGATGTTCGCCGGGAGGCCGCCGCCCGAGAACCCATAGGGGAAGTGGCACCCCGCGGTCGCGAGCAGCGCGATGGCGAGGACGATGGCACGCGCGGGGAGGCGCATGTCACGGAATGTCGGGCGCACGGCGCGTGGCGTCAACGGCCGGCCTCGTCGGGCTCGACCGCCGAGGCGAGCATGGCACGGATCGGCGCCGGCATCGAGGCGGGGCGGCCGGCGGCGGCGATCGAGACGAGCGTGATGCGCGCGGTGGCGAGGCGCGCACCGTCGGGGCGGCGCGTGATGTCGTAGTCGAAGGTCACGCCGCGCGACCGCGCGTCGACGAGCCGCGTCTCGACCCGCACCTCGTCGTCGTAGCGCGCACTCGCGTGCAGCCGCAGGTGGACGTCGGAGACCGCCAACATCACCCCTTCTCGCTCCATGTCCGCGTAGCTCATGCCCAGGCGCCGTATGAGGTCGGTGCGGCCGATCTCGCACCACACCAGGTAGTTGGCATGGTACACCACACCCATCTGGTCGGTCTCGGCGTAGCGGACGCGGAAGTCGCTCGTGCAGGACATGCGGGCGTTGGCCGTGGGCGGAAGGTTTTGTAAAGATAACGCGCGAGCACTAGCTTCCGGCACATGTTGCCGACCCCGTGTTACGTGTTGTCGGACGCCCACTTGGGCACCGCCCCGCCGGATACCGAGCCGGCGCTGGTCGCGTTGCTCGACCGGGCGCGGCGCGAGGCGAAAGCGGTGGTGCTGAACGGCGACGTGTTCGACTTCTGGTTCGAATGGCGTCACGTCATCCCGCGTACGGGGATCCGCACGCTGGGCGCGCTCGCGGCGCTCGCGGACGCCGGGATCCCGGTGCTGTGGATCGCGGGGAACCACGACTGCTGGGGAGGCGACGTGCTCACGCGGGACGTGGGGGTGCAGTTCCACGTGGGCGCGTGGCGCGGCGCGATCGGCGGCTGGCGCACGCTGATCGAGCACGGGGACGGTCTGCGCGAGAAGGAGGATGCGCCGTACCGGCGGCTGCGGTCCGTGCTCCGGCATCCGCTGGCCATCTGGGCGTTCCGTCGCGTGCTGCACCCCGACTTCGCGACGCGCATCGCGATCGCGTCGTCGCACACGAGCCGCGATTCGCGCCCGCGCGATGGCGGCGAGGGACTGCGGCGCGTCGCCGAGGCGCGGCTGATCGAGGAGCCGTCGCTCGACCTGTACGTGTTCGGGCACTCGCACGTGCGGGCGTTCGAACGGACGGCGCATGGGCAGGTGTACGCGAACCCGGGCGCGTTCCTCGATGAACCGGCGTTCCTGCGTGTCGACGCCGACCGCATCGAGGGCTGCGTGCTCGATGGCGCGGGGGTCCGCGTGCTCGGCGCGTTCGAGCGCCGCTCGGGTCAGCGGTAGCCGACCGAGACGCCGACCCCGGTGCCGCGCGGGAGCGGCACGGCCCGGAGCGCGACCCGAGCGGGGATGTCCCACAGCTGCGCCGCGACGAACGCGTCGGTGCCGGCGATGAGGTGGTTGAAGATGACGACCGCCATCCAATCCTCGACCTGCAGTTTGCGCGCCTGGATGAGATCAGCGGTGTAACCGGAGGGCTGCCACGTGGCGACGACCGGGACGCCGTTCGCCAGTTGCACGGCGCCGGTGTTCGGATCGGTGACGTAGGTCGCCGGCACCGAGTCGCGCTGAAAGCTCTTCGCGATGCGGAGATCGTCGGCCGACCGGTGGAGCATGGCGAGCGCGAACGCCTCCATCAGGAAGAACCCCGCCCCGGACTTGAAGCGGCGCAGCGACGACTGGCCAAGGCCGGGGATGGCGACGGAGTAGAAGAAGGCGCGCTTGGGCGTGATGGGCGGATTGAAGAGGGCCTCGCGCAGCGAATCCGCCGTCGTCTGTCGCGCCGGGGTGGCGGTGGTCTGCTGCGCGCCAAGCGGCAGCGTGCCGAGGGCGAGGAGGGCGAGCAGCCGAACGGCGTGGCGCAGCGTGCGGCGCGTCACGCGACGCGCCGCTGGCGGGAGCGTATGGGAATCGAACCCACCCAACCCGACGTCGTCAGGTCGCATTCGTTTTGAAGACGAAGGAAGCCACCAGGCTCCATACACTCCCCCACGCGGCCGTCATTGCACCTCGATGGCGTGTTCGCGACGCGACTCGACGGACCCGATCACGACCGCGCCCTGCACACGGTCCAGATATTCGGCGCGGCGCGCCGGCGGGACCGCCACGAGCAGCCCGCCGGACGTCTGCGGATCGACGAGCAGCACGCGATCGTCCGGGCTCGTACTCCCGAAGTCGACGAGCGGTTCCAGATAATCGGCATTGCGCTGCCCGCCCCCCGTCGTGGCACGGACGGCGATCGCGCCGCGGGCGCCGGGGAGGAGCGGCACCGCGGCGGCTTCGATGCATAGCGTGACGCCGCTCGCGCGCGCGACGTGCGAGGCATGCCCGAGCAGGCCGAATCCGGTCACGTCGGTGGCGCAGCGCACGCCGACGGCGACGGCGGCGCGGCTCGCCGCGGCGTTGAGCGTCGTCATCGAACGCACGAGGGCGCGCGTCTCGTCGTGACCGAGGAGGCCTCGCTTGGCGGCGGTGGCGAGGAGGCCGGTGCCGATCGCCTTGGTGAGCACGAGCACGTCGCCGGGGCGCGCCATGGCGTTGGTGAGGAGGCGCTGCGGATGCACGGTGCCCGTGACGGAGAGCCCGTACTTGAGCTCCTCGTCCGTGATCGTATGTCCGCCGACGATCGACGCGCCGGCCTCGTGCACCGCGTCCTGCCCGCCCCGCAGCATCTCGGTGAGCACTTCGAGGGGGAGCTGGCCGACGGGGAAGCCGACGATATTCATCGCGGTGATCGGCTCGCCCCCCATCGCGAACACGTCGGAGAGCGCGTTCGCGGCGGCGACGCGGCCGAAGTCGTACGGGTCGTCGACGATGGGCGCGAAGAAATCCACCGTCTGCACGAGGGCGAGCTCGTCGGAGAGCTGGAAGATGCCCGCGTCGTCGAAGGTCTCGCGGCCGACGAGGATGCGCGGGTCGGCGCGCCGCTCGAGGGCGCCGAGGGCGCGCGAGAGGTCGCCCGGCCCCATCTTGGCGGCGCAGCCGGCACACCGCGCGTACTCGGTGAGGCGGATGGCGTCGTCGCGTGTCGCGCCCGTCATCGCCGGATCAGCCGGCCTTGGCCACGCATTCGATCTCGACGCGCACGCCGCGCGGCAGGCCCGCCACGGCCACCGTGGAGCGGGCCGGGCGCGAGTTGCCGAGGTGCTTGGTGTAGACCTCGTTGACCTTGGCGAAATCGGCCATGTCGGCGAGGAAGATGGTCGTCTTCACCACCTCGCCCCACGACACGCCGGCGTTGGAGAGCACGGCGGCGAGGTTCTTCATGACCTGTTCCGTCTGGGCGACGACGTCGCCCTCGACGACCTGCATCGTCTTCGGGTCGAGCGGGATCTGTCCGGCGGTGAAGAGGAGCCCGCCGGCGACGGTGGCCTGCGAGTAGGGGCCGATCGCCTCGGGTGCGTCGGCCGTGTGGAGATAGCGCACGCTCATTGCTGCACTCCCTGGAGTCCGAAGAAGCGGATGGCGTTGGTGGTGACGAGGTCGCCGAACGTATCGGCCGCGACCCCCCGCGCCGCGGCGACGCGCGCCACCGTGTGGGCGACCCAGGCGGGCTCGTTGCGCTTGCCCCGGTTGGGGACGGGCGCGAGGTACGGCGCGTCGGATTCGACCAGCACGCGATCATCGGGCACGAGTCGCAGCAGGGCGTCATCGTCCCACTTCTTGAACGTGACGATGCCGCTGAACGAAATGTACCATCCTGCCTCGAGCGCCGCGTGCGCCAGCGCGTGCGAGCCGGTGAAGCAGTGCATGACGCCCCGGATGCCGGCCGCGCCGGCTTCGCGGACCATGGCCGCGGTGTCGTCCTCGGCCTCGCGCGTGTGGACGACGACGGGGCGGCCGGTGCGGCCGGCCAGCGCGAGCTGCTCGGCGAACGCGCGGCGCTGGAGCGGGCGCGGGGAGTGGTCGTAGTGGTAGTCGAGCCCGCACTCGCCCACGGCCACCGCGCCGGCTGCGACGGCCTGCTCGAGGGCCGGGAGGTCGCGCGCCGGATCGTAGCCGGCGGCGTCGTGCGGGTGGACGCCGGCGGTCCAGAACACGAACCCCCGATGGCGCTCGGCGATCGGGCGGGCGCGCGCCGCTGACGCGAGCGATTCGCCGATGGCCACGAGCGCGACGGCGCCGGACTCCCGCGCACGACCGATCACGGCGTCGACGTCGTCGGCGAAGGCCGGGTCGGCGAGGTGGGTGTGGGAGTCGATGAAGCGCATCTTGGTCCTGTGCGGATCAGTAGAGATCTGTCCCGGCGAATTCTTGAGGGGATCAGAACGGATCCTCAGGATCAGATCTGATCCCCTCGGAAATTAGCCGGAGCGAACGCCGTTCGCGCCGGCCCGTGGCGCCCGCTCGCGGACCCCCGCCGAATGCGCGACGGGGGAACAGCTCTCGCCATTCCCCCGTCGCGACACATCGACCGACCACCCCGCCTATCGCCGCGCGCCCTTGCCCTCGACGACCCGCGGGTACTTGCGCTCGATCCAGAGGAGGATCGGCGACGCGACATAGATGGAGCTGAACGTGCCGGTGAAGACGCCGAACGCCATGACCCACGCGAAGGGGCGGATGACCTCGCCGGCGAAGAGGAGCAGGGCGAGCGTGGACGCGAACACCGTGGCGTGCGTCAGCACCGAACGCGGCAGGGTCTCGTTGACCGACCGGTTGAGCGTGTCGTACAGCGGCTCCTTCCGGTTCTTGCGCAGGTTCTCGCGGACGCGGTCGAAGATGATGATCGTGTCGTTGAGCGAGTAGCCGATGACGGTGAGGAGCGCGGCGACGACGGTGAGCGAGATCTCGAGGTGGAGCAGCTTCATGAACGCGATCGTCGTCAGGATGTCGTGCGCCGTCGCGACGACGGCGGCGACACCGAAGCGCCACTCGAAGCGCCACGCGAGGTAGAGCAGCGTGATGCCGAACGAGAACAGGATGGCGTAGATCGCGCCGCGGCGCAGTTCCTCGCCGACGCGCGGGCCCACAGCCTCGGTGCGCTCGACCTTGAACGCCCCCTGCCCGACCGCCGCCGTGAGCACGTCGGTGACGCGGCGGCTGACCGCCTCGGCACCGCCGCTCGCCGAGTCGCTCTGGGCGCGCACGGTGTACGACCGGTTGTCGCCGAACTGCGTGATCTCGGCGTTGCGCACGTTGGCGCCGTCGAGCGCGGTACGGAGCTTGGCGACGTCCGGCGGCGTCGTGAACGTGAGCTGCATCAACGTGCCGCCGGTGAACTCGATGCTGTAGTCGAACCCGCCCTTGATGGCGAGCGAGCCGAGGCCGAGCAGGATGAAGGCGATCGTGAGGATCGCCGCCGTCTTCCACCAGCGGATGAAATCGTACTTGGTGTCGTGGAGGATTCGCAGCATCAGATGCTCAGGGTCTCGGCCGAGCGATTGCGGCTCAGCCAAAGCAGGAAGAAGGTGCGGACGACGAAGATCGACGAGACCATCGAGGCCGCGATACCGGCGAGCAGCGTGACGGCGAAGCCCTTCACGGGACCCGTGCCGTACTGGTAGAGCACGGCCGCGGTGAGCGCCGTCGACACGTTGGAGTCGATGATGGCGCTCATGGCGTGACGGAAGCCCTCGTCGATCGCCGTGCGGATGGCCTTGCCGTGCACCATCTCCTCACGGATGCGCTCGAAGATCAGCACGTTCGCGTCGACCGCGATGCCGATGGAGAGCACGAACCCGGCGAGTCCCGGCAGCGTGAGCACGGCGCCGAATCCGGCGAGCGCGGCGAGCGTGAAGAGCACATAGAGCATCAGCGCGGCGACGGCGAGCATGCCGGAGAAGCGGTAGTACACGAGCATGATCACGACGACGAGCCCGATCGCGATGACGCCGGCGAGGATGCCCTTGTTGATCGAGTCCTGGCCCAGGCTGGCGCCGATGTTGCGCACCTCGGCGACCTTGAGCGGAGCCGGCAGCGCGCCGGCGCGGAGCACGAGCGCGAGGTCCTGCGCGGCCTGCAGGTCGCCACCGCCCATGGTGATCTGGCCGCGCGTGCCGATCGCACTCTTGATGACGGGGGCGCTCATCACGCGGTCGTCGAGCACGATGGCCATGTAGTCGTTGACGTGCTTGGCGGTCTCGTTCTTGAACTTGCGGCCGCCCTCGTTGCTCAGCTGGAACTCGACGACGGTGCCCTCGATCGGGATCGAGTTCGGCTTCGCGTCGGTGAGCACGTCGCCGGTGATGATCGGGCGCGCGTCGAGCACGTAGAGCGGGCGCAGCCAGCGCGTGCCGGCGCTCACGGAGTCGACGCCCCAGCGGATGACCTTGCCGGGCGGCATCGCCGCCTGGATGGCGGAATCGGCGAGATAGGAATCGATCTCGGCCTGGTCGGAGGTCGCGACCACGTACATGCCGGGGCCCGGGCCGGGCGTGATGAGGCGGGCGAAGGGACCGTTCGACGCGGTGCCGGTGTCGGCGGCCGCCTTCTTGCTGGTGTCGGCCGCCGCGCCGGCGAAGAGCGACTTGATCTCGCTCGCCCGCTTCGCGGTGTCGCCGCGCACGTCCGGAGAGACCTTGGCGGCCAGCTTCCGCTCCTTGACGATGCCGTCGAGGCGCGGCGTGACCTTCTCGAGCGCGCCGGTCTTGTCGGTGATCTGGAACTGGAGGAAGGCGGCCTTCTGGACGATGTCGGTCGCGCGATTCTGGTCGTCGATGCCCGGAAGCTCGACGATGATGCGGTCGGTGCCCACCTTCTGCACGACCGGCTCGGACACGCCGAACTGGTCGATGCGGGTGCGGACGACCTTCAGCGCGCGGTCGAGCGCCTCGCTCTTGTTGGCGACGGTGCCTTTCGACTCGTCGATCTCGAGCGTGAGGTGCATGCCGCCGCGCAGGTCGAGCCCGAGCTTGAGCGGCACCTTCTTGACCGTGTCATAGCCAAAGCCGCCTTCGCGCTTGACGCGCTCGACGACGTTCCGAGGGAACAGGGCCCACGCAGACGCGAGGATCAGCGCCACGATCGTGAGCAGCCGGTACTTCAGGTTCGACATTCCGAAGCCGGAAAGGTGGTGAGACTGCTGGGTTTTGTTGGAGCCTTAAACAGTAGCGGCGGTGCAGAGGACGGTCAAGCGATGTTGGCCTCTGGCAAAGGGTTGGGGTCAGAGCCCGGCACGCATCCGGCCGACCGTCACGCGGGCCATCTGCTCGTCGACACGGAGCTGCGCCGCCAAGGCCGCCCCGTCGGCGAACCGGCGCACGTCCCGCAGCTTCGACACGAAGTCGATGCGCACCCGCTGGCCATACCAGTCCCCCTCGGCGTCGAAGAGGTGCGCCTCGAGCGTGACGGTCGTCTCCCCGAACGTGGGGCGCGGGCCAAGGTTCAGCATGCCACCGAAGGAACCGGTCGGCGACTGCACGCGCACGGCGTAGACCCCCTCGGGGGGGAGCAGCTTGCGGGGGGAGGGGGGCGCGACGTTGATCGTGCGGAACCCCAGCCCCCGTCCCCGCCCCGCCCCGGGGATCACGACCCCGCTCACCGAGTAGGGGCGCGCCAGTCCATCGGCGGCGCGCACGAGGTCGCCGCCGGCGACGGCGCGGCGCACCGACGTCGACGAGATGGGACGCCCGTCGCGCCCCGCCACGGGCGGCACCACCGTGACCTCGAAGCCGCGGGCGCGCCCCAGCTCGCGCAGCACCTCGGCGTCGCCGGAGCGCCCGCGCCCGAACCCGTGGTCGTAGCCCACGAGCAGTTCGCGCATGCCGAGCCGCCGGAGGAGCACCTCGTCGACGAACTGGGCGGCGTCGTAGCTGGCGAGCGTGCGCGTGAAGGGATAGACGACCGCGTAGTCGATGCGGCTCTCGACGAGCACCTCGCTCTTCTCCTCGGCCGTGGTGAGGAGGAGCGGAGCCGCCGCCGGATTCACGACGTCGAGCGGATGCGGATGGAAGGTGACGAGCACGCTGCGCAGCCCCATCTCCCGGGCGCGCACAGCGAGGCGGTCGAGCACGAGGCGGTGCCCCCGATGGACGCCGTCGAACGTCCCGATGGTGAGCACCGTGCCCGGCATGTCGGGAGGGAGCCCGCTCTCGGCGCGCCAGTCCATCACGACGTTGCCTCGCGCATGACGACGCGCGGCTGCCAGCGGTCGCCGCGCTCCGAGGGGCGGCGTTCGGCGAAGGCGACGAGCTGCCCGGCGCTCGAGGGCGCCCGGGGATCGAGAAGCGCGGCGAAGGGGCCGTCGACGCGCGCCTCGACGTCGATGCCTCGGACGATCTTCGCGACCTCGTCCTCGGTGAGCGGCTGGTGCGGATAGCCTTCGAGCGCGTCGATGGCGGGCGCGAGCGGCGCGAAGCCGTCGCGGAGCTGTTCGAGGGCGACGGAGCGCGCGAGCGTGAAGACGCCGGCGCGCTCGCGGCGCAACGCGACGAGATGCGCGGCACTCCCCGCGGCGCGGGCGAGGTCGCGCGCGAGCGAGCGCACGTACGTGCCGCCGCCACACTCGACGCGCATGCGGCACTCGGCGACGCCGCCGTCGCGCTCGACGAAGGTGTCGAGCGTGAGCGAGTCGACGCGCACGGTGGCCTTCTCCAGCACGACCTCGTGGCCGGCGCGCGCGAGTTCGTAGGCGCGCTTGCCGCCGACACGCTTGGCGGAGTACGCGGGGGGCATCTGCTCGATGGTGCCGGTGAGCGCCGGCAGGGCGGCGAGGAGGGCGGCGCGCGCCGGGAGCGGCGCCTCGCGCGCGACCGCGCCGTCGAGGTCCTCGGTGTCGGTCTCGGCGCCGAACCGCACGAGCGCCTGGTAGACCTTGGGCTCGTCGTGCACGTACTGCAGGAGGCGGGTCGCGCGGCCGACGAGGAGCACGAGGAGCCCCGTTGCGAACGGGTCGAGGGTGCCGCCGTGGCCGATGCGCTTCTCGCCGAGCACGCGGCGCGCGGCATTGACGACGTCGTGCGACGAGACGCCCGCCGGCTTGTCGACGAGGAGGAGGCCGTCAGCCCCGGTCGTCGGGCGCGTCGTCAGGCTTCGGCTTGATGCTGGCAAGGAGCGACTCGATGCGCGCCGCGCGCGCGATGCTGTCGTCCTGCTTGAAGGTGATGTACGGCGCGAGCCGCAGCTTGAGGGCGCGTCCGACGGGCCCGCGGAGCTTGGGCGCCGTCGCCTGGAGTCCCTCGAGCGTCGACGCCTGCTCCTTCTCGCTGCCGTAGATGCTCACGAACACCGTCGCCGAGCCGAGGTCGCGCGACATCTCGACCCCGGTGACGGTGACCATCCCCGTGACGCGCGGGTCCTTCACGCCGCCGGCGAGGGCGGCCGCGATCTCCTCGCGGACGGCCTCGGCCACGCGGTCGGGACGGTGCGGATCACGCGCCATCAGTTGCCCGGCGAGTCGAGCGTGCGGGCGACCGATTCCTTGCGGTAGCACTCGAACATGTCGCCGACCTTCACGTCGTTGAAGTTCTCGATGCCGATGCCGCACTCGAAGCCGTCCTTCACTTCCTTGGCGTCGTCCTTGAGGCGGCGCAGCGACGAGATGATGCCGTCGTACACCTCGGCGCCGTTGCGGATGACGCGCACGCGCCCCTGGCGGTTGATGACGCCCGAGCGGACGTAGCAGCCGGCGATGGTGCCGATCTTCGAGACCTTGAACGTCTCGCGCACCTCGGCCTCGCCGTAGATGACTTCCTTCTCGTCGGGGCGGAGCATCCCTTCGAGGGCGGCGCGCACGTCGGCGACGGCCTCGTAGATGATCTTGTAGAGCTTGATGTCGACGCCTTCGCGCTCGGCGGCGGCGCGCGCCTTGTTGTCGGGGCGCACGTGGAAGCCAATGATGATCGCGCCCGACGCCTTGGCGAGCAGGATGTCGCCTTCGGTGATGGCGCCGACGGCGCGCTGGATGACCTCGACCTGCACTTCCGCGGTCGAGAGTCCCTGGAGCGCGTCGGCGAGCGCCTCGGCCGGGCCGCCCTGGTCGGCCTTGATGAGCAGCTTGAGGGTGCGCTTGTCGCCCTCGGCGGCGTGGGACATGAAGTCCTCGAGCGACACGGCGCCCTTGGCCGTGCGGCGGCTCTTCGCCTCGCGGTCGAGCCGTTCGCGCCGCTGCGCGATGTCGCGGGCCTCCATCGAATCCTCGACGACGAGGAACTGGTCGCCGGCCATCGGGACGCCGGTCATGCCGAGGACCTGCACCGGCATGGCGGGTCCGGCGGACTTCACGGCCTTGCCGCGCTCGTCGAGGAGCGCGCGCACGCGGCCCGAGAAGAGCCCGCAGATGAAGTCGTCACCGACCTTGAGCGTGCCGTTCTGCACGAGCACCGTGGCGACGGGACCCTTGCCGGCGTCGAGCTGCGCTTCGACGACGGAGCCCGCGGCGCGGCGATCGGGATTCGCCTTGAGGTCGAGGATCTCGGCCTGCAGGAGGATCTGGTCGAGCAGCGCGCCGATGTTCGTGCCCTTCTTGGCGGAGATCTCCGAATGCAGGATCTGCCCGCCGAACTCCTCGAGCACGACGCCGTGGCCGAGCAGTTCCTGCTTGACCTTCATCGCGTTCGCGGACGGGAGGTCCATCTTGTTGATGGCGACGATGATCGGCACGCCGGCGTTCTTGGCGTGCGAGATGGCCTCGATCGTCTGCGGCATGATCGAGTCGTCGGCCGCGACGACGAGGACGACGATGTCGGTCACCTGCGCGCCGCGGGCGCGCATCGCGGTGAACGCCTCGTGGCCCGGCGTGTCGAGGAAGGTGATGTTCTTCCCGTTCGGGAGCGTGACGTGGTACGCGCCGATGTGCTGCGTGATGCCGCCGGCCTCGCCGGCGACGACGTTGGCCTTGCGGATGTAGTCGAGCAGCGACGTCTTGCCGTGGTCGACGTGGCCCATGATGGTGACGATGGGCGGACGCGGCTGGAGGTCGGCCGCCTCGTCCTTCGGCGCCTCCTCGGGACTCGCCGCGTACTCTTCCTCGCGCATGGCGTTGAAGCCGAACTCGCTCGCGATGAGCTCGATCTGGTCGAAGTCGAGCCGCTGGTTGATGGTGACCATCAACCCGAGGTTCTTGAACGCGAACGCGACGATCTGCGTGGCCGGCGTCTTGAGGATGTCGGCGAGCTCGCTGACCGTGATGAACTCGTTGACGCGCACCATCTTCTTCTCGCGCTCGGCCATCTCGGCGCGATGCGCCTCGAGTTCCTCGCGCCCGGAATCGTCACGGCCACCGCGGCGCTTGCCGACGGGGCCACCCATCTGGCGCATGGTGCGCGAGATGTTGGCCGACACCGCTTCCTGATCGACCTGACCGCGCTTCCCCTTCTTGCGGCGCGGTCCAGCGCTGGGCGCGCCGGCGCTCCCACTCGGCGGGGCGCCGGCACCGGGACGACGATCGTCGCGCCGCATGCCGCCGCCCGGAACGCCGGGGGTCGCCGAAGCGATGGGGCGCGGCGGGAACGGCAGCCCGCTGCTCGCGGGGCGCGGCCGGGGCGCGCCCGGCACGACGGGGCGCGGACGCGGACGGTCCGGCGCCGTCGAAGGGCCGGACGAGTAGGTGGTGACCGGCGCCTGCGGCGCGGCAGCCGGCGGCTCGACCGGCGGCGGCGAGACGCTCTCCGTCTCGATGTTCCCCTGGCGAGCCTGGGCGGCCGCTTCCCGCGCGGTGGCTTCGGCCTCGGCCCGTGCGGCGGCGCGCGCGGCGGCGGCGGCGGCTTCCGCTTCAGCCCTGGCGGCCGCGGCGGCCGCTTCGGCCTCCGCCTTGGCAGCGGCCGCGGCAGCTGCGGCCTCCGCGGCGGCGGCCGCCTCAGCGGCGACCTCGGCGGCGTGCGCCTCGGCGATCTGCACATCGGCGGCGCGGCGACGACGGGTCGTCGGTGCGGCCGCGACTGGCTCGGGCTGCGGCGCCGTTGCGGGCGCCTCGACCTTCTTCTTCGCGGCCTTCTTGGGCTTCGCTTCAACCGGCTCCGCGGCGGCCGCGGCGGGCGCCTCCGGCGCGGTGGCCGCCGTGCGACGACGGCGCGCCGGCGCGGCCGACGGCTCGGCCGCCTTCGCGGCGCGGGCGCGCTTCTCACGCTCCCACCGCGCGCGCGCGCGAGCGACCTGCTCGTCGGTCAACGGCGTGAGGTGGCTGCGGACGACGACGTCGAGCGAGCGAAGCATGCCGATCACTTCGTCGCTCGAAATGCCGAACTCGACACCCAGATCATGAACCCGAAGCTTGGTCAAACTACCTCCCGTATACTCTCACGCGCTCGCGGCGTCGACGACGCCCCGTATGCCCTTCGCCAGTTGCGCGTCGACGATGCCCACCACCGTCGTCGCATCCCGTCCCGTCACGCCGCCCAACTCGGCGGCGCCGATGCCCTCGACGAGCGGCACCCCCTTCGCCTTCAACAGCGGAACGACCTTCGCCAAGCTGTTCGGCGACGCGTCGCCGGCCACGATCGCGAGCCGCAGCGTGCCCTTCCCCGCCGCCTCACGCACCCGATCCACTCCCACGACCGCCAGCCGTCCCCGCACGCCGAGCCCGACGAGCCCCAGCACGCGGCGCCAGCCGGCGGCGTCCATCACCCCTGCGGCGCGTCGGGCGTCTCCGCCGTCCCGCCGGACTCGCCGCCCTCGTCCGTGAGTTCGTCGATGAGCTTCATGATGCGGTCGGCCTCTTCGGGCGCGATGCCCGGGAGCTTGAGGAAGTCCTCGCGCTCGAGGTCGATGATGTCGTTGAGCGTGCGATAGCCGCCGGCCTCGAGCACGGCCACGGTGGCCGGCGGGAGTCCCTCGATCTCGGAGAGCTGCACGTCGGCCGCCGCGTCCTCGTCCTCGGGGAGCGGCTGGAAGAGCGGGATGTCGCCGCCACGCTCGAGCCACTCGCGGCTCGAGTAGAGGTCGATCTTCCACTCGGTGAGTTCCGAGGCGAGCCGCACGTTCTGGCCGTTGCGGCCGATGGCCAGCGAGAGCTGGTCCTCGTCGACGACGGCCTGGATGGTCTTGGTGGCGGCGTCGCTGAAGACGCGCGCGACCTTGGCCGGCGCGAGGGCGAGCTTGGCGAAGCGCTCGGGGTCGGCCGACCAGGGGACGATGTCGATGCGCTCGCCCCCGAGTTCCTGCACGACCGCCTGCACGCGCGCGCCCTTGAGCCCGACGCAGGCGCCCACCGGATCGATCGACTCGTCGCGCGAGACGACGGCGATCTTGGTGCGGCTCCCGACCTCGCGCGACGCGGCGCGGATCTCGACGATCCCCTGCTGGATCTCGGGCACCTCGAGCTTGAAGAGCGCCTTCACGAAGAGCGGGTCGGCGCGCGACAATACCAGGCGCGGCCCCTTGGGGGTCTCCTCGATCTTCTTGAGGACGGCGCGCACCGGCTCCCCCTGCTTGTAATCCTCGCGATGGTTCTGCTCGCGATAGGGGATGATGGCCTCGGCCTCGCGGAACTTGTTGAGCATGACGACGATCTTGCCGCGCTCGATCTGCTGGATCTCGCCGGAGAGGAGGTCGCCCTGCCGCGAGGTGAACTCGTCGCGGATCTTCGTGCGCTCGCCCTCGCGGACGCGCTGGATGATGCGCTGCTTGGCGGCCTGCACGGCCGAGCGGCCGAACTCCGCGAAGTCGACGGGGATCTCCATCACGTCACCGAGCTGGTACTCGGGGTCCTCGAACCGCGCCTCCTCGAGCAGGATCTCGCGCGCCGGGTCCTCGATCGTCTCGACGACGTTCTTGAGGAGCACGATGCGGATGTCGCCGCGGTTCTCGTCGATGTCGACTTCCGCCTGCACCGTCGGCCCGTGCTTCTTCGCGAGGGCGGCATGGATGCCGTCCTGCAGGAGCTCGTGCAGTTCGCTGCGCTCGATCTGCTTGAGATTCGCGAGTTCGCGAATCGCGCCAAGAATTTCCGTCGACCCAGCCATCCGGGACTCCTACGGTTTCCAGTGAAAGGCGAGGCGGGCCTCGCTCACGTCCGCCATCGCCAACTGCTGTTCGGTGCCCTTGGGGTCGCGCACGACGATCCGTTCATCACCCTCGTCGCCCACCACCGCCACGATCTCGACCTCGGCACGCCCGCCGACGGCCGCCAACTTCGCGCTCGTCACGTTCGCGCGACGGCCCACGAAGCGCCGCCAGTCGGCGAGGGAGCGCAACGGCCGCTCCATCCCCGGCGACGACACCTCCAACACGTACCGGCTATCGATGATGCCCGGCACGGCATCGAGCCGCGCCTCGATCGCCCGCGATGCCCGCTCGCAATCACCCACCTGCACCTTCTGCAGGTCGCGGCGGTCGACACGGATGTCGAGCACCGGCCGATTGCGACTGCCCCCGACCCGGAGTTCCACCAGGTCAAGTTCAAGAGCGTCAAGCTCAGCAACCACAATGGGTTCCAAATCCTGCTTCACGTCGATTCTCTGGTTCGGACAGAGACAAAAAAATGTGGGGAGACCTTCCCCCACATCACCCGGCGCATCGCTAGTTGCGCCAGTCATACAATGATACTGAGCGTCATCCAGCTGGGCAAGGGCCAACTACAGGGGGAGTGGGAGGGCAAGTGAGTGGGAGGGCAAGGCGATGGCGGGGGAGATCGAGTGCGAGTGGGAGCCGAGTGGGAGTGGGACTCGAGTGGGAGTGGGAGTGGGAGTGGGAGTGGGAGTTCCCGGCGCGGGGGGTCAGGGGCGCGGGAGTGCGGCGATCACGGCCACTTGCCGGCCACTGTCGCCGGCGCGGTGGGAGTAGAACCGGTCGTTGTCGCAGCGGGAGCAATGAGGGCTCGACGTGACACGGGCGACGCCGTATTCCTTCGCCTGCTCCGAGAGGAGGGCGCGCAGGTCGACGTGGCGATTGCGGATCGTCGTCCAGCCGGTGAGCTGCTCGAACACGTCGGGGCCGACCTCGTAACAGCGGCCACAGATCCCGGGACCGAGATGCACGTGGACGCGCGCCGCGTCGATGCCGCGCGCGGCGAGTTGGTCGAGCGCCTTCGTCACGATGCGGCCGGCGGTGCCGCGCCAGCCGGCGTGGAGGATGCCGGCGACGCCGTCGGCGGTGGCGAGGAACACCGGGACGCAGTCGGCGACGGTGACCGCCATCGCGGTGCCGGGAGCGAACGCGAGGTGGCCGTCGGCTCCCTCGTGCCGCACCCAGCCGTGCCAGTCGCCGCCGTGTTCGATGACGCGGGTGCCGTGCACCTGGCGCGCACTGGCGAGTCGCGGGACGGCGGCGCCGAACGACGCGAGCAGCGCCTGCCAGTGCGCGAGCGCGGCGGGGGACGCGTCGGGTTCGGCGAGCGCGTAGTCGGCGTCGGCGCGCGTCGTGGTGAACGCCGTGACCCCGAGTTCCGCGAACGCGGTGACGATCTCGCGAGGAGGGATCCCCTCCCCCGCGTTCACCGCTGGTCGCCTTCGACGCGGCGGATGCTCGCGCCGATGGCGTTGAGGCGCTCGTCGATGCGTTCGTAGCCGCGGTCGATCTGCCCGACGTTGTTGATCGTGCTCGTGCCGTGGGCGCACATCGCGGCGAGGAGCATGGCCATGCCGGCGCGGATGTCGGGGCTCGACACGACGGCGCCGCGCAACTCGCAGGGCCCGGAGACGAGGGCGCGGTGCGGATCGCACAGCACGATGCGGGCGCCCATGGCGACGAGCTTGTCGACGAAGAACATGCGCGACTCGAACATCTTCTCGTGCATGAGGATGATCCCCTTGCACTGCGTCGCGGCGACGATGGCGATCGACATCACGTCGGCGGGGAACGCGGGCCAGGGCTGATCCTCGAGCTTGGGCACGTGGCCGCCGAGGTCGCTCTGGATCTCGAGCGCCTGGTCGGACGGCACGAGGAGGTCGTCGCCCTCGATGACGGTGCGGATGCCGAGCCGGTCGAAGCCGAGGCGCATCGAGCGCAGGTGCTCGACGCCGGCGCGCTCGATGCGCAGTTCCGAGCGCGTGACGGCGGCCAGCCCGACGAACGATCCGACCTCGATGTGGTCGGGGCCGATCTCGTGGGTGGCGCGGCCGAGCGTGGCGCCGCCGTGGATGGTGAGCATGTTGGTGCCGATCCCCTCGATGCGCGCGCCGAGCGCGACGAGGAAGCGGCAGAGGTCCTGCACGTGCGGCTCGCTGGCCGCGTTGCGCAGCACGGTGATCCCCTTGGCGGCGACGGCGGCCATGACGGCGTTCTCCGTGCCGGTGACGCTGGGCTCGTCGAGGAAGACGTCGGCGCCGCGCAATCCGTCGGTTCGGAACTTGATGCGCTCGTCGAATTCGTGCGTGGCGCCGAGTTCCTCGAGAGCGAGGAAGTGCGTGTCGAGGCGCCGGCGGCCGATCACGTCGCCCCCCGGCGGCGAGAGCTCGACGTGGCCGCACCGCGCGAGGAGCGGGGCCGCGAGGAGGATCGACGCGCGGATGCCCGCACACAGCTTCGGATCGAGGGTCGAGGCGTTCACCGTCTTCGCGTGCACGTCGAGCGTGTTGCGCCCCGTCCATTCGGCCGACGCGCCGGTGGTGCGCACCAGCTCGACGAGCGTCTCGATGTCCCGGATGCGGGGGACGTTCTCGAGCGTCACCGGATGCTCGGTGAGCAGGGTGGCCGCGACGATCGGGAGAGCGGCGTTCTTGTTGCCGCTCGGACGGATGGAACCGGAGAGGCGGCGGCCTCCCTCGACGATGAACTGGACCGCGCTCATGGGATGGCTCGGGAGATGGATCGGATCGACGTCGAACGATGCCGGAGTGCGCCGGTTGCGGCAAGCGGTTGCTTGCTCCGGCGCGACGCGCGGGCTAGGATGATTTATGACGATTGGGACCGCGGTTCCGGCACTCCTCGCGCAGGGCGCGACCGCCGTGCGCGACACCTTGCTCGTGCGCCCGCTGCCGCCGGTGCGCTCGGCGTTCGAGCAGCTGGTGTACATCGCGTCGGGACTGACGTCGATCCTGACGCTGCTGCTGGTCGTGGCGCTCGTGATCGCGCTGCTGGCCGTGCGGCGCGCCGTGCAGCGCGCGCACGACACGTTCGAGCGGCGGCTGCAGGAGTTCGGCCGGCGGCTCGACGACTTCAACGCGCTGCTCGGTCGCGTGCACAACCAGGCCGACCGCGTGGTGGACCTCACGGGCTCGGCGATCTCCGGCGTGGAATGGGGCGCGGACAAGATCAAGGACCTGCGCACGCGACGACGGCGGCGGCGCAAACCGCGGGGCGACCAGCCGGGCGGAGGCGGATCGCCGCCGCCCGCCCCAGAGAGCGACTGACGCGGTGCGCTGGTTCGCGCTGATCCTCGGCGCGGTCGTCCTCGTCGCTCTGCTGCCGGCCACCGCGTGGGCGTGGACGCCGGGCACACACATCCTGCTCGGCGAAGCCGTGCTCCGGTCGGCGTCGGTGCTTCCCGCGGCCATCGCGGCGCTGTTGCGTGCGCATCCGCAGGACTTCTTGTACGGCTCCATCGCGGCCGACACGAGCATCGCCAAGAAGTACGCGCGGTTCGGCCGGCACTGCCATCACTGGTCGATGGGGTTCGAGATCCTCGAGAAGGCGCGCGACGAGCCACTGCAGGCGTTCGCCTACGGGTACCTCGCGCACCTCGCCGCAGACTCGGTGGCACACAATTTCTTCGTGCCGCACCAGCTCGCCTCGACGGCGAGCACGAGCGCGCTCGGCCACAGCTATTGGGAGAGCCGGTTCGAGACGCATCTCGGCGAACAGTTCCCGCGGCGCGCGCACGACATCATCCTGCTCGACCACGCGCGGAGCGACGAGCATCTCGACCGGATCCTGAGCCCGACGATCTTCAGCACGCCGACGAACCGCCGGATCTTCCGCGGGATGGTGTACGTCACCGACTCCGAGAGCTGGCAGCGGATCTTCGCCGTGCTCAAGGAGAACAGCCGGTGGGACCTCGAGGAGCGCGACGTCGGTCGCCATCTCGCGCGGTCGTACGACTTCGTGATGGACTTCCTGACGCGCGACGCGCGGTCGGAGCCGTTTGCGTTCGACCCGTCCGGCGACGACGCGCTGCGGATGGCGAAGCGCGTGCGCCGCGCGGCCATCAAGCGGGGGGGCGACGAGGAGGCGCGCGCCGAGGCGTCGCGGCAGTTCGGACTCCCGGCGAGCACGCTGGGCTTCGCGCGCGCGCTCGGCGATCCGCTCTACGTGCCGGCGCGCGCCGCCAGCAGCTGATTCACCCGCTTCGGGTCGGCGCTTCCCTTCGATTTCTTCATCACGAAGCCGACGAGCACCCCCTGCAGCCGTCGCTCTCCCGCGGCATAGCGACCGGCCTCCTCCGGATGCTCCGCCCACACCTCGTCGATCCACGCCTGCAGGGCCGTGTCGTCGCCGACCTGCAGGAGGCCATCGCGTTCGGCGATGGCGTGGGGTGACGCGGGATCGGCGTGCATGGTCGCGAAGATCGCCTTCGCCGCGGTGTTGCTGACGGCGCCGGAGGCGACGAGCGCGATGAGCGCGCCCAACCGCGGCGCGTCGACCGGCGCGGCCTCGATCGTCCCGCCCGAGGCGTTGAGCGAGGCGAGCACCTCGCCGGTGACCCAGTTCGCCGCCGCTTTGACGTCGCCGGCCGCCGCGGCGACCGCTTCGAAGTAGTCGCCGATGGCGCGTGACGCCGTCAGCACCTCGGCATCGGCGGCGGTGACGCCGCGGGCGACGTAGCGGGCGCGACGGGCCGCGGGGAACTCGGGGAGGGCGGCGCGGACGCGATCGATCTCGGCGCGGGCGATGACGAGTGGCGGGAGGTCGGGCTCCGGGAAGTACCGGTAGTCGTGACTCTCCTCTTTCGAGCGCGCTGGGCGCACGTCGTCGCGCGCGGCGTCGTAGAGCATCGTCTGCTGCACGATGGTGCCGCCGGCATCGTGCACCGCGCAGTGCCGCGCGAACTCGAGCTCGAGCGCGCGTTCGACGAACGAGAAGGAGTTGAGGTTCTTGATCTCGGTGCGCGTGCGAAGGGCGGTCTGGCCGCGAGGGCGCGCGCTCACGTTCGCGTCGGCGCGCAGGCTCCCCTCCTCCATCGAGCAGTCGGAGACGCCGGCGTAGACGAGGATCTCGCGCAGGGCACGCAAGTACGCCGCGGCCTCCGCGGCGCTGCGGATCTCCGGCTCGCTCACGACCTCGATGAGCGGCACCCCCGAGCGATTGAGGTCGATCGCGGTGACGCCGGGGAAACGGTCGTGCACCGACTTCCCCGCGTCCTCCTCCATGTGGATGCGCGTGATGCCGATGACGCGCCCGCCGGCGAGCTCGACGCGGCCGTGCTCGGCCAAGGGTTCCTCGAACTGCGAGATCTGATAGCCCTTGGGAAGATCCGGGTAGAAGTAGTTCTTGCGCGCGAACACGGAGCGCTCGCGCACCGTGCACCCGAGCGCGAGCACGCCGCGCACGGCGAGCGCGACCGCTTCGGCATTGAGCACGGGGAGCGCGCCCGGGAGCGCGAGGCAGACCGGGCAGGTGTTCGCGTTGGGCGGGTCGCCGAACGTCGTCGCGCAGCGGCAGAACGCCTTGGTGCGCGTCTTGAGCTGCACGTGCACCTCGAGTCCCACGACCATCTCATAGAGCTCGTGGCTCACGCGAGCGCCTCCCGGCCGAGCCCGTGCTCGAGGGCGTACGCGACGCGGAACATCGCCGGCTCCGCGAACTTCGGCGCGATCACCTGCCCTCCCACGGGGAGACCGCCGACCCGCCCGATCGGCAGCGACATCGCCGGCACCTCGGCGAGGTTCGCCGTGACCGTGAAGACGTCGCTCAGGTACATCTCGTACGGATCGGAGATGGCGCCGATGGGGAATGCGGGAGTCGGCGTCGTCGGGGTGAAGAGCGCGTGCACCCCCGACGCCCATACACGGTCGAAGTCCTGCCGGATGAGCGCGCGCACCTGCATCGCCTTCCGGTAGTACGCGTCGTAGTAGCCGGCCGAGAGCACGTACGTGCCGAGGAGGATGCGACGCGTGACCTCGGCGCCGAAGCCACCGCGGCGGGTGGCCTCGTACATGCCGCGCAGGCCGTCCCCTTCGAGGCGGAGCCCGTACCGCACGCCGTCGAAACGCGCGAGGTTCGACGCGCATTCCGCCGGCGCGATGATGTAATAGGCGGGGATGGCGTACTCGGTGTGCGGGAGCGCGACGTCGCGCACCGTCGCGCCGCGCTCGCGCAACGCCTCGATGGCGCGATCGCACTTCTCGCGGATGGCCGCCGGGAGCGACGGCGGGAAGTACTCGGCCGGGAGACCGATGACGACGCCGCGGAGGTCGCGCACGCCGTCGCGGAGGGAGGGCGCCGGAAGGGGCGCCGAGGTCGCATCGTGCGCGGTGTCGTCGCCGGCGACGACTTCCAGCGCGAGCGCGGCGTCGTCGACGGTGCGCCCGAAGACGCCGACGTTGTCGAGCGACGACGCGAAGGCCACGAGACCGTAGCGGCTGACACGGCCGTAGGTCGGCTTGACGCCCACGATACCGCAGAACGCGGCGGGCTGCCGCACGGAGCCACCCGTCTCCGATCCGAGCGCGATCGGGACGACGCCGGCGGCCACGGCCGCGGCGCTCCCCCCCGACGACCCGCCGGGCACGCGCGACGGGTCGAGCGGGTTGCGACACGGGCCGAAGGCGCTGTGCTCGGTGGACGAGCCCATCGCGAACTCGTCCATGTTGGCCTTGCCGACGAGGATCGCGCCCTCCTTGCGCAGCCGCACGGCGACGGTCGCGTCGAAGGGGCTGACGTAGCCCTCGAGGATGCGCGAGCCGCACGAGGTCGTCAGCACGGTCGTCGCGATGTTGTCCTTCAGGACGACGGGGACGCCGGCGAGCTTGCCGCCGACGGGCTTCCGTTCGAGTTCGCGCAGCGAGGCGTCGCGGTCGGCGGCGAGGAGGCAGTTGAGGCCGTCGGCGCCGACGCGCACCTCGTGCTGCCGGGCGAAGCAGTCCTCGACCATCGCCTTGCCGGTGACCTTCCCCTCGCGCACGCCCGCGGCGATCTCGGCGGCGGAGCGGTCGAGCCACGGCGCGCTCATGCGGCACCCCCGGCGGCGTCGTGCGTCGCGAGCCGCGGCACGAGGAAGAAGCCGTCGCGCATCGCGGGCGCCATCGCCGACCGCTCGTGCTCGAGCGGGACCGGCGGTCCCGCATCGGGACGCAGCGGCATGCCGGCGCGCGCGTCGGGCGCCGCATCGACCTCGCGCGTGTCGGCCGTGCGCAGCGCCTCCATGTGCGTCAGGATCCCGTTCAACTCCTGTACCAGCGCGTCGAGCCGTGCATCCGGCACATCGACGCGTGCGAGTTCGGCGACGCGCCGAACGTCGTCGCGCGATACGGACATCAGTCGAATCCTCGTTCCAGCGCGGCGAACGCCGCGACGAGACGCTTGCGTCCCACGGCCTCGTCATCGAAGTCGACGGTGACCTTCAGGTCGCGCCCCGCTCCCGAGCACTCGGCGATGGTGCCCGACCCGAACGTCTTGTGCCTGACGCGCTCGCCCTTGGCGAAGCTCGGCAGGTCCTGCGACATGTCCTCGATCTCGACCGGGCGCTCGCGCGCGGGGTTGGCCCGCCACGTGCGGGGGCCGTCGTCGTCCCACGCGCTCGGTTCGCGCACCGGACGCACGCCGATCACGCGCCCGGTCGCGCGGAGCCGGATCGTCGCGGCCTGCGTGAGCAGTTTCTCGGCCGTCGGCGTGATGAAGCTCGAGAGGACCGAGGGCATCAGTTCCCCGTTGCGCCGCCGGCTGCGGGCCCACGAGAGATGCAGCGTGCGTTCGGCGCGCGTGATGCCGACGTAGAAGAGACGGCGCTCCTCCTCGAGGGCGTCGGGGTCGTCGAGCGAGCGGCTGAGCGGGAAGAGTCCCTGCTCGAGACCGGCGACGTAGACGACCGGGAATTCGAGCCCCTTCGCCGTGTGCAGCGTCATCATCGTGACGGCGTCGGCGTCGGGTCCGAGCTGGTCGAGCCCCGCGACGAGCGTGGCGCGCTGGAGGAAGTGGTCGAGCGGTCGCAGCCCGACCTCGCCGCCGTCGTCGATGACGGTCTCGGCGGCGCCCCGGATCATCTCGGCCACGTTGTCGAGGCGGTCGAGTCCTTCGGGGCCCTCGGCGCGCAGCGCTTCGCCATACCCCGTGAGGTCGACGATGCGCGTGAGCAGGTGGTCGACGCTCGCGTCGGTCGCGAGGTCGCGGAGGCGGTCGACGAGCTCCGCGAAGGCGGTGAGCGCCTCTCGCGTGGCGGCGCGCGCGCCGGAGAGGAGGTCGTCGCGCCGGGTCGCGTCGAGGAGGGTGATCCCCGCTTCGCGCGCGCCGGCGGCGAGCAACTCGACGGTGGTGTCGCCGATGCCCCGACGCGGCACGCCGATGGCGCGGCGGAACGCCTCCTCGTCGGCGGGGTTCGCGACGAGGCGGAGCCAGGCGATGAGGTCGCGCACTTCGCGCCGATCGTAGAAGCGCACGGCGCCGACGAGGCGGTACGGCACGACGCGGCGGCGCATCGCCTCCTCGAAGGGGCGGCTCTGCGCGTTCGTGCGATAGAGGATGGCGACGTCGCCGAGCGCGGCGTCGCCGCGGTTGCGGCGCGCGAGGATGTCGTCGACGATCGCGTCGGCCTCGTCGCGATCGTCGAGCGCGGCGAGGAGCGTCACGGGGTCGCCGCCGGGGCGCGTCGCGCGCAGCGTCTTGCCCATGCGCCCCGCGTTCTCGGAGATGACGGCGTTCGCGAGGGCGAGGATCGGCGGCGACGAACGGTAGTTCTCCTCGAGCCGGACGACCTGCGCGTCGGGCCAGTCCTTGGAGAACTCGAGGATGTTCCGCACGTCGGCGCCGCGCCAGCCGTAGATGGCCTGATCGTCGTCGCCGACGACGGCGACGTTGCGGTGGCCCGCGGCGACGAGGCGGATGAGCTCGTACTGCGCGCGGTTCGTGTCCTGGTACTCGTCGACGAGCACGAAGCGGAAGCGGCGGCTCCACTTCTCGCGGACGGCCTCGTGCTGCGTGAGCAGCTGCACGGGGAGCCAGAGCAGGTCGTCGAAGGTGACGGCGTTGGCCGCCCGGAAGGCGGCGTCCCACTCGGCGTAGATCGGCGCGACGGCTTTGGCGAGCGGCGTGAGCGCGAGCGACGCGAACTCCTCCGGCGTGACGAGCGCGTTGCGCGCGTCGGAGATCGCGTCGGCCACGGCGCGCGGCGCCCACGTCTTGGGCGACACGCGGTGGCGCTCCATGAGCCGCTTCACGACGGCGAGGGTGTCATCCTCGTCGTAGATCGTGAACGACGGCGTGCGTCCCACCAGCTCGGCGTGGGCGCGCAGCAGCCGCGCGCCGATGGCGTGGAAGGTCCCGATCCACATCCCGGCGGGCTCCTGCCCCAGCAGGTGGGCGATGCGCTCGCGCATCTCCCCGGCCGCCTTGTTGGTGAAGGTGACGGCGAGCACCTCGCCGGGGCGTGCGTGCCCCTCGTGGATGAGGCGCGCGATGCGCGCCGTGAGCACGCGCGTCTTCCCCGACCCCGCGCCGGCGAGGACGAGGAGCGGGCCTTCGGTGTGGTCGACGGCTTCGCGCTGCGCCGGGTTGAGTGCGGGTCCGGCGGACGACGTCAGGGTCATCCAGGCAAAATAACGTCGAACACGGCGCCGCGGTCGGACGGCACGAGGCGCAACCGCCCGCCGTGGTTCTCCTCGACGATGCGCTTGGTGAGCGCGAGGCCGATCCCCCAGCCGCGCTCCTTCGTCGTGAACCCGGCGGCGAAGATCTTGCGGCGCAGGTGGCGCGGCACGCCGGGGCCGTCGTCGGCGACGCGCACCCGCACGCCGTCGCCGGCGATGGGCGAGACCGTGACGACGATCGTCCCGCCCCGCCCCGCGAGCGCGTCGATGGCGTTCTTCACGAGCGACTCGAGCGCCCACTCGAGCAGCACGCGGTCGCCGGAGACCTCCGTGGACCCGTCGGCGCGCTCGAACGAGATCGCGATCGAATGGGCGAGCGTCGGCACCCGCTTCGCGAAGTACCCCACGACGTGCCTGGCGAGCTCGGCGAGATCGACGACCTCGCGCTTCGGCGGCCGGCCGATGCGCTCGAAGCGGTGCGCGACGCGCTCGAGCCGCTCGACGTCGTTGTCCATGTGCGGCACGGCCTGCGCGATCATCGGGTCGTCGCGCTCACGCAGCAGTTCGACCCAGCCGCTGAGGCTGGACAGCGGCGTGCCGAGCTGGTGCGCCGACTCGCGCGCCATGCCGGCGAACACGCTCTCGCGCTCGGCGCGGCTGCGCGTGGTGAGGATCACGACGCCGGTGACGAGCAGCACGCCAATGAGCGCGACCTGCAGGTAGGGGATGACGCGCATCCCCTGCACGAGCTTCGAGTCGCCGAAATGCACCTTGCCGCCACCGGGGAGCGTGACCGGCGGGTTCTCGCGGTCGAGGCGCTTCACGTACTCCGCGACGGCGGCGTCGTGCACCGACGCGGCGAACGGCAGGTTGCGCGCGTCGGTGGGACGACCCGACGCGTCGGTGACGATCATCGGGACGCCGAGGTCGCCGATGGCGTTCGTGACGTCGACGAGCGCGAGCGCGAAGTCGGTGCCGTCCCCCTGCGGGTCGGCGAGGGCGCCGAAGACGCGGGCGTACATGCGGCCGGCGTTGGCCGACTCACCGCGCAGCTGCCGCAGCACGCGCTGCGTGTACCACACCTCCGACCCCAGCAGGAGGAGCAGACCGACCGCGACGACGACCGGCGCGCTCCGTCGCATCGGCTAGCGCAGGACGTCGACGCCCAACGACGGCCGGAGCGCGTCCGGGACGGTCACGGAGCCGTCGGGGTTCTGGTAGTGCTCGAGGATCGCGGCGACGACCCGGGGGAACGCCAGTCCCGAGCCGTTCAGCGTGTGCACGAAACGCGGCTTCTCGCCCTTCGCGGCACGGTAGCGGATGTTCGACCGCCGCGCCTGGAAGTCGCCGAAGTTCGAGCAGCTCGACACCTCGAGCCACTTGCCGACGCCGGGCGCGAACACCTCGAGGTCGTACGTCTTCGCGCTCGAGAACCCCGTGTCGCCGGCGGCGAGCAGCAGCACGCGATACGGCAGCCCGAGCAGCTGGAGCACGCGTTCCGCGTGCTGCGTGAGCAGTTCATGCTGCGCGGCCGAGTCCTCGGGCGCCGTGAAGCGCACGAGCTCGACCTTGTCGAACTGATGCACGCGGAGGAGTCCGCGCGTGTCCTTGCCCGCGGCTCCCGCCTCGCGACGGAAGCACGCGCTCCACGCGGTGTACGCGATGGGAAGCTGCGCGCCGTCGAGCAGTTCGTCGCGCAAGAGGTTGGTGACCGGCACTTCGGCCGTCGGGATCGCGAACAGCGGGTCGTCGCGGAGGGCGTACATGTCCTCCTCGAACTTCGGCAGCTGCCCGGTGACGACCATCGACTCGCGGTTCACGAAGAGCGGCACCCAGCGCTCGTCGTACCCGTGCTCGCGCGTGTGCAGGTCGAGCATGAAGTTCATCAGGGCGCGCTGCAGCCGCGCGCCCATCCCGCGGTACACGATGAAGCCCGACCCGGAGATCTTCGCGCCCCGCGGCAGGTCGATGAGGCCGAGCGTCTCCCCCACCTCCCAGTGCGGCTTCACCTCGCCGGCGGCGCGCGGCGCGCCCCACGTGCGCACGACCTGGTTCGCGGCCTCATCCCCCTCGGGGACTTCGTCGGCGGTGAGGTTCGGGATCTCGAGAAGGATCGCGTCGAGTTCGGACTGCGTCGCCGCGAGTTCCTGCTCGAGACGGGCGATCTCCTCGCCGAGCTCGCGGGCGCTCGCGACGAGTTCGTCGGCCGGCTCCCCCGAGCGCTTGCGGCGCGCCACTTCCTGGCTCGCGGCGTTGCGCGCCGCCTTCCGCTCCTCCACCGCCTGGATGGTCACGCGACGGTCGCGGTCGAGCGCCTCGGCGCGGTCGATGATCGGCGCGAACGCCTCGCCCTTGCCCCGGCGCCGCATCCCTTCGCGGAGCGCGCCGGGCTGTTCGCGCACGAGACGGGCGTCGTGCATCAGAACGTCGGCATGCCTTCCGACAGGGAGCGGAAGGTGCAGTTCAGGTCGACGAGCGAACGGCCCCACATCGTGCGGGTCCGCGTGTCGACGGAGTCGATGACGACCTTGGCGTAGATGTTCGGCAAGCCGTAGATGCTGCAGTTGTTCGACGGCGCCTGCACGATCACGGGGACGCCGAGCGGCGCGACGGTGACGGAATCGTAGACGTACCCACTCATCGGCGCTTCCGTGACGTTGGTGTACGTCGACGTCGCCTTCATGATGCCCACCTGGCGGTTGCCGAGGGGGTTCTCACCCACGGTGTGCGGCGGCAGGTAGACGACGTTGCCGGACGGGTCGATGTCGAAGGCGACGTCGAACGAGAACGACCCGTCGACCTTGGTCGTCGTGTTGCTCTCGAGCGAGAGCGCCGTGGCGAAGTAGTTGGGCGTGCCCGTCAGCGCGTGCACCGTGAACGGCTGCGTCGCGTTGGTGAACTGGGCGGTCATGCGGAACGGGTCCGAACAGGCGCCGGCGTACGCGGCGACGGCCAGGATCCCCACCAGCCACAGCGCACGGGGCGCGGGGCGCTCACTTATCATATTGAAGAGTCGCATCGAATCTGGAAGTGTATGGGAAGAACGAGGCAAGTTCAAGCGAATCACGTGCTTGACTTCACTTGGGTGGGAGATACACTTCGGAAACCTTTCCACGGAGCATTGATGCCCACCATCCGGGATCTCGTCGCCGCCCTCCGGCAACGCGACGGGGTCGAGGCGGCGGTCGTGCTCGGCCGGGACGGCCTGCTCATCGACAGCCAAGCGGTGCCGGGACTCGACGCCGAGCACGTGGCGGCGCACGTCCCGTCCATCCTCCAGTTCGCCGACGATTTCGCCGCCGCCGCCCAGCGCGGCGCCTTGCAGACGGCGGTGCTCGAACTGGACCAGAGCATCGCGGTGGTGTCGTGCCTCTCCGCCGACGCGGTGCTGCTCGTGCTCGTGCAGCCCAACGCGAACCTCGGGCAGTTGCTGTACGAACTCCGCCGGAACCGCGCCAACATCGCGGCCCTGGTGTGACCGCGCTCCGCCGCGGCGGCGACGCGTGACGCACCACGTGCTCGTGGAGGACGACGAACCCCACATCGGGCGCATCATCCAGACCAAGCTCGAGCAGGGACCGTTCCGCGTGACGCTCGTGTACGACGGCGCCGAGGCGTTGCGGGCCCTCGAACAGTACCCCGACGTCGCGCTGGTGCTCCTCGATCTCATGATGCCGGAGAAGGACGGCCTCGAGGTGCTGGCGGCGATGCGCGCCGACCCCCGCTGGCGCGCCCTCCCCTGCATGATCCTCACCGCGGCCGGCCAGGACGAGCGGTTCGACGAGGCGATGCGGCTCGGAGCGAACGACTACCTCACCAAGCCGTTCAGCCCCAAGCGCCTCTTCGCGCGCGTGGCCGAGCTGACGGGCGCCGACGCGGCCGCCGAGGCGTGACGGGCGCCCCGTGGACCGTGGTGCTCGCCGGCGGCGTCGGTTCGCGCTTCTGGCCGCTGAGCACCCCGGCGCGCCCCAAACAGCTCCTCCCGCTGCTCTCGCCGCAGTCGATGCTGCGCGACACGATCGACCGGCTGGCGGCGGTGAGCCCGCTCGCGCAGACGCTGGTGCTCACGAACGCCTCGCTGGTCGACGCGATCCGGCGCGAGCTCCCCGATCTCCCGGGCGCGAACGTCATCGCCGAGCCGCGCCCCGCGGGAACGGCCGCCGCGCTGACGTGGGGCGCACTCGAGGTCGCGCGCCGCGCGGATCCCGGCGCGGTGATGCTCTCGGTGCATGCCGACTGGGCGATCGGCGACGTGCCGGCCTTCCAGCGCGCGCTGCTCGCCGCGGCGGCCGCGGCGGAGCGGGAAAACGCGTTGGTGACGGTGGGGATGGTGCCCGTCCGCCCCGACCCGGGGCTCGGCTACATCGAGCCTGGCGACGTGGTGGAGGGATCGCTGCGGCGCGTGCGGCGGTTCATCGAGAAGCCGTCGCGTGACCGGGCCGCGGAGCTCGTGCGCCTCGGCTGCCTCTGGAACTCGGGGATCTTCGCCTGGCGCGCCGGCGACCTGCTCGAGGAGGTCACGGCGCATTGCCCTGAGGTCGCCCCCGCGGCCGCCGCACACGGTGCGTCGCGCGAGGAGTTCTTCGCGGCGGCGCGCGCCGTCGCGATCGACGTCGGCGTGCTCGAGCGGAGCCGGCGCGTGATGGTTTTGCCCGGCGATTTCGGGTGGAGCGACGTCGGCACGTGGACGGCGCTGCGCGACGTGCGCGTGCGCGACGCCGACGGGAACGCGCCGCACGGCGCGGTGCTCGCGCGCGAGGCGCACGGCAACGTGGTCCACGCCGAGGGCACCACCGTGGTGCTCTACGGCGTGGACGACCTCGTCGTCGTCTCGGCGAACGGCCTCACGCTCGTGACGACGCTCGAGCGGGCGACCGACCTCAAGACGCTGCTCGACACGCTGCCGAGCCAGGTGCGCGACCGGTGACGGCGCTCGTCCTCTACGACGACGACGCGGCGCGACGGTTCGCCCCGTTCGCGCTCACCCGCCCCGCCGGCGAGCTGCGGGCCGGGGCGCTGCTCGTGCGCGAGCGATGGGCGCGCGTGACGGGCATGCCCGCCACCGCGTTCGTCGGCGCGCCACATCTCGCCGGCTTCGCCGAGTTCGACGCGCCACCAGCCGCCACCCAGACGCTCGCGGCCGGCACGATCCTCGCCAGCGCGCGCTGTGCGCCCTCGCTCGACGCGACGCCGTCGGGGGACGTGTGGCGGTGCGACGGACGGATCGCCGCGGTGCGGCTGCACGAGCCGCTCCCGCTCGACCAGCTCGCCGACGGCGCGCTCGACCTTTCGTCGCTCGCGCACGGCGCGCCGTGCGACATCGGCGGCTGGTGGATCGACGCCGTCTGGGATCTCGTGCGCCACCTCGGGGCGATGCTCAGCGCCGACATCGCCGTGCTCGGGCCCGGCGCGGGCGCACCGCCCGCCGAGATGACGGTACTCGGCGCGCACGAGGTGTTCGTCGAGCGCGGCGCGTACATCGAGCCGCACGTTGTCGCCGACGCGACGGAGGGGCCGATCCTCATCCGCGCCGGCGCGCGGATCGCCGCGTTCACGCGGCTCGCCGGGCCGCTGTACATCGGCGCCAACGTCAACGTGAGCGGGGGCCGCGTGAGCGCCTGCTCGATCGGCGACGGGTGCCGCGCGAACGGCGAGCTGAGCCGCACGATCTTCATCGGCCACGCCAACAAGGGGCACGACGGCTTCGTCGGCGACTCGGTGATCGGGCGCTGGGCGAACTTCGGCGCCGGCACGATCACGAGCAACCTGAAGAACAGCTACGGCGAGGTCGCGCTCTGGACGCCCGACGGGATGCGAGGGACCGGCATGCAGTTCCTCGGAGCCTTCGTCGGCGACCACGCGAAGCTCGGCATCGGCACGCGGCTGACGACCGGCTGCGTCGTCGGCGCGGGCGCGAACGTGTTCGGCGCCCGCGTCACGCCGAAGGTCGTGCCGCCGTTCGCCTGGGGCGAGGACGAGCCGTTCGGCGCCTGGGAGGTGGAGAAATTCCTCGTCGTCGCCGAGCGCGTCATGGCGCGCCGCCACGTCGCGCTCGACGAGCCGATGCGCGCCCTGCTGCGCGTCGCCTTCGCGCGCCGTGGGGGGACGGCGCCGTGAGGGCATGGACGCTCGGCAGCGGGAGCCGCGGCAACGCCATTCTCCTCGAAAGCGGCGACACGCGCGTGCTCGTCGACGCCGGCTACGCCGCGCGCACGCTCGCGCGGCGGCTCGCCGAAGCGCAGGTCGCACCGGAGTCGATCAGCGCGGTGGTGCTCACGCACGAGCACATCGACCACATGCGCGGCGTGGCGGTGGCGCAATCGCGCTGGGGGTGGCAGGTGTACGGCTCGCAGGGCACGCTCGACGGCGTCACTGACCTCGACCGGTCGCGGGCGACCGCGGTGCGCCGCGGCGACGTGGTCGCGATCGGCGCCATCGACTGCACGCTGCACCGGGTGCCGCATGACGCCGCGTCGCCGACCGCCGTGATCGCCTGCGAGCGGGCGACGGGGTTCCGCACCGCCGTCGCCCACGACCTCGGCCGCGTACCCGACGCGCTGGCGGAGGCGCTCGCCGAGGTCGACCTGCTCATGCTGGAGTCGAACCACGACGAGGAGATGCTCCGCACGGGACCGTATCCGCCGCACCTGCAGCGGCGCATCCGGAGCGAGACCGGGCACCTGAGCAATCGCGAGACGGCGGAACTGCTGACGTCGCGCGCCTCGGCGCGGTGGCGCGACGTCGTGCTGCTGCACCTCTCGGAGACGAACAACACGCCGCGCCACGCGACGGCGAGCGCCGAGCGAGCGCTGCGGAGCGCGAGGGCGCCGCGTCCGGTGACGGCGGCCCCGCAGGATGGCGTCGCGGGGCCCTTCGGCGCTGGGCGCGGCGGCCGGCTCCAGCTGTCGCTGGCGATCTGAGCACCCCGAAACGACGACGCCCTCCTGCACGGCAGGGGGGCGTCGCGTGCTCGAGGAACGAGCGGACTACGGCTTCTTCGCGTCCGCGTCCTTCTTCATGCCGCCCTTCTTCGCGGCGGCCTTCTCCATCTTGGCATCGGCCTTGGCGTCCATCTTCGCGCCGGCCTTCTCCATCTTCTCGCCCTTCTTCGTCATCTTGTCGGCCTTCGCGTCCATCTTCGCGCCGGCCTTCCCCATCTTGTCGGCCTTGGCGTCCATCTTCGCGCCGGCCTTCTCCATCTTCATGCCCTTCTCCATCTTCGCGTCGGCCTTGGCATCCATCTTCGCGCCGGCGGTCGCCTTCTTCTTGCCGCTATCGGCCTTGGCGCCCTGCGCCGAGACGGTGGCGGCGGCCATCATGGAGAGCAGTGCAGCAACGGCAAACGTCTTGCGGGTCATCGATCCTCCGGAGGGTGAAGAACCTGGCGCCACACGGGCGCTCGACGGACACGGATCACCAACACGTTCGGCGCGTCACGAAATACGACTGGAACCCATATACCTTGCCGATTTCCGGTGTGGCGCGCAATAGCCCCCCCGGGGGGCGACGCCCCCGGCAGGGGAACCGCGCGACCGCCCCGCCCGTTCGCCGCTCGCTGGTCGACGAACCCGCTCACCCAACGACATATTGCCCACGATGCTCGACCTGAACCGACTCTTCGAGAACAACCGGCGCTGGGCCGCGGGCGCGATCGCCGCCGAGCCGCAGTACTTCGGCGACCTGGCGCGCGGCCAGGAACCGCAGTTTCTGACGATCGGCTGTTCCGACAGCCGGGTACCGCTCGAACTGCTCACCGGGGCGAAACCCGGCGAGATGTTCGTGCACCGCAACGTCGCCAATCAGGTGTTCCCGGCCGACCTGAACGTGCTCTCGGTGCTGTAATACGCGATCGAGGCGCTCCACGTGAAGCACGTGCTCGTCGTGGGGCATTACGGATGCGGCGGCGTGCAGGCGGCGATGGAGGAGACGCGTCGCCTGGGGCTCGTCGACAACTGGCTCGGCGACGTGCGCGACGTGAAACGGCGCCACCACGCCGAGCTGGAGCGGCTCACCACCCCGGCGGCCCGGAGCGACCGGCTGGTGGAGTTGAACGTCCTGCATCAGGTGCTCAATCTGGCGCGCACCCCCGTCGTGCAGACGGCCTGGGAGCAGGGACGCCAACCGAAGCTCCATGGCGCGGTGTTCGACGTGCGCGACGGCCTGATGCGCTCCCTCGTGACCGAGGTGGACGACAACGCGAAGGCCGACGGGCTGATCCCGATGGCGTGACGACGCCGGGAGCGGGGCTCCCGGTTCAGCCGGCGGCGCGACGGGCCGCGAGGGCCGACGCGTAGACGTCGACGATCTCGTCGGTGACGTGCACCCAGTCGTATCGCGCGGACCGCTGCAGGCCGGTCGCTCCGAGTTCGTCGCGAAGCGCCGCATCGCGCAGCAGCGTGATGGCCCCCTGCGCGAGCGCCCGCGGATCCTCCGGCGGCACCATCAGCGCTTCGCGTCCGTTCGCGACGACGTCGCGGAACCCCGGGATGTCGGAGCAGAGGATGGGGCGCCCGGACGCCATCGCCTCGAGCAGCGTGATGCCGAACGAGGCGCGCGTCGTGGGGCAGACATACGCCGAGGCGTTCGAGTAGTAGTCCGCCCGCTCGTCGCCGAGGGCGCCGCGGAAGACGACGCCGCTGAGGGCGCGTGCCTGCCGCTCGTAGTGGCCACGCAGCGGCCCGTCGCCCACGATGACGAGCCGCGCGTGCCGCACCGCCGCCTGCACGATGGGCCACGCCTCGAGGAGCGTCGAGAGTCCGTTGCGCGGATCGAGACGCCCGACGAAGAGCAGCGTCGGCGCGCCGTGCGCCATCTCCTCGGGCATCGGGCGTCCCGGCCGGTAGAGCGTCGTGTTGACGCCGTTGGGGACGACGCGCCAGGGCGCCTCGAAATAGCGGCTGATGGCGGCGCGCGCCGTCTCCGACACCGCGATCGTGCCGTCGAGCCGGTCGATGCGCGATTGCAGCCGGTCACGGAACAGCTCGAGGAGGAGCGATCCGGAGAACTGGGTGTGCCACGTGCCGACGAGCGCGGCGTTGCCGCGCTCGAGGGCGAGGAGCGGGAGCGACGGCGTCAGCGGCGCGTGCACGTGGACGACGTCGTACCGCCCCTCGCGCAGCACGTGCCGGAGCCGGTCGCGCAGCCGCCACCCGACCGAGAGGCGCGCGTGCGACCCGTTCGACGGCACGGGCAGGCTGTGCCCGACGTGGATCACGCCGGGCAGTGGCACCGTGCGGCCGATGCGCGGCGTGATGATGTCGACGTGCATGCCGCGCCGCCGGCACTCGTCGGCGAGGAAGTGCGCGTGTTCGCAGACGCCGCCGAGGTGCGGATAGTAGTACTCCGTGACCTGTGCGACGCGGAGTCCGGCGGCCGGCGGACTCCGGTGGACGGGCGGCGCCTGCAGGGTGAGCGTCACGCGACGTCCCCCAGGGTGACGAAGGCGAAGCCGCGGTCGCGGAGCCCGGCGATGATCTGCGGCAGCGCGGCCGCGGTCTGCGTACGGTCGCCCGCCGGGTCGTAGCCGTCGCCGTCGTGCAGCAGGAGGATCGTGCCGGCCCGCGTGCCGGTGACGGCGCGGCGCGCGATCTCGCCCGCGCCGGGGCGGTCGGAGTCCCACACGCCGAGCGTCCAGCCGACGACGCGCTGCCCGAGCGAGGCGGCGACCGGGTTGACCCACGGGCTGCGGAAGCCGTGCGGCGCGCGGAAGAAACGGGGCGAGCGCCCCGTCGCCCGCTCCACGGCGGCGGTGCCCTCGGCGAGGTCGCGGCGGACGTACGACGGCGTGCGCAGGTGGAGCTTGCGGTGCGCCCAGCCGTGATTTCCGAGCTCGTGCCCCTCGTCGGCGGCGCGCCGGGCGAGATCGGGCCAGCGGTCGACGTGCCGACCGAGGAGGAAGAACGTCGCGTGGACCCCGGCGTCGCGGAGCGCGTCGAGCACGCGCGGCGTCGTCTCGGGATTCGGCCCGTCGTCGAAGGTGAGCGCGACGGCACGTTCCGCGCCCGGGAGACGGCCGAGGGCGCGCCCGAAGAGCGGGCTGTTGCGGTACAGCGCGCCGTGCGCGACCGCGCCGGCGGCAAGCACCGTTCCGACTCCGAACAGGGTGGCGTCCGTCATCGACCGTTCATGGAGGCACGCATCCTCGTCGAGGCATGCATCGGGAATCGTGTGGCGGCAGGGCGTCGTACGGCTGGCGGGCTTCGCCGATGTCACGACGCCCGTTACAAACACGCCAAAATCGCGCGCGGCGGCAAGTCGTGCGCGGCCGGCGGGCGGCCGGCCGGCGCGCCGCCAGCGGAGGGGGCGGAACGGGAACGGGGCCCGGACACTCGTCCGGGCCCCGCTCCACGCGCCATCCGTGCACCGCCCGCTCGGGGCGGCGCGAGGGGGCGACTAGTACATCCCGCCCATGCCGCCGCCGCCACCCTGCGGCATCTGCATCGGCTTGTCTTCCTTCTTCTCGACGATGAGCGCTTCCGTCGTGAGGAGGAGCGATGCGATCGACGCGGCGTTCTGGAGCGCCGTGCGGGTCACCTTGGTCGGGTCGATGACGCCGGCGACGACGAGATCCTCGTACACGTCCGTGAGGGCGTTGTAGCCGAAGTTCTTGTCCTTGCTGGCGCGCACCTTCTCGACGACGATCGAGCCTTCGCCGCCCGCATTGTACACGATCATGCGGATCGGCTCCTCGATGGCGCGACGGATGATGTCGACGCCGATCTGCTCGTCGTGCTCGAGCTTGATGCCCTTGAGCGCGACCTGCGCGCGGACGAGCGCGACGCCGCCGCCCGGGACGATGCCCTCTTCGACGGCGGCACGCGTGGCGTGCAGCGCGTCCTCGACGCGGGCCTTCTTCTCCTTCATCTCGCTCTCGGTCGCGGCGCCGACGTTGATCACCGCCACGCCGCCGGCGAGCTTCGCCTTGCGCTCCTGGAGCTTCTCCTTGTCGTAGTCGCTCGTGCTCTTCTCGATGGCGACCTCGATCTCCTTGATGCGCCCCTTGATCTTGTCCTCCTCGCCCTGGCCGTCGATCACCGTCGTGTTGTCCTTGTCGATGACGATGCGCTTGGCGCGGCCGAGGTCGGTGAGGACGGCGTTCTCGAGCTTGAAGCCGACTTCCTCGGAGATGACGTTGCCCTTCGTGAGGACCGCGATGTCCTCGAGCATCGCCTTGCGGCGGTCACCGAAGCCCGGGGCCTTCACGGCCGCGATCTTGAGCGTGCCGCGGAGCTTGTTCACGACGAGCGTGGCGAGCGCCTCGCCCTCGACGTCCTCGGCGATGATGAGCAGCGGCTTGCCCGTCTGCGCGACCTTCTCCAGCACCGGGAGGAGGTCCTTCATCGAGGCGATCTTCTTGTCGTGGATCAGGATGTAGGCGTCCTCGAGGACGGCCTCCATCTTGTCGGGATCGGTGATGAAGTAGGGGGAGAGATAGCCGCGGTCGAACTGCATGCCGTCGACCGTCTCGAGCGTCGTCTCGAGGCCGCGCGCCTCCTCGACCGTGATGACGCCGTCCTTGCCCACCTTCTCCATGGCGTCGGCGATGAGGTCGCCGATCTCCTTGTCGTTGTTCGCCGAGATCGAGCCGACCTGGGCGATCTCCTTCTTGCCGCTCGTCGGGACCGAGATCTTCTTCAGCTCCTCGATGATGGCGGTGACGGCCTTGTCGATGCCGCGCTTGATGGCCATCGGGTTCGCGCCGGCCGTGACGTTCTTGAGGCCCTCGCGGAAGATCGCCTGGGCGAGCACCGTCGCCGTCGTCGTGCCGTCGCCGGCGTTGTCGCTCGTCTTGGTCGCGACTTCCTTCACCATCTGCGCGCCCATGTTCTCGATCGGATCGGAGAGCTCGATCTCCTTCGCGACGGTCACGCCGTCCTTGGTCACCGTCGGGGCGCCGAACTTCTTGTCGATGACGACGTTCCGTCCCTTCGGGCCGAGCGTGACCTTCACCGCCTCGGCGAGCTGGTCGACACCCTTCTTGAGCGCGGCGCGCGCCTCAACGTTGAAATGCAGTTCCTTCGCAGCCATTGGCTATTCCCTCAGGAGTTCGTGGAAATCAGTTGACGACCGCGAGGATGTCGCTCTCGCGGAGGATGAGCATCTGGTCGCCTTCGATCGTGACTTCGGTGCCGCTGTACTTCCCGTAGAGGACCTTGTCGCCGGCCTTCACTTCCATCGGCACGCGCTTGCCGTCCTCGACGCGGCCCGGCCCGACGGCCATCACTTCGCCCTGCTGCGGCTTCTCCTTCGCGGTGTCGGGGATGTACAACCCGCCGCGCATCTGCTCGGTCTCTTCGAGCGGCTTCACGACCACGCGGTCGGCCAAAGGCGCGACCTTGAGAGCGTTCTTCGATGCCATGTTGAGCGTTCCTCCTGCTATCGGTTCGAGAAAGGAGCGGTTGGACGTTTTCGTTAGCACTCAACGATGGAGAGTGCTAACAACACCGTAACATACCCGCAGAACCCGTGCCGGGCAAGTCGTGCCAAGTTGAACAATCACAATGGATTAGGCTGGCATTATACGCCAGAATGGCACGGCTGGACCCACCACCGTGGCTGCCATAAAAGCGGAACCGCCGTATGCGCAGGGCATCCGGCGGCGGCGTATGGATGGGCTATGTCAGGCGGTCAGCAGCGCGTGCGCCATCGCCAGCCCCTGCAGCGTCAGGTCGGGTTCGACCACGTCGAGCTCCTGACACAAGGGCTTGAAGGCGGCGGCGAGTCCGCCGGTGCCGATCACGAGCGGCGTCGCCGGCCGCGGCCAGGCGGCCTTGATGCGGCGCACGAGCCCGTCGATCGCCTCGGCCGAGCCGAGCACCACGCCCGACCGGATGCACTCCTCGGTGCGCCGCCCGATGACGTTCTTGGGCGCGACGATCTCGGTCGCGGGGAGCTTCGACGTCCGGCGGAAGAGCGACTCGGCCGACACCTGCACGCCCGGGGCGATGACGCCGCCGATGAACACGCCGTCGGCGGTGATGCAGTCATACGTCGTCGCCGTCCCGAGGTCGACCACGATGCAGTCCCGCTGATGCAGCCGGCTCGCCGCGAGCGTGTTGATGAGCCGGTCGGCGCCCACGGTGAGCGGCTCGTCGACGTCGAGGGTGATCGGCAGCGGCGAGCGCGCGTCGACGATGACGGGGGGCAGTCCGCCGAGCCGCGTGCACGCCTCGGCGAGCGGCGCCGTGACCGCGGGGACGACGGAGCCGATGGCGCTCCCCTGCACCGCGGAGAGGTCGACGTTCGCCGCGTCGAGGAGGGCGACGAGCAGGAGATACACTTCGTCCGGGGTGCGGGTGGGGTCGGTGGTCACGCGCCACCGCGCCTGCACGTCCTGCCCGTGGCACAGCCCGATCGTCGTCTCGGTGTTGCCGACGTCGAAGCACAAGATCATGGGGTCTCCTCCGCGAGGACGAGCGAGCCGCCCCGGAAGTGGGATTCGCCGGTGTCGGTCACGATGATGAGCGAGCCGTCGTCGGTGATGCCGCGCACGAGCCCCGGAGCGGGTTCGAGGCAGCGGCGGCCGACGGCGAAGTCGCGGGAAGCATACTCGGCACGCTCGGAGCCGGAGAGGGGGCCGCGCAGTTCGGCGGCGTGCCGGAGCGCGGGGACGAGCGAGCGGAGGACGTCGAGGCGTCGCGTGCCCGCACGGAGGCTGGTGGCCGACGCGACCGACGGTGGCGCCGCCAGGTTCACGCCGATGCCGATGGTGACCCACTCGACCTGCGGGCCGTGCCAGCGCGCCTCCACGAGGATGCCGGCGAGCTTGCCGCCGGCGACGTAGAGATCGTTGGGCCACTTGAGGCGCACGGGGCCCGGGGCGTACGCCTCGAGCACGGGCGCGGCGGCGAGGCCCAGGCGCAGGGAGAGCACGTCGAGTCCCGATGCCGTCTCGGGGCGCTCGAGGAGCGAGAGCCAGAGGCCGGCGCCGGCCTCGGAGGACCACGTCTTCCCGCCGCGCCCTCGTCCGGCGGCCTGCGCGTCGGCAAGGACGCACGCGCCGGCCGGTTCGCCCGCGGCGCCGAGCGCGTGCACCTCGTCCATCGTGCTGGCCACGGTGGCGAAGCGCACGAGGCGCGGCACGCGCAGCTGCTGCGCGAGGGCGCGCTCGTCGAGCGCGTCGAGCGCGTCGCGTGGGTCAGCCACCGCGCACGGCGAGCAGGGCGAAGACGGCGCCGGCGAGGAGGAACCGGTACCAGGCGAAGACGGCGAAGCTGCGCGTCTGCACGAAGCGGAGCACCACGGTGATGGCGAACCAGCTCGAGACGGCGGCGGTCGCGACGCCGACAAGCAGCGGCAGGCCGGCCCCGGACGCCTGAAGTGCCTTCGGCAGTTCGAGCGCGGCGGCGGCGGCGATGATCGGCATGCTCATGAGGAAGCTGAACACGGCCGCGTCGGCGCGGTTGAAGCCGAGGAAGCGGCCGGCGGTGATCGTGGCGCCGGAGCGTGAGACGCCGGGGATGATGGCGAAGGCCTGCGCGCAGCCGACGAGGAGCGCATCGGTCCAGCGCATCGAGCCCGCGGCGCGGTCGCGGCGGGAACGGGCGTCGGCGAGCCAGAGGAGCGCGCCCATGACGATGAGCGCCGTCGCCGTGAGGGCCGGCGCGCGGAACGCCGTCTCGGCCTGGTCCTTGAGCAGCTTGCCGGCGATGCCGCCGGGGATCGTCGCGATCACGATGAAGAAGGCGCGCCGCTCGTCGTCGCCCTGCACGCGCCGCGTGACGAGGATGTTGACCCCGGCGCGGGCGAGGCGCACCCACTCGGCGCGGAAGTACCAGAGGAGCGCGACGAGGGTGCCGACGTGGAGCGCGACGTCGAAGGCGAGCCCCGGCTCCGGCCAGCGGAAGGCCCACGGCGCGAGCGCGAGGTGCGCCGAGCTGCTGATGGGGAGGAACTCGGCGATTCCCTGCAGGGCGCCGAGGATGAACGCCTGGAAGACCGTGATGTCGTTCATGTGGTGGCGGTGGTGTAGAGGGCTTCGTAGCGCGCGACGATCTCGTCGGCGGAGAACCGGGCGCGGGCGTCGGCGGCGGCGGCGGCGCTCATGGCGTTCCAGCGGTCGTCATCGCGGAGGATCGCGATCGCGGCGGCCGACATGGCGTCGACATCGCCGACGGGGCGGAGCGCGCCGGTGACGCCGTCCTTCACGACCTCGACGACGCCCCCCGCCTCATACGCGATGACGGGGGTGCCGCAGGCGAGGGCCTCGAGCGCGCTCAAGCCGAACGACTCGCGGTCGGTGGTGAGGACGAAGAGGTCGGCCGAGGCGAGCAGCGGCGCGACGGCGTGGATGCGGCCGAGGAAGTGCACGTCGTGCTCGATGCCGAGCTCGCGCGCCTCTTCCTCGGCGGCGACGCGGTCGGGGCCGTCGCCGACCATCACGAGCACGCTCGGCAGTTCCTGGCGGACGCGGTCGAAGATCCGGACGATGTCGCGCACGCGCTTGACCGAGCGGAAGTTCGAGATGTGCATCAGGATCTTGCGGCCGGCGCCGATCTGTTCGCGGAGCGTCGGCGGGTGCGCGGCGCGGTCGTAGACGGCGGGGTCGATGAAGTTGTGGATCACCTGCACGTTCTGCGAGCCGCAGCCGAAGGTGCGGATGGTCTCGTCCTTGAGGTACTGCGAGACGGCGGTGACGTGGTCGGAGCGGTCGATCGAGAACTTGGTGATGGCGTGGAACGAGTGGTCCTGGCCGACGATGGTGATGTCGGTGCCGTGCAGCGTAGTGATGACCGGGATGTCGCGTCCTTCGGCGCGCAGCATCTCCTTGGCGATCCATGCGCTCGTCGCGTGCGGGATGGCGTAGTGCACGTGGAGCAGGTCGAGCCGCTCGTTGATGACCGTCTCGTGCATGCGCACGGCGAGCGCGAGGTCGTACGGCGGGTACTGGAAGAGCGGATAGCGGCCGACGTCGACTTCATGGAAGAAGACGCGCGGGAGGAAGACCGGGAGCCGGAACGGCTGCTGGTACGTGATGAAGTGCACCTCGTGGCCGCGCGCGGCGAGGGCGATGCCGAGTTCGGTCGCGACGGCGCCGGAGCCACCGTACGTGGGATAGCATGTGATGCCGATCTTCACGCGTCCTCTCCTGCGTTCCACCACGATTCCGCCAGCGCGAGCGCGCCGGGGTCGGCCGGGTCGAGGCGGGTCACGCGCTGGCCGGCGAGCTGGTGCCGGAACCAAGTGCGTTGCCGCTTGGCGTACTGCCGGGTGCCGACAAGTATAGCCTCGCGGGCGTCAGCCGCGCCGATGCGTCCTTCCACGAAGTCCCGGACGGCGGCGTAGCCGCAGGCGTTCCACGCGACGGCACCCGCGGCGACGCGCGGGATGAGGGCGCGCACCTCGTCGGGCCACCCCGCGGCCAGCATGGCGTCGAGCCGGCGTTCTATATGAGACGCGAGCGCCGGACCCGGGTCGATGAGAAGCCAGCGGGCACGGAAGCGCGGCGGCCGGGCGCGCTCGCGCTGGAGGTCGCTGAGCCGGCGGCCGGTGAGCAGCGCGACCTCGATGGCGCGGAGCAACTGCGTGCGGCCGAGATGGGCGAGCGGCGGATCGAGCTCCGCGCACCAGCGGCGAAGCGCGTCGAGTGGGAGCGCGGCGAGCCGCGGTTCGAGGGCGGCGCGGGCCGCGGCGTCGAGCGGCGGCGTCTCGAAGAGCGGCGCGACGAGCGCGCGCAGGTAGAAGCCCGTGCCGCCGACGACGAGCGCCTTGGCCGCGCCGGCGTCGTCGATCCAGCGCGTGGCGTCGTGGCTCCAGCGCGCGGCGGACCAGCGCTCGGAGGGGTCGGCGACGTCGATGCCTCGGTGCGGCACGCGGGACTGGTCGGCGGCGGAGGGTTTGGCCGTGCCGATGTCGAAGCCGCGGTAGAGCTGCCGCGAGTCGGCGCTGACGATGGTGAGGCCGTGCCGTTCGGCGAGCGCCATGGCGATCGCCGACTTGCCCGCCGCGGTCGGCCCGCAGACGATGCGGAGTTCAGCGCCGGCCGAATCGGCGCTCGATCTCATCCCAGCCCAGGAAGACGATGGTGCTGCGGCCGTGCACGTCGTGCGCGGGGAGGGTCGTGCCGGCGAGCGCGATGAAGAGGGCGCGCATCTCGGCGGGGGCGAGCGGGTCGCCCGCCTTCACGGCCGCCTTGCAGGCGACGGTGGCGGCCAGTCGCTCGTGGCGCGCGAGCCCGCTGCCCAGCCGGTCGCCGGCGAGCGACGCGAGCGTGTCGCGCAGGCAACGCTCGGCGTCGAACCGCGGATGCGGCATCGGCACCGCGTGCACGGCGAGCGTGTGCCCGCCGAACCCCTCGACCTCGAAGCCCAGCCGCGCGAGGAGGTCGCGGTTGCTCTCGAACGCCTCGGCTTCGGCGGGCGCGAGGTGGAGGGTCATCGGGAAGAGCAGCTGCTGCGACGCCGCCTCGCCGCGCTCGAGCGTGCCCATGAATTTCTCGTACAGCACGCGCTCCTGCGCGGAGTGCTGGTCGATGAGCACGACGCCGTCCTCGCGTTCGAACATGAGCCAGGTGCGCCGGAGCTGCACGAGCGGGGGGACGACGACCGGCTCGACATCGGCGGCCGCGGGCGCGCCCTGGTCGAGGCCGGCAGCGCTCGCCGCGGCGGAGAGTGATTCGACGCGCGCCGCGTCGAAGAGCGGACTCTCGGCGGTCGTCGCGTCGGCGCGCAGCGACGCGACGTCGAGTTCCCTGCCCGCCAGCGGCGTGGCGAGGCCGGCGCCCATCCGCACGAAGCCGCCGAACGCGGCCGCGCTCTCTTCGGTGCCGAGGGCGCGTCGCACGGCGCGCTCGACCGCGCGCTCGGTGCCCCATCGGTCGCGGAAGCGGACCTCCGCCTTCGCGGGATGCACGTTGACGTCGACGTCACCGGCCGGAAGCTCGACCTCGAGCAGGACGGTCGGGCGCAGCCCGGCGGTGATGGTGCTCCGGTACGCCGCCTCGGCGGCGCGCACGATGCCCGTGTCGCGCACGGCGCGTCCGTTCACCGTCACGAACACCCGGCGGCTGGCCGTGCCGACGTCGGCGGGGCGCTCGACGAGCCCGCTCACGCGGATGGGGCCGCTAACGTCGTCGACGGCGACGAGCGATTCGGCGAGCGGCGCGCCCCAGAGCGCGGCCACGCGGTCGCGCAGCGCCGCGGCGGCAGGAAGGGCGAGCGCCTCGCGTCCGTCGTGCTGCAGGGTGAAGCGCACGTCGCGGCGCACGAGCGCCATCGTCGTGAGCACGTCGCTCACGGCACGCCACTCGCTGCGCGCGCCGCGGAGGAATTTCTGCCGCGCCGGCGTGTTGTAGAAGAGCGCTTCGACGGTCACGGTGGTGCCGCGTCGGCGCGCGACGTCGCCCACGTCGAGCAGGGCCCCGCCGGCCACGCGGACGCGCGTGCCGGCGCCGTCGTCGAGCGCGGTCTCGATCTCGAGGCGCGAGACGGACCCGATGGCGGGGAGCGCCTCGCCGCGGAACCCGAAACTCGCGACGCCGACGAGGTCGCTCGCCGAACGGATCTTCGACGTGGCGTGCCGTTCGACGGAGATCGCCGCGTCGTCGCGCGACATGCCGCTGCCGTCGTCGCTCACGCGGATGACGGCGCGCCCTCCCTCGGCGACGGCGACGTCGACCGTCGTGGCGCCGGCGTCGAGCGCGTTCTCGACGAGTTCCTTGACGACCGACGCGGGACGCTCGACGACCTCGCCGGCGGCGATCTGGTCGGCCACGGCGGACGGAAGCACGGCGATGCGGCGTGAGGTCGTCACGAATGGAATCTCCCGGCGGCGCGCGCGGCGGTCAATCGCGGCCGAGAGGGATGGTCGAGGCGGCCGGGAGCCAGCCGCCGCGCGCGAGATCGAAGCGGACGTAGAGCCACACCCCCTGCCGCTGACCGACGCGCCCGACTTCGCCGACGATCGGCGTCGCGCCGCTCTCGGCGCCGAGCGCCGGAAGCGTGCGCAGGGGCGCCGCGTCGCTCACCACGACGAGGCCGTCGCCCCGCAACGAACGTTCGGCGCGCAACGCCCAGGCGAGCAGCGCGCCGCCGGCCACGAGCGTCAACGAGGCGATGCGCCACGTCGTGCGGCGCCGCCACGCCTGCCGCGTGGTGACGGCCCATCCGGAGAGCCAGCCCAGGAGCGCCAGCCACACGAACGGGCGGGCAGGCACCGGCGGCACCCGCGCGACCCCCGCGTCCTGGGGCGCGCGCACGAGCGCGAGGCGCGCCCGCACGTCGGTGGCGAGAGGATCGAGCCGCAGCGCCCGCTGCCAACCAGCCACTGCGCCGGCGGTGTCGTTCGCCGCCCACGACGCGGTACCGTAGTTCGCCCATGCGTTCGCGGCGCGTGGCGCGCGACGCGCGGCATCGGCGAATCGATGCGCGGCGCGCACCGCATCGCCGGCGGTGTATGCGCCCGTTCCCTCGGTAAAGGCCTGCTCGGCGCGGCCGTCCTGCGCCGCCGCGACGGCGGCAGCGCCGACGAGGGACACGAGAAGAAGGGCCGCGACGACCGGCAGTGTCGCACGCGTCGATCGACGCGCCTCACGATGCACGCGGCCGAGCAGGTCGTGGGCCCTCGTGGCGAAGGCATCGGCGTCGGCGGCCGCCGGCGCCGTGAAGGTGGCGGCGTCGAGTTCATCGAGCAGTCGTTCCACGCCGATCGCGGTATCGCCGGTGACCCCTTCGTGCCGGAGCGCGCGCTCCCACGCGCCGGGACGCGCGAGGGCCGCCGCGTCGAGCGGCACGCGTTGCGCGAGCGCGTCGAGGAACGCCCTGCGGACGTCCGCCGTCGACGCGCGGGCGGTGCCCCGCGTCATCTGCTCGAGTCGCTCGCGAGGCGACGGCACGCGCCGCGGGCGCCGGGGGCGGCGCAGCCACCACGCTCCCAGCGCGGGGAGCGGCGCGAGGAGCGCCAGCACCAGCACTGGCGTCGAATCGCCCAATGGTGCCGGCGCCTCGGCGCCGAGCGTGGGGCGGAGCGAGAGGGTGTCGGCGGACGCAACGGGCGCCTGCGGTGGCGGCGCGGCGGTGGAGTCGATGGCCGTGGCGACGGCACGCACGGCGATCGGATCGCTCTGCGCGATCTCGTATCGCCGGCTGTACGGGTTGAAGTACGGATAGCGCAGCGCCGGCACGACCTGCCGCCCGCCCTCGCGCGGCGTGACGAGCCAATCGAATTCCTTCGATCCGCGGAGCAGCGTCGCGCTCGAGTCGAGGCGCACGCGTTCGTCGGCGGCGACGACGGTCGCCCAGTCGAGCGCGATCGCGGGACGCGCCAGCAGCGTCACGTTCCCCTGCCCCTCGACGCGCAACGTGAGCACGAACGGCTCGCCCGGGCGGCGCGCCGTGGTGTCGACCCGCGCCGACGCGCGCCAACTGCCCACCGCGCCGAGCCAGTCGGCCGGGCGCCCCGCCGCCGGCAGCGCCATGGCGACGACACTCACCGCCTCGGAGCGCAGCGTGAAGCTCTCCTCGCGGCTGAAGAAACTCGCCGATTGCGGCAGCGCGTACGTCAGGCGCGCCTCGGGCACGTCGTACCGTCCGGGGGTGAGCGGGAAGAGCGCGCGACGGAAGACGTGCACTTCCATCGTCCGGCCGTCGATCGTGCCGGTGAAGCCACCCGTCTTGTCGGGGAGATCGTAGGCGAGCATGGCCCGCGACTCCGGCGGCAGGAATTCCGGATTGCGGCGCAGGCGCTGGCGCGTCGGCCCGTCGATGAAGACGCCGAGTTCGTACGTCGCCTGTTGCCCGACGAAGACGGTGTCGGGCGCGACGAGCGCGTGGAAGTCGACGCCGCGCGAGCGGTCGAGGCGCGAGCGGCGCACGACTTCGGGCAGCGGCTCCTGGACGGTCTGCAGCAACAGCAGGAACGCGAGGGCGGCGTTCACCAGTCCTTCCCTCCCGGCGGCCGTTCCTGCCGCGTGCCGCGCTGCCGTCGCGCCTGTGTCTCCTTCTCGTCGCGCTGCGCGGCGGCGAGCAGCTGCTCCGCCTGCTGCTTCGACATCGCTTGCTGCTGCTGTTGCCGGCGGTCGTCGTCGTTCGCGCCGCCGCCGCCGCTCTGCGGCGGCGGCATCAGCCGCAGGGAAAGTTCGTAATTCCAGCGCGCGTCGGCGTCATCGCTCCGCTGCAACAGCAGGGTGCGGTACGCGCCGGCGGCCGCCTTGGCTTCGCGTCCGGCGTCCGCCGGGTCGCCGTGTTTCGCGCGCCGCAGATGTGCGAGTCCGAGGTTGAAGAGCGCGCGCTGCCGCACGGCGGCATCGGGCGCGCTCGCCGCCCGTTCGAGCGCTTCGAGCGCGGCGCCGACGGAATCGGCGGCGAGCATCGCCGTGCCATAGTTGTAGAGCGTCAGCGGGCGCTGGTCGCCCTCGGCGATCTTCTGTCGCCACGCGCGGGCCGCGTCGAGATAGCGCTTCGCCCGGAAGGCGTCCATGGGATCGCCCTGCGCGCGCACCGGTGGCGCCGCCGCGAGCGTGAGGAGCAGCGCCGGCGCGGCGAGCCGCAGCCACCGCCGCAGGCGCGTCGCGCGACCGCCGTCGGCGTTCCACGCGTCGAACAGCAGGAGCAGCACCATCGGCAGCAGGAACCAGGTGAGCTGGAGCGGCCGCGTCTCGCCTTCGCGGATCTCCCGTTGCTTCGCGTCGAGCCGAGCGAGCGCCTGGTGCACGCGCAACCCGCGATCGCTCACCGTCGCCGGGATGAACTCGCCGCCGCCCGCGGCCGCGATGTCACGCAGGAACGCCGGGTCGTAGCGGGTGACGACGACCTTGCCCTCTTCATCGCGCTTGAGCACGGCCTGCGTGCCGTCGTACTGAGTGATGGTGCCGCCCGCCTCGGTGCCGAACCCGACGGTGACGACCGCGATCTCCCCGTCCTTCGCCTTGCGCGCCGCGGCGAGCGCGGCGTCGTGATCGTCGAACGCCTCGCCGTCGGTGAGGATGACGATGGCACGCCCCCCCGATCCGCGCGCCGCCCGCAACAGGTCGGTCGCCTGGACGATGGTGGGAGTCATCGCGCTCCCCGCCTGCCCGACGACCGTCGGATCGAGATTGTCGAGGAAGAGATCGATGGCGCCGTCGTCGTTCGTCAGCGGCGAGAGGATGTAGCTCTTGCCGGCGAAGGCGAGCAGCGCGACGCGGTCGCCGGGCGCCGCGGCGCGGAAGAGCCGCACCTCGCGCTTCAGGTGCTCGAGGCGCGTCGGCCGCTCGTCGTCGGAGAGCATCGAGAGCGACGCGTCCATCGCGAGCACCACGTCGACCCCCTCGCTCCGCACCACCGCCGAGCCGGCGCCCCACCGCGGCCCCGCGAGGGCGAGCGCGCCGAGGAACGCGGCGAGGGCGAGCCGCACCGAGCGGCCGACGGGCGAACGCACCGCGCTCTCCGGTGCGAGTCGCGCCAGCGCGACTGCGCCGCCGAGCCGCGCCAACCGCGCGAGGCGGCGACGATTGGCGAACCAGAACAGGGCGGCGGTCGCGATGGGCAGGAGGAGCGCGATCACCGCGAGCCAGGGGCGGTCGAAGCGCCACGTCATGGGAGTGGCCCCCGCACCGCGCCAAGGCCGAACTCCACCAGCAGCGCCAGCACACCGATGGTGAGCGGCCAGAGGTACAGCTCGTGATACCGGACGAACCGCTTGGCGCGGATCGGCGAGCGCTCGAGCTGGTCGATCTGCTGGTAGATGCGCTGGAGCGCCAGGCCGTCGCGGGCACGGAAGTAGCGCCCGCCGCTCACCTGCGCGATGTACTCGAGCAGCGGCTCGTCGAGCTCCACGGGACGCAGTTCGTAGCGCAGGCCGAACACGCCGCGCCCCACCGGCACCGGCGCCATCCCGTCCGTGCCGACGCCGATCGTATAGATGCGCACGCCCAGCGCCGCCGCCGACTGCGCGGCCGTGCGCGGATCGATCGTGCCGCGATTGTTGACGCCGTCGGTGAGCAGGATCAGCACCTTGGACCGTCCTGTCGCCGTGCGGAGCCGGTTGACCGAGGTCGCGATCGCCGTGCCGATGGCCGTGCCGTCCTCGAGCTGGCCCGGCTGCAGGTTGTCGACCGCCGCCATCAGCACCGGGTAGTCGATCGTCAGCGGCACCTGCGTGAGCGCCTCGCCGGAGAACGACACGAGGCCGACCTGGTCCACCGAGCGACCGCTGATGAACTGCTTCACGCGGTCCTTCGCGACCTCGAGCCGGTTCTGCGGCTGGAAATCCTCGGCGAGCATCGAGCTCGAGAGGTCGATGGCGAGCATGATGCTGATGCCGTCGCCGCTCACCTGCTCGACGCGCGCGCCCGCCCGCGGCCGCGCCAGCGCGACGGTCGCGCCGGCGATGGCGACGACGCGGCAGGCGAGGAGCACGCGCGCCGTCCACCGTCCGAGCGACGGCCCGTCGGCGAGCACGCCGACTCGCGAGAAGAGGATGGCCGCGGGGCGCCGCTTGCGGCGCCACCAGAGCCACGCCCCGGCGAGGAGCAGCAACGACAGCCACCAGGGCTGGCCGAAGTCGTACACGCCGAATCGCATCAGCGGCGTGCCGGGCGCTGCGGGCCGCGCTCCGCGGCGCGGAGGCGCGCCTCGTAGGCGTCCTGCACGTCACGCGCGATGGCGCGCGCCTCGGCGGCCAGCGCGACCGCCTCGGCTTTGGTCACCCGCTCGTGCGCGAACCGGATCGCGGCGTCACGCGCGAGCAACTCGTCGACGCGCTCCGGGAGCACGGGGAAGTCGCTGGCGGCGAGGGCCGCATGCATCTCCGCCGGCGTGAGCGCGACCCCCGCGGCCGGGAACCGCCGCGCGAGGTAGGCCCGCAACACATCGACGTGCGCGATGACGTGACGGCCGGTCTCGCCGGCGTCGGCGAGCGCCAGCGCCTCGAGCGCGCGGAACGCCGCCGCCGTCGCGACGTAGGCCTCCGGCGCGGCGCGCGCCGGGAGCGCGCCGTGCCGGCGGCGGCGGACGAGGTACCATGCCGTGAGGGCGGCGACGATCGCGGCCACGAGGAGCCAGCGCCAGAGTCCCGAGAGCGCCGGGAACGGCTCGCGGGCGTCCTTCGGCACCTGCTGCGACGTGTCGGCGGGGAGCACGGCGCGCACGAACACCGGCGGCGCCACGATCGCGTACGGAACGGCGCTCCCTCCCATGCTCACCACGACCGGCGCGAAATGCGCCGCGTGCGAGCCGACGTTCCACGCCGCGACGCGATACACCGCCGTCTGGTCGAGCACCGTCTCGTCGGGCGCGTCCTCGATGGCGCGCGGGTCGAGCGCCTCGACGGCGTCGCCGCTGTCGGGGAGCGCCGGGAAGCGGAGCGTCGCGCTCTTCGGCGCGCGCACGCGGACCCGCACCACGAAGGGTTCGCCGACGCCGACCGTGTCGGGCGCGACCGCGACCGTCACGACAGCCCCGCGCGCCGACACGTCCTGCGCGCCCAGCGCGCGGCCGGCGAGGACGATGGCGGCGAACGCGGCGATGCCCGCGCTCACGGCCCGACGCCGGCTCACCGGCGCCGCCGTCGCCGCAAGCGCGTCTCCCGCGTATGGAAGAAGCGCAGCAGCGGTTCCGTGTACCCCGCTTCGGTCGGCACGAGCACCTCGTCGACGGCCAGCCGCCGCAGCAGCTGCTGCCGCGCCGAGCGTTCGGCGCCGAGCCGGGCGGCGTAGTGCGCGCGCACGGCGTCGTCGCTCGTGTCGATCTCGAGCAACCGTCCCGACTCGGCGTCGACGAGGCGCGCCACCCCGACGTCGGGAAGCACGCGCTCTCCCGGCTCGTCGAGGACGACGGCGACGAGGTCGTGCCGCTGCGAGAGCATCTTCAGGTGCCGCTCGATGGGGGGCGTGACGAAGTCCGAGATGACGAACACGATGGCGCGGTGCGTGAGCACGCGCGCCGCCCAGTCGAGGGCGACGCCGAGGTCGGTGCCGTGCTCCGTCGACGGCCAGGCGAGCACGTCGCGCACGAGGCGCAGGGCGTGGCGGCGCCCCTTGCGCGGGGGCACCACGTGCTCGATGCGGTCGGAGCAGAGGACGAGCCCCACGCGATCGTTGTTGCGCGTCGCGGTGAGGGCGAGCACCGCCGCGAGTTCGGCGGCGAGCGCCTGCTTGTCGCGCGCGCCGGTGCCGAACCGGCTCGAGCCGGAGCAGTCGACGACGAGCAGCACCGTGAGCTCGCGCTCCTCGACGTAGCGTTTCACGTAGAGCCGCCGCATGCGCGCGCTCACGTTCCAGTCGATGGTGCGCACCTCGTCGCCGGGCTGGTACTCGCGCACCTCGGCGAACTCCATCCCCTGCCCCTTGAACACCGAATGGTATTCGCCGACGAAGCGCGAGTTCACGAGCCCGCGCGTGCGGAGCTCGATGCGCTTGACCTGCCGGAGGATCTCGGGCGCGATCGCGCTCACGGCGAGGGCACGGCGCCGAGCACGCGGGCGATCACCTGGTCGCTCGTCACGCTCTCCGCCTCGGCCTCGTACGTGAGGAGGACGCGGTGCCGCAGCACGTCGGGCGCCATCGCCTTCACGTCGTCGGGCGACACGAACTCGCGGCCGCGGAGGAACGCGTGGGCGCGCGCCGCCTGCGCGAGCGCGATCGTGGCGCGCGGGCTCGCCCCGTACTCGATGAGCGACACGCAGTCGGCGAGCCCGGCCGACCCGGGGTCGCGCGTCGCCGAGACGAGGTCGACGATGTAGTCGACGATGCGCTCGTCGAGGAACAGGTGGGCGACGTGCTTGCGCGCCGCCATCAGCTCCTCGGGCGTCGCCACGGCCTCGACGGCGATCGCGTCGCCGCCGGCCATGCGCCGCATGATCTCCTTCTCCTCCTCGCGCGTCGGATAGCCGACGCGGAGCTTGAGCATGAAGCGGTCGACCTGCGCCTCGGGGAGCGGATACGTCCCCTCCTGCTCGATCGGGTTCTGCGTCGCCAGCACGAGGAACGGCTCCTCGAGGCGGAACGTCGTGCCGCCGATCGTGACCTGATGCTCCTGCATCGCCTCGAGCAGCGCCGCCTGCACCTTCGCCGGCGCGCGGTTGATCTCGTCGGCGAGGACGATGTTCGCGAAGATCGGCCCCTGCTTCACCGAGAAATGCCCGGTCGACTGGTCGTACACCTGCGTGCCGACGACGTCGGCCGGGAGCAGGTCGGGGGTGAACTGGATGCGGCTGAACGTCGTGCGCACCGTCTCGGCGAGGGTGCGCACGGTGAGCGTCTTGGCGAGGCCGGGGACGCCTTCGAGCAGCACGTGGCCGCCGGTGAGCAGCGACACGAGCAGCCGCTCGACCATCGCGTCCTGCCCCACGACCCGTCGCGCGACCTGGGCGAGCACGTTCTGGATCATGGAATGGTCAACCACGTCGCGTGGCTTCTGCGTCACAGACCGGTACCGGAAGAAGGGAGCGGGCGCATCCGTCTGCTACACCGCGGCGCGCGCCAAGGCTTCGACGAGCTTGCGTTCTCTCGTGGTGAGCGGGCGGCTCGCGCCCGCGGGCAGGGTGCCGAGCGCGATCGGGCCGAACCGCACGCGCACGAGGCGCTGCACCTCGAGACCGAGCGCCTCGCACAGCCGGCGCACCTCGCGGTTGCGCCCTTCGGTGAGGGTGATCTCGAGCGTCCACATGCGGTTGCCGGCCGGCGTCGCGGCGATCACCTCGGGGCGCACGAGGCCGTCGTCGAGTTGCACCCCGCGCCGCGCCTGCGTGACCGCCGCCGGCGCGTTGCCGCGCACCGTCGCCACGTACGTGCGCTCGACGCCGGTGCTCGGGTGGGTGAGCGTGTGCGCCGCGTCGCCGTCGGTCGTCATGAGCAGCACGCCTTCGGTCATGTAGTCGAGGCGGCCGACGTAGGTGAGCCCGGCGACGTCCGGCACGAGGTCGAACACGGTGCGGCGGCCCCCCGGGTCCTTCGCGGTCGTCAGCACGCCGGCCGGCTTGTGCACGACCCACCACGCCACCGGCGGCGGCGCGGCGATCGCCTTGCCATCGACGGCGATCGTGTCCTTCGCCGGTTCGACGATCTGCCCCGTGCGCGCGACGGCCCCGTTCACCGTCACGCGGCCGGCCGTGATGAGATCCTCCGCCTTGCGCCGCGAGGCGACGCCGGCGCGGGCGAGCGCGCGCTGGATGCGCATCGACCGGTCGGTCATGTGGGCTGCGTCTGGGGCTCCCGGCGCAGGGCGATCGCCAACTCGTCCACGCGGGGCAGCTCCTCGAGGTGCCGCAGCGCGAACTGCTCGAGGAACAACGGCGAGGTGCCGTAGAGCAGCGGGCGGCCGAGTCCCTCGGCGCGTCCCGTCACCTCGATGAGCCCGCGTTCGAGCAGCGACTTGAGGATCGCGCCGACGTCGACGCCGCGGATCTCCGCGATGTCGGCGCGGCCGATCGGCTGCCGGTACGCGATGATCGCGAGCGTCTCGAGCGCCGCGCCCGAGAGCCGCTGCGGCCGCACCGCCATCTGCGCGCGCTCGATCGCCTCGGTGTACTCGGGGCGCGTCAGGATCTGCCAGCCGCTCCCCTGCAGCACGAGCTCCACGCCGTGTCCGTCCACGTCGTAGTGCTCGCGCAATTCCTCGAGCGCGCCCTGCACGGCCGCGGGAGTGGCCTCCGGGTCGAGCGTCGCGAGTTCCTCGGTCGGGATGGGACGAGGGCTCGCGAAGAGCGCGGCCTCAAGCAGCTTCGCCAGCGAGTTCACGGCGGATCTCCACGTCGGCAAACGGTTTCGGTTGAGCGAGCTTCAGCTCGCTGCGCTTGGCGAGCTCGAGCAGCGCGAGCAGGCCGGAGAGCACTTCCCAGGGTTCGGCGTCGTCGCGCACGACGTCGCGCCAGCGGGCCACGGCGCGCAGCGCGAGCACGGCGCGCACGGTGACGATCGCCCCGTCCACGTCGAGGGCGCGCGGCACGACTTCATGCAACGTCGGCTTGCGCGCCGCCCGCAGCACGCGATCCACCGCCGTGAGCAGCTCGGCGAGCGAGAGCGCGAGCGGCGCCTGCGGCGGCGGCGCGAGTTCCTGCAGGTACGAGCGTGCGAACCGGTTGCGCCGGTCCTCGCCGAGCCGCTCGAGCACGTCGACGACTTCGCGCATCTGCTGGTACTCGAGCAGGCGGCGCACCAGTTCGGCGCGCGGATCCTCCCAGCTCTCCTCCCCCTCGCGCCGCGGGAGGAGGAGCTGCGCCTTGATGCGCAGCAACCGCGCCGCCATCTCGAGGTACTCGGCGGCCTCGTTGAGCGCGAGCGCGTGCATGCGGGCGAGGAACTGCTCGCAGATGCGCGCGATCGGGATGTCGTAGATGTCGATCTTCTCGTCGCGGATGAGCGAGAGGAGGAGGTCGAGCGGGCCGTTGAAGGCGGCGAGCTCGATCGTGAAGCCCCCGTCGGGGCCGCCCGCGTTGGGTGACGTCACGAGGTGAACGGGCTGGGGAGCACGTACGGCATCAGTGCGCGGAGCGCCGCGTCGTTGAGCAGGTGCACGGGGCGCATCCAGAGGTTGAGCACGGGACCGCCGAAGGTGAGCAGCGCGATGAGGAGCACGAAGCCGTAGCGGCCGAGCTGTGCGTAGTTCCACGCCCACTTGGGCGGGAGCAGGTGCTTCATCACGTGCGACCCGTCGAGCGGCGGGATGGGGAGCAGGTTGAACGCGGCGAGGACGAGGTTGATCATGATGCCGTACAGGAACATGAGCTGCAGCAGCGCCGCGCTGTCGGCGAGCGCCGGCGCGGCGCGCCCGGCCAGGCCGAGCGCCATCACGAGGCCGAACAGCACCACGGCGAGCGCGCAGTTCGTCGCGATCCCCGCCAGCGACACGATGATGTCGCCGCGCCGGTAGTTCCGGTAGAGCCGCGGGTTCACCGGCACCGGCTTCGCGCCGCCGAAGGCGAAGCCCATCGTGAAGAAGGTGAGCAGCGGCATGATGACCGTGAGCACCGGGTCGATGTGCTTCATCGGATTGAACGTGAGCCGTCCGAGCATCAGCGCCGTGTTGTCCCCCTGCTTGAGGGCCGCGTAGCCGTGCGCGTACTCGTGGGCCACCATCGAGAAGAGCAGCACCGGAGCGACCAGGAGGAACGTCTGCAGCTTGTCCAAGAGGCGTCGGGCTCGGCGCTGGAGGTGAGGCCCTCGCGGGCAGTCGGAGGGAAAGTTAGGGACGTGTAACCGGAGAGTCAAAAGAATGTGCGCCCGCCGAGCGGCGGCCGTGGCGACGCGACCAACCCCTTGCGCGCCTTGACTTTCCCCTCCTCCACGGGTAGCGTTCAAGTCTCGCCCGCGCAGGTGCACGGGCGTGTTTTGCGTAATGGCCGAGCGGCGCGAGTCGCCGAGCGCCGACACCCAACCCGAGAGACCGTTTCGTGCCAAGAATTGCGTCCGCGAAGAAGAACATGCGGAAGTCGCGCGCGGCCGCCGTGCGCAACCGCGCGCAGCGTTCCGCGCTGCGGACCGCGCTGAAGACCGCCAAGGCGCCCGCCGCCACGGCCGAGCAGAAGCTCGCCGCCGCCTCGCTCCTCGACCGCGCCGCGCGCAAGGGGCTGATCCACAAGAACGCCGCCGCGCGCAACAAGTCGAAGATCGCGAAGAAGGCGAAGGCGTAAGCCGACGCGGCAGCGAACGCGAAAGGGCCGCGACGTCATGTCGCGGCCCTTTCGCGTTCCGAACTCCGGAGCCGACTAGAACGCCGCCAGCTCCCCGCCGCACCGCTCGCAGTACCACTCCGTCGGATAATTCAGCGTGCCGCACTCGCTGCACTTGAGCGACTTCACCGCCTCCGAACTGCGCGGCGTGGGGTCGCCCAGCTGGCCGAACTGGCACGACAGCCGCTGGAAACCGCCGCTCTCGCGCGCCATGTCCTCGTTCACCGGCATCGGCGCGTCGGGCGTCGGGAACAACTGCGGCGCGTCGGCCTTCGACGTCCCCGCGCTCGTCGCGCGCACGCCGCTCGGCCGCGTCACCGGACGCGCCCCCGACGACGCGCCGACCGTGGCGTGCTGCGCATCGGGGGGCGTCGAGCCACCCAGCACCGTGCGCAGGAACGCGAGCTCATCGACGGTCGGCGCCGCATCGGGGACGTGCGACGCCGTTCCGGCGACCGGCACCGCGCTCGACGAAGCCGCCGCCGACGTCGTCTCGGCGGGTGGCATCGCATCCGCAGCGGGCTCGGCGTGCGACTCGGCCGCGTCGGCGAGCTTCTCCTCCGCCTCCGCACGGGGCGGTGCGCTCTCGGGCGCCGTGAAGGCCGCGGCCTCCGTCGCCGTCGCCGAGCGCTGGCCCGCGGCGTCACCCGGCGCCGCGTCGTCGAGCAGGGCACGCATCGTCTCGAGCTCGCGCCGGGTGGCGTCGCGCTCCTCCTCGAGCGCCGCGACGGCGGCATCGAGCGTCGCCTTGAGTTTGTCCCACGCCTTGGCGCCGAACTCCCCCACCGCCGCCCGCAATTCGCTCTCGGCCCGCTCGTCGGCCTTCGCCGTCACGGCGCGCTCCTGCGTCGCGAGCGCGGACTCGAGGTCGCTGACGAGCGCTCGCACGGCGCCGGTCTCGCTCGAGAGCCGCGCCTGCGACTCGGCGAGCTTGCTCCGATAGTCGGCCTCGACGCGCGCCACCACGTGCGACGGGGCGTCCCCACGCCGCGACTCGAGCCCCTGCAGCCAGCGCTCGATCTTGCGCCGCTCCGAGAGCAAGGCCTGGATGTGTTCGACCTGCTTCCTGCGTTCGTCGCTCATCGCGTCCCTCGTTTCATCTCGAGTGCCCGCACGGCCGACTCGCCGAGCGCCGTCACCCGTCCTATCTGTCGCGCCGCGAGCACGATGCGCGCGGCATGTTCGAGACTCTCCATGCGCTGGTGCGCCTGCACCAGCGTCGCTCCGACCGTCACCGCCCCGTGGTTCGCCAGCAGCGCCGCGTCAGCGTGCCGCATGGCCGCCGCGGCCGTCGTTCCCACCGCCGCCGTGCCCGGCATCGCGAAGGGCACGAGCGGTACCGGTCCCACGTTGTACACCAGTTCCGCGAGCGCGTCGTAAGGAAGCGACTCGCCCGCCACCGCGAACCCCGTCGCGACCGGCGGATGCGCATGCACCACCGCCCCGACGTCGGAGCGCGCGGCGTAGAGCGCCAGATGCAGTTGCGCCTCGCTCGATGGCTGCCCACGCCCCCGCAGTCGCCGGCCATCCAGGGCGACCTCGACGAGGTCCTGGGGACGCACGTCCACTTTGCTCATCCCGGCCGGAGTCATCAACACGGCTCCGGACGCCAGTCTCACCGACACGTTCCCGTCCTGTCCCGCGATCAACCCGCGCTCGTACAGGCGCCGGCAGACCTGGACCACGGCGCGCCGGACCGCCAGCGAGGCGGCGCGGCTCACCCGACCCCTTGATGGTAGACGACCGAACCCTCCACGAGGGTACAAAGGACGCGTCCCATGAGCGTCATACCCGCGTACGGGGTGTTCCGCCCCTTGGTCCGGAAGCCCTTGGGGTCCACCGTCCACTCGGCGGCGGGGTCGAAGACGGTCACATCGGCGGCGATGCCGCGGCGGAGGGCGCCGCCCGGCAGGTGGAACAGCTTGGCCGGCGCGCACGACATGCGGTCGATGAGCGTCGCGAGCGAGATGATGCCCGGCTTCACGAGCCAGGTCACGTTCACCGGGAGCGCCGTCTCCAGCCCGATGATGCCGTTGGGCGCGTCGCTGAACTCGCGCTCCTTCTCGTCGTAGTGGTGCGGCGCGTGGTCGGTGGCGATCACGTCGATCGTCCCGTCCTTCACGGCCTCCTGTACGGCGCGGACGTCGTCGGCGGTGCGCAGCGGCGGGTTCATCTTCGCGTTGGTGTCGTACCCCTCGACCGCATCTTCGGTGAGCGAGAGATGGTGCGGGCACGCCTCGGCGGTGACGCGGATCCCCCGGTCCTTCCCCCACCGGATGAGGTCTACCGACCCGCGCGTGCTCATGTGGCAGAGGTGCACGTGCCCGCCGGTGAGCCGGGCGAGGAGGATGTCGCGGATCGCCATGATCTCCTCGGCTTCCGCAGGGATCCCCTTGAGTCCGAGCCGCGCCGAGACGATCCCCTCGTTCATCGCGCCGCCGAGGGCGAGCGTCGGGTCCTCGCAGTGGTCGGCGACGGGGATGCCGAAGGTGCGCGCGTATTCGAGCGCCGTGCGCATGAGCTGCGAGCTGACGACGGGCTTGCCGTCATCGCTCACGGCGACGGCCCCTGCCCCCACCATCTCGCCGAACTCGGCCAGCCGTTCCCCCCTCTGGCCGATCGAGATCGCGCCGATGGGATAGACGCGCGCCGCGCCGGCGGCGCGTCCCTGCTTGAGCACGAAGCCGACCGCGGCCTGGTTGTCGGTGACCGGATCGGTGTTCGGCATCGCGCACACGGCGGTGAAGCCGCCGGCGGCCGCGGCGCGCGCCCCCGTGGCGATCGTCTCGACGTCCTCGCGCCCCGGCTCGCGCAGGTGGCAGTGCACGTCGATGAAGCCCGGCGAGACGACCTGCCCCGTGCAGTCGATGACGGTGGCGCCGTCGGGGCCGGCGATGTTGCCGCCCACGCTCTCGATCTTCCCGTCGCGCACGAGCAGGTCGCCGACGGCGTCGAGGTTGCTCGACGGATCGAGCAGCCGGCCACCCTTGAGCAGGATGTCGGTCACGCGCCCCCCTTCGCCGCTTCGGCGAGGCGCGGCGAGTTGCCGGCGAGCAGGTAGAGCACGGCCATCCGCACGGCGACGCCGTTGGTGACCTGCTCGAGGATGACGCTGTGCGGGCCGTCGGCCACGTCGGAGTCGATCTCGACGCCGCGGTTCATGGGTCCGGGGTGCAGGATGAGGATGTCGCGCGGCGCGCGGTCGAGCCGCTCGCGGGTGACGCCGAAGACGCGGTTGTACTCGCGCAGGCTGGGGATGTAGCCGGCCTGCATGCGTTCGAGCTGGAGGCGGAGGACGTTGAGCGCGTCGGCCCACTCGATGGCCTGCTCGATGCGGTCGAACACGTGCACGCCCATCTGCTCGATGGCGCTCGGGAGGAGCGACCGCGGGCCGCACACGGCCACCTCGGCGCCCAGCTTGGTGAGCCCCCAGATGTTGCTCCGCGCGACGCGCGAATGGAGCACGTCGCCACAGATGCAGACGCGCTTCCCCTTGAGCGTGCCGAACCGCTGCCGAAGGGTGAGCAGGTCGAGCAGTCCCTGTGTGGGATGCTCGTGCGTGCCGTCGCCGGCGTTGATGACGTTGCTCTCGATGCGCTCGGCGAGGAAGCGCGCCGCGCCCGAGGACTGGTGGCGAATGACGACCATGTCGATCCGCATCGCCTCGAGGTTGCGCGCCGTGTCGACGAGGGTCTCCCCCTTCGACACGCTCGACGCGGCGATGGCGATGTTGACCGTGTCGGCCGACATCCGCTTCTCGGCGAATTCGAACGACGTGCGGGTGCGCGTCGACGCCTCGAAGAACAGGTTCACGATCGTCGCGCCGCGGAGCGTCGGCACCTTCTTGATGGTGCGCTCCGAGATCTCCTTGAGCGGCTCGGCGGTGTCGAGGACGAGGGAGATCTGCTCGGCGGAGAGGTGCTCGAGACCGAGCAGGTCCTTGCCGAGCGGGGACGTCACGACGCCACCATCGCGCTGAGCGACACTTCGTCCTTGCCGTCGAGTTCGACGACGGCCACGTCGACGCGCTCGCCGGCGGGCACGTCGACGTGCTTGCCGACGACGTCGGGCTGGATGGGGAGTTCGCGGCCGCCGCGGTCGACGAGCACAGCGAGCGACACCTTGGCCGGACGGCCGAAGTCGGCGAGTTCGTCGAGCGCGGCGCGGATGGTGCGACCGGTGAAGAGCACGTCGTCGACGATCACGACGTGCACCCCCTCGATGCCGACCGGGAGATGCGTCTTGCCGACGACGGGGCGCGGCCCGACGGTCTGGAGGTCGTCGCGATAGAGCGTGATGTCGAGGGCGCCGATCGGGACGTCGGTCCCTTCGCGGGCCTTGATCACCGCGGCGATGCGTCCGGCGATCTGCACGCCACGGCGCTGGATGCCGACGAGGACGAGGCGCTCGGTGCCGTCGTTGCGCTCGATGATCTCATCGGCCATGCGCGTCACCGTGCGCTCGACGGCGCGGGCGCTGAGGACGATCGTGTGCGGTGCGTTGGCCATGTCGAACGTGGAATATGCCCGCCGGAGCACGGAAAATGAAGACGCCCGTTGCGTGGCACCCGCCGTGCCGGCGAGCTTGAAAGGATGAACGGACCCGCCGCCCCGCACCTCAGCCTGATCGTCCCCTGCTACAACGGCGAGGATCGCCTGCCGGCGGCCCTCGCCCAGCTCGAGGCGTTCCTGACGGCGCAGCCGTACTCGTGGGAGTTGATCCTCGTCGACGACCACAGCGCCGAGCCCGCGGCGCGGTTGCTGCGGGAGTGGGCGGCGGGCCGGCCGAACGTGTCGGTGCTGCGCAACGAGCGGAACAGCGGCAAGGGGGTGAGCGTCGGCCGTGGCATGCTCGCGGGGCGTGGGGCGTACCGCGTGTTCACCGACGCCGACCTCGCCTACCCACCGTCGGAGGTGAACAAGATCCTCGCCGACCTCGAGGGAGGTTCTGACGTGGCGATCGCCTGCCGCGTGCTCCCGGAATCGCGGTATCTGATGAGCCCGAGCTTCTTCCATTACCTGTACACCCGTCACGTGATGAGCCGCGTGTTCAACGCGATGGCGCGCGCCGTGCTGCTGCGCGACGTGCTCGACACGCAGGCGGGACTCAAGGGATTCACCGCGAAGGCGGCCGAGGTGGTGTTCCCGCGCCTGACCATCCCGCGGTTCGGCTTCGACGTCGAGGCGTTGTTCGTCGCGCAGAAGCACGGCTTCCGGGTGAAACAGACGGCGGTGTTCTTCCGCTACGACGAGGAGCCGACGACGGTGCGCTTCACCCAGAGCGCGATCACGATGGCCGGCGAGCTGTTGCAGGTGCGGCTCAACGACTGGCGGGGGAAGTACGACTGACGCCGCGCTCCCGGCGCGCCGGCTGATCGTCAACGCTGACGATTTCGGCTTCACGCCGGCGGTCACGCAGGGGATCGTCGAGGCGCACGAGGCAGGGTCGGTCACGGCGACGACGATGCTGGTGCGGCAGCCCGGCTGGGATCACGCGGTGCGCGCCGCGCGGGCGACGCCGTCACTCGACATCGGGTTGCACTTCAATGCGCTGGTCGGCGCACCGTTGGTCGCGGCGACATCGCTCACCGACCGGCGCACCGGACGCTTCCTCCCGCTCCCCTCGCTCGTCGTCCGTGCGCTGCGCGGCGGCGTCGATGCGGCCGAAGTCGAGGCCGAATGCGAGGCCCAGTTCGCGGAGCTCCGTGCCGCAGGCATCGCACCGACGCACATCTATTCGCACCGGCACACGCACGCGCTGCCGGGGCTGCGCGCCGCGGTGGCCCGCGTCGCCGTGCGCCATGGCGTGGCGCTGCGCCGTCCGCTCGAGTCGCCGCGGTGGTTCCCGCTCGATCTTGCCGCGCAGTTGCATCGCGGCGTGGTGCAGCTCGCGTGGCGGTCGACGGCCCCCCGTCGCGCCGAGGCGCGCAGCACCGATCACTTCGTCGGCATCTCGCTGCAGGGTGGCACGCGGTTCGACGAGCGCCTCGACGTCGTGCTCGCGTCGCTGCCGCACGGTGCGACGGAATTGATGGTGCACGTCGGGCACGCCGACGACGCGCTGCGCGCGATCGATCCGTCGAACACCTGGCAGCGCGAGCGCGAGCTCGCCGCGCTCACGGCCCGGCCGCTACGCGCGCGCCTCGAGGGGTCGGGCGTCGCCCTGGTCGGCTTCCGCGATCTCTGAGCTCCCGCGGTCACGGATGAGGCCGAGCAGTTCGGCCTGCATCACGAGCCAGAGCGGGATGAGCGGCACCGTCTTGAGCATGTACTTCACGTAGTACGCCTTGTAGAGCGCGCGCGGCATCAGGTCGGTCGACGCGAGGTTCACGACGACGAGCGCGAACGCGAAGAGCGCGGTGCGCCAGCCGGCCCGCGGCGAGGCGACCACCCAGAGCGCGGCGCCGATCATGGCGATCGAATACGACGGCGACTCGGCCTGGTGGTTGAAGAGCACGCAGAAGACGAGGATCGAGGCGAGGAAGCGCGTACGGAACAGGCGCTCGCCGTAGCGGCGCCAGCCGACCGCGAGCGGCAGGAGGAGGATGGCCATCCCGGCGAGCTGCACCGGCCAGTGCGGCCAGTCCACCCCCCACCACACCCGGAACTGCCCCATGATCCCCGCATAGAGGTCGGCGCCGCCGGTCCCGTATCGGGTGAGCGGCACGGCGTCGTGCGACTCGATCGCGAACCACGACCGATATTGGTCGCGCAACGACGCCGGGGTCGTCGCGAGGAGCGGCACGAGGGTGCCCACGACGAACACGCCCGCGGTCACGAAGGCGAAGCGTACCTTGCGCGGGTGGAAGATGGCCCCGGCGAGCGCCGCCACGGGGAAGAGCTTCACGAACGCGCCGACGGCGATGGCCGAGGCGGCCGCGACCTGCCCGCGCCGTTCGTACGCGTCCCACGCGAGCAGCATGAGACCGGCGCAAAGCGCGTTCGTCTGGCCGCGCTGCAGGTCGCCGACGACCGAGATCCACGCCAGGCCGAGCGCCACGGCTGCCTGACGGGGGGGAAGGAGCCGCGTGTAGCCGGCCCACACGGCAAGCGCGCAGACGGTGGCGAAGAGCGCGTAACCCACCACCGCGCTTGGCGCGGCGAACGGGGTGAAGAGCAACGCGAAGGTCGGACTGTACTTGAAGAAGTCGGCGTGTTCGAGCGGGTACGCCGCGTACAGGTCCTGCCCGGCGCGCAGGTGGCGCGCCGCGGCGGTGAAGATCGCGAAGTTGTTCTCGGTCGAGACGAGCGTGCGCTGGACGGCGACGGCGACGGCGGTGAGGAGATAGAGCGCGAGGAGCCAGCGGGTCGGATCGCGTCGCGCGACCGCCGGGGTGTCCGCCGCCGGGAGAACGGGCTCTTGCATAGGGAGCGAAAGCTCGCCGACGATCTCCGGAAATGAAAGCGGCGCGCCCTCAGGCGCGCCGTTCGCTCGCTGCCCCGCCCCGTTGCCGCCCGGGGGTCAGGCCGCGGCGCAACCGACCACCGGCGTCTCGGGCCGGGCGAGGTACACCGTCTCGCCGAACTTGCCGAGCGGTTCCCGCAGCACCGGGTGCGGGATGATCCCCACCACGCGCCCGCGTTCGTCGAACACGCAGAGCGAGGCTCCGGTCGTCAGCATCGTCTTGAGCGTCCCCATCGGTCACCTCCCCTCGTCCAGGCCCATCGATCCTCTCACCCCATCCGACACCGGCGGTGGCGCAAAGGTTTCTCCGGCCATTGCGCACGGTCGGGGAGCGATGGTCTATTGGGCGGAGCAAGGACCGACGACGGCCTCCGCCAAGGACCATGACCAGTCTCTCGACGTTGACGCACCGACTCAAGGACACGACTACCGCGCATCCCGCGAGCCGCGTGCTCACGCAGTTCGCCATCGTCGTCTTCGCGGTGCTCGGCGTCGGGCTGCTGCTCGGCAAGCTGGCGGTCGACACGGTGATCTCGCAGGTCGAGCACGAGGAGATCAACGACTCGATCGCGCGCACGCGGTTGGCGCTCTCCCGGCGCGAGCGGCGGGCACGGCGTCAGGTCGAGAGCATCGCCGAGAACGCGCGCACCAAGGAGCTGATCGCCGGGCACCTCACCAAGGCGCGCGCCGAGAGTTTCGCGCTCGACTTCTTCGAGAGTCCGCTGCCGCTCGACTACGAGTTCGTGATCATGCTCTCGTCGGCGGGCGACACCGTGTTCACCTGGCGGCTCCCGGGCTCCGTCCCTCCGCCACAGGCATCGACCTACCAGGCCGTCGTCCCGCTCGCCGACCGCCTCGGGGGCCTCGGGGCCGGCTGGATGCGCGAGAACGACCTGGTCTACCTGCTCAGCGCCGCCGCGGTGCGCTCGGGCGTCGCCGGCGACAGCATCACGCGGGGGCACGTCATCGTGGGACGGGCCCTCACCGGGGCCACGCTCGACGAGATGCGCCGCGACCTGCGCCTCGACGTGCACCTCCTCCCGCCGAACGCGCCGCTCCCGCCGAACCCGCAGCACTCCGAGACGATCGCCAACGGCGACAGCGTCCGCATCCTCATCGAGCTGCCGGGGATCGGTCGCGCCCGCGCGGCGGTCGTCGAGGTGCACGACACGAGGACGGGGCTCGCCGACATCGCGCAGGGCACGCTCGCCGGCGCCCTGCTCCTCCTGTTCTTCGGCACGCTCGCCGTCGTGCTCGTATGGCGGTACGGACGCCGCTTGCTCCTCACGCCGCTGCACAACATCGCGCTCGAGATCGTGGCCATGAACGGCCGCGGCGAACTCGCGCCGATCCACAGTCCGCCCCCCACGTCGGAGTGGGCGCTCTTCGTCACGACGTTCAACGACACGGTGCGGTCGCTGCGCGACACGGAGCAACGCTATCGCGCCCTCTTCGACCGGAGCGTCGATCCGTTCTTCCTCATCGACGCCGAGAGCGGCGTCGTCATCGACGCGAACCCAGCGGCCGCGGCGATGACCGGCGTGCCGCGCGAGATGCTCCGGGGCGCGCCGCGCCCGGCGGCGATCTGCGCGACGCCGTCCGCCGGCGCCCTCCGGCTCGTCCGCCCCGACGGCGCGTCGCAGACGTGGGGCGTCGTCGAGACGCCGGTGCAGTTCGCCGGCCGCGAGATGCGGCTCGTCGCGTATCGCGACCTCACCGACCGCGAGGCCCTCGCGCAATCGCAGAAGATGCAGGCCATCGGGTCGCTCGCGGGCGGGATCGCGCACGACTTCAACAATCTGATGGGATCGGTGCTGGCGGGGGTGCGTGTGGCGCGCGACGCCGCGCCCGCCGACGCGCGCGCCCTCTCGGCGCTCGACACGATCGAGCATGCCGGGCGGCGCGCCGCGGAACTGACCCGCCAGTTGCTCGGGCTCAGCGCGCAGGAATCGGTCGTCCGCATCCCGGTGGAGGTCGGCGTCTGCATCGGCAACATCGTCCGCATGTGCGAGAGCACGTTCGACCCGCGCGTGCGGTTCGACGTGCACGTGCCGGAACGGCTCGGCGCGATCGACGGCGACCCGGGACAGTTCGAGCAGGCGCTGCTCAACCTCTGCATCAACGCGCGCGACGCCATGCCGTCGGGTGGGACGCTGCGCGTCTCGGCCCGCGAGGCCGACGTCGACGCGACGACGGCGCTCGGACTGCGCGACATCCAGCCGGGCCGCTACGTCGTGGTGAGCGTGGCGGACGACGGCACAGGGATGAGCGACGAGGTGAAGTCGCGGATCTTCGAGCCCTTCTTCACGACGAAGGGGCCGGGCAAGGGCACCGGACTGGGTCTGGCGATGGTCTATGGGTTGCTCCAGAACTCCGGCGGCACGGTGACCGTCGACTCGGCGCCCGGCGCCGGCACCCGCTTCGACCTGTACTTCCCCGTCTCGAGGAACCAGGCGGCCCCGGCCGCGCCGGCCCCGGTGGTGACGCGGGTCCCTGCCCCGGCCGACGCCGTTCGCCCGCGCGTGCTGCTCGCCGACGACGAGCCGGGACTGCGCGAGATGGTGCGCATGCTGCTCGAGAGCGAGGGCTTCGACGTCGACGAGGCCGCGAACGGCGCCGAGGCGCTCGCGGCGATCGAGCGCGACCCCTCGCGCGTCGGCGTGGTGCTGCTCGACGTCCAGATGCCGGTGATGGACGGCGTCGAGGCGTTCGCGCGCATCCGCGCGCTCGCTCCCGGCGTGCCCGTCGTCCTCGGCACGGGGTACGTCGGTGACCACGAGCTGTCGGACATCCGCGCCCTCGGCGCCGACGATCTCCTCACGAAGCCGTACGACATCCCCCACCTGCTCGACCGGCTGACGCAGCTCGCCGCGGCCCGCCGCTGACCTAGGGCTTCGGCGGCTTCGGCCTCGCGCGGAATTCCTCGTAGAACTTCGTCTGCCGGTCGACGAGCGGCACCTGTTCGCCACGGATGAACAGGTACTTCACGTGGCTGCGTGGATCCATCGGGTCGCCGGTCGACACGAAGAGGTTCGCGACCTTCCCGGTCTCGATGCTGCCGAGTTGGTCGCCGACCCCCCAGATGCGCGCCGCATTGATCGTGACGGCCCTGAGCGCGTCGTCAGGCGCGAGGCCGAAGCCCTCCGTGATCCCGACCTGGAACGGCAGGTCGCGCACGTCGCTCGCCCCGGTCGTCTGGAACGCGATCTGCACGCCGGCCTTCACGAGCACGCCGGGGTTCGCGTAGATCTCGTCGTACGCCGACGAGGCGTCGGGTTCGCGGTACGTCGGGCCGACCACCACCGGCACCTTGCGCGCGGCGAGCGTGTCGGCGAGTCTCCATGCCTCGGCCGCACCACGGATGACGGGCTTGAGCTTGAACTCGTCGGCCAACCCGAGGGCGCCGCGGATCTGCGCCGCCGTCTCGGCGTCGAACACCACCGGCAGCTCGCCGCGCACGAACGGGACCATCGCTTCCATCGCGAGGTCGGTCCGCTGCGTGCCCGGCTGACCGGCGGCGAGCTTCGTCTTCACATCCGAATAGGCCTTCGCCCGCGCGAAGTACTCGTGCAACTCCGTCACCGCGATGGCGGGGTCGAGCGCCTCGCCGCCGAAGCGGCCGCCGCGGCCACCGCGGCCGCCGCCGATGCGCGGATAGTTCACGACCAGCGCGGCCTGTCGCTTCACCGCCATCTGGTCGCCCGTCCATCCGCTGAGATCGATCAGCGATGCCGTCCCGGCGATGATCCCGCCGGTCGGCGCCGTGAGGACGCTCGTGATGCCGTTGTATCGCGACACGGCGATGTGCTCCGAATGCGGATTCACCGCCGTGAGCGCCACGTCGTGCGGATTGAACGGCCCGACCTCCACGAGGTCGTCCCCTCCCGGCACGGAGCCGATCTCGGTGAGACCGAGCCGCGTGCCGGAATCGATGAGTCCCGGGTACACGAACATGCCCGTGCCATCGATCACCGTGGCGCCGGGCGGCGTGTCGACCGACGCGCCGACCGCGGCGATGCGTCCCTTCGAGAGGACGACCGACCCGCCGGTGATGCGCGGCCCCGTGACGGGCACGATCGTCGCGTTGCGGATGACGTAGGCGTCGGCCGGCTTCGGTGCTCCCGGCGTGATCTGCGCGCCGAGCGGCGCCGCGACGGCGGCCGCGGCGGCGAGACGGAGGAGCAGTGCGCGCGGCATCATTCGGCCCCTCCGCCCATCGCGGCACGCGTGTGGCGCAACGACTGCAGCACCGCCTCGAGCGTCGGCGCGGTGCGACGGTCGAAGAAGACGCGCCCGTCGACGAGCGTCATGTCGACGCGCGCCTGCGGCGAGAACGGATGCGCGGTGAAGATCGCGATGTCGGCGTCCTTGCCGACGTCGATCGAGCCGGTGTACTTGTCGATCCCGAGCTGCCACGCGGCGTTGAGCGTGATCATCTTGAGCGCCTCCTCCTCGGAGGTGTTGCCGTAGTGCATCGCCTTCGCCGCGTCCTGGTACAGCCGCCGGGCGCGCTCGTCACTGTCGGAGTTCACCGTCACGCGCACGCCGCGTTCGGCCATGAGCGACGGGTTGAACGCGATCGCGTCCCACGCTTCGAGCTTGTACGCCCATTCGTCGGCGAACGTCGACGCGCCCGTGTTGGCGGCGGCGATCTCGTCGGCGACCTTGTAGCCCTCGAGCACGTGCTGCAGCGAGGCGATGCGGAAGCCGAAGTCCTTCGCCACGTGGAGCAGCATCAGGATCTCGTCGGCGCGATACGAGTGCGCATGCACCAGCCGCGTCCCCTCGAGCACCTCGACGAGCGGGTCGAGCTGCACGTCGCGCGCGGGTGGGATCGGCTCGGGTTGCCCGTGCTTCCACGCCGCCTTCGCCTTGTCGTACGCCTTCCATTCCTGCTGGTACTCGCGGGCCCGGGTGAACGAGTCGCGCAGCAGCTCCTCGACTCCCATGCGCGTGTGCGGATAGCGCAGCGGCCGCCCCGGCTGCGGCGGGTTGTTGGTCTGCCGCACGTTCTCGCCGAGCGCGAACTTGATGCCGGGCGGCGCCTTGTCGTACTTCATCGAGTCGACGGGCAAGCCGAACCGCATCTTCACGGTGAGGTTCTGCCCGCCGATCGTGTTCGCCGAGCCATGCAGCACGTTCGCCGCGGTCACGCCGCCGGCGAGTTGCCGGTAGAGCGTCAGTCCGTCCTCGCGGAAGGCGTCCTCGATGCGCACCTGCGAGGTGACGGAGCTCGACATCTCGTTGATCCCCTGCAGCGACGAGTGCGAGTGCGCGTCGATGATGCCGGGCGTCACGAACTTCCCTGTCGCGTCGATCACCTGGGCGCCGGCCGGCACGGGCACGCCCGAGCCGACCGCGGCGATCTTGCCGTCGCGGATGACGATCGTCCCATCGGTGATCGTCCCGTGTGAGGCGGTGAGGATCGTCGCGTGCGTGATGGCGACGAGCTTCGCCGCCGGTGGCACCGGGATGCTGAGCGCGCCGGCGCCGTTCCAGCCGTCGGCGGGCGCGGCGCCCGCGCCCTGCTGCGCGGCGAGCGGGGTGACGCCGAGCGCGATCCCCGTGAGCACCGTGCCGGCGCGACGTGCGAGCGTCTGCGTCATGGCGTCTTGTCTCCATTGAAGGTCCCGTTCGCCGTCGCGGACGGCGGACCGCCATCGCGGCTGCCGCCGCGGCCGCCCGCCGCCGGCACGACGTCATAGCGCGTCCCGTCGACGAACACGGCGCGCACCTTCGCGTCGGCGGCGAGGACGTTCCCCCCATCCGTCACGACGAGGTTCGCGATCTTCCCCGGCTCGACGCTCCCGAGCGCCGCACCGAGGCCGGCCATCTCCGCGGCGCGGATCGTGACCGCCTGCAGCGCCACGTCGGCGGGAAGTCCGGCCGCGACCGCCTTGCGTACGTTCGAGACGAAGGCCGTCGCGTTCGTGCCGCCCGAGGCGAGCGCGAACCGGAGCCCCGCCTTGTGGATCGCTTCGGCGTTCCCTTCGATCAGCGTGCGGGCCGCGCGGTCGGCCGCCGCGCTGTCGTCCGACTCGTGTCGCATCGCGTACCGGTACGACCAGCCGGTGACGGTCGATGGCGCGGGGAAATTCACCGAGACCACGACGGGATGTCCTTCGAGCGCGTCGAGCGCGCGCCACCCCTCGGTCGCGCCGACGATCGTGAAGCGCAGGAACAGCTCCTTGTCGATCCGCGCGGCACGCCGGATGTCGTTCTCCTGCGGCGCATCGTAGAAGACCGGCATCCTGCCCAGCACCACCGGGACGAGGGCGTCGAGGTCCGGATCGTGCTCCGGGCGCGCGAGCCCCCGCGGATCGGCCTTCCATCGCTCCTCGAGCAGGGCGTGCCGCTTGGCGTCATAGAGCTCCTGCCGCTGGTAGGCGACCACGCCCATGATCGTGCCGGGCGTATGGTCGCCGCGCGCGTTCGTGCCGCCGGCGCCGAACCCGTTGCCGGCGATGAATCCGAAGTGCTCGGCCACGGGCGACTTGATCACGTCGGCGCCGCCGGCGCTGTCCTTCATCGGCACGAGCGCCGACAGCCCGCGCACGGCGCCACGGGGCGGCGCCACGAGCGCCGCCGTCACCCCGCCCTCGCGCGCGGCGCGCGCCTCGGCCGGCGACACTCTCACCTCGTCGGCGATGACGCGGTCCGCCTCGAAACCGGTGAATCGGTCGGCGCTTGCCGCCCCGCCCCCCGCCGCGCCACCGGCGCGCCCTCCCACTGGCGCCGCGGTGGCGGCGCCCGGCAGGCCGATCGTCGACGTCAGGTCGATCAACCCCGGCGCGACCGTGCGCCCCGCGAGATCGAGCACCCGGGCATCAGCCGGGATCGGCACGTCGGCACCGACCGCCGCGATGAGTCCGTCCCGGATGACGATGGTGCCCTTCTCGATCACCCCTCGCGTGACGGTCTCGACGCGCGCGTTCGTCAGGGCCCACGTGCCCCCCTGCGCACCCAGCAAGACGGGCACGACGAACGCGACCGCGGCCACGACGCGCCGGAGCGGCGCGAAGGTCCTGTTCATCTCTGGACTCCGAATGTGGTTGGGATGGACGGCGAGCGTGCGACCTCGCGACGGCTAACGATACGCATCACGTTGTCGCATCGTTAGGTGGCCGCCGCCGGCCTCGCCCGCCCCGCTCCATGGCGCGCCGGGCTCCTCGCCACGATAGAATTGCCCGATGCCCTTCTCGCTCCGCACGATCCGCCTCGCCCTCTCGCTCAGCGCGTTGCTGCCCACGTTCGCCGGCGCGCAGGCGCGCCAGCAGGTGACGCGCGACATCCGCCCCTTCGTGAGCGTCGACGCCCCCGTCGTCGCCCTCACGCACGTACGCCTGATCGACGGCACGGGCGCGGCGTCGCGCGACGACCAGACGATCGTCATCGAAGGCACGCGCATCGCGCGGGTCGGGCCGAGCGCGGGCACGACGGTCCCCGCCGGCGCCCGCGTGCTCGACCTTTCTGGGCGCACCGTGGTCCCGGGATTCGTCGGCCTGCACGAGCACACGTACTTCGGGGGCGTGCGCCGGACGACGGCCATGACCACGAGCGCGCCGCTGCTCTATCTCGCGTTCGGCGTCACCACCGCGATGACGGCGGGGAGCCAGCTGCCCTACCATGAGCGGAACATGGCCCGCGACGTCTCGCTCGACCGCACCCCCGGCCCGCGCTTCCTCATCAGCGGCCCCTACCTCGACGGCCCGGCGACACGCAGCGGCATGGCGCGAGCGCTGGAGTCGCCGGCCGAGGCGCGTCGCGTCGTCGACTACTGGGCCGATGAGGGCGCCACCTGGTTCAAGGTGATGGGACAGATCTCGCGCGAGCGACTCGGCGACGTGATCCGCGCCGCACACGCCCGCGGGCTGCGCGTGACGGGGCACCTCTGCTCCGTCACGTTCGCCGAGGCGTCGGCGCTCGGGATCGACGCGCTCCAGCACGGCTTCATCACCGCCAGCGACTATGTCCCCGGCAAGCGCCCCGACGAGTGCCCGATCGGGAACATGCACGAGCAGGCCGATGTCGACGTGGGCAGCCCCGCCGTACAGGCGTCGATCCGCGCACTCGCGCAGCGTGGGACATCGGTCGTCTCGACGCTCGGCGTGTACGAGAGCTTCTCCCCGGAGCGCTTCCAGCTCGACACGGCGGCGATGGCCATGCTCGACCCCGAGGTGCGCCGTGAGGTCGAGGCCAACCATGCGAACATCGCCGCGGGCGGACTCGTCGTGACCGACGTCCTCCTGAAGAAGATGATGCGCTGGGAGCGCGACTTCGTCGCCGCCGGCGGATTGCTCGGCGCGGGCTGCGATCCGTGGGGGACCGGTTATCTGCCGGGCTTCGGCGACGTGCGCAACTACGAGATGTTGCTCGAAGCGGGCTTCTCTCCCGCGACGGCGATCCAGATCATGACGCTCAACGGGGCGCGCATCCTCGGCATGGATCGCGACATCGGCGCCATCACCGCGGGCCGGCAGGCCGACCTCGTCGTGGTGCGTGGCGACCCCGTCTCACGCCCCCGCGACCTGTATCAGGTGACCACGGTGTTCCGCGGTGGACTCGGCTACGACGCGAAGGCATTGCGCGACGCCGCGCGCGGACTCGTCGGCGTCCGTTGACGGACCGCGCGGCGGCGCGGCGGCACGATCACTCGAATCGGAGGCAGCACATGAAGTTCCTTCAGATCGTGTCGTTCTGCGCCGTCGGCGCCGCGCTCGGATGTGGCAGCGGCACGATGCCGGATCCCGGCGTCGACCCGCGCCTGGCGCGTGAGATCGCCGCCATCAAGGCGGTCGACAACCATGCCCATCCGGTGCGCCCCACCGCCGCCGGCGAGACGCCAGACGACGAGTACGATGCCCTCCCCGTCGACAACCTCGAGGCGCAGTCCGACCCGATGCGCCAGCGGCCGAAGTCGCCGACCGTGACCGCCGCGCACGCCGAGCTCTTCGGCGCCGACAAGGCCGCCGTCGTCAAGGCGCACTCGGCCGATTACGCGACGTACATGCTCGACAAGATGGGGATCGAGGTGATGCTGGCGAACCGCGTCGCGATGGGACCGGGGCTGCCGTCGTCGCGCTTCCTCTGGGTGCCGTTCGCCGACGCGCTCATGTATCCCCTCGACAACGCGAAGATGATCACCACCCCGGACCAGAAGTCGTTCTGGCCACTCGAGGAGAAGCTGCTCAAGCGCTACTACCAGGAGAGCGGCGTCTCGGCGCGCCCCGCGACGCTCCCGGAGTACCTCGAGAAGGTGGTCCGGGCCACGCTCGAGCGGCACAAGCAGGGGGGCGCCCTCGCCGAGAAGTTCGAGATGGCGTACCTGCGCCCGCTCGCCGTCGGCAACCCGACGCTCGCCGAGGCGGAGAAGGGCTACGCGGGGAACCCGGCCGAGTATACGGCGCTCCAGGACTACATCTTCCGCTACATCGCCACGGAGTGCGGCCGGCTCGGCATGGCGGTGCACATCCACGTGGCGCACGGCGGCGGCGGCTATTTCAACGTATCGTGGGCCGACCCCCTGCTCCTCGAGCCACTGCTCAACGATCCCTCGCTCCGCAAGACGACCTTCGTCATGGTCCATGGCGGCTGGCCGTTCACGCACGAGATCACGCCGCTGCTCACCAAGCCGAACGCCTACGTCGACTTCTCCGAGCAGACCGCGTTCGATTCGCCGCACGACATCGCCGAGGTGCTCCGCGCATGGCTCGCCTACGTGCCCGAGAAGGTGATGTTCGCGACCGACGCCTATCCCGAGTCGCCCGAGCTGGGCTGGGAGGAGAGCGGCATCATCGGTGCGAACACGGGGCGCGAGGCGCTCGGCCGCGCACTCACCGGCATGATGCGCGACGGCGAGATCACGCACGCGCGAGCCGTCGAACTGGCGAAGATGGTGTTGCGAGACAACGCGCGCCGATTGTATCGCCTGAAGTAGCGACCGCCTGGTCACTCGAGTCGATGGCCGCCCGCCCCGCGCCGGGCGAACGGCCACGGCGCGGGGCCGGCGCTTCCCTCTCGCGGGCGACCGCGCACATAATAGGGCTTCCACCCCCACCGAGCCTCACATGAAATCGGGTCTCCGTCTCCTCCTCGCGGCCCTGCCCCTTCTCGTCACGGCGCCGCTCGCTGCCCAGTCCGGCCGCAAGACGCCAGCGAATGTCGCGGCGGCGCCCGCCGCCGCGGCTCCCGACTTCGCCGCCCTCCTCAAGCGCGTCACCTGGCGCTCCGTCGGCCCCGCCAACAACGCCGGCCGCGTGTCGGTCGTGACGGGCGTGCCGGGCGACCCGCTCACGTATTACGTCGCGGGCGCGAACGGCTCGATCATCAAGACCACCAACGGCGGCACCACCTTCAAGCCGATCTTCGACGACCAGGACGTCGGCTCCATCGGCGCCATCGCCGTCGCGCCGAGCGACCCGCACGTCGTCTACGTCGGCACCGGCGAGGGGAACCCGCGCAACAACGCCTCCGTCGGCGACGGCATGTACAAGTCCGTCGACGGCGGCGACCACTGGAAGCACATCGGGCTCGAGAAGTCCGACAAGGTCGCGCGCCTCGTCATCGACGAGAAGAACCCCGAGATCGTCTACGCCTGCGTGCTCGGCCGCGAGTGGGGGCCGAGCGAGGAGCGCGGGGTGTTCAAGACGACCGACGGCGGCGCCTCGTGGAAGAAGGTGCTCTACGTCGACCCGCAGACGTCGTGCTCCGACATCTCCGCCGACCCGACGAACAGCAACATCGTGTACGCCGGGATGTACACGTACCGCCGCTGGGCGTGGCACCTCGAGTCGGGCGCCGGCAACACCGCCGTCTACAAGTCCGTCGACGGCGGCGCGACGTGGGATCGCCTCTCCGGCCCCGACAAACTGCGCGGCCTCCCGCGCAAGGCGATGGACCGCATCGGCGTCGCCGTCGCGCCGAGCGACCCGAACATCGTGTACGTCATCAGCGAGACCAAGGACGAAGGGGAGCTCTGGCGCTCCGACGACGCCGGGGCGAGCTGGCGCACCGTGAACCGCGACCCGAACATCAACTTCCGTCCGTTCTACTACGCCGACCTGCGCGTCGACCCGAAGAACCCGAACCGCGTGTTCACGCTCTCCGGCAGCATGTACTTCTCGGAGGACGGCGGCCTCAACTTCCGCTCCATCGCGCGCGACGTGCACGGCGACCACCAAGCCATGTGGATCGACCCCGTCGACCCGCGCTACATCCTGAGCGGGAGCGACGGCGGCTGGCAGGTGAGTCGCGACGGCGGCAAGAACTGGGACGTGGTGAACACCTTCCCGTTCACGCAGTTCTACCACATCAACTACGACATGCAGCAGCCCTACCGCGTCTGCGGCGGCCTGCAGGACAACGGCAACTGGTGCGGCACGAGCAACTCGCTCAGCCCGCAGGGGATCCGCGCCGCCGACTGGTCGACGGTGAGCTTCGGCGACGGTTTCTTCACCGTGCCGGTGATGGACAAGCCGTGGCTCGTGTACAGCGACGCGCAGGGCGGCATGCTGAACATCACCGACACGCGCGCCTACGTGCAGAAGACCATCTACCCCTACCCCAACCGCGTCGGCTCGGTGGGCGACGCGATGATCTCGCACAAGTACCGCTTCAACTGGAACTCGCCGATCGCGCTCTCGCCGCAGAACCCCTCGGTGGTGTACTTCGGCGGCAACGTGCTCTTCCGATCGAGCAACTACGGGCTGCACTGGGACGTCATCTCCCCCGACCTCACGACCAACGACCCCAAGAAGCAGCAGTCGTCGGGCGGCGAGATCGTCGTCGACAACACGGCCGCCGAGTTCCACTCGACGCTGCTCAGCATCGCGCCGAGCCCGCTCGACAGCAACGTCATCTGGACCGGGTCGGACGACGGCGAGGTGCACGTCACGCGAGACGGCGGCAAGACGTGGAGCAACGTCTTCGTGAACGTGCCGGGGCTCAAGCCGAACGCCTGGATCGCCACCGTCGAGGCGTCGCACTACGACGTCGGCACCGCGTACGTGACCGCCGACCACCATCAGGACGACGATTACTCGCCGTACCTCTACATGACGACGGACTTCGGGAAGACGTGGAAGAGCATCCGCGGCGACATGCCCGACCGCGCCTGGTGGACGCACGTCGTGCGCGAGGATCCGCATCATCGCAACCTGCTCTACGCCGGCACCGAGACGGGCGCGTGGGCGTCGTGGGACCGCGGCACGCACTGGGTGTCGCTCCGCGGCGACCTGCCCGTCGTGCCGGTGCGCGACATCCAGATCCATCCGCGCGACAACGACCTCCTCCTCGCCACGCACGGTCGCGGCCTCTACATCCTCGACGACCTCACGCCGCTGCAGCAGATCGCCGACGCGGCGGCGAGCGATGCCGTGCTCTTCGACGTCCGCCCGACGATCCGCTGGTGGAACTCCTGGGGACGCGACGGCAACCTCGGCCAGCGGAAGTGGGCCGGCGAGAATCCGCCGAACGGCGCGATCATCTCGTACTACCTCAAAGCGCAGCCGGCCGGCGAGGTGAACATCGAGGTGACCGACGCGAGCGGGCGCGTCGTGCGCCACATGACGCGCGTGCCCGACGAAGCCGGCGTGAACCGAGTGACCTGGGACCTGCGCTACGACCCCGCGGCGGACGGCGCGACCGGCGGCCGCGGCGGTGGCGGCGGCCGCGGCCAGGGCGCCGGCGCGCCGACCGACACCTCGCTGCAGGCACTCCGCGACCGCCGTCGCGCCGCCGCCGAGCGCGATGCGGGAGGTGGCGCCGAAGAGTCGTTCTTCGGTCCGGCGGCCGTCGCGGTGCTGCCGGGCACGTACACCGTCACGATGACCGTCGGCGGGCAGAAGTACAGCAAGCCGGTGACGGTGCAGAACGACCCGCGCATCGAGATGACGCCGGAGCAGGTCGCGTTGCAGCACACGCTCGCCCTGCAAGCGCAGGCCACGCAGCAGCGCGTCGGGCGCGTCATCGCCAGCGTCGACGACCTCATCCGGCAGCTCACCACACTGCAGACGACGGTGCGGGCCGAACCGCGCGACAGCACCCTCCGCGCGGTCGGCGGCGAAGTCGCCGGGACGCTCAAGGACCTGCGCCACTTCCGCGACTCCGTGCTCGCGCGACCGCTCCCGGGGCTGGGCTACCGCCAGTACCCGCGACTCCGTGAGGAAGCGCAGACCATCACCGGGATGATCGCCCGTCCGCAGTGGCCGGTGACCGACGGCGAGAAGCTCCGTTCGGGGGAACTCAAGACGGAGACCGACGACGCCCAGACGCGGCTCGACAAGCTGGTCGCCGAGCGGATCGGGAAGATCAACGACCTGCTCAAGGGCACGCAGCACGTGATCACGCCGCAGCCGCCGCGGGTCGTGCCGTGAGGTGACGGCGGCGGCGAGGCCGCCGCGCGGCAACCATGAACGGCCCCGCGACCGGTGTCGCGGGGCCGTTCGCTTCAGTCAGGCCGTGCCGCCCACCACCCGCGCCGTCTCCGCGGCGGCCATCATGTCGCGGAAGTACCCCGGCTCCCGTTGCAGCGCCTCCGGCGTCCCATCCTGCTCGATCACGCCGTGACGCAACACGAGCACTCGCTCGGCGACGATCACCATCGACGGGCGGTGCGCCACGGTGATCGTCGTGCGGCCGGCCGCCACGTCGCGCATCGCGCGTTGCACGTCGGCCTCGGTGCGGAAGTCGAGGTTCGCCGTCGCTTCGTCGAGCACCAGCACCGCCGGCCGGGCCACGAAGGCGCGCGCGAGCAGGATGCGCTGCCGTTCGCCGGCGCTCAGCTGCACGCCACGTTCCCCCACGAGCGTGCCGAGCGCCTTGGGGAGCCGCTCCAGCAGGGGCGTGAGACCGGCCAGGCGCGCGGCGTCCGCCACCTCCTCGTCGCTCGCGTCGAAACGGCCGTATCGGATGTTGTCGGCCATCGAGCCGCGGAACAGAACGCCGTCGACGGCGACGCCGCGCAC